>NZ_JBWDNW010000006.1:0-324071 GCF_056269405.1 Paenibacillus sp. J2L1-98 | reverse complement strand
TGAGTTTCTGTTGATCGGCCTCCGTTAACTCTTCCGGGGCTTTCTTTCTCCCTCGGCCATCCTTTAACGCATCCTGACCGCCATCTTCGAACTTCTTCACCCATTGGTATACTTGCTGGTAGGAGACCTGAAACTGTCCCGCTGTCTTTTGGTAATCATGTTGATTGGTCAGGCAATACTGGACAATCTCGATCCGTTCTTGCCAAGTCGTAGAGCGCCCCTTTGTCATAGCTTTTGCTTCCCCTTTATAGGCTTTTAAACTGCTATGACCATTATACTTGTTAATCCAATTGAAAAGCTGTCTCGTACTAGCAATCTTGTATTTATCGATGATCTGATACTGAGACAACCCCGCCTCAAGGTAATCCTTCACCGCTTGGAGTTTAAGCTCAGCACTATAGCTTTGAAGATGCGTACGGCGCTCAAGCCCTTCATACCCATACGTCTTGTACCGACGCTGCCATTTCATTAAAGTCGTCTTATTAATCCCATATTTCTTCGCAGCTGCCAAAAAACCAATTTCCCCATTCGATACTTCTTCGAGAATGGCGAGTTTCTCCAAAGCAGTATATTTTCCTCTAGACATGAAAAAGCTCCCCTCACAGTAGCAGGCTTTTTATTATTTCACCTGTCTACCGTATGGGGAGCATATCAGACGAGAAAACATTATCCTAGACTGTCGCTGTTTTATTGAACTCCCGTTAGCTTATAACGCGTTACTTATTCTTGTTTGTTATGGCTTCCAACTAACCATCTCACTGCGTCTAAAAGGTCCTTTGCAACAAAATCGGGAGATGCTTGATCATACCACTTGTGACGATATTTTTCCAAAGACTGCTTACCCCAGCCAGTCTCTACAAGGACTCTTTTTGCTCCTACTGCGGCTGCCGCTAGCATATCTGTTGAACCCACGTCACCAATTACAGCACAACAGCTCAGATCAAGTCCATGTTCATTTGCAGCTTTTAGAAGCAAGCCAGGCCGTGGTTTATGGCACTCACAGCCTTCCTCTGGCTCATGAGGACATATATACGCCGCATCGAAGCCATATGTTTCAAATTGTTGAGTAAAATCTATTTCAGTTGCAAGGCCCTTGGCAATGTTGTGCTGATTGGTAAGAGCAAATATTTTAATCCTATGTTCTTTCAATAAGTGTAATGCTTCTAAAGAGGAAGGAAACAACTCAAAGTCGCGAGGATGAATGAAATGCCCAGTCCCGCCTATGGTTCCATCACGATCCACAAAAACAGCTTGAATTGCCTGCAAAATAATTCCCCCTAAACATAGTACAACCATAATTAGAATTCGCCAATTCGTCATACTATCCTGCCAGTTCAATTCTCAATTAACGTTCCCCTCTCATTCCCTTCAATTTTTGGAGGTATTCTTTAATCAGTGGCTCATCGTCAATTTTCTCTACTCTCTCAGGACGAACATTTAATAAGTACTTCACATACACATCAAGAATACTCTTCTGCACTTTCGATTGTTCTCCTGTTAGCTCTAGAGTCGGATGGAAGTTCCTACAACATATTTTTTCTTTTAATCCGACAGGGAGATGATATCTTAAGAGTCTTTGTAAGCAGCTAAAATGAAAAAGGGAGCGTGAACGTTAACCGTTCACACTCCCTTTTTACATGAAATCTATCAAACGTGTTGCTCGTTTATTGCTGCTCATCCTGATAATACATGTAGATTTTCCAGCTGTTGTCATCCATTTTCTTCAATAAGTATATGCCGTCGGTTGCCCCTGTATCTGTGGTTGCCTCATTATTTTTCGTGGTCGTTACTTTGTAGCTGCCGCCTTTCGACTCAACTACGGCAAATCGATCTGTTTTATCGACAACCGTCAGCGTTTGTTCACTTATTTTCTCAAATTCAATCTCATATCCTTGGTTGATATGCGCAATCAGATCTTCAGTAAAGGAATTGCTTAACGCCAATTGATAACCCGTATGAAATTGCGCATATACGTCATCCAACTGATCATAGGTTTTATCTTTAATAGTTTGATTTTCCTGTTCCTCCACACCTAAAACGGCAGCTGTGAGCAAATCGTCTTCAGGCAATGCGCTTTTTTGCAAATCTAGCGCACGCTGCAGCATGACAACGGCTTCAGCCCGTGTCGCATTGGCGAAAGGCTTAAACAGCGTTTCACTGGCTCCGCGCACGATACCGGCTTGACTTGCTTTTAAAATGGATTCTTTAGCAAAATAGTCGGGTACATCCGTAAATAGCTTCGTTTCTCCTTCAAACTGTACAGAGGAAGAAAAGGCTCTAACGACCATTGCAGCGATCTCGCCGCGTTTGATCAGTTGGTTTGGCCCGAATTTTGTTGCGCTAATTCCGTTAACGATACCAAGGGAGCTGGCAACGCGAATCGAATCGAAGTACCATTTTCCTTGCTCGACGTCAGCGAAGGCCGTTCCGGACGCATCGCTTGTCAGGCCTAATGCGCGAACCAGAATCGAAACAAACTCCGCGCGGCTTATCGGATTGTTTGGCTTTACCGTTACATATCCTTCTTGATCCACATAACCCCGCAGCAAATCTGCGTTTACAAAGTTGTCCAGCTCGTAATGAGCCCAGTGTTCTTCTATGTCCGTCGGAAAGTACATATCCAAAGAAGCAAGTTCAGCGGCCTTTACCTGAACGGACTGAAGAGGGTATATCAGAAGCATGGATAAAAGTAAGATGATCGTACTGCGAAAATAAACATTTTTCATTTTGATGCTCCTCTCCTGGTTGGAAAAATTTCCTCTTTGAGGATATCAAAGTACGGAAACTTATTCTAGTGGAAAATCAAGGAACTAATAGCTGCCGCGGCGGTCTGCTCCTTGATCTGATTGAACTATCGAACCCGTTAGTTGAGAGAATAACTACTTTGCATGGACAAAACAAGGATCAAAGTAAGTAATTCTCAAACAGTTGCTTTATAGAAGAGCGATGTTTGTTCAGCCAGTCATTCCTTCTTAAAAATTGATTTAGGATGTAATTGAAGTTCTGTTCGATATTTCTTCCTGAATCCATTCTTTATCAAGCCAATTTACTCTTAGCAGAGTATCACAATGAAGATATTCAGAGAAATATTTACCATACTAACCTGTCCGTTACTTCAATAAACAAAGAAGAGTTGCCTTCGCAAGCTCCTCCACTGTCGTACCCGTTAACGTTTAACCTAATCGGTACTACCCTGCTCTAGTGTTATTGTTTTTAATCTGTCCGTTCCAACTGCTCCAGGGCTTATAAGATTCTCCTCAGTCCAATAACTAATTCGGAACGATGTGCCATCATCCAAATGAATACGCAGAAATTCCTTGCCTTTGTCACCAAGTCCTTTACCTCTTTTGTATATTACATCAAAACCCACATACTCCAATGCAAGGTATTCTTCTATAAATTCCTTCTCCACTTCTTCGGTAAAATCCGAAATATGGTGGCCGTCGTTCGTGCTCTCAAAGCTTATTTTGGAGACTTTACCTTGAATATCATAGACATCTGAAACGGTTTTAGCTTTTGGGTTATCATTCGATTGATACAATTTCTCCCCAGCGACAAGTCTAAAAGTAGATTTATAGCCATCCACTTCATAGACCTTCGTACCTTTAGGCAGGAAAGTTGCATCTCCATTTTTCATTTTATATCCCATGCATGCGTTGTCTGATAAAGTGTAGACAATCTCGCCAACTTCCTTACCCTTCCCGACCTTTGATACTTCATTTGAATAAGACTCATCTCCAATATATTGGTATTTCATGTCATTCCACATTAAAGCGTCAATGTAGTCAATTTCTGCATCGGGGCAATCTTTAGCATTGTATTGGCTCTTAGATCCACAAGCGGTGATCAGCAGTAACAAGATTACAATTAGTGTCATTTTTATTCTCATATAGACACCCCCTCATCCCTCATTTGTAAGCAATTAACAGACGTTCACATGGAGTGTATTGTTGCGACAATCTGCCTTCTGTGTCTCTATTCAGCTATCGTACCTGTTAACCTTAATGATATGTACCAGTAATATTGTCCTGATTATCATTCAATAATTTTGTTATTAAAACAATTTGACCAGCATGATAACTATAATACTCACAAACATGAACTAGCATTGTTTCAATATCCCTTGAATATTGAGATTCCGTTTCAAATGTAGGACGTACGACCATTTTGTTCCAATCATCGATTGAATAATGTATTGTTACATTTCTTTGTAGATCAGATTCCGTGAGCCCTAAGATTATTCTAGATGATTGTCGCCTTACTTCTTTAAGTAGTTGTAACAAATCTTTTCCAGACATTACATTGTTTTCAGTAAATTCTCTTGATCTTGTTCGATTAAAAGGCATGTTACCTATACCGCTGACAAAGTGTTGATATTCATTTCCTGCCAAATGTAGACATAAGTTACCGATGCTATTCATGTTTGGTTTAAGGTTGTACCAAATCTGTTCTTCTGACAAGAAGTTTATACATGTTTCAATTCTTATTAACTGTTTATTCATTTCGCTTAGAGCCAATGAGTTCAATTTCAATGCCATACTTACCTCCTAATTTTATATGTATAAATATTTGATTAGTTGCATGTTTATACAATAACAAATATATTCGATTAGTTACAAGTATTAAGTTAATCTGCCCGTTACTTATACCTCGCCGAATTATGACGCAACAAGATGTTGAGTAGTGTCACGACGAACTGGTAAAGCTTGCCCGTTTCATGCTATAGTGCTTAAAGTTATAGATGTTGAGGAAAGAGGGGATCTTTACATGATCGATCGCATTATTCTCGTGAAATTCGGTGAGCAAACGACCCACGCACAGCTGCAGGAAATCGTGGAGCGATTTAAGGCGCTGAAGCAGCACTTGTCTGGTGTCGTTGAAGTGAACGCAGGAAATAATTTCTCGGACAACAACAAGGGCTACCAGCTCGTGCTTCGCGTCCGATTCGAAGACAAGGCAGCGCTAGAGGCTTACGGCCCGAATCCGCATCACCAAGCGGTAGCAGCGCTCATCCGCGAGTATGGCCGGGAAGATAGCATCGCGGCCAATATCGAAGTGTAATAAAAAAAACAGCGATGCGCTTTGCGAGGCGTTCGCTGTTTTATTTGATTGCAAGTTAGGTTTTATTCGCGCATGCGACCGTCGGCGCAAGCCTTGAACCGACGGTCGCGAATCATTAACATGAGCGGAGTATTACTTAACTAATGTACCCGTCCCTCGGTTTAGTTGAATGATAAACGATCCACTTATTCTTTCAGAACGTCCATCCAGTTTGGTGGAAAATCAACCTTCTGCGGGTCTTTTAAGTGCTTCCAGGTTATTAACTTTACATTATTAGGGTTCATAGGAGATATATCGAATGTAAGACTATCCTTACCGACGGGAATATGTGGACCAACTGTTGGAACCACTTCAAGAGTTATAAAAAAATGAAATCCTCTGAATCCATTTACCCGTTGCACATTTGTAACATTCACAAAATAAGGATAAACCTCTGGTGAGTAATTCAATTTGTTTGAGTATGTCTCATCCATTTTCTTTTCTATGTGTGGCAAAAGAAATAGCATTAGCATGTCTTGAAACATTAATTCTTTTGACTCTTTAGGTTTGTCATTAGTACTTTTTGATATCAGTTTTTCATTTGCTCCAACGATATTATTATTTATACCACTCATTGGACAGCAGATAAGCAATATTAAAATCAATATTTTTTTCACGAAAAGTACCCCCCATAGTTTGGGGGTATTTTTCCCTAGAATCCATTTTTTATCCTACCCGTAATTTTAATAAAATAAGCAAGCTTCTGCAGCGCCTGCTCATCGATGTGTCATGCTCAACTATTGTTCCTCGTTAAAATTCAACGGCTCATACGATGATTTTGATAAAGCCAGTGCTTTTTGGAGTAAACCCAAATCGTTGGTAAAATAGGTGAGCTGCTTCTCGTTCTGAACGATTACCACTATTGAGAGACATTGATACTGCCCCTTGATTCATTGCCCAATTCTCAGCTTCTGAAAGCAAGTGTTTTCCAATCCCTTTACCTCTAAAATCACTTTGTACCACCATGGCAACGATACGCACATTGATGCCAGTTTTCTCATAAATGAAGGACTTTTGTAGACCAACCATCCCAACAACTTTACCTTTGACTTCTGCAAGCAATGTACAATAGCTTAAATCAGAAGAGATATTTTTGAAGCGTCCTTTCATATCCTCATAGCTTGTTGGGTAGCCTAATTCGCCCATTAAGAAAGCGATATCGCCAATGTCTTCCATAGTGCAGTCTCTTACAATAACACTCATAGGCATCCCCATCTCATACATTGTAATTTATGTGATCTATATTCGTTTCAACCTTATTCATTTCCTTTTGAAGTATCACGCTAATCTGCCCGTTTATAACGAAGGGCTATCACGCGGTAGCCCTTTCGGTGTTCAACTATCGTTTCCCGTTAGCCATCCATGCCGCTCACGCGACACCGCAGATTATGGAAGTAATTGCGTTCTTCCATGGGAGCTCAATGATTAATTAGAATTATCGTCAGTAAGGCCATAGGTATTGTTAATTGCCGTGGAATAATTATCCCAATTAAAATAGAAAGGGCCTATGTCTATTTTTTTATTCTCACCTTCTAATATAAAATCTCTCCAGATGACAATATCCCCCTCTTTATCAATCTTAACTGAAATAAATCCACATTCCTCATCTCCACACAAAGGACAGACTAAAATGGGATACCTAAAGTACAAATATTCGTGGGGTTGCCTTAAAAGAAAATAATCAATCATTTGCCGTTGATTATCACTAGTGCCCCAGCCAAAAGCGGGGACCATGTCATATTTCCGGAATCTATTGTATATCGATTTGCCATCAACAATAATGTCAGCAAATTGAGTATTCTTATTCCCAGCTTGGTTTGAGTCAAGCTCCTCATATCGGCTTGAGAGTTTAGTGTCTAAGTGATTTATTATTATCATTCTACCCCCCACTTATTGGACAAACTAATATTTCTACCCAAAATTATAACACTATTTTTTGACCTGGTGCATTATCGTATCCTGCCAGTTACTTCAATGAAAAAAGAGGAGCTGCATCGCTGCAAGCTCCCCCACTATCGTACCAGTTAGCTTAATAAACTATTGCTAAGTCATGACTGGCTTCTTTAGTTTTTCAGCCGATATCTATGCTCTTCCACTCCATTGTGAGCCGTTCAAACACAACAGATATCCCGTTGAAATCATTCCAATTCTGTGGCAAATCCACCTTTGAAATCACTTGGCTTAATTCTGAAAGAATAACTTTTTCTTCGGCAGTTAGAGCTCCTTCTTTACTAAGAATATTAATTGCCTTTACAAACCAATCGGAGAAACTGAAAAAAACATCATTGATATTCTGCCTGGAATAATTCGAAATAAGGGTAACATAATCCTGCCAAGAATTATTGGCATCTGAGAGACTCTGAAAAGCATATGACAAAGAGATTTGCTGATTTCTTCGTGTTTTTAGGTCGTCCCATTGATTTTTTTTATTGATGTTTTCGAATGCCGCTGCAGCACTTTTTAAATAATGAACTGCGGTATACGCTGTTCTTGTAACGTGTTCCTTGGCTGTTTTTTGTTCCATACGCAATTGATAGTTCTGCCATACAGCCAATCCAATAATCATTAAAAACAAAATAATTATCCCATTTCGTTTTGTTAACATATGTACCTCTTCTCGAAGCGGTATGCTTATGAGTTTTTTGATGCTCAGCGATTCAGTTCTTTACTTTAGCATGTTAACTTTCTTACTGAATACATGTATCATTTTCCACTAAACTATCCATTAGCGGAGAAGGCTGCCGATCCATTGCTGTAGAGAGTTTCAAGATCACCTGGTTGTAACGACCGATATGAAAACATAAACATTCTCCTCGATTCATGAAATCAATTAAGTATACGCATTTGGTTTTTTTATTCATTAAGATTTAACGAAAAAACCTCTTGCCACTTAATATTTTTGTAACCAATACTTTTATAAAATTCGTGAGCGTCTTTTCTCTGTCCGCCAGACCTTAATCGCACCTCTTGAAATCCTTTTTTTCTAGCCCATTCTTCACATCTTCGCATTAATTTTTCTCCAACACCTTTCCGACGATAACAATTATCTACTACCAGCCCGCCAATTTCTGCGAATGAATGTACCTCGATTAAATGTCTTCCATGAACATGAACCCAGCCAGAAATTTCGTTACTATTTATCTCCATAACATAGATTGCATTATCATCATTTAATAATAATTTCTCCAACCGTTGTAAAACTTCATTTTCTGAAACTTCATAGCCAAGTTGTGAGCATAATCTCGCTATTTCAATCGAGTCCTTTATTCTTGCATCTCTAATCAATGAAACCCCACCTTTATAATGAATCTTACAATCTAACACATGTATTATATGTTGGATAACTCCCCCGATAGCAGAGAGGGCTGCCGATCCAATTGGTGTCAGCAGCCTTCCCTGATGTTTATTAAGCTATAGTTACCCGTCCCTCGTTTAGCATAATCACTTGTACAATTCATCAATCGTCCCATCTAAAACATGGTTAACAAAAATCGGAAGCTTTGTAACTAACTTATTCCACTTCGTTCCTTCGAAACAATCCCTTTTAAACATCTGCCTGATAGTTGAGAAAGACTACATAACTCTCGTTTCCCGTAATGTACACAATAACCTATTGAAACTCAACCGGCCCAGACTCTCTTTATAATCGGTGATATACCTGCAAAATGTAAATGGTAGACATCAGGATTGGATAATAATTGCCACTCCTCAAAACCGAATTTGTTTTCATAATACTTTAACAGCAAGGACATTAAGTTTCCGTGAGTAACGATAACTACATTGTTGAGCCCACAATTTTTCACATCGTTAATAACAGATAATGCACGATTCATCGCGGCGATACTTGATTCGCCGCCCTCGTAACACAACTCAAGGTCGGCAAATGTATTACGAAGCATTTCAAGCCAGTTAGGATTATTTTCCCCGCATAATATTCTTTCTGACAATCGATCATCGGTCATTACTTTAATCTGCAATTTCTCCTCTAATGGAGAAATGGATTTGAGTGCCCTGAGATAAGGGCTCGAAATAATGCTTCCGATATTTTTATCATGCAGAAATTCAGCGAGTCTCCCAGCTTGTAAATAACCATCGTCGGTAAGATCCGCACTTGGTGATTGTCCTTCCGCCTTACAGTGTCTTACTATGTAGATATTCAAAATTACCCTCCGTTTTCATAAAAATAATGTTCATTACCTTCCGTTGATTCTCCGCCCTTATTATGCTTTCCTTTGTCCACGGAGGTGGATTGGGATAATTTACAATTTCGTCACAAGACAACCAAAATAAAATACCTCTTCAACCTCGTCAGGACTTTTGCTATGTGCTGTTCCATTTCCATACTCGCAAACGAGCTGGGAATGCAAATTTCATTAATGGAATCTCTTCAGGCCTTAACTTAACCAGTCCAAGTTCCGACAAAGAATATAACAAGATATTAGGGGGAGATAAATTTGTCACCAAATAAAAGAAAAAAAATATACAAGTCACGCGCGCTTCTGGCGATTATGGAGCGGATCTCGTTATTTCTAAATCCGGAAAAGAAAATATTGTACAAACCAAACGCTGGCGGCTACATGTTCGTAATCATCGCGTTACTATTCGCGTGCATCGGCATATTCGCGGGCTCAGCGGCGGGACTCTACGCCGTCCTCGAACTGTGGTTCGGTCTTGGCATAACTTACGCAGAATGCTGCGTAACGACCGCAGTCTTATTCATAACAGCGGTAATCTTAATGTTTAAGGATGCGCGTGAACTTGAGGAGGATTAAATGCAATATAAGCGTCTGTCTTTTACTACTGTTTGAACCCGCTCAATAGTTTTTCACAGTCAGGATATCAGGTATTCAGGTAAAGGGAGTAGGTTATGAACCTGCTTCCTTTAGTTTCCTAATAGCATAACAACTTGAGTTGTAAAACCTCAAAGGCTGGCTTGATCGTAGAAGTTAATAAGACTGGGCCAGACGAAATCCAAGGTCATCTATACAAAATGACGGATGACTACGACGACGACATGAAGCCCCACAACCCCTGGCCTCTTCAGCCCAGCTGCCTCCTCGAAAAATTCGGTAGGACCCGTATACTTGTTCGTCATATAAATCCCAACACCACTCCCAAACATTTCCTAACATATCATACAGCCCCCATGCATTCGGTTCCTTTCTTCCTGCTTCATGTATTTTGCTTCCTGAATTTTCATTATACCAGGCAATCTTATCAAGCTCTCCGTATCTATAACCAGTCGTCCCTGCTTTACATGCATATTGCCACTCTGCTTCTGAAGGAAGCCGATAGCCGTCTGATTCCCAATCACAAATAATAGTTTCACCATCATTACTTATAGAATAACACTCCTTCAGTCCAGCTTTCTGTGAAAGGAGATTACAGAAAGAAATTGCATCATTCCAAGAAATATTCACAACCGGTTTTAGATCTCCGTCAAACGAATTAGATGATTTATTTGTAATAGCATAGTATAGTTCCATAGTTACAGGATACCGGGCAAGAAGAAACGGTCTTATTTCAGCTTTCCATTTGCTTTTTATTCTATCGTCTCTTAATTCTATTTCTCCCCCTGGAATTTTTACCATTGGATAGTCAATATAACTCTTTATTTCATTGGACACTCTACCTTCCTCCTAATGATCTTTATTTTACAAATTTAACCATAATTAGCGCCGTTAAATCAATACAAAAATATGCAAGAACATTTTCACCTCAAAAGAAGCCTGTAACATCAAGTGATGATACAGGCTCCCTGCATTATTATTAAGCTATCTTACCCGAGGGAGTTTAATGTACTGACTTCAGTTGAAAATGTTTGTATAGGCCCTTCCCAGTCATCCTCTCGAACCTCCTGAAAGTTGTTGTTTGTATATTTTCCAATTGTCTTTCTCCAAAAGATTTGAGCTGGCTTATTAGTTTCAATTTGAGCAACTTTCCAAATACCGCTGAATTCATTAAATAATTCATAAGCTGCTTGTTGACCTACCCCAAGTTTTCTATATTTTTTCATTACAAAGAACTCAGCCAAACAATAAATGAATTGGTTATGTTCGTTAGTACCCAGCTCTCTTACTAAAGCAAATCCTGCCAGTTTTCCATCTACTCGAATAAAAAATGGATGCCTGCCTTCTTCAGTCCAATAATGATCCAGATACATATAATCATATAAGCCGTTTTCATTAATATCTTCAGGATCAAACTCACTGAAGTCATATTTATAGAGCTCTAAGAGATTCCTTAAAGCCGATTTCTGATCATATTCGACCTTATATATAGCTATCATTATGTATTTCCTTCTTTCGCCATTAGTCGTATTTAATATAAAAAATTTTACAATGAATGATCAATAATACTGACCTGTTATGTTTTCATCACGAGAATTTGCGGCAGCTAGATTTCTTTTCGATTGCTATTATACAAATCTGCCATAAACTTCATAGTAAGAGCGCCTCCTTGATGGTATTGGGTTCACCCGTGCACAAAACCATCATACCGAGGAGGCGCTCCTTTAACAAAGGCCAAATCTAGGCCCTGCAGGAATGTTTATACCAAAGATTACTTTTGTAATTTAATTTCGTAGGAGCCGGGTTTAGCCCCCGTTCACATGGATCGTTTCCAGCCCTTCATTGACGGTCTTCATGATATTGACCATATCCGTATAGGGCTGATCCTGCTGGTTTACCAGGCCTGTATTGAAATTCTCGCTGTCTTTTCGCCCTGTAACCGCTTGATCATAGTACGTAAACCAGCCTGATCCGACATACAGCGGATGTGCCGTTTGGCTCTCGATAAAAGCTTTGTAAGCCGATCCTCTGTCCGCTATGCCGGCTGTGCTTGTAGCCGCATTGATAGGCGATAACCCTCGCTCGCTTGTGCTAAATGTATATTCCAGATTCAACAGCGGTTTTCCGAAAGCTTCATATCTGGCAAGCCAGCCCGGATCATTCGTATAATTATCTACGGAAAAAGCATCTACAAATTCCATGGCGGCCGAATCCCAATCCAGACTGGTTCGCCAGGTGGGAACGATAGAAGAGCCTAAGAACAAATGGTTCTTGTCATATTTTTCGATAATATTACGGATCGTCGAGAAGTACGTTTTGGATGCCAGCTTGATATAGTCCGATACATCCGCAGCCGGAACTTTTGCGATTGCAATCGGAGTATTCTTTAATGCGTCAAATGATTCGGCGCTCGTGCCAAGAAGCTGGTTGACGGCGGCAATGTCATTGTTATATCTTGGCGCAAGAAAATCCACAAAGGCGCCCTTCGCCGCAGAGGTCGAATCATAATTCAAAACCTCTTTTACAATATCGGTCGTCCATCCGGCCTCGTTATCGTAAGTGTAGCCAATCAGCCACCGGTCATTCCTCGCCTTTTGAAGCTGTGCGCTTACGGAGTTGTCGATAATGGATTCAGCCTGCGGATCGAACACATCGTAAGTCCATTGAATCCTTTTCAAAGTTGACGGATCTTGCAGAACCTCTATATAGGGAAACGTGACATTGTTAGGTCTGGTCCACTTGCTAAAGGCATTAAAGCCCCAATTGATCAACCGCTTCTTGGTGATTTCCTCCCACTTCGACTCATAGTTGCTGCCGTATTTTTTCATGACGTTGGCGATGACGAAGCTGACTCTTTCGCCATTTAAGTCATTGGCGTAAGCGGGAGCATAAACACTCGGATCGGGAAGCTCCTCGAACACTTTCCGGGGAGTGCCGTCCGTTTTCCTATACGGCGTTCCGTAACCCCACTCCCATATGCTTGCCGCATCCACGCCCTTTAAAATGAATTTATAGCCGTCCGGCGTAATAAACCACCATTTATTATCAATTTGTTCAAGCCGGAAAAATCCGGTGTATTGGTACAATCCTCCGCTTTTAATCCCGCCGTACTGATCATATTTGCTTCGGTTCAGCATAACTTTCTCCAGCGCTTTCGCCTCATTCGCATATTCCTGCTTCAATTGCGCGTCAGTTGCAACCTTTCCCGTCCACGTTTCATAAATCCACTGTCCGTATTTATCCGCCATTAAAGCGTCTTTCTTAAGCTCAGCCTGCATCTGCTCTGCGGTAAAAGCAGGAGCCGGATTCTGCCCTTCATCGCCTGCGCCTTTATAAATTTGCACTTCCGAAAGCGGGATATGCTGAAAGGAGTGCGACCGCTTAATATCGATAACAATAAACCTTGCCGTCTTGTTGTTCATCGGGATGTTGACTGAATAGTTCAAGGCGGTTCCTGATTTTACATGCTTGCCGGCAATATAGTAATAATCCGTCTCAGCCTCGGGGCGGTATTTGACCGTAAATTGATTAAACCCCCAAAAGCTGTTGGGTGAATTCAATATGATGTTTATACTGTCCAGCGGATAGTCCTTCAACAAGTCAAACACCACCTGCACCGTTCCTTTGGCGGTCGCGCTTCCCATCCATCCGGCATAGGTCGTCGTTAAGCCGTCAAAAAGTATGCCCCCCTCTGACGATACCAAGCCGGTTGCCCCTTTGTCGGGAATATTGCCTGCATCCGGGGCAGGGCTGTAATAGTAGTTTCCGGTTTTAAGCTGCGTTCCTTCCGCGAGGGCTCCTCCGGCAGGGATGAATGACGATACCAGCAGAATTGCTAGAAATAGTTTAAAAGCATTGCCTCGATAACATCTGTACCATTTACTCATAATTGACCTCCAACTTATTAGTCATCGACATTGTTGAGACGGTTAATCAATCCTGTAAAGCGTTTACATACAAATTACCTCACTGGCGCATTAGATTAACCGTGAGAA
Organism: Paenibacillus sp. J2L1-98; assembly: GCF_056269405.1. NCBI lineage: Bacteria > Bacillati > Bacillota > Bacilli > Caryophanales > Paenibacillaceae > Paenibacillus > Paenibacillus sp. J2L1-98. The sequence continues at coordinate 310,186 of NZ_JBWDNW010000006.1, read as the reverse complement.
CCGTGTCGTTTATGTATGTGTACGCTTACACAATTATAGATATCCTTTTTATTTTGAAAAATTAGCCATTTTTAATATTAAGAAAAAACTCAACTTTCGCTCTGCGAAAGTTGAGTTTCTTAATACTAACCAGCCCGTTAGCATAATAAAATGAGCAGGTCACCGCTATGCCTGCTCATCATGTGTGTTATTAAACTCCCTCGATACGATATGATTTTCTCACGAATGCTCGTTTATACGCAGGATTTCGCCCGGTTGGTATGGGGTGAAAGACAAGAAGGGGAACTCCGTGTTAGACTTCGGCAACATGAAGGCGCACGGGAATAGAGGGGAATAGGTCAGTGCCATTTGGTTGAATATATCCGGTACTCCGTGCTTTCTTTGAAATCCTGCGAATAAGCCAAAACTCGTACAACGAAACGGTTGAATATAAGTTAAGCTGCCTAGCTGAATAGGCAGCGTTTTAGGAGGGGTAATGTGTGAGATCGCCATTCATTTGCGTTCCCCAAAGAAAAGCCGACTCACTCGTTTAGAGAAGTCCTCTATTCCAAAACTTGCCGTATCTATCCGGTTATACCAGTTCGTAATGGTTTCCAAGATCCATAAAGGTACCTGTACATCGCATATCAGAGGATAAACATGTTTGTATGTCCATACCAAGTGTTCCCATCGACTATCGTTTCCTTCCTTGATATACTCCGATACATCTAGAACTTTCCCTCTCCCCTCTTGCAAAAGAACATTTTTTAGATGAATATCCCTTGGGTTCAGCCCCTGACTTCGGACAAACTCGCGGGCCTCCTCAACGTCTTGGATCACTTGCTCTGGAACACGGACACCTTGTAGAAGACAATCATATAAGGTAACTCCTTGTTCAAAACTTAAAACCAAATAGTTAGGTCCGGCTCCATAACATCGGGGGAAATACTGCGATCCTTTTAAGCGTTTGTATATACCTGCTTCCACTTCCTTTTTGTCTAATGCCTGAGCGGAATACACTTTATATGCGTAATTAGGGGTGCTCGGGTAATAAAAGACCGCGGCATCCGTTCCGATCCCGATGCAACGCAAATCTTCTGCAAAACCGATGACGGAAACAGGCTTATTGTTTTCATGACCAACGACCTCAATATCCCTCAATGCTTCCTCAGCTTGTTTCCAATCTGAAATCATAACATCTTCTCCTTGTTGTTTTGGCATTATTTTCGCCGACGGATCCATTTCCCTATTTTAATCCATACTTAGCCAGCAATGCACAAATCAGCACGGTAGCATAAGTTAAGAAAAGGCAGCCGAATGACCGACTGCCTTTTCCTGCTGTTTATTGAACTCTCGTTACCAGTTTGCTTAATGACCTAAAAAATTGTTTTGTTATTTTGCTTGTCAATCGATAATGACTTTCTTCTCTGGCTCACGTAAAAACTCAAACATAAGTTTAATCTGTTTCAATGTGTTTCTTTCCAGTGAAAGATCAGGCAAAGCATGTTCGTCAAAAAAATCCACTTCGCTTGTTTCTAAGCCAGTCTTAGCTTCGCCGCCAACAATTTTACATTCTATAAAAAACTTGTATATATGATAAGGTTCAGGTGGATGATCATGATTTTTTTTATCCAAAACGGCTAGAAGCCGAACTGGAGTAACCGCAAATCCCGATTCCTCCTTAATCTCTTTTACAGCAACTTCGGTAGGTGAATGTCCAATATCCGCCCAACCCCCTGGTAGTGCCCATGCTCCGTCAATTTTTTCTCTTACCATAAGTATTTTGTTATTATTAAAAACAACACCACGTATATCAACCTTTGGTGTGGCATATCCCGTCTCATTTGCAAAAGAAAGTTTAAGTTGTTGCTTTTCAATTAATGTATAGTTAGAAAGAATATCTATGCTTATTTGTCTAAGGTCGTCATATCTTTCGATATCATACGGATCTTTTGTATACGTCAGCCCTATCTGGGCTATTGCCTGTATTTGTTTCGCCCATTCCAACCACTTAATCTCCAAAATTTATTTCCTCCGTCTCAATTAGTTCTATAAATTCAATAATACTTTATTCCACAATTACAAGATCCTTATCTTCACACCATGCAATAACTAATTCCTTTATCTTTTTTTCTTTGAATTTATACCATTGTTTTTCGACGTCATGTTCAATGATTCCGTCTTTAAATCTTCTAAATGCCCCTCTTCCTTGAATAGCTCCAAACAATTCTTCTCGAACCTCTGCTTCGCTTAATGTCCCGATAAAATCTTCTATTATTTCATACTCATGGTACTCGTTTCTTAATGTGAAATCGAGATAAATCTCGTCTTCATCCTCTATAATATTTATTGCTTGTTCAATGTTCTCTCTCTGCCAATCCGGATAATTTTCAAGTGGATCTTCATCTTCTGCCGCTCTCATCTCTTCTCTCGATAATGTTATAACTTCTCCTGTCTGGGTGTTAATATATGTAAGGGTCTCGTCCATTTGAATTTCAATTTCAGTAATTAGATCATCTAATTTAACCGCTGCTTTTCTCTTCATTCCACATCTGTCCTTTCATTGAAATTCCTTCTCCAATATAGTTTATTCAAATTACCGGAATAAATCAAAGAGGAGCTGCTTTTTAAAAATGCAACTCCTCCTCAACTATTGTTACCCGTTAGCGGAATGAGGTTGGCTTTAACGTTTTAGATCAGGAAACTTGTTATTCCAAACATAAATTTCAATGAATGGATAAATTAAAAATCAAGTGGAAATGCTACTCCTAACAATAAGGGGGTGGATAATAATGCCAAACAATAAAATAGTTGTTGAAACTGATGATGATCAAAAAACAGCTTATGAAGATACCACTGCTCATGAGCGGACAGGCTTTATAATTGACGATACGGAGCAGTCAAGTAAAGAAAACAAGAACCAATCTGGTGAACTTAGCAATATCTAATTAAATAGTCCTTCAATTAAGCAAGGCTGCCCGTATGGCAGCCTCTTACTATTGAACTAATGTTTCCCCGTTAGCGGAATTCCGATTCCTCAGGCTATTAAACTATTTCTTCCTTCTCAATATCCTCACTGTATAATAAACCGCTATTCCAAGCAGCAACAATCCCGGCATTTTTACCGTTCTCCAAATTGAGCTTGATTGATCTCCAAATGAAACTTTATGCTGCAGATAATCAACTGATTCGTATGACTCAACAATTTCCGGAACAAATTTCGCTGTATGATACATCCCTTGAAGAATCTGAAAAGCATAAAAAATAATTACAAATGTTAGTCCTAAAGCGACAGCTCGAAAAAAATGTTTTTTCATCGTTACCTCCTTATTTTCAACATCTCCATTTTACCATATATTAGAGCATAGCAAGGATGTCGTTTGCCGGCAGTCTGCCTTTGTATAGCTGCTCATCGAGCTCTTGTGTCCCGTTAACTGAATGCCACATCATAGACTAATCCTTTATTTTCTCTGATCCATTAAGCCACAAAAAAGCCCTTCTTCGAATTCAAATCGAAGAAGGGCGCTAACTATGGAAGCATTATACATCAAGCTTTAAAAAGAAAATAACAGCCGTAACTGTTATGATGCTTAAAATGGTAGAAACGAACACAGACTGCGAGGCGAATTCCGACTCGTTATCGAATTCCACCGCAAGCAGCACGCTGCTGAGAGAGGTCGGCACGGCCGAGGATACGATCAATGCCGCTGCCGTCAATTTATCCAGTCCCATGAGCCAGACGATCAGCCATGCCAGCAGCGGTCCGGCAACGAGCCTCAGCATAGCCGACAAACTTACATCAATTAGAAGGGACCGTTTGATTTTCCACTCCATATTGCCAAGCTGAACACCGAGCGTTATAAGCGCCGTTCCAATGAATGCACTCGATAAATAGTCGACCGGCGTAGCTACAAACTGAGGAATGGTGACATGGAGGTTTCTTAAGAGCAGAGCAACCGGGATGACATAAATAACCGGCATCGAAAGAATCGTTCGCCAGATGGCACGCATATCGGCTTTGTGCGCATTCACATTGTAAATGCCGTACGTATTCGGCACGAGCGATTGCATCATCATAATGATGATCTGTATGGCCAGCGTCTTCTCGTTTCCCGCAAAAGCGAGCTGGTTGAGCGGGATGCCATAGTTTGCGCTATTGTAGAACAGCACGCTGTTCCGCATCGCGCTTTTCATGCCCGGACTATATCCTCTTATTCGTATGGCCACTTCGACAATGATATATTGCGCCACCATAAACAACACTAAGAAGAACATAATTTTACCGATTAGCGAAGCTGAGATCGCCGTATTGTACAGCAAATCAAACATAATGGCCGGTGAAAACAAATAAAAATTCAATTTGGACAGCGTCTTGATGTCAAGCTGAAAAGCTCTTTGGATCATAATGCCAAGAGCTATCATAATAGCCATCGGCAGCACATTCGTCAGTAAAATATGGAAGAAAATATTCATTGCTGCATCTGCTTCTTTCTATTATAAATTGTGAATGATCCGGGATGACCTTTTTGATTCGCTCCACTAATTTTAATAGGTTTGTGCTCAATTAAGCAAGCAAACGTTTTGCCGTCATATTATAAGCAAAAAAAGACTCTTTCAGAATGCAAATGACTGCAGGGGCTCTTTTCGCTACCAGGCCTATCATCGTACATCCCCCGACGGTGTAATTCGATTTTCTGAAACTATTTGCAGATCGTTATCCGATAACAGCGTTTTAGTTTGATTTTGCCTAATTATATAGCGTATTGGGAGAGCAGCATCTAAATATGGACCGATTACGTTCGTAAAATAGAGCTAATCCGCCCTACTCGCACACCGAGCGCGATTTAGTTTTATGAAAAGAAACTAAATCACGTTTTACATTGTCGAATCGGCCGCATACACCAGCCATCCCGGAATGAGCTTTGAACAGTCTTGAGGCCGGGCGGCTTTCGCTTGCCTATCATTTGCTTAAGAAAGCAGCAATCGTTCGAAATGAAGAAATGGCGTTACAGGACTGAACTGTAACCCGTGGAATGGACACTTTGAAAAAAGTGTCTATTTCACGGGTTTTTGTGCTTTAATTAACATACTAAATAGAGCGGGGTATAACTTTCATCATGTCTAAACGCAAATGTTTTACACCAATTCAGATTAAAATACTTGAATCAAATCCCAATGTCGTGCACGTTTCAGAGAAAGCAATCACTTATAGCCCTGAGTTTAAACAGTACGCAGTAAAGGCATACATGAGTGGCATCACACCTATGCAGATATTCATTGCTGGTGGATTCGAAACCACAATAGTTGGGACAAGAAATCCTAGAGCCTCTCTAGAACGTTGGTGGAGATCGTACAGAGCTTATGGAGAGGAGGGATTATTAATGGATCGCAGAGGCAAAAATAGCACGGGCAGGCCCTCTTCTAAGGAGCTAACCACAGAAGAGAAGCTTAAACGTGCTGAGGCTAAAATAAAGCTGCTAGAAATAGAGAATGAATTCTTAAAAAAGCTCGAAGCTCTAGAAAGGCAGGTGAAGCGCAAAAGCTAACGCCTGCAGAAGCCTTTGCAGTCATTGAGGCTACTATTCGCAATTCCAATATGAAGGGTTTAACAGGGTATCTATGCACCCTCGCTGGGGTAAGCCGGAGTGGATACTACCGTTGGGTAAAAGCAGAACCTTACAGGCAAGAACGTGAATATCAGGATGAGTCGGACTACGAGCTCATAAAGGGGCATTTCATTTCGCACAACAGCAAGGTGGGAGCCCTTAGGATTAAAATGCATCTGGAGCGTGAAAATGATGTTATCATGAATCATAAGAAATTTCGTAGATTGATGCGCAAGTATAACTTAGTTGCGAAAGTACGACAGGCTAATCCATACCGTAAGATAGCTAAAGCTTCACAAGAGCACAAGACGTGTCCGAACCACTTGGATCGTAAGTTTAATCAAGGGGAACCAGGCAAGGTGTTACTAACCGATATAACATATATGAGGTATGGTCAATGGGCGTACCTCTCCTGCGTGAAGGATGGAGCGACGAAGCAAATACCTGCACATGTTTTATCCACCTCATTGGAACTCAGTATTACAGAAAAGACATTAGAGCTGCTCTTAACAAATTCAGATTACAACATTCATCCTGAAGCGATCCTTCACTCAGACCAAGGTGTGCACTACACTCATCCTGTGTTTCAACAGAAAGTAAAGAATGCAGGATTCACACAATCCATGTCTCGCAAGGGTAACTGCTGGGATAACGCGCCCATGGAGTCCTTCTTTGGTCATATGAAAGATGAGTTGGATTATGAGGACTGCCAAACCATAGATAAGCTTCGTCAAAGAGTTAACGAATACATCCTAATGTACAACACATCTCGCTCTCAATGGGGATTAAAAAAGATGACTCCTGACGAATACAGGAGCCATCTACTTTCTGCTTAACACTTTTTATTTAGTGTCCTTAAATGGGGTTACAGTTCCCCCCTGCACCGCCATTTCTTCATCTATTCGTATCATTGCTGATCGAAGCGAGCTGTCTCTCGAGCAAGTTACTACTTTGGCGACAGCCCCCTCAGACCGTTCACGCCTCTACAGCTGCTGTTCCTGCTGATATAGCACAGTCGACAAATAACGCTCGCCGTTACTCGGAATAACAGCAACAACGCGCTTGCCCGCACCCAGCCTCTGAGCGAGTTGAATCGCTGCGTAGATGGCTGCTCCGGAAGATATACCGCCTAGAATGCCTTCCTCCTTGGCCACTCTTCTTGCCGTTTCGAAAGCATGCTCATTGCTGACCTGAATAATTTCATCATAAATTTTCGTATCCAGAATCGAAGGCACAAAACCTGCTCCGATACCTTGAATTTTGTGCAGGCCCGGCGCCCCTCCAGACAGAACGGGGGATGAAGCCGGCTCAACGGCTGCAATTTGAATATCCGGGAAGCGATCCCGCAAAACTTCGCCCGCGCCTGTGATCGTGCCGCCGGTACCGACGCCCGCGACGAAGCCGTCGAGCTTGCCGTCCAGCGATTCAATCGCTCTTATAATTTCCGGCCCGGTCGTTTCCCGGTGGATTTTCACGTTGGCCGGGTTATCGAATTGCAGCGCCGGAAAATAATCAGGATGCTTCGCCTGCAGCTCCTGCGCTACCCGAATCGCGCCCTTCATACCTTCAGCTCCTGGCGTAAGCACGATTTCCGCGCCATAAGCCCTCAGCAGATTACGTCGCTCCAAGCTCATCGTTTCCGGCATAACCAGTATCGCTTTATAGCCTCTGGCCGCCGCAACCAAGGCGATGCCGATGCCTGTATTGCCGCTTGTCGCTTCAATAATCGTATCGCCCGGCTTCAGCTTCCCTTCGCGCTCCGCCTCTTCAATGATGCTGATCGCAATTCTATCCTTTACGCTGCTGCCCGGATTAAAAAACTCCAGCTTCAAGTAAATTTCCGCGCTGCCGTCCGGCACCGTCTTGTTTAATCGCACCAAGGGCGTGCTTCCTATCAAATCGGTAATATTGTTGACTACGAGACTCATCTTATCTACCTCCTATTATGATGAAATGCCCTGCGGCATGTGCCGAAATCGGTAAATCGTAACTACTGCCGATTACACCGCGATATTGCCTTGCGAATGCTCATACAGCTCTTTATAATGCCCGTCATGTTCAAGCAGCTGCTGATGATTGCCCTGCTCCACGATTTCGCCGCGGCTCATTACAATAATGCGGTCCGCCTGCATAATGGTAGACAAACGATGAGCAATGACGATCGTCGTCCTGTCCTGCGAGACGACGTGGAGAGCATTCTGAATCAATTGCTCCGTATGAGAATCCAAATTGGCGCTCGCCTCATCCAATATAAGCACCTTAGGCTTAAAGACGATAATTCTCGCAAAAGAGATCAACTGACGCTCGCCTGCAGATAGACCGCTGCCACGCTCTGACAGCTTGGTATCATAGCCGTTTCTCAGCTTCTTAATAACCGTATCCGCCCCGACAAACTCGCAGGCGCGAATGACCTCCTCGCGCGAAATCGAGCTGTCGAACATTCTTACGTTTTCAATTATGCTTCCGGAATAAAGATATGGCTCCTGCTGCACCAGCCCGACTAAACGGTGCAGTGTCGCTTGCGGGATATCTCTCACATCCGTCTCATCGATCCGGATGCTTCCTTCCTTCACATCATAAAATCGGCACAGCAGGCTGATTAACGAGCTTTTGCCCGCCCCGGTCGTTCCTACGACGCCAATGAGCTCGCCGGAGTTAATATGCAAATCCAAATCGCGTATTATTGGTATACCTTCCTCGTAGGAGAAGGAAATACGGTCAAAGTCGATACGGCCCTTCACCGAATCCAAGCTAAAGCCGGGCAGCGAAGCCTGGCGTTCATCCGCTTCATCATCCGTTTCCGGCTTTTGCAAATCCACGGGCTCCAGCTCGCGATCCGTAACATCCGGCTTATTCGCGAACACGCTCCAAATTCTTGTAATGGCGACAGTTGCGGACTGCAGCGTATTCCACTGCTGCGTAATCGTATTAATCGGTTGAAAAAACTGGCGGATATACGTAATGAACGCATACAAGACGCCGAATTCAAGATGCTGGCCGAGCACGGCGTTCCCGCCGACCCATGTAACGAACGCAATCGATAAATTGCTCAATATATCAAAGGTGCGGCCAAATATGACATTCGTCCGGATTTCCCGAATATTAGCTTTAAAATACAAGCCGTTGCGCTCGTCGAACTGCTTCTCCTGCTCCTTCTGTTGATGGAACACCTGAACCAGGTTCATCCCCGACAGGTTCTCGGCGACAAAAGCGACCAGACGGGACAGTCTCGTTCTGGCGAGCTGATAGGTTGTTCTCATAAAGGAGCGGAAGGCAATTGCGATACCCCATATAATCGGCAGCAAAATAAGACAATAGAGCGCCAATCTCGTATCGAGCTGAAACATCATGACGATGATAAAGATTAGCGTCAGCCCATCCCTGAACAGACTCAGCAGCACCTGATTAAAAAACTGGTTCAGCGCCTCTGTGTCGCTCGAGACGTGAGTGATGAGACTGCCGCTCGACATGCGGTCGAAATAGCGCATGGATTGCTTCAAAATATGGCCAAACAGCTGTTTCCGTATGCGCGACACGATGCTTTGCCCGATATTTTGGAGCAAATTGTTTTGCAAATACGTAAATAACAGGCTGGATAAAGATAATCCCAAATAAACGGCGCAAATCGTAAGCAGCCCTTTATAATCGTTTTTGCCGGACAGCAAATTGTCATCGATCGCGATCTTCATTAAAAAAGGCTGCAGCAAATCCGAAAGGATCGCGATTAGCGTACAGCAGAATACCAAGATAAACGCCCAAAGATGCGGTCTCGCGTAGCTGGAAAGCGTGCGAAAGGCCGATACATATTCCGGCTTCTGTTCCGGCAGGTTAGGATCAGCCTTCTGATCCGCCTGCCAATTATGAATGGCTTGTGCCGGTCGCATGTTGACTCCCCTCCTCCTGTATGGCATGAAGTGTCGCATAGAGTCCTTGCTGCTCGAGCAGCTCCGTATGCGTGCCCCGCTGCACAATCACGCCGTCATCGAGCACAATGATTTCATCGGCGTGCTTGATCGCACTGATGCGGTGCGCAATAATGATTGTCGTTTTGTTGTTTCTTTCGGTTTGGATCGCTTCAATAATATCCTTCTCCGTCACGGCGTCTACTGCGCTGACGCTATCGTCGAGAATCATAATCGGAGCATCCTTCATCATTCCGCGGGCTAAGCTGGTACGCTGACGCTGGCCGCCGGATAAGGTTAAGCCGCGCTCGCCCAGCCGCGTTTCAAACTTATTGGGCAAATCGACGATATTATTGTAAATTTGAGCAGACTTTGCGGCAGCCTCTACCGATTCAAGCTCCCGCCCGCGATCGGAGAAAGCGATATTTTCTCTGATCGTCGTGCTGAACAGAAAGCCGTCCTGGGGGACATAGGCAATCTGGTTCCGCAGACTTTCCATCGTCATCTCTCTCACGTCCGTCTTCCCGTACCAAACCGTTCCAGGCGGCGGATCGTACATACGGAGCAGCAGCTTCATGAGCGTCGTCTTCCCGCTGCCGGTACGGCCGATTATACCGAGCGTCGATCCCGGCTTAACGCTCAGGTTGATGTCTTTGAGCACAGCACCATCAGCTTGATCGTACGCGAACGACAAATTCCGGATCGTGATACCCGCATCAATCAGGTTTACAGCTTTAGCATCTTCCAGCTCTTCAATATCCGACCGCTGGGCTAGCAAACCATTCAATCGCTCCAGAGAAGCACGCGAGCGCTGAATCGAGTTAATGACATTGCCGATTTGTTGGAGCGGATTCATCAGCATGCGAATGTAGAGCGTTAAAGCGACGAAATTGCCAAGCGTAATCTGCTTCATAATCGTCAAATAGCCGCCAAAGGCAAGCGCAATGATCAAAGCGATCGCACCAAGAAACGGAATCAACGCCTGAAAAAAGGACGAAACGCGTACCAGCCGCAATTGATTGTGCCGGATTTGATCCACTGTTTTGCCAAAACGCTCGTTCATAATATTTTCCACCGCAAATTTCTTCGTTACCCGAATGCCGCCAAACTGCTCCTCCGCCGTTTCCGTCATCGTGCCGAGCGCTTCCTGCACCTCAAGCGACCTCTTTCTAATAATCGGCCCCAAATATACGACGATTACAGGGATTAGCAGGAGTGGAAATACGGAAGCCAAAATCAAATAATATGGAATGTGGCTGACAAGCATCATCGTAACAGCCGCTATGAGCAGCATCGATGCGTTCGCTGTCGAGTTGACTCCCATAGAGATCGACTCCCGAACCGCAGTCACGTCATTCATAAAATAACTGAGCAGCTTGCCGACGCCATTTTTTGAATAGAACCTTTCGCTCATTTGTGTAAAATGCTTGAAAAGCCCTCTTCGAACGAGAAATTCAAACTTTCTTCCCACATACATAACCAAATACATCGCTAAGCCGTTAAACAGCACATGACCAACGCCTATTAACAGCAGCAATAAGCTGTAGTCCACAATCAGCTTGCCTGTTAAGCCGCCGATTTGCAGCTTATCCGTAAACTGCCCCAATACCTTCGGATAAAAAACGTTAATCAAGTTAGAAATCAAATGGAAAAAGATCGATAACAGGTACACATACCACGTTTTCCGAAAAAAATCTGTCAATATTCTTTTTGATTTCAAAAAACGACCACTTCCTAGTAAAAGAATGTTTTACGATACATCCGTTTGCGGAAATTGCAATTCATAAAGCTGACTGTAGCGCCCTTGAAGGTTTAGCAGCTCATCATGCGTTCCGTTCTCTACGATCTGGCCTTGCTCCAGCACATAAATCTGATCCGCCTGCTGAATCGTCGATAAGCGATGGGCAATAACAAGGCAGGTACGGCCCTGCAGCAATTGCGCCAAAGCATCTTGAATGTATTGCTCCGACTCGGTGTCGAGTGAAGCCGTAGCCTCATCAAGGATAATGACCCGGGGATTTTTCAAAATCGCCCTTGCAATGGAAAGCCGCTGCTTCTGCCCGCCGGACAGCTTCACTCCGCGCTCGCCGATTTGCGTTTCATAGCCCTGCGGGAACGAATCGATAAAGCCGGCCGCATTCGCCGCATTAGCTGCAGCAACGACCTCCTCGTCCGTCGCCTGATGATTGCCGTAACGGATGTTCTCCCCTATCGTTCCGTTGAACAACACAATATCCTGCGACACGATTCCGATTTGCTCTCTGAGCGAGGCTAACGTAATATCTTTAAGCGAATAACCGTCAATCGTTATTTCTCCCGCCTGAGGATCATAAAATCTAGCAATAAGATGAGCAATTGTCGTTTTGCCCGAGCCCGATGATCCGACAAGCGCGGTCACCTTGCCCGCCTCCAGCTCCAAATGAAAAGCGTTCAAAACGGCTGAATCGCCGGAATAAGCAAAATCAATATGATTAAAAACGATATGCCCGCGCACCGGCGGCAGCTTAACCGCTCCCTTCTTCTCGACGATTTCCGCCTTCGTGTTCAATACCTCCATAATTCGTTCGTAGGCAGCAGCCGATTGCTGAATCGTATTCATAATCCGGCTAAAATGACGGACCGGATTTTGCAGCAGCCGCAGGTAAGCGATAAAAGCAACGATTGTGCCAACCGTCATCTGATCCTTCATCGCCAGCCATGCGCCGAATACAAGCACGATAGCGAGGCCGAGAAAATTTAGAAAATCAATAATAGGCTCATAAGCGGCCCGCAAGCGGGTCACCTGAATATTCGCATCCATATTCCGCTGGGTGCGCTCGGAGAACCGGTCCGACTCGTAGGTCTCGGCGGTAAACGCTTTGATAAGCCGAATGCCGGTCAGCGTGTTTTGCAAATGGTCGCTGACATCGGCAACGGACTCCTGTACGGTCCGGAACGAGGAGCGCATTCTTTTGCCGAATATTTTGGTCGTCAAAATCATAAACGGGAAGGTTGCGAGCAGAAGCAGCGTTAGCTTCCAATCAATCCAAAGCATATAAACCGCGATAGCCGTAAAGGTGAAGAAATCGGTAAATAATTGCATCATGCTGGAGGAGATCATTTGCTGAAGAATACTTACATCGTTCGTGACCCGGGACATCAGATCGCCGGTACGATTGCGGTCAAAGAAAGAAACGTCCAAACTTTGCATATGCCGGTACAGATCATTGCGAAGATTATAAAGCACTTTTTGGCCAACAGAGGCCATGAGGGAGGTACTGGTATAGCGCAGGGCGCCCAGCGCTAATGCCGCGCCCAATACCCCGCCGCCAATGAGAAGCAGCTTGCTAAATAGCTTATCCGGAATAATGTGGTCTATCGTATAACGGGTTAATTGCGGAACGATGAACTCCAGCAGCGAAATCGCGATAACGCAAGCAACGGCAGCGATCAGCGAAGGCAATTGCATTCGCGCATGGGCATATATTTGCGCGAACATGCCGTATATGCTGGCGGGCTTCGCCTTCTCTCCGGTTCCAAACCGCCTCATGCCGCCGCCCTGCCTAAACATAGGGGCGGAATTGTAATTGTCTCTCATGTCTGTTCACCCTCTTTGCCGCCGCTTTCCGCATCCGCCGCGATTTGGCGAAGCGAGAGGCGCAGACTGCCTAGTATGGTCCGCAATTGAACAGCCTTACTCCCATCGTTCACGACGGCTCGTTCTGCCGCCTTCAGCAAATGCAGCAGCTCTTTGCCGGCCGGAGTTAACCGGCGGTTCGGCTTGTTCCGGTCACATGGGGCGCCATCCTCCTCAACCCAGCCTTGATCCCGGCGATCGGACCCGTTAACGGCAGCTTCCTTCTCTTCAAGCAAATAAGCGCGGCCGTTATCCGTAATTTCAAATATTTTCTTGCCATCCTGCTTGGAGGATTCCACCAGTCCCTGATCGCGCAGCATTTGCAGGGTAGGATATATCGAGCCGGCACTCGGTTTGTAAGTGCCTCCCGATTGATCCTCAAGCGCCTTCATCATTTGATAGCCATGCATACTTTCCTGCTCAAGCAGCTCCAGCAAAGCATATTTCACCCCGCCGCGGCTGAAATACCGTCTGCCTGAACCGTAAGCTTCCCTTTCATTGGCATGATGCAAAAACAATCGTTCCTCTGGCTGCCATTCATCTTTCATTTCCGTCTTCTCCTCCGTTAACGATATATCGTATTACTTTAAATACTATACGATATATCGTTAATTGGCAATACTTGTTACGAAATCCACATCGCTCGCAGCCGGATTTTTTTCCATGAAAAAATCCAGTAAATAATCGTACTTTACTGGATTTTGTCTGATCATGGCCAAATGAATTAGAAACTTCCTCTGGAAGCAACAGGATCATTATCGATAACAGCCGAGATACGTTCTAGCGTATGTTCGTCAAGCACGATGCCCGACGCCTTCACGTTTTCTTCAACCTGCTCCGGACGGCTCGCGCCGACCAAAGCGCTGGATACGTTAGGCTGACGCAAAATCCAAGCGAGAGCCAGCTGGCCGACCGTAATATCCAGCTCGGAGGCGATCCCCTTCAACTGCTCAACCTTCGCCAGCTTCTCCTCTGTAATTTTATTTTTAAAGTTTTCATGCTTCGCCGCGCGGGATTCGTCAGGCACCTGATGATTCGTCCCGTATTTGCCCGTGAGCAGCCCTTGCGCAAGAGGCGAGAACACAACCTGGCCGAAGCCTTTTTTGATGCCGAGCGGTATAATCTCCTTCTCGATATAGCGCTCGAACAAATTATAGATCGGTTGGTTAACGACGATCCGGTCTAACAAATACTTATCGGCTATCGCAAAGGCTTCGGTAATTTGCGCCGCAGTCCATTCGCTGACGCCTACATAATGAACCTTGCCCTGCCTGACCAAGTCCTCGAAGGCGCGAAGCGTTTCTTCCAGCGGCGTCTCGGTATCAAAGCGGTGGCTGTAGAAAACATCCACATATTCGGCTCCAAGACGCTTCAGGCTTGCGTTCGCCGATTCGATGACATGCTTGCGGGATAGGCCGCGGTCATTCGGTCCGTCGCCGATTTTGCCATAAACCTTCGTTGCGAGCACGTAAGATTCACGGGGATAGGCCCGGAGAGTTTCTCCAACTACCTTCTCTGCCTCGCCCTTCGCGTATACGTTAGCCGTGTCAAAGAAATTAATGCCCAACTCATATGCCTTCTGAATCGACTTCACCGCGTTTTCTCGTTCCACATAACCTCCGTAGGTCAGCCAGCTTCCAAGACTGATTTCGCTGACCTTAAGGCCGCTTGCACCCAAATTCCGATATTTAACTGACATTATGATAGCCTCCTCTAATTTTCATAAATATTTCGCTTACTTTCCCCGCCGCCGATTCGCACCCGTTAACCGTTTTGCGATTTCAGCTTTTCAGTTTCTCTGCCTAAAGCCCAAATGGCTTTATGTGTGTTTTCCGGCTTTGCCAGCCCCAAATTTTCCCGGAGTGTCTTGCCTTCATATGCCGTACGGAAGAGTCCGCGGTTTTGCAGCTCGGGAATAACCTTATCCACGAAGGTTTCTAAGCCGCTGTAATAGATATGAGGCAAAATGTTAAAGCCGTCAGCGCCGTTATTTCTAATCCAGCTTTCGATGAAATCCGCTGTTTGGATCACGGAGCCGGTAAACGATACATGTCCGTGAGCAGCAGCGCTGCGGGCAAGAAACTGACGGATCGTCATTTTGTCGCGCTTGGCAGCATCAACCACGACCTCCTGACGGCTTGTGATGCCGGTCGTAATCGTTCCATAAGGCTTTGCCTTGTCAATCGGAACAAGACTATCGAGCGGATACTCCGACAGGTCGACCGTAAAATAGTTCGACAACCGCTTCAGCGCCTGCTTCGGATTCAACAACGCATTAAACTCGTCCTCGATATCCCGCGCTTCCGCCTCCGTATCGGCTGCGATGGGGCTGAGCCCGGGCATAATGAGCAGCTGATGCGGCGATCGCCCATACTTTTGCAATCTCGCCTTTACATCCGCATAAAACGCTTGCGCAGCCCCTAACGTTTGCTGAGCTGTGAAGATCACCTCCGCCGTTTTGGCTGCCAGCTCCTTGCCGCTTTCCGAGGATCCGGCTTGAACCAGTACGGGATAGCCCTGCGGCGGACGGGGAATGTTGAGCGGACCCTTCACGGAGTGGTACTTGCCCTTAAAGTTAATCTCGTGCACCTTGCTCGTATCTAACGTGACCTCCGTCTCTCTGTCATAGATAAGCGCATCCTCTTCCCAACTGTCCCACAGCTGCTTCGTTACTTCGACGAATTCGTCGCCAATCTCATAACGCTTCGTCACTTCGGGATGCTCGGGTTTATTGAAGTTTTCGGCATCGGCCTGCGAATGGCCCGTTACGATGTTCCATGCCGCTCTGCCCTTGCTGATGTGGTCCAGCGAGGCGAACTTCCGCGCCACATGAAACGGATCATTGTACGTTGTGCTGACTGTAGCAATTAGACCGACATGCTTCGTTAGCGCAGCCAGGCCGGAGAGGAGCGTGAACGGCTCCAGCCTCCTGCCGAGACCGGAATAGTTGTCCGCTGTGAACAAGGAATCGAACAGCCCTCTTTCCGCAATTTTTGCAATGTTAGCATAATAATCCAAATCCAAATCTTCCTTCGGGCTTGAATCCGGATGCTTCCAAGCTGCTGAATGATGCCCTGCGCCCCGTAAAAATACGTTAAAATGTGCTTTCTTGTCCCGTTTTGCATCACTCATTTATCAACCCTCATTTTCATTCAGATCATAAAAAAGGAGACCTAGCTTAAAAAAGCTAAATCTCCGGTGGTCCGGTCGTATTTAATTCCAATAATGTTTAGTTGAATACTATGAATTAATAGTAATACGCTGCTTTCACAATGTCAATGGGTCAAATTGAAGGTTACACGCCTATTTTAATCGAAAGCCTTGGCCAACGAGGAAATCATGGAGATGGCCACGAAGCCGGTTCGCTTTAAACCTTCTCAGCATTTCGCGCGACCATTTCGTTTCCTGCTCTCCGCCTTTGCCGCCGCCCTTGCGGGTCGCGTAGTATACGCGCGTGATGTCGTCATAAGCTTTTATTTCGCTCTCCAGCCCTTCCTCCCTGTACACTTCCTTGTGATAAACAGCCGCAAGCGGCAATCGGGGACGTATATCGGGCTCTTGATCCGGAACGCCTACGCACATGCCGAATACCGGATATACGAGTGGCGGCAGCTCCAGCAAATCGGTAACGCCTTGCGGATTGTTCCGGATTCCTCCGATATAGACCATCCCATAGCCAAGCGACTCCGCGGCAATTGTCGCGTTTTGCGCAGCCAAAGTGGCATCGATCGTACCGAGAAGAAACAACTCAACGTTTTGGTGAAGCTCCACATCCTCATGCAAATTCGCCGCAATGCTAACTTTTTTCAAATCGGCGCACCATACGAGAAAGACGGGACTTTCAATGATATGCTGCTGATTTCCCGCTAGTTCTGCGAATTTCCGCTTCCGCTCCGGGTCTGTGACAGCCACTACGCTGTAAGCTTGAATGTTCGAGGAGGTTGAGGCTGCTTGGGCAGCCAATAAAATTTGCTCCAAATGGGACTCTGGAACCGGCTCCGGCTTATATTTACGAATCGAACGGTGTTTTTTCAATAAATCGATTACTTCGTTCATTGTTAATCCTCCTGTACTTTATTTAGCTTTCAACAAAAAAAAACCGGAGACACAGTTAAATGTTGTCTCCGGCCGTCCGGTAGATCGAATTCCGATTATTCCAAGGAATTTAATATGAAAAATAACATAGAAAATTTATCATGTAATCTTTTTTTTGTCAAGCGTTGTAATCCTCATTAATCCAAGTATAATTCTCGGTATAAATCAGAAAGCCATTCGTTTGGAGGAGAAGACATTGGTTGATCTAATAATTATCGGCGCAGGACCTTACGGCATCTCGCTCGCCGCTCATGCAGCCGCCAGCAGGCTGTCCTACGTATTGCTAGGAAAACCCATGCATTTCTGGAAGGATCAAATGCCGCAAAACATGTTTATTCGCACCAATCCCCGTTACATCAGCTTCTCCGATAAGCTGGACGCGCTCACGATTGAACGCTTTAGCAGCGAGACGGGAGTAGAGCTGAAATCTCCGTTTCCCCGTCCTGCGTTTGTCGAATACGCCTTCTGGTTCGCTAAGCAAGCCGGTGTCGCGTTTACGCCCGAGCTGGCGGCGCAGCTTGATTATTCGTCCAAAGGCTTCCGCGTGACAACGAATGAGGGCAATCATTATCAGTCTAAGCATGTGATCGTCGCCACCGGCTTACAGCACTACAGCTACATCCCCTCCGAATTATCTCCGCTGTCTCCCCAGCTTCTCTCCCATACCTTTGGACTTACCGAATTCAACCGGTTTACAGGTAAAAAAGTAGCCGTGATCGGAAGCGGACAAAGCGCATGGGAAGCCGCGGCGCTGCTTCATATGGCCGGAAGCGAGGCCGAGCTGCTCTTCAGGCGGGAAGCCGTCCAATTCGCCAGCGATGACAATTCGGCGTCCGGTCAAAAGCTCATCGATTCGGCCGAGCAGTTCTACCGCCTCCCTCCCGAGCTCAAGCAAGAAAGATGGCATACACCGCGGCAAGGAAGTGTCGCTCCGTTTTTACGGCCATTCGTAGAGGGCAAGCTTCCCTTAACCGGCAGCGCTGCCATTGAGCGGGCTGAGGTTACGAGCGACGGCAAAGCGCTGCTTACTCTTAGCAGCAAACAAACCCGCCTGGTCGATCACGTCATTGCCGCCACAGGCTACCGGATCAGCCTCGATCAGGTGCCCTTTCTGCCGCCTTACCTTTTGCAGGCGATAGAAAGAGAAAAGGATAAGTTCTCGCCATTCCCTCTGCTCGGCGCCCAATTTGAAAGCAGCGTGCCCGGGCTTTATTTTGCCGGCCCTCTTGCAGCGCATACCCACGGGCCCGCCTTCGGTTTTATTGCCGGCTTGCGCCAAGCCTGCAGGTCTATTATTCCGCACATCATTCAAAATACGAAATCAGTACAGGAGCAGGGGCCTTACCGGCCTTAAACAGCACAAAGCAAAGGGACCGCAGTAATCGCTGTCCCTTTGCTTTGTTTTGCGGGCTACTTGTCGCCTAACGTCGTTCTTAACGTTTCGACATCTTTATTAATCGCTTCGGTCGCCTTCCGGATCGCGGAGTTTACGTCAAGCCCGTTAATGGCTAAATCCTCAGCGGCCTCGGTAAGCCTTGCCGAGATTTCGAGCTCATACGGATGGATGTAGTGCTCCTGCAGCGGCTCGCCGACAAATACGTTTTGCACGGATTTGCCCTGCAGCACAGGAATGTCGAGTCCATATTGCTTCTCCAGCTCCGGATTTATAATAGCCGGAACGCGACCGTTTCTAGCCAGAATCGCTTGACCCTCATCGGACAAAATTTCAGCAATGACTTGGAAAGCCTCGTCCTTATGCTTGCTCTGGCTATTTACAGATAGCGAATGGATTTGCGCCTCTCTTGTTTTGCCCAGCTGATCGCTGAAATTAGGAGCCGGCGCGATATCCCAGTTAAAATCGACGCCCTGCTGGCGCAGTTCCTCAAGAGGACCGACCATGTTGGCCAGCCAGGTAACACGCATGGCAACGACCTGATCCTTCATGAACTGATCGCGTCCCCAGTTCCACGTATTGTCCGGAGTCACATATCCTGGGATTTCAAAAATTCGTTTGTTAAGCTCGAACACGCGCAGCCAGTCAGGCGTATCGAGCGCCGCTTTGCCTGTCTCGCGGTCTACGTAAGGTAAACCTAGACCCTTCGCTAAGCCTGTCAGGTTGTCGACCGATAATCCGATGTAATTCACGCCATTCTCGGTACGGGTCAGCTTCGCGGCAATTTCCAGCACCTCATCCCAGGTAAGCTGCTTATCGGTCGGATATGGAACGCCGAACTTATCGAAAATATCCTTATTATAATAGAGAACATGCTGATTGGCATTGAACGGGATCGCATAAATCTCGCCGCCCTTATCCTTCGTAATTTCCTTGATGTAGTCATACAAAATCGGTTTGATCCGGCTTACATCAAAATGATGCCGCTTGATCAGCTCTCTCAAATCCTCATAGGCGCCCGTACGAATAATACGCTGATGGGAGGAAGAGGAAGAATAAATAATGTCCGGAACATGCGTGGACAGCACCTCTTCATTCGTCGTCGTCGCTGCCGGCGTTATCCGTTCAATCGTCACATTCGGATACTTCTTCTTAATTGGGTCCGCAATCAGCGTATTAAACTCTACGTCAGGAAAAGTACCGCTCGTATTAAAGAACGTTAAAGTCAGAGGCTCGTCGCCGAGCTTTTTGAAATCCCCATTTTCCGTTTCAGACGGCGCAGCAGTTGACGTTTCTTGCTTGTTGTTCGCTTTATTATCATTATTGCTTCCCGGCGCATTACCTGTACTTGCGCAAGCAGTCAAAATAGCGAATAGAAGTAGAATAGTAATGCCCATAGTAAGCTTCTTCATGTGTAATTTCTCTCCTATAAAATAGCTTTAGTCTCGAAGCGGACATTGGCAGGTCTTTTCAAGCCAAGACGCTCGCGCAGGGATGCTCCCTCATATTCCGTCCGGAACAAGCCGCGGTTTTGCAGCTCCGGAATGACCTTATCTACGAATTGCTCCAGTCCGCTCGGATAAATTTGCGGCATGACGTTAAATCCGTCGGCGGCTCCGTTAAGAAACCACGTTTCGATTACGTCTGCAAGCTGAAGGGGCGTACCGGTAAACGTAAAATGCCCCCTAGCTCCCGCCAACCGGTTTATAAGTTGCTTCAACGTCAAGTGCTCATGGCGAACGAGATCCAATATGAGCTGATGCCGGCTCTTATTGCCGTTCACATCCTCCGTTTCCCTTACGCCATCCAGTGAAAGCGGCTTATCGAGCGGATAATCCGACAAATCAAGCCCCAACCGCTCCGACAATCGTTTAACCGCGCCGTCTTTATTCACATACTCGAACAATTCGTTCTCGATTTCCCGCGCCTCTTCCACCGTGTCGGCAAGAATCGGACTAATGCCCGGCAAAATCTTCAGCTGGTCAGCTGTTCTGCCGTATTTCGGCAGCCTTGATTTGACATCCTGGTAGAAGGCCTGCGCGCTTTCAATGCTCTGATGAGCGGTGAAAATAACTTCCGCTACCTTAGCCGCAAATTCCTTGCCGCTCTCCGAGGAGCCCGCTTGCACGAGCACCGGATAGCCCTGCGGCGGACGGGCAATGTTAAGCGGGCCCTTCACCGAATAATATTTTCCCTTGTAATCGATCGTATGGACTTTATCCTTCACGATACGGGTACCCGCCGCCTTATCGTTAATGACCGCCTCATCCTCCCAGCTGTCCCACAGCTGCTTGGCAACCTCCACAAACTCATCCGCTTCTTCATAGCGGAGCGCATGATCCGGATGCTCATCTCTGCCGAAATTATGCGCTGCCGATCCGGCGCCCGTCACGATGTTCCAGCCCGCTCTCCCTTTGCTAATGTGATCCAGGGATGCAAATTTGCGCGCAACGTGAAACGGCTCATTATAGGTCGTGCCGACAGTAGCGATCAGGCCGATATGCTTCGTCCTGCTCGCAAGCGCAGCCAGCTCCGTGAAGGGCTCCAGCTTATTGGAGCGGCCGGAATATCCGTCTGCCAAAAACACGGAATCCATTAATCCCCGCTCCGCCGTCTGCACGATTTGCAGCACATGCTTAAAGTCGAGATTGCGGTCCGGCTCGGCCTCCGGAAGCCGCCATGACGCCTCATGGTGGCCGGTTCCGAACAAAAAGGCATTGAGATTCAACTTACGCTGCGAATGACTCATCTTTTATCCCCTCTCCAAACTTATTGGCCAATCGTTGTTTTTAGCGTCTCTACATCCTTGTTGATCGCATCCGTCGCTTTGCGGATAGCCGAGTTCACATCAAGCCCGTTAATCGCCAGATCCTCTGTCGCTTCTCTCAGCCTCACGCTGATTTCCGATTCATAAGGGTGAATGTAGTGTTCTTGTATAGGCTCACCGAGGAATACGTTTTGTACCGATTTCCCTTGAAGCACCGGTATATCCGCACCATAGTCCTTTTGAAGATCCGGATTAATGACAGCCGGGATACGGCCGTTTTTCGCAATAATGCGTTGGCCTTCGTCCGATAAGATTTCCGCAAGAACCTGGAACGCTTCATCCTTGTGCTTGCTTTGGCTGTTAATGGCAATGGCATGGATTTGCGCTTCTCTCGTTTTACCCAACTGATCGCTAAAGTTAGGAACCTGGGTAATGTCCCAGTTGAACTCCACTCCCTGCTGGCGCAGCTCCTCCAAAGGACCAACCATGTTTGCCAGCCAAGCGGCGCGCATCGCGATGTTCTGATCCTTCATGAAGTGGTCGCGCGTCCAGTTCCACGTGCCGTCCGGCGTAACGTAGCCCGGCGTCTCCAAAATTTTCTTCTGGAGTTCGAACACCCGCCGCCATTCCGGCGTATCCAGCGCCGCCTGGCCCGTCTCGCGGTCCAGATACGGCAAGCCGAGCGATTTGCCTAATCCGGTCAGGTTATCTACAACAAGACCGATATAGTTAACGCCATTTTCGGTTCTTGTCAGCTTCGCTCCAAGCTCAACCGCTTCATCCCATGTAAGCTGCTTTTCTGTCGGGTAAGGCACACCGAATTTATCAAAAATATCCTTATTGTAATAAAGCACATGCTGGTTTACGTTAAACGGAAGCGCGAGTACGGCGTCCCCTTTGCCCTTCGTAATCTCCTTAATGTAGTTGTAAGCAATAGGTTTGAGGCGGCTTTCGTCAAAATGATGTCTCTTGATCAGCTCGCGCAAATCCTCGTAAGCCCCTGTGCGCAGCACTTTCTGCGACACGCTGCCGAATAAAATATCCGGGACATGCGTGGACAACACTTCTTCTACCGTCGTTGTAGCGGCAGGCGTAATCCGTTCGATCGTCACATTCGGATACTTCGCATGGATCGGGCCCGCAATCATCGCCTCAAACTCGACGTCCGTAAATGTCGCTCCCGTATTATACAGCGTCAGCGTAAGCGGCTCATCGCCGAGCTTTTTGAAGTCGGCTTTCTCCGCTGCCCCGCTCCCGGCATCCGCCGCTGCGTTCTTGTTCGCTGGGGCATTGCCGCCTCCGCAACCAGCAGCAACCAAAGCTAATATCATTAATATTGTAATAACAGACCCTAGTCTCTTCATCGTATACCCTCTCATTTCTGTAAATTAATAACGGATAAATTTAAATTTGCTGAAAATGACGCGTATTGGCCGGCCGTCCCAGGCCAAGGCTCTCGCGCAAAGTCGTGCCCTCGTACTCGGTGCGGAATAGCCCGCGGTTTTGCAATTCGGGAATGACCTTATCGACAAAGGTCTCAAGACCCGTCGGGAACAGCTGCGGCAGAACGTTAAAGCCGTCGGCCGCATGGTTTTTGAACCATTTCTCGATCAGATCAGCCGTCTGTAGGACAGAGCCCGTAAACGTAATATGACCATGTCCGCCATTGCTGCGGTAAAGCAGCTGGCGAATCGTGAAATTTTCTCTGCGCGCCGCGTCGAGAATAACCTCCTGCCTGCTGCGGATCCCGTTAAACTCCTCTGCAGGCTTTGCCTTATCGAGCGGCACTGGAGCATCAAGCGGATAGTCGTTCAGATTAACGGTGAATCTCTCGGATAAGCTCTCAAGCGCCCGCTTCGTATCTACGAACGCATGCAGCTCCTCCTCAATGTCGCGCGCCTCCGCTTCCGTATCGGCTACGATCGGAGCCAGACCCGGCAATATAACGAGCTGGTCAGCGGTTCTTCCGTATTTGGCCAAACGCGATTTCACATCGCTGTAAAACTCGCGGCCCGCATCGAAGGTCTGCTGCGCGGTGAAAATAACTTCCGCCGTTTTGGCGGCGAGTTCCTTGCCTTGCTCGGAGGAGCCGGCCTGCACGAGCACCGGATAGCCCTGAGGCGGACGGGGAATGTTAAGCGGCCCCTTCACCGAATAGGTATGGCCTTTGAAGTTGATCTCATGCACCTTGTTCGGATCTACTAATTTGCCGCCCTTTTTATCGAAGATGAGAGCGTCGTCCTCCCAGCTGTCCCACAGCTGCTTCACGACTTCGACGAATTCCTCGCCCGTCTCATAGCGTTCGGCATGCTCGGGATGTTCGTCTCTGCTGAAATTATGAGCGGCTGAGCCGGCGCCTGTAACGATGTTCCAGCCTGCCCTGCCGCCGCTAATATGATCCAATGAAGCAAATTGTCTTGCTACATGGAAAGGATCGTTATACACCGTTCCCACCGTTGCGATCAAGCCGATATGCTCGGTTACGGAGGCTAATGCCGATAGCAGCGTAAACGGCTCCAGCTTGCTTCCGCCACCTGCATAGCCGTCCGCGAGAAATACGGAATCGAGTTTGCCGCGCTCGGCAATTCTCGCCAGATGGCCTAAGTAATCAATGTCGAGCTCCAGCTCCGGATGGGAGTCGTTATGACGCCAAGCGCCGGCATGATGTCCCGTTGCTCTTAAAAATACATTCAAATGAACCTTGCGATTTGTTTCACTCATTATAAATACACCTCTTTGTCAGCTTTATGGAAGCGGCCGGCGTTCGCCGGACGCGCAAGCGCCAGATTGCCCCGCAGCGTTTGCTCTTCATAGGAAGTGCGGAACAAGCCGCGATTTTGCAGCTCCGGAATGACCTGGTCTACGAAACGCTCCAGGCCGCTCGGATAAATTTGGGGCATCACGTTGAAGCCGTCGGCAGCGCCGCTGCGAAACCAGGTCTCGATCACATCGGCCAGCTGCAGCGGCGTGCCCGTGAAGGTGAAATGACCTCTCGCTCCCGCCAGGCGGTTAACTAATTGCCTTAGCGTCGGCCGCTCCCGTTCGATCAAATCCAGGATGAGCTGATGCCTGCTCTTCATGCCATTGACCTGATCCGTAGACTGCGCGCCGTCCAGGCTTACAAAGTCATCAAGAGAATGATTAGATAAGTCGATTCCGAGGCGGTCGGAAAGACGCTTAACCGCTCCCTCGTGATCGATGAGGTCGAACAATTCATTCTCGATATCTCTAGCCTCTGCCTCCGTATTTGCCAAAATCGGACTTAATCCCGGC
Organism: Paenibacillus sp. J2L1-98; assembly: GCF_056269405.1. NCBI lineage: Bacteria > Bacillati > Bacillota > Bacilli > Caryophanales > Paenibacillaceae > Paenibacillus > Paenibacillus sp. J2L1-98. The sequence goes on along the minus strand of NZ_JBWDNW010000006.1, from coordinate 285,555 downwards.
AATATTTTCAGCTGATCGGGTGTGCGGCCGAATTTTGCCAGACGGGATTTGACGTCTTTATAAAAAGCCTGCGCCTCTCCAATCGTGAGCTGTGCGGTGAAGATCACCTCCGCCAGCTTTGCGGCGAAATCCTTGCCTGTCTCCGAGGAGCCTGCCTGAACAAGCACCGGATAGCCCTGCGGCGGCCGCGCAATATTGAGCGGCCCCTTTACAGCGTAATGCTTCCCTGCAAAGTCGATCGTATGAACCTTGGCTTCATCAATTAGGACGCCGTTTATCTTGTCATTGCGTACCGCGTCATCCTCCCAGCTATCCCACAGCCGCTTAACGATCTCTACAAATTCCTCAGCCGATTCATAGCGCTCGTGATGCTCCGGATGCTGCACCCTGCTGAACTGCTCCGCAGCCGGTCCGGCTCCGGTCACAATATTCCAACCCGCCCGGCCTTTGCTGATATGATCCAAAGAAGCAAACTTTCGCGCGACATGGAACGGTTCGTTATAGGTCGTTTCAACTGTGGCAATAAGCCCGATATGCTTGGTTGCTGCCGCTAATGCGGACAACAGCGTAAACGGCTCAAGCGTTCCCGCATTCGCCCAATAGCCGTCGGCCAGAAAAACAGAGTCGAGCAAGCCCTTCTCGGCAATTCGGGTTAGCTTCAAATAGTGCTGAATATTCACTCCTTGCTCCGGCTCGGTGCCCGAATGACGCCATGAGGCTTCATGGTGGCCGGACGCTGCCAGAAACGCGTTTAGGTGAAGCTTTCGTTCCGATACGGTCATGCGCTTATATCCCCCCTATGAGACTTTGTAAAAAAAATAGCCAGAGCTGCCCTAAGGCAATCTCCGGCTATCCGGTCGATAATATCCAAGTAAAACAATATGTTTTATAAGGTTTGTTGCAAGTGCTATGAATTTATCATCTCGAAATGATTCTGTCAACGGTTATTTTCAAGTTTTACTCCACTAAGCCCGTTCGTTCAACCCCTTCAATAAACCATCGCTGCGCGAACAGATAGACGACGAGCAGCGGCATAATGATGAGGAAGGAGGCCGCCATTTTGATCGCTTCGGCATATACCGTTATTTCGCCCGCTCCCTCGGCCAGCTTCATCTCGCCTGCCATCCTCGCCAGTGTGATCGACAAGGGAACGTTTTCTGCCGTAAACATAAACAGCGACGGGAAATAAAAATCATTCCAGTTCCAGACGAACGAGAATAACACCACCACAACGGTAGCCGACCTTGAAATCGGAAACATGACGCGAAAAAACATGCGGAAGGGTCCCGCTCCATCCATGCGCGCCGCCTCGTCCAGCTCCTTCGGAAGCGTGGAATAAAAAGCGCGGTAGATGATGACGAACATCGCCCCCTTCAGACCGTGACCGAATGCAGCCGGCACGACCATCGGCAAAAACGTATTCAGCCAGCCGAACTCCTTAAAAAGCATAATAGACGGCAAAATCGTAATTTGAGGCGGCATGATAAATGTAAATAAAAGCAGGGCTCCCCATACTTTCTTGAACGGAAAATCAAGCCTCGCAAACGCATATCCGGCAACGGCGCAGGAAAACACCTGCAGCACCGCAACGGAGGAAGCGAGCGAGATGCTGATGAGAAAACTCTTCGAATAATTCAGCATTTCGCTTGCTTGCTGGAGATGCCCGAGAAATACCGTTCTCGGCACCCATATGACAGTCGGGTCCAAAATATTTTTCGCATCCTTCACCATCGTCGTCACCATGTATAGAATAGGCTTAATATAAATGAATGCGACATTGATCAAGATGACATATACAAACAGCTTAAAGAGCAGGCCCTTGTCGATCTCCGCTCCAAGCAGCCGGTATCTAAGCGAAGTAAGGCTCTTGCGGAACTTCTCGCCGGAATAAAGGGCTATCGCTGCCTCGCTGCCTCTTTTGACAATTTTCATTAAGCTCGCCTCTCTTTCCTATTTATCGTTTTCCTGAAAGCGATTTGTCCACCCGGCTGTAAATAAACAGGGTCAAGAGCACGAATGTTAGAATAATAGAGAAATAAATCCATGCCAGCGCGCTGGAGCTGCCGTAATTGCTCGTATTCACCCGGCTGACGATCGGATTAGAAGGGAATGTGAACAAGTCGACAACCGTGTACATTAAATTCAAGAAAATGTAAGGAACAAGACCCGGAAGCGTTATTTTCCAAAAGGTGTTCCACGGACCCGAGCCATCGATGCGGGAAGCTTCATATACCGAAGCCGGAAGCGTCTGCCTGCCCGCAAGAAAGATCAAAATTTGAACGCCCGAATACCAGAGGACGAGCACGAACGAGCTCATGACCTTCTGAATCGGCGCTGCCCACGCTCCCGGTACGTACTCCTGCAAATAATAGTCGATCCGCAGCGTTTCCATAATGCTGAGCGAGCCTTCGCCCTGAGCTATAAACTCCTGTACAATTTGGCCGGAGGAGAAAATAACGGGTAGAAAGAAGATGACCCGAAACAGCGTTCTGCCCGGAAAGCGCAGATTAAGCAAGATGGCGACTAATAGAGAAAAGACCAGGATGATCGGAATCATCATAGCCGACTCCCTCAGAAACGGAATCAGCTCTTCATAGAGCAGACTCCCGTTCGCGATCAGTATCTCCCTATAATGGTTTAGTCCGATAAACGTATAATTGACGCTGTTTACCGTGATTTTGACCTGATGAAAGCTCATGTACAGCGAGTAGCCTAGCGGAAACGCCACGAAGACGAGGAAGCCGAACACCCACGGCGCAATAAACAACGAGCCCTCGAGCTTCCGGATCGTCGTGCTGTCAAACTTGCGGCTCCATTTCATAGCTTCGTTCCTCCTTTAATGACCACGAAGTCTTTTGCCGGAACGAATACGCCGTCCTTGCTGTAATCCGTCTGATTATAATTGACGATAATAAGGTAATCGCTGCCGTACACCGTTTCCTTCACGCCGGGAGCGAGCGTACGATGGGCCGTTATATACTGGTCCTGCACTGCTGCCAAAGCTTCGTTCGTTCTCTCGTATTCATCCTTTAAATCATCGATCCAATCCTTATAATTCAAGCTGTAATACCATAAGGAATACGACTTTTTCAAATCAGCCGCCTTATCTCCGCTAAGCACATAAGCCGGATATGCCCCATACTCGATGCTCCGCAAAAATCCATCGCCGAATTCGTTGCGCAAATTCGACCATTCCAGCGTATACGTACGCAAGCCGTGAAGAACCATTTGGGCAAAAGGAATTTGTTCGCTGATGAATACATCATACGAATAATCGTCCGTTAACCGGTGGACGTGATCAACCTGATCAAGCGCATAGAAGTTCACGTTATTCGCTGCGACCGAGCCGAGCGTTTCCTTGGATTTTCTCAGAATCGTGCGCTGCACCAAGGCAACGTCTGCCCGGCTTGCGTGATACCGGCTGTTGAAATCGGTATTCACCTGCTGGCCGATTCCGTCCTCGTAATAAATGCCGTCTGCGCCTAAGCTCTTATAATCGTTCAAATCGGCCGCGACAACCTTCTCATAAAACCTGGGGCTGACAAACGTTCCGGCATCCTGATCGGCATTTCTCCGTTCCTCCAGCACCGTGCCCGCTAAATTGCGCAGGCCGTCGCGCCTCCACCAAAACCGGTCATCGCCATTCGTATTGAGCGTATAGTTCGCCGTCAAGTAGACGGGAATATTCAAGGAATGGGCGAAGGAAATGAAGCTCTTCATTCCGCTGTTCCCGCCTAACCGCTTATCTACAGGGAAATAGCCGCCATGCGTGCTGTAGCCGTCCTGCTGCCAGCCCGAGAAATTAACCTGCAGATGCTCGATGCCGAGGTCATAAATATGGCGAACGAGTTCTGACGCTTCTGCCGTCGTCGTCGCTTTTAAATACGAGTCCGCAAAAAGTCCCTTCTCGATGTCCGCGCCTACAATATCAACGTACAGCGGAATGTCCTTTTTCGGCGCTTCCAGCGGCTTCACGCCCTGTTCATCTATTAAATAGTTCCGATAAACCTCTGCCATCCCCGCATAATCGCTTTTCTCCGGAGGAAGCGGATAATAACGTGTCGCGCGGGCATCTGCAATAAACTTGTCGCCGCTGTAGGTGTAGAAGCCTTCCCCCGTGCTTTTGCTTACGCTTTGGAAAAACCGCTTGCGGTACTGCCATTCGGTCGTCGCCCAGTTCGAGCGGCCCACCGCGCCTGAAGGCGCGGCGTAAACGTTCGCGAACGCTTCCCCCTGCGAGATGATCGCAACGAAGGCCTGATCGCCGGACTTTATTCCGTAGACCGGCATCGCGATTCGCTGTCTGCCCGTATTCTCGTTGTAGTAGGATAAATCTTGCCCATACACGCTTTCGTTATAGGTCAGCTGCGGCATAATCCGATCCTGCGCGAAGTTGATCAGCGAGCCGGAGCCGTCAGGCAGTACAATATAACCCTCCTGGCCGACTGACGGCTGTGCTCCGAACAAGGGATACAGCTTTACATTCAATAGGCTCAAAGCGCCCTCTACAATGCCCGAATCAACGATCCTCGTCTCTACGTAATCCTTATGCAGACTCACCTCGACCGGAATTTTGAACTCCGCCTTCGGCAGCGTAAAGGTAACGGTAAAGCCGGTTTCGGTAACTTGGAAATTTTCCAAATAGCCTTGGTTTTCGATTAATCCCGCCGTTACCGAGGATGATTTATAGTTTTTCGCATTGACATATTCAACCATGACCGGCGAAGACAAATTATTTTTCCAAGTGTTCGGCACCGTCTCGTCCTTCCAATATTGCGGATCCGGATAAGAACGCCATACCTTGCCCGTCGATTTGTTAATCACCTGGAAATGGGCCGTCGTTTTATCCGCGAGCAGCTTTAGCGTGTCTGACTCTGCAAGTTGTTCAAAGCTTCCTTCCGCCGGCAAGCCGGCCTTGTACGGACTTGCGCCCTTTGCATCGAACAGGCCCGTAACATTGGCAGCTTCGGCAGACGGTTTGCCCCATGCCCCTCCTACCACTAGAGCCAGCCATCCTATCAAGGCCAGCAAAACGGTTATGAGCGCCAGCTTTGCGATAAGCGTATAGTTAATTTTGCGGACCGTCATCGGATGATCACCTCCTGGTACAAGGAATTAATAAAGTTAACCAGTTCTATGCTTAGACTTATTAAGATGAAGATTAAAATGACAATAATGGTGAGCGCCAGCAGCGATAAGACAATAATGAAAACAGCTTCGATAAAGGTGTAGTTATGTATCCCCTGAACCATCCAAATAAACAGCAAAGCGACCCATAAGACAATAAACAGCTTCAAGAAATGGAAGATGGCAAGCTCGTTCAAGGTCAACACATTCGACAATAATGTTACTGGTATTCCTATGAGAATAATCGGAAATAAGGCGTAGGAGCTGCTGTAAAACACGTCCCGGAACCTTCCCTCGCCTCTAAGCAGCGAGCTGATCAAATAGTTGGAAACGACCCAGCCGAGCCATATCCCTACGAATTGGACCGCAATCGGCAATAAGTCTATGCCGACATGCACAGCAGGATTGAATATGAAGCTGGTGCCGGCCTGCATATATCCATAAGATGCTGCCGCTAATCCAAACAGGATCAGACTGCTAACGAAGCCCGCCTTGTTCTCATACCGAATCGCATAGAAACCGTCAACCGGATGTTTGATTAAATAGAACACATGCTTCAGCTGTTCGATGAGCAGATTCTTCTCGCGGGGCTTAGCGCTCCACTTGCGTTTTAAGCGAAGCTTTCTGGCAAAAGCATTCCATAACAGATAGGCGAGGCCGAGCGCAAGCGCAATATTCATCAATAAGCCAAAGTGGCTTTGGAACCATTTCAGCCGGTTTTGCCAAAAGGATTCGGAATAACCGCCGACGACGCCCGCCTGATAAAAGAGCTTCTCCGCTCTCGCGTAATCCTCTTTCTTATAGGCGGCCTTCGCCAGACCGATCAAGGCCGGCGTGTACTGGGCATTCAAACGATGAACCTCGCTCCACAAAGGCTCGCTTTGCTCGTATCTGCCCTCCTGTGTCAATTGATTTGCCTCATGGACCAAGCTGCCAAACTCCGATAACCGGAGCACTTGTATCAAATTGTTGACGCTGTCGAGCACGAGCAGCTCGCCTTTCGAATTGCCGGCAATCGCTGCCGGCGTTTTAACGACCCCTGTTTTCGAGGTAGCCGTAATGACATCTCCTCCCCAGAAGAACAGCAGATTACCGTTAAGATCATATTGGCTAATAATATTCCATACCGAATCGATAACCGTCATGTTGCCGGCGGAATCGACCGTGATATCATTTAACTGCGGGCTAATGCCGCGCTGAAAATAATGAAAAAACTCGCCGTAGGACCGAACCGGCTGCAGCGCTGCAAACTCTCCCTTGCCTTTCAGTTGATCCAAGCCGGCAATATTAAGCTTTTTGACCTGGTCCGTCTGAATTTCCTTCGTTACGGTGTAAATAAAGCCGTTATTATCTATCGTCGAATTGGCAATGGCGCCCGGAAGCTTCTTCAGCTCTCTTTGATACATCTCCCGCGTATAGAAAAATCGTTTGAACGCATCGAACAAAGAAAAAGCTACCTTATTCGGACCAAAGAAGCTTATGAAATTTCCTTCAGGGTCAAGCTGCACCAAGCCTTGATATGCGCCGAGCGTCGTTACATAAATAAAGCCGCGCTTATCTACGATAAGATTGACCGGATCGTATTTGAATGCCGCCGGCAAATAGCTGGATTCGGGACGCCCAAACGCTTTCAGCAGCCTGCCGTCCGGATCAAGCCGAACGACCCGATTGTTACCCGTATCCGCAACGTAAATTTCTCCTGACTTGTCGACGTACAACCCGCTCGGCTTCTTAAGCGGACTTTCACTCACCTTGATTTCACGAATATAATGTCCCTGCTCATCCAAATGAACGATGCGGTTGTTACCTGTGTCCGCAATATAAATGTGATCCTTCTCATCCACAAATATATCCTTAGGCTGATTTAACTGCAGCTTTTCCGGGGCACCAGCGGATTGGCCTGCTTTCGCAATTACCACATTCGTACCGATGATACCGGCGGGAATATAAGCCGCTTGCGTCTTCACCAGTTGTCCGAATCCATCCTTATAGTAGGTTTCGTACGGTAACTGCGAGGCTGAAGCCTGAAAGCCGGGCCACGCTATGTAAATCGCCGTAATCAGGACCATGATGACCGGACGAATCCGCAGCCTCCTGTTCTTCAAACGATTTCCCCCCTGTTTACTTAATACCCGAATGCGCCATTGTAGAAATGACCTTGCTTTGAAGAATAATAAAAAAAATTAAATTCGGAACGAGCATAATGAGCGCCGCTACCGCAGCCGCGCCTTGACGGGCAACGTTGTTCGCAAGATTATTCGTCAACGTAGACAAGAAGAACGGAAAGTTTTTCATTTCATCGTCCTGCATGAACAGCATCGACGTCTCCAAGTTGCCCCATGAGTTTTGAAACGCCAGAATGGCGACCGTCGCGATTGCCGGCATACACATCGGTATGACGATGCGGGCAAATACGATGAACTCATTCGCGCCGTCAATTCTTGACGCTTCCAGCAGCGAATCCGGAATCTGATCCACGAACTGCTTAAGCAGGAAGACGGCTACAGGCAGCGCAAGCACGGGCAGCAGATGGCCCCAATACGTATTCATAATCCCTAAATGGCTGACGACCAGATACCTTGGAATCTGAATGACCTCCGGCGTAAACATCAGCATGAGAATAATGGTGGCAAAGATGAATTTACGCCCTGGAAAAGGATGCTTGGAGAGCGGATAGGCGCAGAGCGCGCTCACCGCCGTTATGCCAATAACGCTCGCAGCCGAGATAAACAAGCTGTTGAACAAATAACGCGATACCGGAACGACCGAATTTGAGGTTACCCAAAATAACTCAACAAAGTTCTGAAGGTTCGGCTCCTGCACGAAAAACTTCGGCGGATATATAAATAGTTCATGATAAGGCTTGAATGCATGATTAAAAATATAAATGATAGGCAGGATCATAACGATAGACATCACAAGCATGATGACGTTAAAGCTAATTTTTGCAGCAAGGCCCGACTGTTTCAGATGTTATTCCTCCTTCGAACCGAACAATCCCCAGCTCAGCTTGTTCGCAAAATACATTAATATAAGAAGAAACACGGAAACCGCCGCCGCATAGCCCATTTCAAAGCGGATAAGGCCATAGTCGTTAATATGGTTAACGATCAAATGGCCGGCATATTCCGGCGTCGGGTTTTGGCCGGACAGCTCAACGCCGATGGACCCCGTCTTAAAGGTCGTAACGATCGCCATTACGGCGCCGAACAGCATTTGCGGCTTCATGGACGGAATCGTAATATACCATAGCTCCTGTAAATTATTTTTGATCCCGTCGATTCTCCCCGCTTCGTACAAAGTCGCATCCACATTGAGAATGCCTGCGAGCATCGCCAGAAAGCCCACGCCCATGCTCGACCACAACGTTACGACGATCATCGAGTTCATGAGATAATCAGGACTCGTTACCCATAGCTTCGGAACGTCGATTAGTCCGAGTTTTAAGAGGAAGCTGTTCAAATAACCGATTCTATCGCCCGAAAGCAGGGGGAGCCATATAATGGTCATGGCTATCCCTACGGTAAGGGATGGCGTATACATGGCGAGCGCAACCCATTTGCGGTAGCTGCCGCGCAGCCGCGAAATGAGCCATGCGAGCAGGAAGGCAGCCGCATAGCCGCCGGGGCCGACAATAACGGCAAACTTAAAGGTGTTCGGCAGCGCGTATTTCAAAAACAGCAAATCCTGTGCAATCAAATACTGAAAGTTACTCCAGCCGATAAATCGCGGAGGCTCGATCCCGTTGTAATAGGTGAAGCTTAAGCCGACCGCAGCCAATATAGGAATGACAATAAACAAAGCAAAGCAAATGACGAAAGGCGCAATAAATAAGTACGAAATCCGAAATGACCACAGCTTACTCCACATAACGATCAATCCCTTCCCAAGGCTGATCGACAATTGGAATGTCCAATTTTTTAACCTGATTGCCCCGTTCATCGACAAAGCCGAATTCCTGCTGCTTCCTCAGCAGCTCCCGATTGATGTCCCTAACGGCTTGCTCTAACGAGGACATATAATTCGCCGTTTTTACAACCGATCTGATCCATGCATTATTCGTTTCGCGCTCAAGGAAATACCCCCCCGGCACGTTTGGAATATCCTTGTACCATTTCCACTGGTTCAAAATGATTTCCGCATCCTCCTTTTTCCACGGAAGATTGGCGAAAGCCTCCACGTTAGACGTATTCCAGCGGAAAGCAACGCCGTTCACAGCCTCCAGATCGGAGCCGTATTGCTCCTGCACCTCGGCAGAGAGCCACCATTTCAGAAACTGCCATGCCTCATTCTTTTTGCCCGACTTATCGAAAATAACGCCCGTTCGCTGTCCGCCTCCAGCCCAGCGGCTTATCGTTCCGTCCGCTTGCTTCGTGCCGGGAATAAGCGCAATTCCCCAGCGGCCGTTCAGCTCCGGCGCTGCCGCCGACAGCTGCACATACATGTTGTAATCAGATATGCCGATAGGCATCGTTCCGCTGCGGAAATGCTGATAGAAGCTGGGCACCTCCCGCTCCACAGCGTACGTATTGAATAAATCCGTCCACTGCTTGAACGCGCGGTACGCCTCCGGCGTATCCAGCCCCGACTTCACGCCTCCCGGCTCATAAAAGTCCACTCCGTTTTGATAGAAGAAGTGAGTAAATTCCTTCGGGTTCACATAGAAGTTCATGAAATTTTGTTGCAGCGTAGGCAGCAAATCATATACATCCTCCCAGGTCTGGGGAATTTCAAGGCCTAAGCGCTGCAAAATATCCTTTCTATAGTAAAGAACCTGAAACGACTGCGTTTCCGGTACGCCGTAATAACCGCCGTCGTAATGAAGCGGCAGCCATGAGCCGGGACTAAATTTAGGATAAAGCTGATTAAAATCCTCAAACTCGCTCAAATCCTGCAGCGTGCCGCGAATGGCGTAATCGACCGGCAAATCCTGCGTCAAGCCGAGCGCGATATCGGGCTGAACGCCCGCTGCGTTAGACATAAGCAGCAGCTCCGGATTCGGCAGCAAATTAACCTTCACCTCTATGCCTGTCTCCGGCGTGAACGACTCATCGGCCAACTGCTGCAGCTGATCGACATAATCCCTTCCCCGCTGTACCCAAATATTCAGCTTCGTATCATCCAGCTCTTTCAGGCTGTCCCTTGCGTCGAACGAGTAGATAAAATTTTCAGCCCCGCCCCAAACACGGCTAAAAAAAGCCGCTTCCATCTTAGGATCATCAGCCTTTTCCGGAATGATATAAATCTCATCCAGCTGCAGCGATTGCTTCAGCAGCGTGTCGATGAACGTTCCGAATTTCTCTCTCATCGAGGATATCTCTTCAACCTGATAAGGAATTTCCTCCGGCTTGCGGAGCAATGCCCGCAAATCCTTCGCTGAAGTATCGAGTCCTTGACTAATCGAATCCTTGTTTCCGTTAGCTGCTACAACCCGCTTAGACAATGAAACCATAACGTCTGCCGCCAACGCCATCCGGTCTGTCAGACCAGGAAAGTCTTGATCCATATTCCAGGAACGGTTGCGGTCTATCGCCTTTTTCGTGCTGGCCCCCGTAATGTTGCGCAAATCCCAATCGATCGCATCCAGATGGGCGATCAGCTTCTCCACATCGACGATTATCGATTTAACAGGAGACTGCGTAACCGCGAGCGACAACGTATGCTTCCCCTTATCAAGCTTTAGCAAATACGGCTGTTTGCTTGCATCCTGCAAAACTGTTCCTCTCCAGCCCGTTGAATAACGAAAACCATAAGCCTGAAACTCCTTAAACGGCACTTCGCCGTCGATCCGAACGGCCCGATAGGACGTTTTCTGCGCGATCGTGTTTTGCAAAGCGCGAAATCCTATTTTATACAATCCGGTCTCCGGCACTTCAAACGACCATGTAATTTCCTGATTCTGCTCCAGCCAGCGCTGTCCGCCTACTGTGTTGTAAATAATTCTCCCTTTATAACGGGGTAAGGTGCGGGAGTTCTTATCCGAATACAGCTTAATCGCCGTATCGTTCTTGGAAGTAAAATCCTCCGCCTGAAGCGTCAACACGTCTCCGTCAATGGCAGGCACATTGGCATTTTGAGCTGCAACCTCCTCATACGACGGAATCGTGTCGCTTGGCAGGAGTTCAATTTTCTCAATCGCAACCGGATCATAGCCCTGCAAACGAATGGTATGCGTTCCTTGTGTGAACTGCCATTGCAAAGGCTGCGCATATGCTCCTCCCGAATCGATTAACGGCTTTTCGCTCCAGCCCGAAACGTCAAGCGAGCGGGGACGGATCTCATCGCCATCCGAGTTTTTCAGAATAGGATGAACATCCTCCCAGGTGCGGTATAACGATATGGAGGAGGCTTCCCTAAACGGCCTCTGACCGTCTATAGTCACCTCCCACCTAACCGGTCCCTTACTCCCGGCATCCTTTAACGGGTTATAAGATACATGGATTTCATACAGCGCACTCTCTGCAACGTCAACTTTATATTCGACCCAGCCCGTATCGCTCGTATTCCAAAGCAGCACATTCGATTTTCCCTCATACCCGCCGGTTTTAATTTCCTGATCATTCGACACCCTTGACGGCTTCGCCCCCTCCACCTGTATCGATGCGGTTGCGTTTTTCAGCCCCTGCGCCTGCCACTTCTCCAGTGCCTCGCTAAAATAAGGATCAACCTCATAATCAAATGTTGTGACGAGCCCATCATAATTGACGGTCTCGGTTTTCTCGCCGGATACCGTGCTTACTGCCGCTCCAGACGAGAGCAGAAATGCCGCAATCATTATACTTCCGCCATACACAAGCCATTTCCGTTTCTTATTCATAACGAGAAGCCGCCTCCCTCCTTCGCAGAAATCCGATCAGTCTGTAAATCTTGCTCCCGTATCCTTATGGAAAAAGTGAGCCTTCGATACATCCAGCTCAACTTTCACTTTCTCATTTTCGGCAAAACGGTTATCCGGGTCCACGCGGGCGATCAGCGGCTTCTCCTGCCCAATGTCCAAATAAAGAAAACGATCCGCGCCCATTAGCTCGTTATCGCGGTAGATTCCGGTAATAATCGTCTCCGAAAATAAACCTTCGAGTTTAACGTTTTCCGGCCTAATCCCTAATATAACCGACTTGTTTACTTGGTTATTTTTGCGCAAAATGTCCTCCATCGCTTCATTAATTTTCAGGTGGAAGCGATTCGTATGAAACTCCAATCTTCCTTGCGGATTTTCCTGGATGCGGCCGTTGATGAAGTTGATTTGGGGAGAGCCGATAAAACTCGCAACAAACGTATTCGACGGTTTGGAGTAAACGGCTTCCGGCGTATCGCACTGCTGAATGATGCCGCCCTTCATGACAACGATACGATCGGCCATCGTCATCGCTTCGACCTGGTCATGCGTAACGAATATAAAGGTCGTGCCTAATTTTTTGTGCAGCTTCGTTATTTCCATTCTCATCGTTACTCTGAGTTTCGCGTCCAAATTAGACAGCGGCTCATCCATCAAAAACAGCTTCGGATCACGTACGATTGCTCTGCCCAGAGCCACCCGCTGACGTTGTCCACCCGACAACTCCTTCGGCTTGCGGTTCAGGTAAGGCTCGATCTCCAAAATCCTGCTTGCGTTTTTCACGGCCAAATCGATCTCGTGCTTCGGCAGCTTCCGCATCCTTAGACCAAATGCAATATTCTCATAAACGCTCAAATTCGGGTAAAGCGCATAGTTTTGGAAAACCATCGAAATATCTCTGTCCTTAGGAGGAAGCTTGTTGACCAGTTGATCCCCAATATAAATTTCACCCTCGGATATATCCTCAAGACCGGCAATCATTCTTAGCGTCGTCGACTTCCCGCAGCCGGAAGGCCCTACGAACACAATGAACTCCTTATCCTTAATTTCCAGCTGGAAGTCCTGCACGACCGCGTGCTTGTCTTTGCCGTAGCGCTTATATAAATGTTTAATTGTAACTCCCGCCACCATACGGCCTCCCCTCAAGTCTTTATGTCCAAAAAAAAACAAAAGGAGGATATCACGCGGTGCTCTGATATCCTCCATTGATACGGTAGAATGTATGCAGTTGAATGATCAGCCGATTAGCTCAGAACCGTTTCTTTCGCCAATTGCAGGTTTGACGTCACTTCGTCTACCCTCGCCAGCTCTTCCGCGCTCAATCTTTCATGCCAGCTCTTTGCCGCTTCCGTAATATGTTCCGGTTTGGAAGCGCCCAAAATGGCCGATGTAATTCCCGGACGGCTCAGCACCCACGACAAAGCGTATTGCGCCTGTGTCAGGCCGCGTTCTTCTGCCAATGGCCGGATTGCCTCTGCCAGCTGAATCGCATTTTTCTTCAAAAGCTCCTCCAGCCGTTGTTCGCCAGCCGCCAGGCGCGAGCCTTCCGGAGGCGCTTCTCCGGCGCGGTACTTGCCAGAGAGAATTCCTCTTCCAAGCGGACTGTAGACGATAACGCCGACATTCTCCGATTGTACGAATGGGATTATTTCCTTCTCAATTTCACGCGAGATCAAGCTGTATTCCGGCTGCAGGCTTTCAAAGCGATGCAGGCTGTGCAGAGCGCTTACTCCATGAGCCTTCGCCAGCTGCCAGGCGGCGAAATTGGAAGCCCCTATGTATCTTACCTTCCCTTGACGAACCAGATCGTCTAAAGCCCGCAGCGTTTCATCAAGCGGAGTGTTCGGATCGAAGCGGTGTACCTGGTACAGGTCGAGGTAGTCCGTTTTCAACCGCTTCAAGCTGTCTTCAACCGCCTTGAAAATATGATACCGGCTCTGCCCGGAATCATTGACGCCCTCGCCTACGCGGCCGTGAACCTTTGTCGCGAGAACGATTTGCTGACGCCGCTCCTTTAGCAAATTGCCGAGAATACGTTCGGACTCCCCTGCCCCGTACACGTTCGCAGTGTCAACGAGATTAATGCCGTTATCAAGCGCTAAATCCAAAATCGTTGCCGAAGCCTGTTCGTCAATCCACCGGCCAAACGCCATCGTACCCAGACTTACCTCGGATACCTTTAGTCCCGTTCTTCCCAATTTACGATATTCCATTTTCATTTTCCTCCCGTGATCGATCAAAGTGTAAACAAAATAACCGGAGACATCGTGCTGAACATGTCTCCGGTTATCCGGTCGATAATTACAAGTATTCAAATAGGAATAATTAATTTTTAATTTTAAGCCTGCCGCTGCCGTATGTCAACAGCCAACTGTACGAAAGTGCTCTTTGTTTAATATGCGGCCAATTTGCTCCTTACACGCGTGTCGTACTCGGCTGTAAATTGGCTCAATTCCACAATCAAATTCCCTTTTCCAAAGGACAGAAACTTTCGCCCTTCGTCTGCTTGCGACTGCGCCATCAAGTCCAAAAAACGGATGATCATCTTCCGTCTGCTTTTGATTTCAGGATAGCCGTTGTCGTACAGCCATTGATCGATCGTATTATAAGTCCCGCGATTCAGCCGGTACATGTGCAAGCAATAATGATGAAAGGCCAGATCAGGCCATTCATATAAGCTTGAATTCAATTTATTTTTCATCCGTCACCTCATTATCTCTGCCGCTTAACAGGGGAGGGGGACTTTACCGTATCGAATCGGCTTCGTTCTGTCCGATCGATTTGCACAATTTGGCCGTTATGAACCGTAATTTGAACAATGCCGTATTGAACCCCTGCCAATTGCTCCTTAATTCTTCTTAACCATTCGTCAGCAACCTCTACCGTTCGGGACATCATCAACATCCTCTCCAAAGTTTTATGTGTAACAAACCGGTTTTACACGTAAACGAGCCGCTGCTTAGTTAATTTTGATTTCCAATATGCTTTCTGCTAACGAACGGCGCCCGTTCGGACGCTCCTTCTCGCGGAACGATTCCTCTAGATTGTCGAGATTGCCGCGATAGCCCAGCGCGACGACGGCATGAAGCGCAATATGCTCCGGTACTGCCAATATCTCGCGGGCTATAGTACGATCGAAGCCTCCGACCGCCCGCGTAGATAGACCGAGCAGTCTTGCTTGCAGCGCCAAAGTCGCCCACGCCGCCCCTGTATCGAAGGCATGCGACACGTTTGGATCACCATTTTCTTTAACTGCTGCTGATGCGAGCAGCAGCAGCACAGGCGCCTGATCCGTCCACAGCCGGTTGTTCGGCCTAATAAATTGACGGAATCGCTCATGTTCCTCCTTTTCCCTTGCAACATAAAATCTCCATGGCTGCAGGTTGCTAGATGAAGGCGCCCATCTTGCAGCTTCCAAAATCGTATAGAGCTGCTCTTCGCTAACGGGCTGCTCCGAATAGGAACGCGGCGACCAACGGTTCAAAATAAGCGGGTGTACCGGATAATCCGGCCTTCGAGCCTCGGCAACCTCTGTGCTGTAATTCCCCTCAAGTGACTGAGTGTTTGCATGCAAACCTGTATGACCCATCCTTCATCGCCTCCTCTTCTATAAAAAATAAAAGAAGACGCACAACAACCGATTCGGCATTCGGCTCTCATGCGCCTCCAGTTTTCTAGTGAGCGCGAATTACAGTAAACGACAGCATTTGGAATGCAGTACTTCCGCTGCAACCTTTTTATATCCGACTAATTCAATAGGATAAATTTAATTTAACATGTTGTTTTCCGTTCGTCAACACTTATCCTTCTAATCATTTTTGCAAAATAGCAGCGGGCGCCGGTTTCGTGCGGTACAAATGATAAGCGATTCCGAAGAACAGCCAGCACAAGCCCATCATTAAGGCGGTTCGATCCAGCAGCGTTAACAGCCAACCGACAAAACAAGCGCCGCAAAGCGGAATGATGAGGTAGGCAATCGTCTGTTTGAAGGATCTGCGCTTCTCTTTTATGTACAGCTGTGCGATAACCGCGCCGTTCACGAACACGAATGCCGTTAACGCGCCGAGGCTGACGAATTTAATCGCGGTTTCCAAGCTTAGAACCAACGCGAGCATTGAGATCACGCACACAACGACAATACTGTTAACGGGTGTTTTGTATTTCGGGTGCAGCTTGCCGAAAAAACGCCGCGGCAGCGTCGAGTCTGCGCCCATGACATGCAGCAGCCTGGAAGCGCTCGTCACAGCAATAACCCCTTGCGTAAATACGGCCAATATAAGCACCGAAATGAAGAGCGATTGAAGACCGGCGCCACCAGCCAGCTTCATAAGCTCAAAACCTGCCGCATCGGCATTCGAGAACACGAGACTCGGAAAAACAAGCTTCGTCAGAACGGAAACGGAGATATACATAACCGCTGCGCTAAGAACGATCAGCATGATCGCGCGAGGTATCGTCTTATGGGCATTGATCGTCTCATCCGCCAATGTCGTAACGGTGTCAAAGCCAAGGAAGGAGAAGCAAACGATCGAGGCGCCTGTCAGAATCGTGGAGATTCCCCATTCCCCGTGAGACAGCAGCGGCTGAACGGCAACCGAAGCAGCACCCCCTGCCAGGCCCTTTAGCAAATAAAAGCAAAACACCGCAATAAACAATATTTGAACAACCACGAATATTTTGCTGATGCCGGCTGAGAATTTAATGCCTACGATGTTGACGGCCGCAAAAATGAGATTGATAGCGATAATCCATACCGAAGCCGGAACATCCGGAAACTGGGCATGCATGTAAAGGCCAAACGTTAAGCAAGCGATGACGGGAGAAAATATATATTCGAGCAGCACGACCCATCCGACTAAGAAGCCGGCATAGGGATGGATCGCCTTTTTGACATACGTATAAGCGGAGGCGGAGGATGAGAATCTTTTGGACATGACGATGTAGCTGAAAGCCGTTAATAGAATAGCTGCCGCCGCCACGCTGTACGAGCCCGTCATCCATCCATGCGAGCCTTCATAAGCAATGCCGTAAACGGTAAAATAAATCATCGGGGACATCCACGCCAAGCCTAACGCCACAACCTGAAACAAGGTTAATGTTTTACGATACGTCACTTTCTCTTCCATCTGCTGCACCCTCTGCTTCGTTATTTGATCTTTTATTCATTTTTAGAACATAAAAAGCCCGGGAGGCATCGTCGTTAGACAACCTCCCGGGCTTTTATCCCTCCGTGAACACAGATCGCTGTGCGTTTCCTCTCGGTCCAGACCGAACGCTCGTCCGCGGAACCCTAGAAAACTTCTGATTTGCGATTTAATGATAGATTCTCTTACAAAATTATCGAAAATCCGAACATTATACATCGATTTATTTCACATGTTAAATAATATAACATAGATTGTTCTATATTTAAAGATATTGTTTAGTACATAAATTTTCCCGCTGTAGGAGATTATCCAAGCATCATAATAAGTACCGTTTCTTATCAATAGATTTTCTCTATTTTGTGTTTCAAAAAAACGATTGGCGTTTACATAATACTAAGAAATGCAGCAAACGTTGATCGCCACGATCAGCGAATAAAAAACGAGGAGAGATGACCAATGTCACGAGAAAACTCTAGTAACGGCGTACTGATAGGCGCAATTGTAGGAGGTGCTATCGGTGCCATTTCGGCTCTGCTTTTCGCCCCAAAAACAGGCGCGAACCTTCGGGAGGAGCTCTCGAACAAGTTCAAAGCCATCAGCGAGAAAACGAAGGACATTGCCGCTACAGTGGGACACAATACAAAAGAATTCGCAGCAAACGTCGGACAAAACACAAAGGATCTTGCCAGCAGCATCAAAGAGGAAGCCGGTGATCTGGCGGATCACGCCAAAAAATCCAACCAGCATGTCTTGGATTCCCTCTCATCCGCGAAGGAGGAGATCAAGGATGATCTTGCTGCTACCGGGAGATAAAGCGCAGAAGTCCCGCTTCGAAGCAACAAAAACAACAATAAATTCCATGGCGCCTACAGAAGCGGAAATGATTAAGCTCGGCGCGGATATGGAGCAGATGGAAACGAATGCGGAAGTTATCGAAAGCGGTATGATTCCCGATCCTGTTCAATAACGAAACAAGCGTAAACCAAAAACACTCTTTCCATTATCAAGATGGAAAGAGTGTTTTTCATTACAGGATGCTTTACGTGCTGAAATCCTGGCGTTTCTCTATTAACAACAGCTTCAGTTTCTCAATCGCCCGCTTCTGTATACGGGAAACGCTCATCTGCGATACGCCCAGCTGATCGGCAATATCCCGCTGGGATTGACCGTTATGATAGGCGAGCAGCAGCACCTTCTTCTCCTCTTCCTTCAATTGATCCAGCGCTTCCTCCAGATCCAGACGATTATCAACGTTCTGATAATCATCCTTGTCCGAGCCTATGAGATCGCCAATAGTCGCTGCGCTTTCCCCTTCGCTGGATAACGGTGTATCAAGCGATACGTAATGATAGGATTCCCGGCAGGACAGCACTTCGATCGTTTCCTCTACCGAGAGGCCGAGATGAACAGCGATCTCTTCCATTTTCGGCGAATATCCCAGCTTTACCGTCAGGTGGTCGATCGCCTGCTGAATGAGCAGGCCCTTCTCTTTGATTCGCCTCGGTACCTGGATATACCAAGACTTATCGCGCAAATAGTTTTTCAGGTGGCCGATAATGCTTTTCATCGCATAGCCCTCAAACGGAATTTCCCGTGAGCTGTCGTACTGCTTAAATAAGCGAAGCATGGAAAGCTGACCGACCTGATACAGATCCTCATAGAGATCGGGACGGCTTCGGGACATTTTAGCGGCTGCCATCTTCACGATCGGTTCAAAATGCTGCAACAATACCGTGGCGGTATCGTTGCAGTTCGTTTCCTGATATATTTTTATTTTTTCAATCGTTTCTTCTGGATCCAGGCAGGATGAATTTGCGTTCATGCCATCTCCTCTTTCCTACCAATTAGCTTGGTGAGAATCACCTCTGTACCTCTTTCCGAAAGCACTTCAACTTTATCCATTAGAGCATGCATCATAAATAGGCCCAGCCCGCCTGCAGTCACTTCGCTAAGCTCTTTATCGTGAAGAGAGACGGGCTTGCCCTTGGACGGCTCATATTGAAAGCTGGTGCCCTCGTCCTTTATCCGGATAGATATCTCTTCTTTCTCAAGCTCGAAAATGACGTCTACTAAACCTGGCTGCCCATCGCTGTAAGCATGGAGCACAACGTTGGTGCAGGCTTCCGTTACGGCTACCTTCATATCTTCAATTTCCTCATAGGAGAAGCCTGCTTTATTCGCAATGCCAAATAATGCAAGCCTAACCATATCGATATACTCCGCCCGCGCCGGAATCGTTAAACGAATGAATGAGTTCATAGTCTCTTCTATCCTCTCTTGTATGTTCCTATTGTAACTCATATTTTTTTGACTTTATTCCAAATTCTTATGGTGGAAATAACGCCGTCATAGATTGTACTTAGCATCCCGGGCTCTCCGGCAGGCTTATTTCTCTCGCCTTTTATAGTGGCTACTACGCTTGCGGCTGATTCCTTGGCTGCTCCGGTAAACGCATGAAGGGCATGTCCAAGATCATTGACTGAGGCGAATAAAACGTCTAATGAGCTTAGCTTCGTTCGCACATCGAGCGTCATCGCATTCGTATGATGAACGGCCTCCTTCACCTCGGCGCTAATTTGTGTAACCTCTGTTCGGAGCGAGCTTAACGTTTGCTGCATCTCAGCAAGCGCCCCCCGTAAAATTTTTAACGTCTGAATGATAGAGTACAAGAGAACCAGGAAAGCAATCGCTATAACAGCCATACTGATTTGCATGAGCAGTTCCATCGTTTTCATCACTTCCTTTTTTCATAAGTTACCCGCTATCGCTTCATTTGAAACAGTATATACTCGCTTTATTAATAGAAGGAACAAAATCGTCAGATGCGGCATTCATGCTATAATAGGGGGAATCTATTGAACTCAACTTACGCTATAAAAGGAGAGAACGATGCTGCAAAATATAAACTTTAACATTCGTGCTAAAATTTTAATCGGCTACTTTCTCATCATTTGCTGCCTGGGCGCTTCAATCATTGTCGTCAGTCAAAGAATCTCTTCGCTGCAAGAGGAGATGGATACGATCACCACCCGCGACATTGAAATTCATAATCTCATCACGACTATCAGATACAATGCGATAAGCATGGAGACGAGTCAGCGGGGTTTTATTATTACTGGCAACGAGGCTTACTTGGAGCCTTATATTAAAGGCAAAGCGGAGTGGCTGGCCAATTACAATATTTTGTACCAGTATCTGTCCAATGACCCGGATACACGCCAGGATCTTGAGGAAGTAAAGCTGACCATCGAGAATTGGATCAACACGGCAGGCGAGCCTACGATTGCATTAAGAAAAGCAAACGAGACGGGGCGAATCATCGATTTCTTCAATGATGACAAAGGAAAGCAGGATATCGACAAGCTGCGCGAAAAGATCGAAGGCATGCGAGAAAAAGAAATTCAAGCAACCAAAAACAAAATATTGCTGTTGGAAAATAGTAATAATATTTTGATCGTAAGCCTCTATCTGTTAGTGCTTCTCGTCTCGGCCGCAGCCTTTATGATCGTCTCCTTCGTTTCCGGATCTATCGCAAAAACGATCAAGCAGGTCGTCAAAACGATAACGGATATCGCGTCCTCCGGCGGGGATTTATCGACCCGCATCGAAGTGCGGACCCGCGATGAAATCAAGGACCTCGCGGAGGCAACGAACAAATTGCTTGATCATGTAAACGACCAAAATTGGATTCAAACGAAGGTCGCCGAGGTCGCGACCATGAATCAAGGCATCAATGATATGACAACGTTAGCGGAGTCCTTCCTGGGTAAGCTGGCTCCGATGCTTAACGCAGCTTATGGATTATTCTATATACGCCAAGGTGCCGGAGCGCAGCAGAAGCTTGTCAAAATCGCTTCCTATGCAGCCTATGGCGACGAGACAGGCAGCGCAAGCTTCCGTCTTGGCGAAGGCCTGATCGGTCAAGCCGCGCTGGATAACCGTACGTTTCTATTGAATACGGCTCCTGACCAACCGATTAGCATTACGTCGGGACTTGGACAGCTGCCGCCAAAGAGCATCCTGATCGTACCAGTCGAATTTGAAGGCAATGTGGCCGCTGTCGTTGAATTTGCTTCCGTCGAGTCCTTTACCTCCCAGCATTTGAAGCTGATGGAGCAAATCGAGAGCCACTTTGGCGTTGCGATCAACAATGTGGCCGGCCGCATGGAGGTCGAGAGGCTGCTAAGCGAATCACAAGTATTAACAGAGGAGCTGCAGGCGCAAACCGAGGAGCTGCAAACACAGTCGGAGGAGCTCCAGATGCAGCAAGAGGAAATGCGCATGACCACCGAACATCTGGAGGAGCAAAATCTGTTCGCCGAGCAGAAAACGAAGGAGCTGCAAAAAGCGAAGGAAGAGCTTGAAGCGTATTCCGGGCAGCTAAAGAAAAGCTCGCAATATAAAACCAATTTCTTGGCTAATATGTCGCACGAGCTTCGCACACCGTTAAACAGCATTTTAATTTTGTCCCAGCTTCTTGCGGAGAATGAAAACAAAACATTGAATTCGGAGGAAGAAGCGTATGCCAAAGTTATTCATACATCCGGAAATGACTTGCTGGCGCTTATTGATGACATTCTTGATTTATCCAAAATTGAGGCCGGAAAGGTTATCTTGACGATGGATGAGGTGAATGTTTCCGAAATTCCAGAGCATATGAAGCAACTCTTTAACCCTGTGGCGGAGAAGAAAGGCATCTCGTTCCATATTAGAATGGATGCTGATGTCCCTCCGGTGCTGCATACTGACGGTCAGAGGCTGCAGCAAATTTTGAAAAACCTATTATCCAATGCCTTTAAATTTACGGAGCAAGGCTCCGTCACGCTCACCGTTCAAAACGCTGACCCGCTCAGTGTAAAAAAATATATCCCTGCCCACACGGATAAAGCGGTATTAGCGATTTCAGTAACCGATACCGGCATAGGCATTCCGCAGAATAAGCAGAAGCTTATTTTCGAAGCCTTCCAGCAGGTGGACGGCGAAACGAACCGTCAATACGGCGGAACGGGACTCGGCTTATCGATTTGCAATGAGTTTACGAGGCTGCTGGGCGGGCGGATCGTGCTGGAAAGCACGCCGCAGAAGGGCAGCCAATTTACGCTCTTCTTGCCAAGCCTGCCGAATATGGAAAGAGAGCAGCTCGTATCGGTTGACCAGGAAGTAGCAGCAGCCGCAGCGCCTTCGGGCGTACCGGCAGAACCCGGCGTTGCCGATCGGGCGGCTATCTCCTCTTCGGAATATGAAGACTCCCTATTTAAAGGGACAAACGTTCTGCTTGTCGAGGACGACGCAAGAAACGTATACTCGCTTGTCAAAGCGCTTGAGAGCAAGGCGATTAACGTGACGGTCGCAAGCAATGGGAAACAATGCCTGGAAATCATAAAACAACGATCCGATTTCGATCTCGTGCTCATGGATATTATGATGCCGATTATGGATGGCTTCGAAACGATGAAAGCGATGCGTCTGGATACCGCTATGCAGGATACGCCGATTATTGCTCTTACGGCCAAAGCAATGCGGAGCGACCGCGAGAAATGTTTGGAAGCTGGCGCGTCTGATTATATTAGCAAACCTCTTAATATGGATCAGCTCTTCTCGCTTATGCGGGTATGGTTGACAAAGCAGGTGAACAATTGAGCAGTCAGTGGAATGAGGCCGATGTGAATGATGACAAGGTAGCGCAGGACCAGCTGGAACACATTGAAATCAATTTGCTGCTGGACGGCATTTACAACGTCTACGGTTTCGATTTCCGAAATTACTTGCGTTCATCGCTCCGCAGGCGGATTTATCACCGCATGAATCTCGAAGGCTTGCCGACGATTACCTCGCTTCTTGAGAAGGTGCTGCATGAACCGGGGTTTATCGATCATTTGCTGAATGATTTTTCGATTAAAGTATCCGAGATGTTTCGCGATCCCAGCTTCTTCGCTGCATTCCGCAAGCACGTTATACCTCTGCTGCGGCATCTTCCTGAAATTCGGATTTGGCACGCAGGCTGCGCGACTGGAGAAGAAGTTTACTCCATGGCTATTCTGCTGCATGAGGAAGGCTTGCTGGATAAGGCGAAGCTTTACGCTACGGACATGAACGAGCATGTGATCGAGATCGCGAAGCAAGGCAGGTTTCCGCTCAAACGGATGCAGTCCTTCACGAAATATTACATGCAGTCGGGCGGTGCCAAGGAGTTCTCTTCCTACTATACGACCGATCATGCGTATGCTCGATTCCATCCTTATATCAAAGAAAGCATGGTGTTTGCGCAGCACAATTTGGCGACGGACCGATCGTTTAATGAATTCCACGTCATTTTATGCCGGAATGTCCTTATTTATTTTGACGCTGACCTGCAGAGCCGCGTGCATGATTTATTTTTTGAAAGCCTGGCTCACCAAGGTTTCTTGGGACTCGGAAGCATGGAATCGTTACTCTCCTCCTACAAGGCGAAATACGAGGACTTTAATACGCCGGAGCGTATTTTCCGCAAGTTGTGCAGCTAGTGGTAAAAGCAAAAGAGGAAATGACATCATCGTCATTTCCTCTTTTGCTTCAGCAACTATCGGCCTACTGCCCTGCTATTACATTCAAATACTTCGTCAGCACAACTTCCGTTCCGCTCTCCGATGCGTTAACCTCAACCTCGTCCATCAGCGCCTGCATCATGTAAATGCCCAGACCGCCGACGCGGAGCCCGCTTACGTCAGCATCAGGCAGCGGCGCAGCCTCTTCCAGCGCATCCGGAACGAGTATCGTCGGCCCGCTGTTTTTCACTTTTATAGTGAGGCCTGCATCGCCCGTTTCAAAGCAAATGTCAATTACATCCTGATCAGCGCCTTTAGCGCCATGGATAACTGCATTATTGCATGCCTCCGAAACAGCTACCTTTATATCTTCAATTTCTTCAAAGGCGTAGCTCATCTTCGAGGCGATTCCAAATAGACAAATTCTGACCAGATCGATATAGTCTGCATGGGCCGGGATTTGTAAACGAATGGCATTCATGCTTGAGCCTCTGTCCCTTCGGTTAAGTATCTGGATATGCCTGTCAAATCAAACAGGCGTTGAATGGCAGACGGAATTTCGCGAACGAAAAACGGCGCCTTCAGCTCATCGCGAAGCTTCAACAATGAAACGATAATGCCGATACCAGTACTGTCGATATATTTTAATTGTTTAAGATTAAGAATCAATGCTTTATCCGTCCGGTTCATTACCGGTACTAAGGCTGCCCGCATCTGCGGCACCACGGATAAATCGAGCTCTCCGCTCACATAAAGAACAAATTGCTCCTGCGTCTCTTCCAGCACGACTTGAAATGGCTCAGTCTTCATTCAATTCACTCCGCTCGCGTTTGTTTAGTAAATAGTATCAAGAACCTTCTCTTTGTACAAGATGTACAAGCAGCTCCTTACATGGAGAAGCTGTAGAAGTAATGAATGGCTGTTAGCTTTTTTGTATCCTTATCGATAAAAAGCTTCAGCAAGGCTTCATTTCGCTCGAACACGATACCATCCTCCGTCATGTAATCGGGCTGTCCCAGCGCTCCCTTTACGGCCTCAACCGTAGCTGGAATTTCAACGCCATCGAGCAGCAGCGTTTTGGAGCCCTCCGCAATTTCAACCGAATTAACGATTCCATCGCTAAAGACGACATTCATATTCGGGTATTGATAAATCAGCAATTCCTTTAAATGCGGGTCCGCTGTAATCCTCTTAGGCTCTCCGAGCTTCCGGGCAACGGTACTTGGGGTATCATAAAGCGATAGGCCGTTTACCGTTTGCAGCTTAAAATCCGGTTTCGCCGCTTCAGCAGCACTTGCTTCTGCATCATAGCTATCCTCTGTTACTGTCGAAGGAAACATAGAAGAGGTTATTATTTTACTCACTGCCTCGGCAGGTACTTCCGCCTTAGCCGGGCTTGAATCAGTCGCCTGGGAATACCTGACGGTTTCATGTCCGAGCTCTCCCGAAAAAGCGAAGATGCCTCCGATCAAACAGCCGATTAAAATAATATTCTTCATATGTTCTCCCTCCTATGCGGGAATGTCCTTCTTCCTTTTTTGGTTATAGGTATATATAAACCGTTCCCGGCCCGTTGAAACAGAATGCGCCATATTACTTCGCGGCAATCATAACCAAGCATATATCATCCTTCTGATTGTCGCTGTTTTGCCCGGATATAAAATCACGGACGATCGCCGCAGGCTCAATGCTTTCGCTGCCGCTTAGCTGCTCAACTAACAGATTCAGCTTGTCCTCCCCATTATCGCCCATAGATTCGCTTAATCCATCGGTATAGAGAACAATCTTCATATGATCCTCGTATGAAATCATTCCTTGACTGATTTCGATGGTTTCAAACAAACCGACCGCGCAGCAGCCCTCCGTAAGCAGTGTTACCTGGTCGCCAATCAGCGCCCTGCCCGGAGGATGTCCGGCATTAACGTATTCGACGGTCCGTTTATCCGTATCCACGACTAAATAAATAGCGGTAAAATAGTAATTAAGAAGTTCTTCCTTCTTGTACAGCTGGTTCATATACCGGTTAAGCTCCTGCATAACGAGATCGGGCTTGGTAATCCGCGTAATCGTATCCTTCAGCACCGATGATATGTACATGCATACGAGCGAAGAAGCAATGCCGTGCCCCATCATATCGAGCAAAATAACGCCGTAACGGCTTTCGTCAATCCGGTACCACGCATAAAAATCGCCCGCAAGCTCGGAGGAAGGCTGATAAACCGCGCTGATAGCAATATTCTCATCATTAATCGGCTGGCTTAATACATTCCTTTGCACTTTTTTGGCAAGCTCCAGCTTAAACTTCACCTGCTTGTCTCTCTCTTTGTGCCAATCGATTTCCCGCTTCAGCCTTAATGCTGAACGAATCCGCGCCAGCAGCTCCATTTTATTGATCGGCTTCATAACATAATCGCTGGCGCCGGCATCAAGCGCTTCCGCCATTTTGCTGGAATCGCCCAGCGCAGTAACAAATATGATCGGAACATCCTTATAGCGCTCAACCTGCAAAATCGTTTTGCACGCCTCTAAGCCGTCGATTTCAGGCATCATCATATCCATCAAAATCAAATCCACATTAGTTTCGGCAGCCGAGTCAGACTCTATATCGAGCAGGCTGTAAAGCTCTATCGCTGAAGACGCGGCTTTCAGATCCTCATAGCCCGCTTTATTTAAAATGGCTTTAATAATAAGCTGATTCGTCGCATTATCGTCCACGATTATAATACTCATAAGAAGGCTCCTTTTGCTCCAGTAACTACTACTCATATTTTGAGCGTATCGGTAAGTAGAGTCAACTTTTTAACAGTTAGATAATTATTAAAAGGCCCACCCTCGCGGATAGGCCTTGGCATGCATCGTGTGAATTTAAGGACAGAGCTCCTATACGGCGTAATGAGGATAGTAGTATACGGCAGGGTCGAATTCTTCGCCTGAATACTCCTTGCCTCCCCATGCGATGACCAAAATCTTATCCTCGTCCATCTCGCGCTCGAGACGCTGCGAGTCTTCCTCGGAAATGCCGAGCGATCTCATCTTCGCCCGCAGCTCTTCACCGTTCGAGCGAAAAATATTTGCGATTGCCGTTCCGAAGCCTTCCTCCGCGATGCCGATTTTTTCTGCTTCCGTATTGTCCACAATCCGTTTTGTCCGGTCCTTATCATGCGTCAGCACAAAAATTTTGTCCTTCACATAACCATCCATTTGGAACCTATACACCTGCTCCTTAACCTCAACAACATTATTTACCGTGTGCACCTTTGTATGCGATAGATTAATCATTGTAATTCCTCCTCATTTTCATGTTTTTGTCCTACTCAATAAGCAGTTGCTGATATTGCTCTGCCTTGCTAACTGGACCTACACCTCCCTTAGCGAAGTTAACTGACCCGTCTTCGGCCGACGATGAGAGATACAATAAAGAGAATGATGAATATGACAAACAATACTTTTGCTATTCCAGCTAATGCGGAAGCAATTCCTAGAAAGCCGAATATGCCTGCGACGATGGCAAAGATGAAAAATAAAAATGCCCATCCTAGCATTGGAATCCCCCTTCCTTCCTAACTGTTTTTGTTAACTTGACATGTTATTAACCAGCCCCGTCCCCATTGAAACAGTGTTTTTTCAAGTCCGGCAGTCGAAATCGGAGCTATTAATGAAGGAATATTCAACCAGATTTTTATATGTTTCAGAAGCCGGAGAATAGGTTAAGAGACAACACCAAACAAATTGAATTAAGAAAAGGCTGGTGATGATCGATGGAAAAGCAGCGTATTCACGTTAATGGCATCGATTTAGTCTATGAAGAATGTGGCAGCAGTAATGGGAATGTAATTGTGCTGCTCCACGGCTTTTGCGGCTCATCTCTGTACTGGCAAAAAATATGTCCGATACTAAGTGACGAATACCGGGTCATTATCCCGGACCTTCGCGGCCACGGCGGCACCACGGCTCCCGAAGGACCCTACACCATGGAAACAATGGCGGAGGATATCAAAGCACTCTTGGATGCACTCGGGACCAGGAAGGTCGTCATGTTCGGCCATTCCTTGGGCGGTTATGTAACGGCTGCCTTCGCGGAGAAATACCCGGATAAGCTCGCCGGCTTCGGCCTCATCCATTCCACGGCGCTCGCGGATACGGCGGAAGCCATCGAAAAACGGTTAGCGGATATAGCATACATTCGTGAAAAAGGGATAACGAAGTATCTTTACAGCATCATTCCGGAATTGTTTCCGGACGGGAAGCTTGGGGAAATGCGCGATGAGGTACATGAGCTGATCGGAGTCGGTCAGCAGATGGAAGCGAATGCTGCAATTGCTGCATTGGAAGGGATGATGATGCGCCCTGACCGCAGCCATGTGCTGGCCGAAGCGAAATTTCCCGTATTGCTTGTAGCAGGCGCGGAGGATGCCGTCATTAAGCCGGATGACACCTTCTCGGTAACGGGCCGGGACCAGCCTGAAACGACATACAAATATCCTCATATAATGGAAACGACCTTTGAGGATGTCGCGCATATGAGCCTTGTCGAAGTATCCGATCAGCTTGCAAGGGTTATATCCACCTATTTGCAGACGCTGCTCGAGCGGGAGAAAACGAGAACTTGAGGAAAAACCAGATTAACCGTTTGAACATAAATCGTTTCTTTACACCGTTAAAGGGGGCTCAGAAGCCAATGGCTGCAGGGGCTCTTTTAACTACCAGGACTAAGCATCGTTCATCGCCCGGCAGTTTAATTCGATTTTATGAAACTATTTGCAGATCGTTATCCGAAAACTGCGCTTTAGTTTGATTTTGCCTAATTAAACAGCGGTAATTGGAAAGCAGCTTCTAAAAATGACCGATTACGTTTGCAAAATAGAGCTAATCCGCCGTATTCTCACCACGAGCGCGATTTAGTTTTGTGAAATCGAACAAAAAACGGGGCTGTCTCAAAAGGTCCAAAGACCTGAGAGACAGCCCCTACAGTTCGTCCGAAATGATTCCTTCAATTAAACAAACATGTTCAACACAAGGATAAACACGAGCGCGGCGACAGAAATGATCGTCTCCAAGGCCGTCCATGTCATAAGCGTCTCCTTGACAGTCATCCCGAAGTATTCCTTAATGAGCCAGAACCCGGAGTCGTTCACATGGGACAAAATGAGCGAACCGGCGCCGGTAGCCAGAACAAGCAGCTCGACATTTACACCCGGCACAACGGCCGCGATTGGAGCGACAATACCTGCTGCCGTCATCATCGAGACGGTGGCCGAGCCAGTCGCGACACGGATCATAGCCGCGATTCCCCAACCGAGAAGGATCGGCGATATATGTGAAGCAGTGGCAATCTCCGCGATATAATCGCCGATGCCCGAATCGAGCAGCACCCGGTTAAATGCGCCGCCGGCACCGATAACGAGCAGGATCGTAGCCGTAGGCGCCAGGCAATCGTTCGTAAATTTGAGAATCGATTCACGGCTCATGCCGCGGAAGAATCCGAGACTGAAGAAGGAATAGATAGTAGCGATAAGCAGCGCGACGATAGGGTCGCCGATAAATTTGAATGTCTGGAACAGGATTGTGTCTTTAACCAGCACCAACTCCGCGATTGTGGAGATAAGCATGAGAAAAACAGGCACTAGAATGGTAATCAACGTGTTGAAGAAGCCAGGCAGACTTTTGGTTTCCCCCGTATCCGTCAGCTGTTCGCCCATTTCCTTAGGAACGGACTTGTGAATCCGGCTGCCGATCCAATTTCCGTACAACGGTCCTGCAATAATCGCGGTAGGAAGCCCTACAATAAGGGAATATAAAATCGTTGTTCCAACATCCGCGTTAAAAATGTTTACTGCCGCCATTGCAGCCGGATGAGGAGGAACAAGTCCATGTACGACCGACAAGCCGGCGACAAGCGGCACGCCGATTTTAACAAGCGATACGCCAGTTTGTTTGGCTATCGTAAATACAAGCGGAATGAGCAGAACGAAGCCGACTTGGAAAAACACCGGAATGCCGACGAGGAAAGCGACGCACATCATGGCCCAATGGACATTTTTTTCGCCGAACAGGCGGATTAGAGTCCGGGCTATGCGCTCCGCGCCTCCGGATTCCGCCATCATTTTACCCAGCATGGTGCCAAGCGCAAGCACGATGGCCAGGAAGCCCAGCGTATTGCCCATGCCCGTTTTAATCGAATCGATAATGCCCGGATGATCCTCGGTAGTGAATAACGGCATACCGGCCGCAATACCGGTGCCGATCGCCGTCACGATGAGGGCGACAAAAGGATTCATCTTCGCAACCGTAATCAAAAGCAGCAGTACCACAATGGCCGCTAAAACGATTAATAATAACATAAGTAAACCTCCCTAAATAGTATGAATAAATTGCAGGTATCGGCTGTTACAGCCCCATACCGCTATGCAAAATGGTCTTAAGAGAATCGGTCTCTGTATTCTTGAGGGGTCATGCCGAATTTTTTTTTGAAAGCATGGTTAAAGGAATGCGGACGCTGATAGCCTAGGCTTGCAGCGATTTCATAAATTTTGTCCGCGCTGTGCTTGAGAAGATATTCCGCCTTGTTCATGCGCACAAGCTGCACATAGTCACTTAAATTTTCAGCAGTTTCCAGCTTATACACCTTCGAAACATACACCGGATGAAGATGCACATGATCGGCGACCGCTTGCAAGGAAACATCCTGCTGGACGTTTTGTTCAATAAAAGCTTGGATTTCCCGGATCAAGGTTGTCCTTGAATCCTTCGTCTCTCGGTCCATGTCCTCGCGGATTCTGTGCAGCGTCCGAAGCGACCATTCGCGGAGCTGGTTCACGGAACGAAAAGGGAGGCCTTCCGTCATTTTCTCGTACTCATCTCCGAGCAATTCCGATAATTGCCTTCCGTTTTTGTGCGCAATATACGAATAGGCGGAAGCGAGTGTGAAATAGATCTCAAGGAGATGCTCCTGCGAACCGGATTGGATATCCTCCATGTCGTCAAAGATCAGCCGGAGTTTCTCTGTGATGTCATCCCACCTCGCCGCCTCCAGCAAATGGATGAGCGCAGGCGGTTCGTAGAGGCTTTTCAGCGACTCGATCCCCTTCTCCGAAAGATCGTCCTCCAGCCGCATAAATAGCTCCCGTTCATTTCCGATCCGTTTACGGAATGCTCCAATTGAACGGCTGTAAAGCGCTGCAAGATCACCCGGAAACCGCCCGTCATGACAGACCATGACGGAGATTCTGCCCTTCAAATACGTACCAACCGCCGTTTGCAGTGCAGCCGCCATACGCTCGAACCAGACCGTGTCGTTCTCCTCGGCCGCCTCCTGTTTTGTTGTCATCGCAAAAACAAGATAATCAAGAGCATCCTTGGCATACCAGATCGCATATCGCCCGCCAAACAACTCTTCGACCATATTGCTGATTGCATATTCCTTCCAGGATAGATCTTGCAGATCATACTGGAGAAAAAGCTCATCCAATCGTACCACCATCAGCGAACAGGATTGCCATTCGAAATCGGAAAGCTCCAGCATCTTCATTTTGTTCTGAAGAGCGGATGTCTCCCATCTTCGGCCCTGAAGCAGCTCAAGGAGCAAATTCGCCCTCAACAAAGGAAGATTTTCCTTAAACGTATAGGTCAGCTTCTGATTGGATATGACTTCCTCCCATTCCAATTCCAGCTTGGCCAGAACCCGCTTGACTGCGGTCAGCAAATCCTCTTCCTTTACCGGCTTCAGCAGGTAATCCTCGGTCTGGTACAGAATGGCCTCTTTGGCGTAATTGAAATCCGAGTACCCGGACAATAATATGCACTTTGTTTTGGGCCAGAGCCGACGGACCTCCGCGATCAATTGCAAGCCCGTCATGCCTGGCATTTTAATATCGGTGATGACGATATCGATGGAAAATTGCCTGAGGAGCGTGAGCGCTTCGAGACCGGAATATGCCTTGAAAACCTGCTCAACGCCAACGGCCTTCCAGTCAATCGTGGTGGAGAAACGATCAACCACATGAGCCTCGTCATCCACGATCAATAGTTGAGTCATCGTCTCCCTCCTCCAGCCTCGGTTTCGCAGAGCCGCTTGTCCGGTTCCATGTCAGAACGGCCGCCAGCCCTCCGCCTGGCGCATGCCTGAACGTTAATCCCGAGCCCTCTCCAAATTGATATTGTAAACGCCGGTGCACGTTCCACGTCCCGCATCCGAGCTCATCGGTCATCGGTTCATTAAGTTGAATCGCCAGCTGGCGGAGCCCGGCCTCAGTAAGCCCCGAACCATTATCGGCTATGATGATCCGGTTCCACCTGTCATTCTGCTCGCCCGTGATGGTAATGGCGCCGCCCTCCACCCGATGCTCAATACCGTGAACGATGGCATTCTCCACTAATGGCTGAAGAAGGAGGCGCGGAACGGGCTCATCCATCATCTCTTCCGGAACGGTTATCGTGAACGTAAGACGCTGCATCCTCAAATGATGAATATTCAGGTAGTGACGTACCAAATCGAGTTCATCCCGAAGGGTAACCTGCTGGTTCTCAACCCTGGCACTGTAACGATAATACTCGGCCAAATTTTCGGCCATTGCGATTACCGCATCGCGATCCTCCAACATAGCGGAATTGATGACAAAGAACAGCGAATTATACAGAAAATGCGGGTTTATCTGCGACTGCAGCTGCTTTAGCGTTGCCTCGCGCGACCGCAGCTTCTCCGTATAAACATCCTCGATCAAGACTTGAATCCGGCCGGCCATTTCATTGTAATGCCGGATTAAATCATCAAACTCGTTCTTTGCTTTATAATCAATACGCGAGGATAAATCCCCTCTGCTCATACGCTTCACGCCTCGGATCATGTTTTGGATCGGAATCTGGACGTTACGGTAAAGCAGGAATGAAGCGAATAAACCGATCATAAGCAGAAAGGCGATTGAACCGTAGAACCAGTTGCGCGCCGATGTAATGGGAGACAATATCCTTTGGACAGGAACATAATCGACCAAATACCAGCCTAGTTGCCGTGATTTCACATAACTGACCAAAAACGATTGATTGTCGATTACAACCGTTTCCTGACCTGCATCCGCCAAGGACTTATTCAGCACATTTTGTATAATCGGTTCTTCGATCAGCATGTCAGGCGTGCTGTTCCTAATCGGCCGGTAATCCGGATGATACAGGAATGGATCGCTGTGCTTGTCCTTCCGGTAAATGTCGAGCAGGTCGGTAATGGTCTCCACCGGGAAACGGACCTGGAATACCGCATCGGCTTGCAAGACCGCTGCCGCATTGGCGGGTTCGCTAGTCTCCCGGATAAAAGTACCAACCGGAAATCCACGGGAATGATCCTCTTCGTATAACCATTCCTTCCGGATGGGGCCATCCCACTTCCACTCCCCAATACCGTTAATATAAATATTAGAGGACAGCACCTTCTTGCTCGCAGGGATTGCAATTGTCAAATCATTGGTCCAGCTGCTGGATACGCTCTGTAGGCTCAATTTCTCCGTTAAGCGGGATTGCGCCTTCAACAGGTTGCCTGCCGCCTCGCCGGTTCCCCCGATAAAATCCCGAATATGCGGGTCGTAGCTTAAAATAACGGGAAATAAAGACAAGTTCTCAATGTTCGAATCCATCCGGTTCAAAAAAAATGACAATTCATTCAAATTGGATGAGCGGAGCTGCTCCTCTATTACACTGCCCGCAATCCGGTTGGAGTAGCTGTACAAGAACAGGACGGGGATAAGCAGCAGAATGATCGTCATAATAATCTTGCCGAATATCGATAGCCTGTAACGTATGACGATCACCTTCTCATTCTGCTTCTTTATCCAATATCGCTTGCAGTGCGGCGTTCGCTCTGTCCGCCGCCTGCTGAAGATTGGGATCACCCATCATTACGCGTTGAACGATTTCTCCGACCGTTTCCCGGGCCTCCGCTACATTGATAACTGTAGGACGGTCATGGTCTACACCGCCAACGCCGTATTTTTTGATTACCTCAACCATCTCCTTCGGGAACCCCGCCGTACCCTCGGACATGTTCCAAACCGAATGACGCGCACCCGGGTTGCCTTTGCGCTGCGTTTGGAGCACAATCTCTTTACTTGTCGCCCAGCGGATAAATGCCCACGCCGCTGCTTTATCGGCGGCTCTCGGATTCATGGCCAGTCCCCAGGATGTGATATTGTAAGTTCGCGATCCGCTTCTGCCGGCTGGAAAAGAAGCATATCCGATTTGCTCGGAGACCGTTGAACGAGCCGGATCGCTTGCGCTTCTATAAATCGAATTCGCATCTGTATAAAAGGCGGCCTTGCCCTCGGCAAAAAGAGCGCTCGCTTGCGGCCAAGACATGTTAATCGCTCCCGGAGGCCCGTAATCTCTCAGCAGGCTTCCGTAAATGGTGAACGCTCTCATCGCTTCCGGCGTATTGATGGTCGCTTTCTGCCCTTTGGTGAAATCACCGCCTTCGGAATATAGAAAGGACGAAACCTGCGTGACCAGTGGGGAACGCCCGCCCCTTGCGATAAAGCCGTAAACCCCATTCTCCGGATCATGCAATTTCCTGGCTGCGGATACAAGTTCGTCAATCGTAGCCGGCACCGGAATTCCAGCCTTCTGCAAAAGATCTTTCCGGTAGTACAAGATTCCCTGCTCCATAATGACCGGAATACCGGCAAGCTTTCCATCAACGGTTGCAGAACGGATTGCTTCACCTGAAAAATCGTTGTAATCGTAATTGGCTTCCTTTTGAACATAGTTATCGAGCGGCTCCAGCCAACCGTTTTTATAAAAAAGTTTCCCTTCCTGAAGGGGACGATACATAAATACATCCGGCGTTTCCGATCCGGTTGTCAGCTGCAAAGTGAGCTTCTGGGTCAACTGGTCCTCGAAAAAACCTTGAATGATCACGTTTACGCCCGTTTCGGCTTCAAATTCGGGCAGGAGCGGCTTGATCGCATCCGCCCAAGGATGATTAGCCGTTACCAGTGTAATGGTTTTGCCTTGAAACGGCTGCGGCGACTCCCTCCGGTTATACCCGGAATGTGAGATGCCTGTACAACCCGACGCCAAAACGGAAACCAATAGAGTCCAGATTCCCGTAAGCATCCACAGGCTGCGAAATCGCTTCATAGAACTGTCCTCCTTATCGCGATCCGATACTATTAAGATTACTCAAACTCATGTCTTTCCGATATAACTAATTCTAAACATCGATAACCAATAGTAAAGCAAATATCGACTTGTACATCATCACTTTCATCGCGGTCACAACCAGTCTGCCCTACAATATTAAAATCAATAGCCTATCCTTTCAAAACTTTAAGGATCATTGAAGGGCTTTCTCCATCTTCACACAAATGAACTTGTATGGTAGTATGGCAGTAAGAAGCCGAAAGGAATGAGCGCATGGATTTCAATGATTTCAATCTACGCCCGCAGCCCGTTTCCACCAGGGATGCAGTCTATATGCAGCTAAGAGAACAAATATTGAAGCTTGAACTGCCGCCTGGAACACCTCTATCGGAAAATGAAACCGCTCTTTTATTCAAGG
This sequence comes from Paenibacillus sp. J2L1-98, assembly GCF_056269405.1. Lineage (NCBI taxonomy): Bacteria > Bacillati > Bacillota > Bacilli > Caryophanales > Paenibacillaceae > Paenibacillus > Paenibacillus sp. J2L1-98. Next base: position 250,380 of record NZ_JBWDNW010000006.1, on the reverse strand, counting down.
TCAGCCGTACGCCCGTAAGAGAAAGCTTCCTGCGGCTTGCTCAGGAAGGACTGGTTCAGGTGCTTCCGCAGCGCGGCACGTTCGTTTCTTTAATCGATACCGCACTCGTTGAAGAAGCCCGTTTTATGCGGGAACAGCTGGAGAGAGCTGTCATTCTGCTCGCTTGTGCGCATTTTCCGGAGCAAGCGCTCTTGCAGCTAGAGATGAACCTTGAGCAGCAGCGAGAGTGCGTCCGCATGAAGGATGACAAAAGCATGTTCGAGCTTGATGAGGCTTTCCACCGCATTTTGTTCGACGGCTGCAGCAAGAGCAATACCTGGTCGATCATGAAGCAAATGAACGCCCACTTGAACCGAAGCCGCATGCTGAGTCTCGTGGACGATCACAACTGGGAGCATCTTTATGAGCAGCACCGCTTAATGGCCGATGCGGTAAAGGCGCAGGATGGCGCAGCCGCCGATCGGCTGATGACCGAGCATCTTTCACTGAATATAGCCGACCAAGCGCAGCTGAGGGTAAAGTACCCCAATTATTACAAATAATAACGGGAGGAACGATTCATATGCAAATGACATTCAGATGGTTCGGCGAGGGAAACGATACCGTTCCCCTTAGCTATATTAAGCAAATTCCAGGCACGGACGGCATCGTCTGGTCGCTGCATGACGTGGCGGCTGGAGAGGAATGGCCGCTGGAACGGATTTTGGAGGTAAAGCGGCAAGCGGAGCAAGCCGGCCTGCATATCGATGTCGTTGAAAGCGTTAACGTACATGAGGATATTAAGCTTGGCCTGCCCTCTCGCGATGTGTACATCGAAAATTATAAGAGGACGATCGAGAAGCTGGCCAGCGCCGGAGTCAAAGTGATCTGCTACAACTTCATGCCGATCTTCGACTGGCTGCGCACCGATCTGCACAAGCCGATGGGCAACGGCGCAACGGCGTTATTTTATGACAATAGCCGGATTGCAAATGCCGACCCGTTCCAATTGGTCAAGGAGATTAATGCAAACTCGGCGCTCACGATGCCCGGCTGGGAGCCGGAGCGGCTTCAGCATTTGACAAGGCTGTTTGAGGCTTATCAGGGCGTAACGGAAGAGCATTTGTGGGAAAATCTTCGTTATTTTCTAAATGAAATTATTCCTGTAGCTGCCCGCTGCGGCATCCGAATGGCCATTCATCCGGATGATCCGCCGTGGTCAGTGTTCGGTTTACCGCGCATCATGAACAGTCAGGAAAACTTCAGAACGTTTTTAAAGCTGTACGACAGCCCGTATAACGGCATCACGCTCTGCAGCGGCTCGCTTGGCGCGAACCCGAGCAATGATATTGTTGCAATGATCCATGAGTTTGCGGATCGCATTCCGTTCGCGCATATCCGTAACGTTCGCGTTTACGAAAACGGAGACTTTATCGAGACCTCCCACCGGACGCAGGACGGTACAGTCGATATCGCCGGAATCGTACGCGCTTATCATGAGATCGGCTTTACGGGCTATGCAAGACCCGACCACGGCCGCCATATTTGGGATGAGCAGTGCAGACCGGGGTACGGCCTTTACGATCGCGCTCTCGGCATTATGTACTTATGGGGGCTTTGGGATGCTTATCAGCTTGCGGCGGCTCCCTCTAGAGAGCGGGTGGCGCAGCGATGACACAGCTTCCGAAGCATGAATCGCTTGTTGGCAAGGTAGCCGTCATAACCGGCGGCGCCGGTGTGCTGTGCCGCGTAATGGCGCTTGAGCTGGCCCGCCAAGGCGTTAAGGTCGCGATACTCAATCGCACGGCGGAGAAGGGTGCGGCTGTAGCCGCGGAGATTAAAGCTGCCGGCGGAATAGCGATTGCCGTTGCTTGCGACGTGACAAGCACGGAAAGCACCAGAGCAGCCGGCGCAGCCGTGCTCGAACAGCTCGGCCGCTGCGATATTTTGATCAATGGCGCAGGCGGCAATCATCCGAGTGCGAATACGACGAATGAAACCTTTAAGCCCGAGCATCTGAACGCCGACAATACGACGACGCTGTTTAACTTAAGCGTTGACGGGTTCCGCAGCGTCATGGATCTCAACTTTGTCGGCACGCTTATTCCTACTCAAATATTTGCGGAGCAAATGCTTGGCAAGCAAGGCGCAGTCATCATTAATATTTCTTCCATGAGCGCTCCGTCGCCGATGACAAAGGTTCCTGCCTACAGCGCGGCCAAAGCGGCGATCGTCAACTTCACGCAGTGGCTGGCCGTTCACCTTGCTGAGGCCGGCATTCGCGTTAACGCGATCGCCCCCGGCTTTTTCCTAACGGAGCAGAACCGCAAGCTGCTATTGCATGAAGACGGATCATTGACCGAGCGTTCGGGCAAAATCATTTCGCACACCCCGATGCGCCGCTTCGGCAAGCCGGAGGATTTGTTAGGCGCATTGCTTTGGCTCGCCGACGAGACAACCGCCGGCTTCGTCACGGGAACGACGATTCCCGTTGACGGCGGGTTTTTAGCTTACTCGGGCGTTTAAAGCGGGAACTGCCGATCAATCGCTCTTTCGTTCTCCTCCTCAAATTCCGTTTTCTCCTCCGTATGAGTTGGGCAGCATTATGCCACCCTACAGGAGGAAAGGAGGAGGAATCGCAATGACATCGTCCAAAAACCGCCGTGAAAATGCTTGGCACCAGCGAAAGCATACGCAGCAGCCGCATGGCAAAGTGAAGTCGCTCGAAGAGTTAAGCCAAGAAGGCGAGAGCTCTAAATCCAAACAAGAATAATAAGCTCAGGCTTTTCTTTGAATGGACAAGCAAAACCTCCAACCCGCGCGAATGCCCGGAATGGAGGTTTTGTTTATTAGCAGATCTTTACGAGAACATTCGCCCGCTCTTCCCTTCACCATCTCATTCACGCGCATATGCGCGGTCAAACGCCGCCGCAGCCGTGAAATCCAGTTCCGTGAGTCCGCCGTCATACCAAGTCGTCATGCGGAGCGTTACCATTTTGTAATCGATGGATATAAAGGGGTGGTGATTAAGCTGCTCGGAAGCCTGCGCTACAAGATTTACAAAGTCGATGCCGTTTAAAAAGGTGCGGAACCGGTATTTCTTGACGATCCACTTGCCATCCTCCCGTTTCCATCCGCCGCTTGCAGCCAGCCTCACTTCGATTTGCTCTTCAGTAAGCTTCATTCGATTTACTCCCTCCGCTTTTTCATACTGTTAAACTCTATTATACAATAGTCGCCTACAGCAGAGCGGCCAAGATACGTTTCGCGGAGACGTTATTAAATGAAAGAAAGGGGTCCCGGCAGCGGTTCCGCTTCTGAGACCCCTTCTTTTTTTAAGGGAGTGAACGCAGCTCATAGAGGTCGCGCACATTACATTCGATCGTGTCGGCTATGGCGATCGCTGCTTTGAGAGGCATGATTCGCTTGTTATCGATATAATCGCCTATCCGCTCTGGTCTAATGAGCAGCGCTGCCGCCAGCTGCTCCTTCGACATGCCGCTTTCTGCCAAGCGCTGCTCGAGCAAACAGTGACCAAGCTCTATTTTCATCGTACTGCACCCTCCAATAGTAGAACGTACAACACTAGTTTAACCAGGCCGGCCTTTTTCTATGAACATCCATTACCGGAGTGTGTCCGTTCGATTAGCTGCTTGAGCTAACTCTCTCTTTCGTATAGCGATTAGCCGGAATCGGCAGACCCAAGTTGCCGCGGAGCGTATCGGATTCATATTCTGTACGGTAAATGCCGCGCTCCTGAAGAATAGGAACGACCAAATCAACAAAATCGTTCAGGCCGCTCGGAATGGACGAATGTATAATGAAGCCGTCTGCCGCACCTTCCTCATGCCATTGTTGAATAAGATCCGCAACCTTCTCCGGCGTGCCGACAAACTGACCGCGCGGCGTAGCCGATTGGAGCGCAACCTGGCGAAGCGTCAAATGGTTGTCCTTCGCCGCTTTCTTGATTTTGTCCGTGCCGCTGCGGAAGCTGTTATGCCCAAGATCGCCAAGTTCCGGGAACGGTTCATCCAGCGGATATTGAGAGAAATCATGATGCTCGAAGAAACGGCCCAAGTAGTTTAAGGCATTCTCTATCGTAACCAGCCCGGCCAGCTCTTGATATTTACGCTCAGCCTCCTCTTCCGTACGTCCAATAATCGGCCCGATGCCGGGAAGAATAACGATATCATCTGCCGAACGGCCTTCCGCTACCGCCCGATCCTTAACATCCTTATAGAAGGCTTTCGCTTCTTCAATGCTTTCGTGACCGGTAAAGACGGCATCTGCCGCCTTGCCCGCCAGTTTCTTGCCGCTCTCGGACGAGCCCGCCTGGAAAATAACCGGATGACCTTGCTTCGAACGGGCGATATTAAGCGGGCCTTGAACGGAGAAATATTCTCCTTTATGATCTAGACGGTGCAGCTTCGACGGATCGAAAAACACGCCCGTTTCTTTGTCTCTTATAAAAGCATCGTCCTCCCATGAATCCCATAATCCGCGCGTCACTTCCAAATACTCTTCTGCGATTTTGTAGCGCTCATCATGCGTCGGGTGACCGGTTTTGCTAAAATTGCTCGCCGACCCCTCAAGCGGGGATGTAACCACATTCCATCCTCCGCGGCCGCCGCTAATATGATCTAACGATCCGAACTGTCTCGCAACGGTAAACGGCTCGCTGTAGGAGCTCGACAACGTTCCGACTAGTCCGATTTTTGATGTAACAGCCGCCAAGGCGGACAAAATCGTAAGCGGCTCAAATCGATTTAAGAAATGCGGAATCGATTTCTCGTTAATGTACAGCCCGTCAGCGATAAAGACGAGATCGAATTTACCTGCTTCAGCCGTCTGTGCCTGCTGCTTATAAAATTGAAAGTTTACGCTCGCATCAGCGGGAACCTCAGGATGCCGCCAAGCCGACACGTTGCCTCCTACACCATGAATCAATGCGCCAAACTTAATTTGTTTGCGGTTCGCCATTACAAACAACCTCCCAAATAACATATGGTTATAACTTTATTAGTTTCAGAACGTCACACCTGCAATAGCGCCGCTTCCCTCAATTGAAGCCGATAGCTCTTCACGAGCGTCTCTCCGTTCATAAGATCCTTATCGAATGCCCGCTCGAAGCCGAGCCGCTCATACAGCCTAACGGCTGAATCCATCATATCGGATGTATGGAGATGCAGCGTTTCTGCGCCTAAGTCCCTTGCCAGCTTTGCGCTGGCGCGTATGAGCTCCGTCGCAACGCCATAGCCGCGTGCATTCTTCGATACAGCAAGCAGACGAATGATCGGCGAATGGATATGAAGATCAGGCAATCCATACGCAGCTTCAGAAGAATCGAACAGGAAGACACTTCCCACTACCTCGCCATTCAGCACCGCGACTAGCCGTGCCTTTGTGACCGCGCCGTCAACGGATGCCAGGATGCTTTCTTTATACTGATTCCAAAGCCGCTCCGGAAGCACTTGCTCGTATTGACCATAAGCATCCATCAGCACTTCCCGGGTCGCATCGCGATCCGCAAGCTCGGCATTGCGGATGATTACTGCTTTACCTGACATGCTCCTCCACCCGCTCTCCCAAAATTGATATCAATTGCTCTAAATGGTGCAGCTGGAGTTAAGCGAGCCTGCTTCACCCTGCTTAATCCGGCGAATTTGTGCTAAATGAACTTGAACGTGAGCGACAAAGGCAGTCACAATAGCGGTTATCGCAACCGGCTGGCCTTTAAAATTAATGCCGGTCTTACTCCATTCTTCCTCCGTCAGGCGGTTAAACAGCAGGCTGTTATACTGCACCAAAGCCCGGGCGGCAATAAGAATATCCTTCGCATCGCCCTCATTTGCCTTCTGGCCGGACACCCAAGCATCTTGGTTAAAGGCTGGCAGCCTTACCTCAGAGCCGGACAATATTTCACGGATGCGGAAGGATACGACGATGCTGTGATCAACGAGATGGGCGAGCACCTCTGTCACGCTCCACGACTCGGGAGCTGCCTTCCATTTCAGCTGTTCATCCGATAATCCGTTAATTTCCTGCTCAATTTGATCATACGCTTGTAAATACGCTTGAACATCGACAGTCGACTGGCTCATATAAGCTCCCCCTTATGAATAGCAAAATGGATTGTCCTTATGACTTAGGGAAACGGCTAATTTCGAATAAGCTCAGATCATAGCCCGTCTCCTTCTTTTCGATTTTATCGGCCAAAATTTCACCAACGGCGCTTGCGAATTTAAAACCGTGACCGGAGAAGCCACCGGCGAGCAGCACATTGGCATGCTCCGGATGGGCATCAATAATGAAGTTCTCATCGGGCGTGAGCTCGTATTTGCATACCGCGCTATGCAGCAGCCTGCCTGCAGCGCCGGGAACAAAAGCATCGAGGGCGCGGCGAAGATCTTCCTCGTCTTCCGGATAAGCGCCAAACGGTGCGATCTTGTCGCCGGGAGACCATTCTCCCCCCGTATCATGACGGCCTATTTTGATGCCTGCGCCTCCGATGCTCGGAAAGCCGTAATATACGCCTGCCGCTCCGCCCCATGTAAAACCGGGAAAGATGCCGGCATCGAAAGCCGGCGAGCCCGTTTCAAACCACCCTACCACCTTGCGGACCGCACGAATCGGAAGCGATACGTGATCCGAAAGCATTTTGAACCAGGCACCGACAGTAATGATGATTTGCGGAGCCGTAAAATTTGCCTCTTTCGTATGCACCGTTACGCTTACAGGATTCGCTTGAATACCGGTAACGAAGCTGTTCACGAGCAGCTCTGCACCAGCAGCCAGTGCCTGCTGCTTATAAGCAGCTACGCATTTCTCGCTATATAAGTAGCCTGCATTCGGCTCAAACATACCTTGAAAGGAATCTTGGAGCTGCACACCCGGAAATCGGCGGTTGATCTCTGCCGCGCGCAGCAATTCGACATGAACGCCGTTCGCCACGGCATCATCAAGCCTGACTTCATAATTATAGAAGCTCGTGTCCGCGATGTTCAGAACGCCTGACCGCTCCAGCAGCTTCTGGCCGGTTGCGTTCTCTAATTGAAGCCACCGTTCATCCGCCCGCAGCGCCAGCTTCACATACGTATCGCCGCCATGATAAGCATGCCGGATGAGCCGCGGCTCGCCATGATGGCTTCCCATGCTGTGCGGTGGATCGAAGGCATCAATGAGCAATGTCTTTGCCCCGCGTGCCGCCAGCTCATAACCTGCGCTCATGCCCATCGAGCCGGCTCCGACGACGATGACATCATATGATTTCGGAATGTGGTCGTCCTCCCGGCAAGCTCTCCTCCGCCAGCTTGCTCAAAGCGTCAGCCGCAAGCGTAGCAAAGAACAAAGCAGCGATTGGCAAAGCCTTCTCATCCAAATCGAATGCAGGGTGATGCCATTCCTGCGGACCGTCCGTTCCAAAAAATACGAACAGCCCTTCCGTCTCCTTCAAATAGAAGGCGAAATCCTCCCCTGCCGGGGAAGGCGCCGGCTGAACAACAGTCAAACCGAGAGCCTCAGCCGTTAACGCGGCTTGATCGGCCCATTTCTGATCATTCACGACTGCCGGCGGCCCTTCAATCCATTTTACTTGCGCCTTAGTCGCGAAAGCCGAAGCTACACCGTTCACGACCTGTTCGAAGCGCTCGCGAACCGTGGTGCGGACATGCTCGTCAAATGTGCGCAGCGTCCCGTCGAATACCGCCTTCTCCGGAATGATATTCCATGCCGTTCCCGCGTGCAGCCTTGTCACACTGACGACTGCGCTGTCAAGCGCGCTTACGCTGCGGCTGACGATCGATTGCAGCGCCGTAATGATATGAGCCGACGTTACAATCGGATCATTGCCGGCCTCAGGCACTGCTGCATGACTGCCGCGGCCTTCGACCTCCACGGCGAAGCCGTCGGCTGCCGCCATGATCGGACCGCTCTTGATGCCGATCGTTCCGACTGGCAGGTCAGGCTTGTTATGCATGCCGAACACCGCGTTCACGCCTTTCAGCGCTCCGCTTGCGATGAGCTGCCCCGCACCCTTTGCCTTCTCTTCGGCGGGTTGGAATAGAAACCTCACCGTTCCTTGCAGCTCCTGCTCCCGTTTCTTCAGAAGGAAGGCTGTTCCGAGAATCGAAGCGGTATGAAAATCATGGCCGCAAGCATGCATCCTGCCGGCAATTTTAGAAGCAAACGGAAGCCCCGTCTCCTCCTGGATCGGCAGGGCGTCTATATCGGCACGAACCGCAACGACCGGTCCGCCGTTAAAACCTCCAACCTCAGCGATTACGCCGGTTTTGAGTCCATAATCGACAATCCGAATGCCAGCCTCCGTCAGCCAACCGCGTATGGAAGCCGTCGTCTCGAACTCCTCGTGGGACAGCTCCGGATTCTCATGCAGCTGACGCCTGATCGCTACTAGTTGCTGTTCAATCGTTTCAACCGGGAACCCGCTCATACTAATTCTCCTTCAAAGGCTTCCTTGAGAAGCTCAAAGGAACGAATGCGTTTGGCGAAATCAGGTATGATCGTCGTAAATACGAACTCATCCACACCGTATTGCTCTTGTATTTCTAGCAGCCGTTTGCGAACCGTTTCCTTCGTGCCTCTCGTAATATCCGCCTCTCTTTCTTCAGCCGTGTAGGTCTCGCCCGCTTGTCTGGCGAATTCCTCAGCTTGCTCAAGCGATCCGACATTGACCGTCTTGCCGCTTGCAAGCGTTACTCTCACATTCTTGAAATGTCCCGCTAACGCATTCGCTTCCTCCTCTGAATCCGAAGCAATAACGGACAGAGCGAGTATCGTCTTCGGCTCTCCGCCAAGCGAGCGATTAAAATTATTCCGGTACGTATCGAGTGCTTTGCGAGCCGTATCCGGATCGTTGTTAATGAATAGGGCGAAAGCATACGGATAACCTTTCTCCGCAGCGAGCTCCGCACTCGTAACGCTGGTGCCGAGCAAATAAATGTCGGCAGGCTGCTTCGGCAGCGGGCTCGCTTCGAGGCCCGCAAGCGGATGCTCTATGCCTGCCGGCGCATGGAGCAGCTGCTCAAGCTCCGTTAGCTTCTCATCCAAGGTAGCGGCTTCCGCTACGCCCTTCTGCAAAGCTTTCGTGGACCGCGGCAGACCGCCCGGCGCGCGGCCTATGCCCAGCTCAACCCTTCCCGGCGCCAATGAAGCAAGCACGTTGAAATTTTCCGCTACTTTATAAGGGCTGTAGTGCTGAAGCATGACGCCGCCTGAACCAATCCGTATCGATTTCGTTTGAGCCAGCAAATAAGCGATTAGCACCTCTGGCGAGGATCCCGCCATGCCTGGCGAATCATGATGCTCCGATACCCAGAAGCGCTCGAACCCCAGCGTTTCCGCCAGCTGTGCCAGCTTGACTGTATTGCCTAGCGCTTCCGCAGCTGTCTGCCCGGGAAAAATAATACTTTGATCCAGAATGCCAATTTTAAGTGACATATGGTTTCACTCCTCTATCGGTTAGATGGAATAGACACCTTCAGGTGTGATCCGCTTCAAAAATTGCTTCGTTCTTTCTTCTTTTGGATCATTAAAAATTTCGCTCGGCTTGCCTTCTTCAACAATGACGCCCCCATCCATAAACACAACGTGGCTGGCAACATCCTGAGCGAAGCTCATTTCATGCGTTACGATAATCATCGTAATGCCTTCCTTTGCGATTTTGCGGATAACGCCGAGCACCTCGCCAACGAGCTCCGGATCGAGCGCCGATGTTGGTTCATCAAACAGAATGACCTCCGGATTAAGCGCAAGGGCGCGGGCGATGCCGACGCGCTGCTGCTGCCCGCCAGAAAGCTCGCTTGGATACGCATCAAGCTTGCTTCCGAGCCCAACCTTCTCCAGCAGCTCGACGCTTTTTTGGCGAGCCTCATCCTTCGGCAGTTTCTTGACGACAATGAGGCCCTCCATCACATTCTCAAGCGCTGTCTTGTGCCGGAATAAATTATATTGCTGGAACACCATCGCTGTTTTCCCGCGAAGTGTATGAATGTCTTTTTTATCGGGACGCTTGCAATTCACGTTGAAATCGCCGATAGAGATTTGACCGTCATTCGGTTTTTCCAAATAGTTGATGCAGCGCAGCAGCGTCGTTTTGCCCGAGCCGCTTGGCCCGAGTATGGCTACTACCTCGCCCTTCTCAACAGTAAGGTCTATTCCTTTCAGCACCTCATTGCGCCCAAAACTCTTTCTAATCTGTGTCAGCTTAATCATGAAACACCGCCTCGGTTGTAAAGGTTAAAGCGCTTCTCGGCTAACGCGGTCAGCCGCTCGATCATAAAGGTTATTGCCCAGAAAATAATAGCAGCTGCGAGGTAAGCCTCGAAAAACTTCCAGTTCGTTGTCGCAACGATTTGCGCCTTCGCGTTAATTTCCACGACCGACACCGTAAAGGCCAGCGTCGACCCGTGCAGCATGCCGATAACACTGTTCGATAAGTTAGGCAGGCTTGCCGCAAATGCTTGAGGCAGCACGATTCTTCTCATCGCCTGCGAAGTTGTCATTCCGATAGCATAGGCCGCTTCGATTTGTCCGCGGTTGACGGCCAGCAAGCCTGATCTCACTACCTCCGACATATAAGCGCCCGCCGTAATGGAAAAGGATACATATGCGAAACCGATCATTGGAATGGAGACCGATCGGAACGATAATCCGAATGCTTCAGCAATAGCGTCAACCAAAATCGGCAATCCGAAATAAATGAGCAATAAATGCGTTAACATGGGAGTTCCGCGAATAAAGGTGACATACGATGCAGCGATAGGGTGCAGGACAGGAACCTTATACAGCCTTATGACAGCAACGGCCGTTCCGATCAGGAGTCCGCAGAAAACGGAAACGGCCGTTATCGCCAAAGCCGTCGGGACTGCGGTTAGCAGCTGAAGAAACGCCGTCCATATGAATGCAAAATCAAGCTTCATTTTCCCTTCCCCCTCTAATAAAGCCCAGCCCTACTGCGAACCGCCTTGTCTTAGCTTTTTTCACGCGAGTCTCTTTCTCTTCTGATACTATGCGGCTCTCGTGCTTCAATAGCTTGCGTTCGATAAGATGAAACAGCTTCTCTAGTCCGAAGCTAATCATAAAGTAGATAATAGCCAGTGAAATATACGTTTCAACAAAATGTCTGGACATGACAGCTAGCGTCTGCGACTTGCCCGTCAATTCCATAATGCCTAACGAAAAGGCGAGCGACGTATCCTTCAAATTAGCGATAACCAGGTTGGCGAATACCGGGACCGAAATGGCCATCGCTTGCGGAAGCACGATTCTCGTGAAGGCTTGAAATCCCGTCATGCCTACCGCATAAGCAGCCTCGACCTGTCCGCGATCCACTGCGCCGACAGCAGCGCGGATCATTTCCGCCATATATGCTCCGCTGTGCAAGGCATAAGTAAGGATTACAAAATACAAAGCCGGCACTTTAGCAACATCCACGTTAACAAGCTTCAATATCTCGGGAAGACCGTAATAGAACAAAAAAAGCTGAATTAAAACTGGAGTGCCTCTAAAAAAAGAAAGGTAAACCTGCGAAAACCTTCTTAGAACCGGAATCTTATAAAGCTGGGGAAGGGCGACGATAAACCCGACGCCCAGCCCGATTACGATCGAACTCACCACAATGAGAAGAGTGATTTTCAAGGTAGGCAGCAGCTTTACTAGATACTCGAACACATAACTGATATCAAATGGTTCTCCCACCTTAGCCATCTCACCTTTCACCGCGATTATTTTTCTTCGGAAGTAAAGTCATTGCCCAGCCATTGTGAGCTTAGTTTAGCAAGCGTACCGTCTGCTTTAAGCTCTTTAATCGCTCCATCGACTGCATCGGAAAGCTTCTTCTCTTCAGGATCATCCTTACGGAACATGAACAAGATGTCCGCTTCGCTAAGTGCCGGACCTACCGATTTAAGCTCTTTCTTCGGATCGATAAGCGAAAGCGTGAAGTCTGCTGCCAGGAATGCGTCTACGCGCCCGGATGTTACTTGCGCTACAGAATCGTTTGCGCCGCCGTTTTGGTACACGATTTCAATCGCGTTGCCGTTTTCTTTGTTGTAATTTTCAAGAATCGTCGATTGTGCGCTCGTTGCTGTCGTCAGCACTTTTTTGCCTTTCAGATCATCCAACGATTGAATCGAATCATTGTCCTTCGCTACGATAATTTTGTTTCTCCAGTGCGCATACGGCTCCGTGTTGAACAAGTATTTCTGTTCGCGTTCCGGGTTCTTCTCCATCTCATGAGCGACCAGATCGATTTTTTTCGTTTCCAAGCTTAGAAGCAGGTTCGTAAATTCAAGCGTTTGGATATCAAACTCGTAATCGGCAAGTCGTTTATCGATTTCTCTTACAAGCTCTACATCGAAGCCGGTCAGCTTACCGTTCTCGTCAATAAAGCAAACGTTAGGAAATTGCGTCCCTGTCCCTACGACGATCTTCTTTACTGCATTAGAGGCTTCACCGCTTGCCGCTTCCGTATTAGCGCCGGCATTGTTCTTGCTGCTGCCGCAGCCTGCAAGCGTGAGAGTAAGGATTAGTGCGATGGATGTAATGAATAATTTTTTCATTTTGATTTCCCCCAAATAATTAAGTGTTTAAATTCTTATAATTCCTACCTGTTAAGTAAGGATTAGCAATGGATTCACTTTACCACCTGACGATAACCTTCGTCAATATCATATAGAGATCTTCTATAAGTCAATTGAATTGTCCGATTGAACGATTGTCCGCGAGCACAAAAACGACCTAGCCGACTTAAACGCCTGGCTCCCTTCTCATCCATGCCTTTTACTGGGTGCTTCACTCCAACCATTAGTTCGATTTATGCTGCTTAAATGCTGAGTTCACGCCACAGTCTGCTCATTAGTTCGATTTTGGATGCTTAATCTCGCCTTTTCGAACGTTCCCCTCAAAAAGCGTCATTTAGCTGCACAAAATCAAACTAATCGACCTCATTTCAAGCGACAGCTTGAATTAGTTCGACTGAACCGACTTAACGCACGACTCCCCCTTCTCATCCATGCCTTTGACTGGGTGCATAACTCCAACCACTAGGAAGATTTTAGCTGCTTAATTGCTGAGTTCACGCCGCAGTCTGCTCATTAGTTCGATTTTGGATGCTTATTCTCGCCTTTTCGAACCTTCCCCTCAAAAAGCGTCATTTAGCTGCACAAAATCAAACTAATTGGCCTCATTTCAAGCGACAGCTTGAATTAGTTCGACTAAACCGACTTAACGCACGACTCCCCCTTCTCATCCATGCCTTTGACTGGGTGCATAACTCCAACCACTAGGAAGATTTTAGCTGCTTAATTGCTGAGTTCACGCCGCAGTCTGCTCATTAGTTCGATTTTGGATGCTTATTCTCGCCTTTTCGAACCTCCCCCTCAAAAAGCGTCATTTAGCTGCACAAAATCAAACTAATCGACCTCATTTCAAGCGACAGCTTGAATTAGTTCGACTAAACCGACTTAACGCACGACTCCCCCTTCTCATCCATGCCTTTGACTGGGTGCTTAACTCCAACCACTAGGAAGATTTTAGCTGCTTAAATGCTGAGTTCACGCCGCAGTCTGCTCATTAGTTCGATTTTGGATGCTTAATCTCGCCTTTTCGAACCTTCCCCTCAAAAAGCGTCATTTAGCTGCACAAAATCAAACTAATCGACCTCATTTCAAGCGACAGCTTGAATTAGTTCGACTAAACCGACTTAACGCACGGCTCCCCTTCACCGATGCCTTAGAACGCAGCCGATATCACAGTCAAAATAAAGATCGATGCCGATTAGGCGCGCATATTGTTCAGCAGCCGCTTCCGCCTATTATTTTTCGCTTAAACAATAAAAAAGTCCGCTGCTTCAGAAAGAGCAGCGGACGAACATGCATAATCACACTATTCCAATCGGCTTTACTGACAAAATAAATGTATCATGGCAGCCGCTCATCGGATAATAGAGCTTTTCTATTGCAGCTTTCAAATTGCCGATAAGCTCAGCTTCGCATCAGCTAATTGCTTGCCAATATCCGTAATCGCATCAAGCAATTCAAGATGCTCGCCATGATGCGAGATGAGATTGGTTTGCAAGGAAATGCCTTCTGTCTCGGGCACGAGAATCGGATAAAGCTTGCCGGCATGCATTTCCTGCTGGGCGCACAAGCCCGGAAGAAAACCGATACCCGCCTTCTGAATAACGAGCTTCTTAGCCATTTCGGAATTATCCGTTTGGATTTGAATATTGGGCGGTATATCCAGATGCTCGAAAATACGATGAATACGAAGCCAATCCAAGGAGCCGCATTCAAAAAATACGAGCGGCTGCTCAGCGATCGCTTCGATCGTCAGGTTCTCCAACGTTAAAAAAGGATGCCCGTCATATACATAAAGCCGGATCGGGTCTTCATAAAACTTGACCGATTGCAGACTGGGATGATTCACATTGCGGACAAAGCCAATATCGACTTCCTGGCTAAGCACCTTATTCATAATCTCATCCGTAGTGCTTGTGACGAACTTATAATGAGTATTCGGAAACTTCTGCTTTAACCGGGGCAGCAGGTCGGGAATGATATAATTGGAGACCGATACGGTACAGCCGATTCGGATTTCATTCGGAAGCGACTTCTTCTGATTGATATGCAGCTTACCCTTCTGGTAAATGAGCAGCAGCTGCTGCGCATACGGCAAAAACCGTTTGCCATCCTCTGTAATTTGGACCTGCTTCCCCTGCCGGTCGAACAGCTTGCAGTCGAGCTCCTGCTCAAGCGACTTAATCCGTGCCGTTACAGAAGGCTGGGACAAATAAAGCGCGTCAGCCGCTTTATTAAAACTTCCGCAATGTATGACGTAGACGAACGCCTCGATATTTTCAATATTGATTTGAAACACCCCCGCTCCTTCAATACCAACTAAACCAGTATGAATATATTAATTTAAAATAACAAACGAAAGGCCAGCTGTCAATAAAGGCTGCTCGGAAATCGCTGAAACAAAAAAAGCCGTTGAATGAACATCGTTCACCCACGGCTTCAACCTATTACGAATTCAATCCTTATATATCTGTTTCTATCGTTATGAACCTCGATTGATATGCAGCTCATTTCACTCATCAGCTTTAGCGCGGTAACGACTTATTGCTTATTTGGCCGCTGCCGTTATCGCCTCTGAATCTCAGAAGAAGCTTGCGCAGATAAGGCAGTACAAGGAAATCACAGCCGAATTTCCCCGCGTTCGCCCCAGCCGCGAATATGAGCATTCCGATCAGCATGAGCCATGGGTTGGTCGATACGGTGCCTGCAAACATAAACATGAAGTTCATCAATAGACCAAAGAAAGCGGCGGTTGTCGTAAGCGCACCAAGGATGAGCCCTATTCCCACCAAAATTTCGCCAAACGGGATGATTACATTAATTACTTTTGCATTCGGCAGCGCAAAATGCTCAAGAAACGCGGTAAACGTCGGATATACTAACTCATTCGTTCCTCTATCCACCACCGGGCTGCCGATAGCTCCCTTCAAAAATCCGCTGGCATCGAAGCCTCCCAGCTTATGCCATCCCGCGCTCAACCATTGCCAGCCCAAGTATACGCGCAGCAAAAGCAGAAATCCGGCTGCATATTTGTTTTCGCTTAGCCATCTGATTGCCATGACGATCAGCTCCTTTGCTATGATCGGTCCTCACTATCCGCCTGCACGACCGCTAGTATGCGGTCTAATTCACAATACAGCATAATCGATATGCCTTTTCTATTTCTCTTCTTATACCGAGATCGTTTCAATAAGCTCCTGCAGCTTGCTCGCCGAGCGATGCAGCAAGGCCCTTTCTTCCTCCGTAATCGGAATATCCAGCACTTCTCTCACCCCTTGTCGGTCGACGACACAAGGAACGCCCATATACACACCGGATAAACCGTGGTACTGCTCGACTAGCGTAGACACATTGAGCACAGCCGACTCATTGCGCAGAATCGCCGTTACGACCCGGTCTAATGCAAGGGCAATCGCATAATAAGTCGCGCCCTTCGCTTCAATGATTTCATAAGCCGCATCTCTCGTATGTGCGAATATATCCGATTTTTCTTCCTCGCTGAGCGTTAGTGGCGAACCTGCCACATTGGCCAGGCTCCATACCGGCAGCTCGGAATCGCCATGCTCCCCGATAATATGAGCATGGACGCTTCTCGGGTCCAGCTGCAGCCGCTCGCCAATGAGGTAACGGAAACGAGCGCTGTCTAGCAGCGTGCCGGAGCCGATGACGCGACGGGCCGGCCAACCCGACTTTTGCCAGCAAAAATAGCTCATAATATCTACCGGATTCGTCGCAATCAGCAGAATGCCGTCTTCATTGTATTTCAACACTTCCGAGACGATGCTTTCATAAATTGCAACATTACGCTTCAATAGATTTAATCGGGGCTCTCCGGGCTTCTGCGCCGCTCCGGCGGTAATGATAACGATATCCGCATCCTTGCAGTCCTCGTAGGTGCCAGCCCAAACCTTGGTCTGTCCCAGAAACGGCAGCCCGTGATTCATATCGAGCACGTCCCCGACGGCTTTGCCCGCATTCGCATCTATAAGCACAAGTTCATCCATCCGGCTGCGAAGCAGCAGCGTGTATGCTGTTGTAGACCCCACCGCACCTACGCCAATAACGACAACCTTTGTTTTTTTCATTGTTATTCCACCTCTTCAAATGGTTTATTTACGAAATAATACATAACTCCCATAAGGATCGAACCGCCAAATAAATTACCGAGCGTCACCGGCAGCAGATTATGAATCATGCCTCCAACCGAAATCGTGCCCGGATGGTGCAGGACGAGCGCAATCGCGAAGGTGCAAAGATTAGCTATGCTGTGCTCATAGCCGGAGATGAAGAAACAGAACACGAACAGCATCATGGCGAACAGCTTCGGACCATCTCCCCGCAGCGACATCGGAACGAAAAATGCCAAGCAGACGAGCCAGTTGCAAAGCAGTCCACGGAAAAACAATTCCATTACCGGAGCGTGAAGCTTCTTCTCAACAACGCTGAGCAAAAATCCGTTAACCGATGCATCCTTGAACAATCCGGTTGCCCAGATTAGCAGTGCGAAAGCTACTGCCCCTAGAAAATTACCCGCGTAGCTCGCGCACCATAGCTTCAACACGTTAGCCCAGCGCATTTTGCCACGGAGCGCGGTGAAGGTATAGTAAAAAGTATTGCCGGTAAACAGGTCTCCTCCGCCGTAGACTATCAGAACAATCGCTGCTCCGAACGTGATCGCCGCCATCGGATAGGTGAGCGGACTATGCGTGACATAGAAGAAGCTGCCTGTCTTGAATGCTACGATTACGCCGAACCCGATAAACATACTGGCCAGCATCGCTCGCAATATATACCTCAGCTTGCTTGTAAGAAACACCTTTTGCTTCTTCAAAGCAAGCTGTTCGACCCTTCTCAAAGGAGCATGCTCCACCTTGATTGCCTCCTAAAGTTTCGTGCAATTTCCATTGCCATACCTTTATTCTAAGGGGTTATTTTCCATTTGTATGTCGGGGAACTCCCTGAACTATATTTCAGGGTTTTTACGTGAAAGCCGCGAGATATATAGGGAGGTTCCCCGATTTTTTTTGCAAATGAACATAAAAAAACAAGGGTGCGAACACAGCCCTTGTTTTTTGGGGTAACTATTTCTTGGCATAAGTTTTTGTTACGCTACAGTCATTTGAATTTCTTCATACTTCTCGTCAAATGAGATCCGAAGCGTCTTATTGTCCAGATACCACAAATTATCTTCTTCTATATAAAAAGTAACGCCCTCCTCGTTCACGCTTAGGCCAATGCTCCTTGGCTCATCTTTAACGACGCCAAGCGAAAGACCCGGATGAACGCTGCCGCATCCGCCCAAACGGACATAAATGCGAATGAATTCTCCGTCGGAAAGACCCATTTCCGTCTTATACCAACGCGCTGCTGACTGCTCCACCACTAATTTCATCGCGGTCATCTCCTCCCACTGCATACTTAATTCCATCATTACGAATAAGCTTGAAGGTGTCAACCCTTCAATTATAAACTTACGTGAATAAGCTAGTCTCTATGAATGCCTTTTCCATCCGGAGTGTAAAAAAAGACCACTATACGGGCAGTTATGCCGCATTGTGGTCTTCCTCTGTTTAAATCTGCTTATTTTCGATCCGCTTCGCATAATGATTGATATATAACCGATAAGAGCTTCAGATACTTCTATCAACATTCCCAGTGTTAATTACTATTTCCTCTAATACAGTTTGCTATCGTGTTCTATAGCCTGATCAATGAAAAATTCAGGAAGCTTCAAATCCTTGGAAGTCTGCTTATTAGCAATGTCGAGAACAATTAGAATGAATTGCATATGATCAGCCGTTTCTTTCAGGTCTATATTTTTTCGCTGAGCATCATTTCATGGATCACGCTTTCCTTGTGAGGCTTATGCAGGATTTAGCGAATAACGCAACTGAACAATATCGCCGCCAATGGACTTGAAATCAAGCAGCTTGATTTCTTTATATTCGTTGTGTTCCTGATTTAGCAACAGGTTGATTCTGATAAAATTTCCGGCCTGTTTGACGTATTCCCACAAGACCGGACTAGTTGTTTTTATGGATAATGCCATCAGAGCTTCTATTCTGGAAAAATCAAATGTGGAGTTTATTGAATATTTGCACGTTAACGAGTTATTTGCAGGAATCAGCCTGCCTTTCACGAAATTGTCCGAAAACAGGAAGTATTATGCGCAGGCTCTGAAAGCGGGCGAATATGCTCAAAGAAACCGTCTGGACTTTTGTTTGTATGAAAAGTATATGTTGAGTTTTCTTACGGAGCTGATTATTTCCCAGAGAGATATTTCTGATTTCTGCCATCCGGCTGTTATGAAACTAAGAGAAGAGGACCGAATTCATGGAACGGTTTTCGTAGAGACGTTGAAGCCTTATCTGTATTACACAGATTCCCCGAATGAGGCCGAGAAGGTCCTTAATATTCATCGCAATACTTTGTTCTACAGAATCAACAAAATCAAGCAACTTACGGGGGCTACGCTGGATAACGGGGATGAGCGTTTTCAGATTTATTTTTCCATAAAATTACTTGAATAAGGGTGCAGTGGAGCTAGATGACAGAGGTCCAAGTTCTTTAAAGAACAAACTACTGAACATGCCCAGCATTCAAAAAACAGCAAAAAAAGCAAACCCGCCCAGCCGGTTTGCTTCCATTCCTTAATTGTGTTTCCGCTTCAAGCCGCCGGCATCCATCTCCAGCTTCACTTCCTCCGGAAGTTTTTTCGAGGCGCTCGGTACTTGTCTGGTTTTCTCATTAATGTCGTCGGAAGAGCAAATGACGATGCTCACCTGTCCGCCATGCGCATAGGCCCGGATTAGAATCGGCTGGTTGTATTTATTTTGGAATACAAAATCGGGGCCATACCAGCTTACGGTCGCATCACGCCCGGGCGGCACATATTTGACATTCCGGCTATGGGAATAGCGCTCGATTATTTTCAGACCGGCACGATCTACGGCATTGAAGAGCGTCGACGATATTTGGCATATGCCACCGCCGATATCCTCCGACATCTCCCCTCTGACGATAACCGGAGCACGGAGATAACCCTTTTCCTTCGTACGCTTTCCGACAACCTGATTGAATGAAAACCGCTCTCCGGGAAACACGACGGTATTGTTGATCGCTTTTGCCGCTAACCCAACGTTATGAGAGCGGTTCTTGTTTCTCGAATTGTAATATGTAGCATATTGCCCGATCCTTTTAACCTTTATGATTGAGAGCAGCTCGCTGTCCACTCTCGGATAAGTCGTCAGCAAAGGTACCTCGAGCCGGGAAATTCCCCCTTCAAAAATAAAGCTGTAAAATTGCTCCGTAAACGACCTTCGGTCAAGCTCGCTTCCTGTATGCTCAGGCAAAACTCTTCCGGCTCCGTCAAGCGTGGCATTAACCGGCGGCTTCTGTACCCGCTTCTCTAGATCATCCATCGATTTATTTAGCTTATCCTGATCAACGAGCGGAATTCCAGACAAAGAATCGCTATACTTAGCCCTATTCATCTCTAAGAGTATATGACCCTCATGCTCGATAATCAAAGGATCAGGATAATGCCCTTGCTGAAACAGAAGGTATATGGCTAAAATCCACTGCAGCCCCATTGTCGTTAATCTCCCCCATACATTAGTATCCAAGTTAGTATGAATCTTTTTGGACAGAACCATACATGATCTAATAGCTACATAATTAACGGCGGCTTTGCTGAAAATAGAAAAAAAAATGGAACGGAGGGCAGCAAATGAACCGAATATGGAAGCAAACATCAGCTGTGATCACGTTAGTTCTCATTGGGCTGCTGACCGTACAACCACATTCTGCTCTTGCTCAGGCGTTAATTCAGAAGCCAAAAATTACGGGAGAGAAGAGTCAGCAAAACACGATTATAATGACCGTTCGTTCAGGACAGCATGCCGCATTCATCAGCGATCTCCAAATCGAGAGCCGGGAAATCAATGCCGCTTTGCTTGAGGCTAAACAAACGCCTGCCGCTGAAGCCGTATATTTTCCCGATATCGATATAGCGCTGCTGCTATTGGACGGGACGAAGCATTTTCGCTTGGAGCGATCAGGGAATCTTTGGAATGAAACGACGGCCACAACAACGATTTTGCCTAAAAAGATTTCCGGAAAGCTAGTCGGACTAGCGGAAGCGCTGCGGATGCAGCATTATGGAAAGCTCCTTACCTGGCAGCAATCAACGCAGCTGCTCCCTAACAAAAGCTTCTTCTCGGTAACTGAGCTCGAAACGGGACTAACATTCCGCGTCCAGCGGCGGGCGGGAAGCGATCATGCCGACGTTCAGCCGTTAACGAAGGAAGATACGCGCATTATGAAGCAAATTTATAACGGCAAGTGGAGCTGGAGAAGGAAGGCTGTGCTGGTTCACTCAGACGGCGAATGGATTGCAGCCTCGATGAACGGGATGCCCCATGGCGGGGACGGCATTCCGGAGAATGGCTTCTCCGGTCATTTCTGCATTCACTTTCTGGGCAGCTCAACCCATAAATCCGACAGCCCGGATCCCGCTCACCAGATGATGGTTCATAAGGCGGCCGGACAGACAGAACGCTATTTTGACTCCGCCTCTCCGCTAATACAAGCCAAAAGCTTCGTTGAAGTCGTCTACCATAAGGATAATGAATTGCTGCTGGCGCTGACAAAAGAACTGCCGAAGGAAAAACTCGCTTCCTTCCAGCAGCTAATGGAATCGCTGGTCTCGATACGGGAGCTGACTCCGCCAAAAGCGAAAGGAAAGGCCAAGCCCGATGACAGCAATCTGGGCGAAGCGCTAACGACTGAAATTAGGCTGCCGGTCTCGATTCATCAGCTTAACAAGCCCCGCTGGAACGGCAGCTACACCTTTCTTTTTAAACGTGAGTCTATAGGCTCGCCTTGGCGTATCCAAGATGTTTTAATGAATTGACGATGAGTGAAATAAAAAATCCCCATAGCTGCGAGATATCCGAACGAACCGGAGTATCCTTAGCTATGGGGTTATTCTTTCAAACCCGCTGAAATATGCGCGCTGGAATATCAGCTGTCAGATAACGTTACCTTAGCCACACCCGTATCAATCGTTAAGCTCATTTTCTTTGCCGCATTTAAGCTTGCTAACGCTTTTCCGGGGATGCTCACTTCCACCTCATGGACTGAGGCATCCGCATTTACCTTGATAATGACCAGATGATCGCTTGATGCTTCAACTGCATCTTGAAGCTTCGCATCGTCTACAACGGCTGAAGCTTTACCGTCCACAATCACGGCATCAACCGTTACTTGATTGCTTGCAGGCGCAGGCGGCGGTATGACCGGATTAGCGATAAGGATAATCAGCTTCTCCCCTTTGACGCCAGAGCCATCCGCTGCTGTCGCAACGACCTTAACCGTGCCTTCCGCTGCCGCATGCAGTACGCCGTCCGGCCCGATCGTTGCCAGATTCGTAGGGCTGCCGTCGGCATCCGTAACCGACCATGCAACTGACTTATTCGCAGCGGTATCCATAAGAACCTCCGCGTTCATTTGAAGCGTACTGCCTACTTTTACTGATTCCGCTTCACCTGCCGCTGTTACGGTAATGGCAGTAACGAGAGCATTGATATAATGGATGCTCGGGGCTGGCGGCTGCGCCATTGCATCTCCCAAATAGAAGCTTGGGTGCGGCGGCTGATTGTAGCCGACATTTTGCCAAGCTACTCCTAGACGGTAATTCGGATCATGCATCAGCGTGCGTATGCGATAGTCCGTCTCATCTACAGTAGAATAAATTCTAAATTCGCTGCTGTCCACGGAGCGCCACATGATTTCCTCCCGCCAATCACCGAATAAGTCGGCCTGCAGGCTAGGGTTTGCTTTCAACGAGTTGTTCGAAGCCGCGCCAAAATCAAACTTCCACGCCTGCGGCTCTGCTGCAGGCGTGGCCTTCGCTTGCTGGATTGGCAATCCTGCCAAAATCGTGTAGACAACCATAAATACTGCCAGTGTTAAAGACATGCTCCGTTTCATTCGGTTACTCATGCAGCGTAGTTCCCCTCTCATAAATGGGTTAAAATAAGCGGCAAACATTTCCGAGGAAAGTGAGTATGGTGCTAAGAACAGTTATAAGAAATATTTACCTCCTAATAGTAGCTCCAAAAGAATGCGCTTACATTACAAAAAACCATAATGTTTGTTCAATTTTCCGTGATTTTCGCAAAAACGGTACGCTGTACGGAGCGTGCGAGTCTTCCCTATGTGCCCGATCGCTTAAATTTGGACTTGGTCCAGGTGACCATCGCGACAAGCAGCAAAGGAAACACATATGCAATCGAAACATATAGCGGATGTATCGTCGATACCGTTTCCTCCCACTTGGTCATGCTTTCAGAAAACAAGAGCGAGAGCAGCATATTAATCAAAGCAATCGGATAGATGAGTAGCTGGTTATCGCGTAAACGCAGTATTTGGGAAATCATTAGCGACAGCACATATAAGGTTACCGTAACTTTCATATATGATCCTGCGATTAAAGCCATCGCGATCACGGATTCGATTCTTTCGATGATATCGGCAACCTGGATAATGCGCGCAAACTGATACAGGGAATATTTTCTTTCGCCTGCCATAGGGCCGAACATCATAATCGTGCATAAGACCGATATGATTAAAACGACTCCGTTTAAGACGAGAGCCACATACATGGACTTGTTCAACTTATTGCTGTCCTGCTTGCGGACAAACGGCAGCAGCATGGCAAACACGACCACCTCTGCATAAGGAAAGCCGTAAGAAAAATACGCGCCAAGCAGCACGGGTTTGATTCCTTGCGACATAACGGGCAGCAGCTGTTCCGGACGATAGTCAAGAACAGCTAACAGGAAAATGACTGCAACGAAACAGAGCATGATGGTGATGATAATGATGAACATCCTGGCCATTGCTTCGATTCCGGCCTTCGCTGTAGTTGCCGCGGCTAACAGCACAATAGTGGAAAAGATATACAAAGGAGTCTCGTCCATTAACGAGCTGGTCATAAACAAGTCGACGTCGATCACGATACCGGCACACATATGGAACAGAAAGGTCAAGAAGAGAAAGCACAAAAGAAAGGTAATCCAAGAACCTACCGCCATGCGGCTGTATTCGACAAAGGTTAAGCCGGGATATTGCTTATTCAAATAAAGCATGCAGCCTAGAAGCAGCCCGCCTATCGTGCATGAAATAATGAGTGACAGCCACGCATCATTTTTGGCGAAAGAGATAAGCGGTGCCGGAATATTGATAATGGACGATCCTGTCAGAAACGTGAAAAATAAAAGGGACATTTGTCCCGCAGTGATGGGTTCGCGATTTTTCAAGATGTTCCCGCCTTTAAATAGCTGGTGATCTGCTTCGCCGTACCGGAAAATAAGTAAACGACAACCATATGCAGCCTCGGCAAATCTAGATTGGATACAAAGTCCACGCTAAAATAGACGGCGATAAGCATAAAAGCCCAGAAAGCCAGCTTTTCACGCGCCTGCTTCTGTTTGAGCTTGGGACCTTCGTATGCGATTATAAGCGCAAACAAGATAAACAGAACAATGAATTTCTCCAGCACGGACTTCCCTCCTATTTTTGTTCCGTCAAAACCGATTTGCCGGTTGTCGTCCCGGTATTGATAATTTTTATTTTTGTTTCGATTTGCAGCTGGCTGTTCGCAAAAATTTCGTGCCAGTCTTCCTTCATGCTTTTCCACAGCGAGGGGTGTCTGCTGTATATTAGATTGCCGAGGTTAATGACATCGACTTTTTTCCGTTTGAGCTCCTCATACGATCTCAGCATATCTTTCTCAATGATTTTTTTGATCCGATTGAGAAATTCCGCTTCTTCCTCACTCGTCGTTATTTGGGAGCACTTGAGCTCAGTAACGGTACCGTCTATTGCAATCGATGCTTTCACGTTGACAGACTTGTTTTTGATCACAGGAGAAAGCTGCGTGCTCGCCGAAATGACTTGAACCGTTTCTTTCATTTTCGGTTTGCCTGCCGGCTGATTTAAGCAGGGGACCTCGATGACCCCCCGTTCATACTCATCGCGCAGCATCAAGACGCTTTCCATATCCTGAGAAGACAGCTTCCCTATCATTTTCCCATTTTTTAGAAGGGCAGCCCCTGCTACCGGTGTTGTGTACGTTATTTTTTTGCTCCGGTAGAGGTATGGAATCATCGCGTCGTTGACTTGTCCTTTCAGTTGAAAGCCCAGATCGAGCAGCGTTACATTCGCCGTCTTGCCGGAATATTTGTAAGCTACTTCTTGAATGGTCAGCAGCTGCTGACCGAGCGTATTCTCGATCAGCGGCTTCGTAACCATATATTGGCTGGCCTTCCCTTTTGCAATATGGACATATGTAGTCAGGCGAAGCTCCTGATTGCGGAAGAAGAAATCGAGTATTTCTTCGAGTCCTCTCTTTTTCGCAAACTCCTCCCCGATGACGATGATGCGCATATGACTCCAATGGACTTTTCGCCCCATATGAAGAGTCAGGTCGCGCACGGTCTCGAACATCGAATCGGACTCGGATTGAATATTGACGAACGATTTGTCCTGCGTATTCTGTTTAAGGCCGGGGTTCGGTTTATACAGCTGTGCCGTCAGTTGAATATTGCCGCTCTTGCTCTTGCCTTCGTCAATTCCCAAAGACATAATGAAGACTCTTTCCGGCAGCTCCAGTTTGTTCCAGCATCCTGTTGTAGAAAGGATAATCAGAAATACAAGGAGCAGCTTCAGAAATCGGTTTCTCATCGTCTCCGTCATCCTTTTCTTCGCTTGATTGGCATATGCATATGCCTGTTGCGCGGCGAGCGCATAAGGTTCTTAATAGGAGCGCGAATCAGCACGTCCATAAGCTGCCGGGGCCTAAGCGGCGCGATTGGAGCCAAATAAGGCTGTCCAAGCGAGCGCAAGGTAATCAGGTGCAGCAGGATGAAGATCAAGCCGAACAGGAGCCCGAACCCTCCCAGAAGAGCTGCAGCGACCATCAGCGGAAATCGTAAGAGACGAAGTGCGATGGCCGTGTTATACTGCGGAATGGCAAAGGATGCAATCCCCGTCAACGCTACTAGAACGACCATGATCGGAGAGGCGATCCCTGCTGAGATTGCCGCATCTCCGATGACCAGCGCGCCGACGATGCTTACCGCGGATCCGACCGGACGCGGAAGCCTTACCCCCGCTTCCCGCAGCAGCTCGAAGAAAAACTCCATGATCAGCGCTTCAAAAAAAGCCGGAAACGGAATGCCTTCCCGTGCATCGACAATCGCCAGCAGTAGCACCGACGGAATCAATTCGGGATGAAACGTGGTTAAGGCGATATAGACGCTGGGAAGCGTCAGCGCGATAATACATGCGATTAACCGCAAAATCCGGGTTACCGATGCAAGGATGGTCCGCTGATAATAGTCCTCGCTAGACTGCAGCAGCTCGGCAAACAAGCCGGGACAAAGCATCATCATGCCGGAGCCTTGACAGAGCACGACGATCTTTCCGTCAATTAAGGCCGATGCTACTACATCCGGCCGCTCCGTATACCGGATTTGCGGAAAGGGAGAATAGGTCGAATCCTCAATAAGTTCTTCAACATAAGCGGCTTCCAGTATTTCCTTATCCTTTATGGTTTCGATTCGCCTTTTGAATTCTTCCAATGTTTCCGGATTTACGCAGCCGTCAATGTAACCGTAAACGACCTCTGTTCGACTCTCCCCGCCTCCCGACAAGGTTATCAATTTAAATCGGTGAGATTTAATGCGTAATCGGATGAGACCTAGATTTTTTTTCAGATTTTCTACCGAGCTTTCCCGGGGACCGTAAACAACCCCTTCATTGACGGGTTCGGTAATTTGTCTGGTTTGGACGCCAATGGCCTTAAAGCTCAGCGCTTTATCCCAGCCGTCGATGAAAATAACAAGATTGCCGTTCAGAATATTTAAGACGACTGTATTAAAATCATCAACAAGCATCGCGGTTTGACCAGAGACGCCATGTTCTTCAAAAAAGCGCATGAACATCTCAGGTGTAACTTCGGTTCCCGGTCCGATCTCATGGTTCACCAGGTCCTGCAGCGAAGCTTTCATATAATTAACCTTTTTATCTTCAACTAATGAATCAAAATAGGCGGAAAAAGCCTTACACTCAAGCTCAGGACCATAGCTCCACGGCAGGAATACAAAGTCGAAACAATCATGGAAGTTTTCCATTATTAACTGCCGGTTGACCTCAAGATTTTTCGAAATCGGTTTTTTTTCGGCGTCGTTGTTTCCGGCTCCCTGATTACGTAAAGTCGTACTCATCGTAGAGGTATTACCGATTGTTCCGCCGAGGGATCCGCCCTGCTCCATGTGTACGCCTCACTTTATCGTTTTTCCAGTATCGTCATTTCCAACTAAATTGTTCCCTAATTCAAATATTATTATTTACAAGAAGGTGGCAGGATAAACAAAAAAAGGGACGCGTTAAGAAAACGCATCCCTTTTCCGTATAACAGATCCCAATATTACCGCTGCTATTTCATCCCTATTTCTGTGCCGTTATTTCGGATCTTTCGAGTGCCGCTAATCCCAGCGCAAGCGCGCCGCATAAGCCGGCATTATCACCTAAACCTGGGGATACGATGTAGTTATCCATATCCGCAAGCAGCGTTTCTGAAGAAACATAGCCGTTAAGGCTCTGCTGCACCTTGGCTCGAATGAGCGGGAACAGCTGCTTCTGATGCATAACCCCTCCGCCTAAAATAATCTTTTTCGGAGAAAGCATCAGGATGGCTGTCGTCAACGCTTCAGCGATATAATAGGCTTCGAACTCCCATGCCTTATGATCTGCGTGAAGCTCGCTTGCCTTTATCCCAAAGCGCCGTTCTATAGCAGGACCTGCCGCCATTCCTTCCAGGCAGTCGCCATGATACGGACAGTGACCGGCAAATGAGTCATCCGCATGGCGTCTCGTCCTGATATGCCCCCCTTCCGGATGCACCAAACCATGAACCAGCTTCGATTCGGCATATATGCCTACGCCGATTCCTGTTCCAATCGTATAGTAAACACAGCTATCCAAGCCTTTCGCGGCTCCCCATTTAGCTTCGCCGTAGGCGGCTGCGTTAACGTCGGTGTCCCATCCGAATGGAATATCGAAGGCCGCTTTCAGTGTGCCGAGGAAAGGAAAGCCTGACCAGCCGGGCTTCGGCGTCGTCGTGACGCAGCCATAGCTTTCGCTGGCAGGATCGAGATTAATGGGACCAAAGGTGCCAATGCCAATCGCTTCCACGCCTTTATCTTCGAAATAAGAAATGATCTTCGCAAGCGACCGTTCCGGCTGCTCCGTGGGAAAGCTTACCCGCTCCTCAATCCCGCCGTGTTCATTGCCGATTCCGCAGACGATTTTGGTCCCGCCCGCTTCAATTGCTCCAATACGCATGTCTGGCTGCTCCTTTATACGTAAATAGAAGTCATTTCCCAAATGTTCAATGATTTGATGGTAAGACCCTCATCGCCCCACAGCTGTAAGCCAAGGGAATCGGAGCGGCTCGGGTATACTCTTGTCGTCAAGCTTTTTAGCCCGTTCGCATATGCCTCTACCATGGAACGATCGAGGTACACGTGTAAATATAAATTTTCGCCGTTCAGCTCCAGTTTGCCGCTCTGCACGCCTGCCGGGCGTTCATCCGGAGACAATGTCGTTTTCGAGCGGTCTACGCCAAGCTCGGAGCGCGACCGGTCATAATAAAGGAGCGTCTCCTCCTCACCTTCAGGGGACTGCCTTACTTTCAGGCCTGCCAGATTCGCGCTGTCTGCTTCAAACTCGATCCGGATTTCGAGCATATCGCCCTGCACCTTATTAAGCTGTTGATTAGCTTCTATGAGCGAGCTGTCCGCAAGGGAGAGAAGTTGAGCTCCGCGCAGCGCTTGAAGCTCCTCAATCGGCGCAATGCCGAGGCGGCCGTCTTCACGCAGCGTTAAGCTGATCGGCAAACCTGCATTATGAGCCCAGCCGGAGTCGTAATCGAGCTGGGGCGTTCTCTCCCCCTGCGCAATCGTAAATATGATGCTGCGACCGGTTTTAGGATCGACCATGCCGCTCGGTCCCGTGAAATGAAAATCGCCCACGTCGATAAGCTGCGGCTCCTCCTGATCCGGGATGAAACGGACTGCTTCGGCATCGAATGTTCCGATCCAATAAAATACCTCTACGTCGGCACCGGGGCCGAGCGGGCTAATCAGAAAGACATGCTTCTCCTTGCCTAGCGGAAGCAGTACCGGGAGCTCCCACATATTGCCCAGATACGGATATCGGGCGGCATCGGCCGTATAGAAAGGTCCTTTATACTCCCAATTCAGCATATCGCGTGACGTATAGGCCAGTATCGATCCGCCCTGTCCATCCGTGCCGGAGCCGATCAGCAAATACCATAAATCGCCCTGCTTCCAAACGAACGGATCGCGGAAGTCGCCGAACATCCCCTGCCCTCTTTCTTGAACGATTAGCCGCTCCGGATGCTTCACCCAGCGGATCAGATCGGATTCACCGTCCTGCACAAAAGTACTTCTGGCTAAACCGACACTTTGGTTCGGTGACTTGCTGTCATCCCCTGCCGTAAAGAAAAGTGCGGGAACGCCGTTCTCGTCGTATGCTGCGCTTCCCGACCATACCCCATCCGGATCGACGGCATCTCTCTCCGGCGAGAGCGCGATCGGAAGGTCGCGCCAATGCACCATATCCTCGCTTACCCAGTGTCCCCAATGAATTTGCGCCCAATAAGGCCCCTGCGGATTGTGCTGGTAGAACAAATGATACTTCCCGTTAAAATAAATCGGAGCATGAGGCTCGTTCATCCAATGAACGGGAGGGCTGGCATGATACTGCGGACGATGCCGGTCCTTCAGGAGCGGAGTCCGGTCCAGCCGGATGTCCGCTTCATCGATAGCCGGAATCTTGCCTGCATGCGAAGCAAGGTCAGCCTCGAACGAAGCGATGAGCTCAGACGGCGACAATGCGCGGTCGTAGATCTTCACCTCGTCGATCAATCCGTCGAACATATTGTGCCGGAATGCTTCGGCCAGCACGGTTGCCTGGTTGTTTTTCCCGATCAACAGGTCGGAGCGGCAGGGGGTGATCGCAGTCTGCTTGGCTGTGCGGAGCTCCGCCGTTTGCTCCCCGTTCAAATACAGCCTCATAACGGCTTCTTCCTTATCGAACGTAGCTGCAATATGGGACCACTCATGCTTCGGAAGCGGCCGGTCATGGCACCAAAGCTCTACCCACGTCCCGGCTAAACCAAGCTGCAGCGACCATGAGCCGTGCCTGTACATGCCAAGAACGAACCCTTCCTTCGCTTCTCTATCATGCTGGTTCACGATCGCCGAAAGCCTCTGCTCCGCCCCCCATTCATAGGAACGCGGCGCAACCCACGCCGAGAGCGTAATCGCATCACCCGGAACTTCTATATCGCCAGCCTGTCTAGTAATCCACGTCGAATACCCATCGAACAGCATCGCGTTTCCGCGAATGCCCGTACGCCACTGCGGGTCGCACGCTTCCGTAAACGGTGCCTGCAGAAGAGAATAGGATATCGGGTCGGATTTCCAGCTAATGACATCCGCGGCTAAGCTCCCTTTCCCTTCATCAAGCGGCCAATAGGCAATTAAACCTGAACGCTCCGGAAACAGCCGGATACCTTCCTTCATCGTTTCCTCCATAGTCACTTAAACTCCCGCCTCTCATATCTCATTATTGATTAACCGTTTCCGATACGCTGGCTGCATATACAGATTTCAGAGGAAACAGCAGCAAGGAACGAAGCCATACATTGCCGCCATTCGCATACAGCTCGATGCCGTCGCTTCCCTTTAACGGGAAGATTTGATCGGTGATCGCGACCTCGCCATCATTAGCGAATAGCTCGACAGACGAGCGATCCACCCAGATTTGAAGCTTTATGCGTCCGTTCGCGCCATTTAGCGGAACGCTGTGCCTGCAGCCGAACTGCGGATGGAATTCCACCAATCCGGAACGCGTTCTATCGATAAACAATTGGCCGGCTGCCGTATCATAGCCGACGATCGTCTCATTGTCATTGCCCATTCTAAGCCTAAAACCAAATTCAACCGCGGAATCCGTCTCGAATTCTGCTTCAATTTCAAACAGCTCGCCCTTATGGCCCTGCAGCAGGTTGCTTCCCGGACTAATTTGCTCGTCCTGCCATTCATAGCGGTCCGCCCGTATTTCTCTTAGCTGCTCGGGCACTTCCTGAATGAGGCGAACTCCTTCCTCCT
The DNA here is from genome assembly GCF_056269405.1 of Paenibacillus sp. J2L1-98. Lineage (NCBI taxonomy): Bacteria > Bacillati > Bacillota > Bacilli > Caryophanales > Paenibacillaceae > Paenibacillus > Paenibacillus sp. J2L1-98. The sequence continues at coordinate 219,536 of NZ_JBWDNW010000006.1, read as the reverse complement.
GCTGCCGAAGCGACAGCCTTCGCGGGAGGGTCATTGCGCCGCGCCATTCGCCTGCGGGAATTATGTTGGCGTACTTCCAATTGTTCATCCACCCGATAAGCAGCCGATCTCCGCTCTGCACATCCGACCAGGTTACGCCTGCATAGTTATCACGGCCGTGATCCATCCACAGCACGCTCTCCGGTTCATCGTCGTTCGTAAAGGTAATGCCGTCAAACTCACCTATAAAATATTGGGTTCGCGAACCTTCGGGCATCTTCTCATTGTCACCGATGCTGACGATCATCACCCATTTTTCGCTGCGCTCCCGTCCCTCGACAGGCAATGGGAATAAGTCCGGGCATTCCCAAACCCCGTCATGCGACCCTTCCTTTGCGCCAAACTCGCTGGCAAACGTCCAATCCTTTAAATTTGTTGAATAATAAAGGCAGAGACGGTCTCCCGCAGCAAGCACCATAATCCAGCGTTCAGTGTCAGCGTGCCAAAACACCTTCGGGTCCCGGAAATCTGCAAATCTCTCATCCTCTAAAACAGGATTGCCAGCGTAGACCGTCCATGTGCGGCCATTATCTTTGCTGTAGGCTACGCTCTGCCTCTGCTTAGAAAGCTGGGAATCCGGTATCGTCTCTGTTTGCGTGTAAATCGCGACGAGTCCTGATTTTCCATCAAAAAATCCGCTCGTATCCTCCCAATCCACAACCGCGCTTCCCGAAAATATCGTCCCGTTGTGATCAGGATATAACGCGATCGGCATATGCTCCCAATTGACAAGATCCTTGCTTACGGCATGGCCCCAATGCATCGGGCCCCATACGGTGCTCTCCGGATGATGCTGATAAAACAAATGATATTCACCCTCGTAATATACCATTCCATTCGGATCATTCAGCCAGTTGGCTTCAGGCGTGAAATGATATTGCGGGCGTAAAGGGTGATCGTAATTAGGTTTCATAGGTCTCTCTCTCCTCTATTCAATCAATGTTTATTTATAAGAGCAGACGGAACATTCCGCAGAAGGTTCCGTCATGCCGTTGATAGAATTGCTATTGCCACCGAGAGAATGGCTGCCTCCGTTATCCTTTTTGTGCTTCGTTATAACGGTCAAGCGCAGTTTGATACAAGGCCATCAGCTTGCTCAGCCCCATATCCTCCACGGTTTTCACAAAGCTGTTCCAATCCGCGTCATTCACGCCGTCGACGATGAATTTAGCTCTTTGCGTATTCACGTATTTGAGCAATTCCGGTTCGATCTGATTGATCGTATCCAGCTCCTCCGGCAGGAAGAAGATCGTTGGATAGTTTTGTTTCTCCATGAACGGATCGTAAACGTTCTCCAAATCCTTCTTGCGCTGCTGTGCGCGAGGCTCCATGTCTACAATCGTTTTGAAATGTTCCTTCGTAACGACGCCGGCACCGTTTGGCGCAACCTTCTGACGGAATTCGCCCATCGATACGCCTTCCGCAAGCGGCAGGTTCACAAGCTTGCCATTCGCATCCTTTTCATAGATCACGCCGATCGGACCCCAATGGATTTGAGCGGCCATATAAGGCTCATACTGCTGATCAATCCAGCGCATCGTCACTTCAGGATTTTCGTTTTCGCTCGTAATGACGAAAGCGTTTCTTCCCGGACCGCCGCCATTGCCTCTGCCGATGGTTTTTTTGCCGGTCGGACCGGTAAGAGGAGGAACGAGCGCATAATCTTTGGCACGGTCAGTACCTACAACCTCTTCGATTTCCCACCAAACATAAGAACCAAGCGTCTCATCAGCCGTCTTGCCTTTAGCCAAATATTGCGGAGCATCCTGCGTGAACGATTCCGGATCGATCAAGCCCTGCTTATACCATTTTTCGTTAAAATATTTCAATGCCTCTTTATATTCCGGCTGAGTAGCCGTGAAAATAACTTTGCCGTCCCTTACGATGCGGTGCTCCAGGTTGTCAGGCAAGCCGAATGCGCCGAACAGACCGGCAATATCCATGCACCACTGCATATGCATAAAGCTCAGCGGAATTTCATCAGCTTTGCCATTGCCGTTTGGATCCTTTGTCTTGAAGGCAACGAGCGCATTTGTGTATTCATCAAGCGTTTCCGGGAATTTGAGGCCGAGCTTATCCAGCCACTGCGTATTGATCACGTGGAAGAACGGATTCGTGCCCAGTTCATTCTCCTCCCACGCAGGAAGTCCATAGATATGACCGTTCGGAGCGGTAATGGCCGCTTTAATATCCGGTCTTTCTTCTAATAGCTTCTTCAGGTTGGGCGCATATTGATCAATTAAATCCTCCAGTGGAATAATCGTTCCATCCTCGCCGTATGTGATCAATTCATAATCGGTAAATTGCGAGTTGTAGAAGGCGTCAGGCAGATCGCCGCTGGCCAGAAGCAAATTTTTCTTCTCCAAATAATCGGTATCCGGAATATTATTCCATTCAATATGAACGTTTGTATCTGTCTCCAGACGTTTGAAAATTTCCATCTCGTTATACTCGGGCGCCAGCTGGGCCTTCGGAGATACAATCGTAAGATTAATTTTGTCTTTCACAATCGGGAGACCCTCTTTATTAAAGCTTTCCTCCTGCGGCTTGTTGCCCGTTTCCTTGCTGTTATTCGTTTCTTGATTCGCTTTGTTGTTCGCGCAAGCGGAGAGCATTAGGCTTGCAGCGAGTAGAAGACTTACTGTAACAGACCCTGCCTTTTTCATATTAGTAATCCTCCCTTAATGAAATATATTTATTTATCTATCATCATCCGGGTCTGATCCGCGGTGTTACAGAGCCCGGCGATAACCAAGGAATAATCTCGATTAACCTTTAATCGAGCCAATCATGACACCTTTAACGAAGTAGCGCTGCAGAAACGGATACAAGACGAGCAGCGGAAGACTGGCTATAATAATGACGCCGTATTTGATCAACTCCGTTACCCGCAGCTTTGCGGCATAGGACTCTACGTCGATCATCATGCTGGAATTGACCTGATTTTGAACAAGGATGTTTCGCAGCACCAGCTGCAGAGGGAATTTCGTCTCTTCGTTCAAATAAATCATAGCGTCAAAAAAACCGTTCCAAAACCCGACTACGTGATACAGCACCATGACCGCAATAATAGGCTTGGAGAGCGGAAGCACCATACTGACAAAGAACCTCGTGTTGCTGCAGCCGTCGATAAAGGCCGCCTCGCGCATTTCATCGGGAATCGTGCTCTGGAAGAAGGTGCGAACGATAATAATATTGAACACCCCGGCAGCACCCGGCAAAACCAGCGCCCATATTGTATTAAGCATGTTCAAATCTTTGATTAACAGATAGGTTGGAATTAACCCGCCGCTGAAAAACATCGTGAACATGAAGAACCACATAAACAAGCCTCTGCCGACAAAATCTTTGCGCGCTAGCGGATAGGCAGCCAGCAATGTTAGCGTGACGCTGATGGCCGTTCCAACAACCGCGTACAGGAGCGAGTTGCCGTAGCCAATCCAGATCATTGCATCTTTAAATATCCGGTCATAGCCGTCTAAAGTAAGTCCTTTCGGGAATAACCAAATCTCTCCCGAGAATATCCGGTTCGGATCGCTGAAGGATGCGATCAAGACAAAGTATAACGGGTATAGAATGAGCAGCATCCCAATCGTCAAAACCGTGTAATTGATTACATCAAACAGCAAATCGCCCTTGGTTTTTCTTTTTAACAGCGCATTCATCTCTTCCCGCCCCCTACCACAAGCTTGTTTCCGTCAGTTTTTTCGCGACACGGTTAACCGTTACGAGCAGCACCACGTTAATGATGGCATTAAACAATCCAATTGCGGCAGATAAGCTGTATTGCGCCTTCTGAATTCCCAGCTCGTACACATAGGTTGGAATAATATTGGATGCTCCATAATTGAGATCGCTTTGCATGAGGAACGCTTTCTCGAAGCCCACGCTCATAATATTTCCTACCGCAAGCACCATCAGGATGATGATCGTCGGCATAATGCTCGGAATGTCTACGTGCTTAACCCGCTTCCATTTACTTGCGCCGTCCATAACGGCTGCCTCATGGAGCTCAGGATTGACGCCGGCCAAAGCAGCCAAGTATATAATGGTCGCAAAGCCCGTTTCCTGCCAAATGCCCGATAGAACATACAGCGGTCGGAACCAGCCCTCGTTTGCCATGAACAAAACCGGGTCGCCGCCGAAAAACGTAATAATATGGTTGACTATTCCGCTGTTCGGAGACAGAAATACATTCAGCATCCCTACCAGCACGACTGTAGAAATAAAATGCGGTGCATAAATGACCGTTTGAACAAAACTCTTATACCTTTTAGCGAGCATCTGATTCAGCATCAGAGCGACTAGGATCGGAATCGGAAAACCGAAGATCAACGAATACACGCTCAGCAAAATCGTATTTTCCATAATCGGCCAAAAGTTGTATGCCTCGAAAAATCGCATGAAATGATCAAAGCCGACCCAATCGCTACCCCAAATTCCTTTGCTCGCTCTAAAGTTTTTAAACGCGATCTGGACGCCATACATCGGATAATATTTGAAAATGGCATATACGAGCACGACCGGCAGAATGAACAGATACAGCTCATAATTTTGCTTAATCTTCACCCAAGTATGATTTGCCGACCTTGCCACCGCTCTTTCCTTCATCGGCCGCACAATATCCGAGCTTGCCGTTTTCATCTTATTTCCACCTTTCATTTGCCTACGTAATCGTTTACGTTAAAGCTGGCATGAATTTCGTTCATTTTTTCTTTAATGGAGAGGCTCTTCTATCCTCAAGAAGAACCTCTAATGATCAATTCCGTTGGCAGCCGTACTTCCTTGTATTCGTCATCAGGCTGTTCAATGCGCTCAAGCAAAATTCTGGCGGCTGTCTCTCCTAATTCAAATGACGGCTGCTTCACCATCGAAAGCGCGGGTCTTGTTATTTTGGCCCATTCGTAATCATCAAATCCGATGATGGCAATATCGTTTGGCACTTGAATGTTATGTTCTTGCAAATAATGCAGCGAGCCCATCGTCATGACATTGTTTGCTACGAATAGCGCGGTAATCTGGTGTTTGGAGATTAAGGCCTCCGTTAACCGGTATCCGCTGTCAAAGCTGGAAAAACTGCTGTCTGCGACTTGAATGAGTTGCTCGTCCACCTCTATACCGTTATCCGTAAGCGCTTTTTTGTAGCCGGCCAATCGTTCATCGCTTGTCGTTAATCCCAGCGAGCCCGTAACGAATCCGATACGAGTATGCCCTCTGCTAATCAAATGAGCGACCGCTTCATTAGCGCCGTTAGCCCCTTCCGTCAGCACGCAGTCTCCTTGCGCATCTTTTGGTTTCCTATCAATAAAGACAACCGGATAAGCATCCGTCATAAGTGAATCGAGATAGGTATGATCCTCGTAGGTCGGCGCCATGATCAAGCCGTCGATCAATTGAGAATTGAATACTTTAACCTGTTCCTGCTCGGTTGTAATATCATCCTTGGAGTTACTGAGAAACAAGCTATATCCTTTCTCCATAAGAACGCTCTCAATCCCTTGGGCAACGGACATAAAGAAAAAGCTCGACGTATCATTCGGCAGAATCGGCACCATAAGGCCAATAATCTTAGATTGCTTGCTGCGCAAACTTCTTGCGACGCTGTTCGGATGATACTTCAGCTCTTTCATAACCTCAAGCACTCTCGTCTTGGTTTCATTGGCAACATAACGGGTTCCGTTGATCACATGGGATACGGTGGCGGTCGATACATTGGCTCTTTTAGCCACTTCCTTGATGCTCATTAGCTCAACCTCCCCTCTTTATGTAATCGTTTACGTAATCGATTACTTAGAATTATAAACGCTTACATTAGGCGCGTCAAGCGATTTTTTTTGTTGATTTACATCATAATAATTATTCCCTATTCTATCCGAATTGACGCAGTTGGAGTATAATGTAAAAGTTGGGAGAACGCTTTCAAGTAACAGGAGTATTTCCCGGAAAATTTGTTCGATATCGCTCCATAATGGCAATGACTCAAAAACTATCGCACCGGCTAACAATCTGCTTGTACATGCAAATGGTAAACATGCTATAATAATGTGGGCATTTGCCTTACAAAAAGTATGGCATATGAAGATATCGGAGAGGGGAGGATCATCATGTTCGCAAAGCGCCTGAAGCAGCTGCGTAAAACGAGGAAATTGACCATGCAGGAAGTGGCCGATTACTTAGGAGTTGCCAAAAGCACATATGCGGGCTATGAATCCGGTTACCGTCAGCCGACGATCGAATCCATCCAGACGATCTCGCGCAATCTGCGTACATCCGCCGATTATCTTCTAGGGCTTACGGATTATCCGGAGCCTCCAAGCGAGCTCAACCATAATGCTAAGGAATATTTGAATGTTGAACAGCTTCATTGGGATGGAGTACCTCTTGAAAGGGACGATCTGAATTTGATACGCAACTTGCTCGAGCGCGTACTCCGCGACCGGACTTTACCCAAAGAAGAATAAACCGCTCTCTAACTCTTTCCTACTATTATCTTCTAAATTTCTTCTTTTTCGTAGTATATAACATGAATGTGGTTTATTGTGCGGAACTGGCACGAGTATCGATGAGACCGCGAACTCTTTCGCCGTAGGTGCGGCTCTTATCACTAGATATGAAACAGAACAGTTAAAGATCATTCATACCATTAACTGACCTCTTTTACATGTATGTCGACTGTATCATCACTGTACTCCAAGATTGCGATTCAGCAGCCTCTCTCCTCCCTTATCCGAAAAAGCACCCATTCCCGATTCGCAGTCAAGCTTTGAAAGCGCTTGCCGTTCGGATTAGAACATCTCGGCCAAGCCTTCTATGTGAATACGCGGGTCAGAAGGATGTTTCTAAATTGTACCCAAGATTGCGATTCAGCAGCCTCTCTCCTCTTTATCCGAAAAAGCACCCATTCCCGATTCGCAGTCTAATCTTGAAAGCGCTTGCTGTACGGATTAGTACATCTCCGCAGACCACTATGTGAATACGCGGGTCAGACGGATGTTTCTAAATTGTACCCTAAGATTGCGATTCAACAGCCTCTCTCTTCCATTATCCGAAAAAGCATCCATTCCCGATTCGCTATCAAGTTTTGAAAGCGCTTGCCATACGGATTAGTACATCTCGACAACCCGCTATGTATATACGTGGGTCAAACGGATGTTTCTATATATTTCTAAACAGGTATGATTATGTATCCGTTTTCATAAATTCAACTAAGGGGGGGGATGCGCCCTTTAATATAGCCAGTTCTGGAGATGCGTTCATATTGATTGACAAGTACAAATAATAAGGAGGAATAATGGCATGAACAAATGGCTAAAACTCGTCACCTTGACCGTTTTGCTGCTTACGTTCAATTGCCTCTTCAACTTGTGGCCTGTTCGGGCTCAAGCGGGATTCACAGACTTTATCACGCGCAGCGGAGATACGTTGATGGAGGGGACGGTCACCTTTCGTTTTATCGGAACCAACGCCCCTTTATTGAATAGAGCATGGACTGATCCGACGGAGATCGAGGATGCGATGCGCGCGGCCGGCAGCTCAGGGATTAACGTTATCCGCTTGTATACGTTTGAGGTGAAAAAGAGCAGCGATCCAGTAGAAACGATACGCCATGTAATGGGGCCCGGCGATTATAATGAAGGTTCATTCAAGATACTGGACAAGATTCTTCAATTGGCAAACCAGTACAATATTCGGCTTATTGTGCCGTTCGTGGACACTCACAACTACAACGGAGGGGTTGCCGAATGGGCAGCTTTCAGAGGGAAAACGGCAAATGATTTTTGGAGTGATCCGACCGTGAAGCAGGACTTCAAAAATTTCATTAATTATGTGATTAATCGAACCAATACGTATACAGGTGTACAGTACAAAAACGATAAAGCCATTCTGGCATGGCAGCTGGGAAACGAACTTTTCTCCACGGATAGCTGGGTAAGCGAAATGGCTGCTTATGTAAAGAGCATTGATTCCAATCACCTTTTAGCCGATGGAGGATATGTTCGGGCACAGGGAATAAAGACCAATGCGCTGAACGACAACCATATCGATATCATTGATCCGCACATTTACGAATACCACAATGTCGATATGGTTTCAAAACTCAATGAGTGGAGAAATAAAACCAAAGGAAAAAAAGCATTGATTATTGGCGAATTCGGCGACTACTCCCCCACGAAAACCGAACAACTGCTGGACGTCGTTCAGAGCAATGGAACGACGGGAGCGATGTACTGGGGCAGCATGTACCATCACAAGATGGGCGGATGGCATTGGCCTCTTCCCCAAAAAACTACAACAGATTGGTCCTATTTGCGCTATCCCGGTTTCGCAACCGGCGATTGGGCGAACGAATCGACCATCATCAATTTGCTGCGTACGTATGCGTATTCGATAAAAGGTTCAACCGTTCCACCTTGGCCGATACCGGATGCGCCTGTTATGTTCCCTGTCGATTCCGTGCATACCCTCTCCTGGATGGGTGTCTCGGGAGCGAGCTCTTATGACGTTGAACGTTCGACAAGTTCTTCCGGTCCATGGACAGCAGTCGGCAGCGGCGTAACGGACGATATTGCCACACCACGCCATCATTCGTTTACCGTACCGATTTTCGACGATACTTCTGCTAATGACGGCACAAGCTATTACTACAGGGTGAAAGCGAAAAATGTGCAAGGTTCGTATTCCCCGTATTCCAACATCATCGGCCCAATTAAGGCGAATAGCGGGATCATCCTCGATGAAGAAAGCAGCGGCTATACCGAGACGGGATCATGGGGGACTAGTACGCTGGGCGGCAGCTATGGGGGCAGCTCCCGTTACAGCAGTGCTGTCGGAAGTACGGCAATGTGGAAGCCGAACATTTCGGCGCCGGGATACTACAATGTGTATGTCCGATATCCGTACAATATTAATTCGGCGATGAATGCTCAGTATAATATCTATCACAATGGGGTGATGAACACTGTATCAATCGACCAGACAACCATAGCGGATGGACGTTGGCGTTTGATTGATACAGTGTACTTCGCCGGCGGGCCGGAAGAATTTGTGAAGTTGATGGCCGTAGGAAGCGGTTTCAACTACAGAGCTGATGCGGTTATGCTCCAACCGCAATATTTTGGTGACGGCTTCCAAAATAACAGTTCAGGCAACTGGACCTCATTGAGCGGCAGTTGGTCCTTAACGAGCGACGTGAGTGGCGACACCATTGACGTCTCCAATAAAGTATTGAAACAATCGGGCACGGGCATTGCCGAAACGGTTACCGGTTCGACCTACTCCAACGCCACCATAACCGCAGCCGTTAAAGCGTATAACAATAATCTGGCCAACGCTTCTGCCGGCTTGGTTGCCCGGGCAAATTCCGATTTCTCTAACAAGTACACCCTGCGCATCAATTTCAATATGAATAAAATCCAACTGTACAAACAAGTAGGCAGTATTTGGACCAATCTTGGGGAAGCGAATCTGACAGCCACTCCCGGCACTTGGTATTTGCTTAAGCTGGAGATGAAAGGAAGTTCACTTAAAGGTTACGTGAACGGCGTGAAAAAAATCAGCGTTAGCGACTCCAGCTTGACCAGCGGGTACATCGGTTTGCGGACGTACGATCAGACGGCTGTTTTCGATAACATCATGGTTTCGCCGGACTGAAAGCGCATCCAATTAGCTGTTTAAAGAAATTCAGAGAAGAACGAAAATCGGCTCAATCGCAATGGGGATGCGATCAAGAGCCGATTTTCGCTTTGTTTCGCGAAAGTTTAAATCCTAGGAACCATAGACATCATCATAGACGTCTATGTCAACGAGCTTGCCGTCAACATAAGTAAAGTCCAGTTTCGAAATACCAAAGCCTGCCATTGTCTCTGATACATGCATCACTTCCAGGGAAAGGGCTGTCCATTGTTTTTTCTCCATTACACTTCACCTCCTTTCAAGTGCAGTTCGAATTCCTATTGAAGCCGGTTGAGAAAATGATAGGCAATCAAGCTGCGCATAAAAAGGATGTGTGCCTCCGGGCAAGCAGAGCACAAAAGAACCGTAAAGGTACAATATAAGCTGTGATCTCTACGGTGCTTTCTCGTGCATCAGTTAAATACGATGAATCCTAGGAACCATAGACATCATCATAGACGTCTATGTCAACGAGCTTGCCGTCAACATAAGTAAAGTCCAGTTTCGAAATACCAAATCCTGCCATTGTCTCTGATACATGCATCACTTCCAGGGAAAGGGCTGTCCATTGTTTTTTCTCCATTACACTTCACCTCCTTTCAAGTGCAGTTCGTATTCCTATTGAAGCGGGTTGAGAAAACGATAGGCAATCAAGCTGCGCATAAAAAGGATGTGTGCCTCCGGGCAAGCAGAACACAAAAAGGCACCGTAAAGGCACAACTTATGCTGTAATCCTCTACGGTGCTTTCTGGTTTTTCAGTTAAGTACATGAATCCTAGGAATCATAGGAATCATAAACGTCGATGTCTACGAGCTTGCCGTCAACATAAGTAAAGTCCATTTTTGCAATACCCCAACCTGCCATTGTCTCCGATACATTCATCACTTCCAGTGAAAGTGCTGACCATTGTTTTTTCTCCACTATACTTCACCTCCTCTCAAGTGCAGTTCGTATTCCTATTGCAGCCGTTTGAGAAAACGATAAGCAATCAAGCAGCGCATAAAAATGATGTATGCCTCCGGGCTAGCAGAACTCACCGTAAAGGCACAACTTATGCTGTAATCCTCTACGGTGTTTTCTGGTTTATCAGTTAAGTACGATGAATCCTAGGAATCATAGGAATCATAAACGTCGATGTCAACGAGCTTGCCGTCAACATAAGTAAAGTCCATTTTCGCAACACCAAAACCTGCCATAGTCTCTGATACATTCATCACTTCCAGGGAAAGTGCTGTCCATTGTTTCTTCTCCACTATACTTCACCTCCTCTCAAGTGCAGTTCGTATTCCTATTGCAGCCTTTTGAGAAAACGATAAGCAATCAAGCTGCGCATAAGTAACTTTAAGTGAGGGTCATCTGCCTGCTCCGGCTTAATGGCCGAACCTACCTTGCTCATCGATTCCTTCACTTGCGTCAAGTTCAGATAGTGGGAAGTCTGCTCATCCCTGCACAGCGTACGAAGCTCTTCTTCTATAGACGGCCACCGGGGAATAATCCGATGCACCCAATCCATGCCTTGAACGCCTCGTGTTCGCTGATTCAATCGAACTTTGTCAGGCAGAATATTCTCGGTCGCTCTACGGATAAGAGAACGCCCGTAGCCATTCTTAACATATTGCTCCACGGGGATCGACAGACAAAACTTGACAAGGCGTAAATCGCTGGTTGCATCCCGTTCCCATATTCCGAGTCGATAAGATGACTTCGCCGAAATGGTGCCCTGCATGCTTAGAACCGCCTGGTTGTTGAAATAATCCTCGCGTTCCCTCAGCATTTGATAGGTAGACTCCCGCAAACCTACATCATACTGCGATAGCTTATCGAATACCCCGGAGTTCCTTGCAAAATCAGGTCCAATGATAGAAGGTACTCCCGGTTGAAAAGGAGATACTCTTTCCGGAAAAGTCTGCTGCCTAATAGCGCGAACGATTCGTTTCCGACCGGTGCCCAGTTGTCTGCCATACATTGTAATCTCACGGTATAATTGGAGCCATTGAAGCTTCTTCAGCAGCAAGCTGTAATAACCGACAGCAGAACCCCAGGATATGGAGTAATTCCCTCTCGCGCCTGTAAGCAAGACACCTACTCCTTGATGCGCCGCTTCTTCATGAATGCCTTTTACCCAGAATGCATTTTCGAAATTTTTGTAAGGTCCTTCTAAACTATCAATCCATTGATCAATCTCAGTAAAAGGACTTTTCCGCGGAAAGTCCAAGAAGTTAGCCTTAATATTTCCTACATAATCGACTATGGACTGAATATAAGGACTTTCATCCGCAAACATGCTTCTGGGCGTCCAATCGATGAAATCCCGCTCTGGAATATAGCTGAAGGCTTGTAAGCTCTTGCCTTCCTTGGCGAGCATCCTCGCTGCGAACCCTGAAACCGAACCAGAATCGAGTCCCCCGCTTAAGGTGACTCCCACCTGCTTGAAGGTACGCAGTCTGGAACGAATCGATTCTTGGTAAATTTCCTGGAAGGCCTCCACATATTCGTCATCAGAGCTTAAGGTTAGGCTCTCTTCCGGCATTAATGAACCATACTTTGCAACCGTAAGCTTACCCTCTTGCAATGTAAAAGTGTGTGCCGGAGGCAGCTGCAAAATATCTGCGTAATAGGTCGTATGGACATCGACAGCATCTAAGAGCGTCGGTATCGCCAAAAATTCGGCAAATCTCGTTTCGCATAGTCTCTTATCTATTCCCGCTAGGGAGAATAAAGGATGGATTACACTGCAGAACGAGAATTGATTCGAACTGAGGTGATAATACAGTGTTCTGCTGGCAAGCTGATCTCTCGCCCCATACAGCAGCTTTCTGCTTGCATCCCATATTACGAAGGCGAAATCTCCGATTAGATACCGCGGTGTCTCTGGGCCCCATTTGCGATAAGCCAGCAGAATAAGCTCACTGTCAGTTATCTCGCTTCTTCTGTCTCGCCTTATCCCGAGCTGCTCGAACAATTGCCCGCGATTGTCAATGATTGCATCAGCGGTTATAACCAGTCCGGATTGCTCATCCCGAAAAGGAAGCCGTTCATTAACCGATTCCGGCGTGATCCATTGAGACCGGCAGCCGAGAAGAGCCGACGCATCCTCCCATGTTTCAAAACCATCTCCGGGAAAATGCTGCACAGCTTCCATGAAATCTGCAGTACCATCAGATGGATGCAGAGGCCTATCGAATTGTATAACACCGGCAATAACGCTCATGCAATCACATCCCATCGACTAATACTTCATTACACTTTCCTAACTGTTGATGCCTGTTTGATAGTTGAGCAGTTGTCTAAACTTTCCTTTGGCCTCTTGAGACAGCTGCTTATAGCCGCCTTGCTGAATAACCTCGCCCTGCTCTATGACAATGACCTGATCCGCATTGCGGATGGTCGACAATCGGTGGGCAATGACAATAATCGTCATGCTTCCCTTAAGACGGTCAAGCGCCTCTTGAATCAGCCGTTCATTCTCGCTGTCAAGCGCGCTCGTCGCTTCATCCAGCACAAGGATGGAAGGACGCTTCAATATAGCTCTTGCGAGCACAATACGCTGCCGTTCTCCCCCGGACAACCGAATGCCCCGGTCACCGATGACCGTATCCAGGCCTTTCGGCAGCATGCGTACAAATTCATCGGATGCTGAGAACTTCAAAGCGTTCCACAGTTCGGTATCTCCAGCATGAGGGTCTACCAGCTTCAGGTTATCCCGAATGCTCGCATTGAAGAGAAAGGGATCCTGTGCCACATAGCCGATCGAGCTCCGCAGCGAGAGAAGCTGTTTCTCTTCTCTCAGCGTTACGCCGTCAATCAGTACTTGTCCTCTCTCCGGTTGAATTAGCCCCATGAGCATATCAATCAGCGTGCTTTTACCCGCACCGGACATCCCCACAATAGCCGTCATGCGATTCGCAGGAATATAGACATTAATGTCTCGCAGAGCGAATACCGGCTCTTTAGGGTCGTACCGGTAATTGACTTGTCTACATTCGATTCCGTCTTGCAATTGAAAGTTCTTTCCTTCTTCCGAAGAGCCTGACAAGGTGAGCTCATTCTCCTGCTCATATTCCTTCTGCAGCTTAAGCATGGCTTTGAAAGCGGGAAGATTGGTTGCCAGCTGTTCAATATTCGACTGAATCCCGATAAACCTCGGCCACAGCCGCGAGAAGATGAGTACTACCAGAATCAATTGCTCAGCCGGCGTGTGAAAGACCTCTAAAGCTAAATAGACGAATCCGGCAATAAGAGCAATGGAAGAGATCCGGTAGATGAACTGGGACAGAGAATTGACTCGTACTAATTGAACAACGTTGCTCTCCAGCTCCTTGCTCATGTTGTTGAACCAATCGATATGGGAGCGTTCCAGCCTGTTGCTCTTAATATCCTTGATACCGTTGAAATGATCGCTTATTCCAGCAAAATAGCTCTGAGACAGCTCCGAAGTCTTATCGCCAATATGCCCCGCCTTCTTAATAAACTTGCGTGAGAATAGAGCGAGCAGCCCGCCGCTTATAAGCACGACTGTTGTTAACAACGGAGACAGCCAGAAAGCCAGAGCGGTTTGAATTACCGTAAAAATAATGCCCGTGACCATCTGCAGGAAGAGCGAAGTGCCGTAGCTGACCCGTCCAAGCTCATTAACCATGACATGATGAAAATCCGACTTACGCTTGCGGAGGAAGAACTCCCACTTCGCATGGAGCAGCCCCTGATATGTTTCCGTCCTGAGCGAACGGACGAAGTTCTGCAGAATCCGTGAGTTCAACACGATCTGGCTTCGCTGAAGCAGCGCCTGTCCCCCTACGATCATCACATATATCGCCAATACGACCGGCAAGTTCAACTCGATCGACCACGACTCGATGAATGTGAGCAGGGAGGAGACAAGCGGCACTTCGTCCATATTCATTTGAAATATGCCAATAATGCTAAGCAGAGGAACGATTAGATAGATTCCGATGCCGTCCAGACCGCTGATAACGATTGTAGTGAACATATTAAGATACAATCGGAGTCCGGAGACCTTGTGCATCTTTCGTATAAAATATAATAAATCCTTCATAAGATAGACCCCTAATGCGGATTACCGCTCAATTGGAGACAGAACTGTAGCTTCTGTGCGTTTCCCGAATACTGCAACGACTGCAAACCGCTCCAGTCTTTCATTACCGGTTACATAGTACGAACCGCTGCGCAGCCAAGCGTGAGCAATCATTTTTCCTGTCTCATCCCTGCCGCTGCCCAGATAGAGCGTACTCGCGACCCCTCTTCGCTCCAGCATCTTCATTGCCGCGATAGCTTTGACCAAGCACTGACTTTCCCACCATGTGATGCGGCTCATCGCATGAACAGCCTTGGATACCTTACGGTGTAAGAGATCCTGCTCCGTATTGCTCGTATATGGTGTCTCCCTCATATGCTCGCCAAGAGAAGGCGCTACTTTGGCGAATGGAAGCAGCTTAAGCACTCTGGCCCAAGCTAAGTATAAATAAGCCTCTACGAACATCAGCTTCAAATCTGCGGGGTAAGCAATAAATCTTCGTACCTTTTTTATAACTTTCCTATACGATTTCATTATTGCTTACTAACTTGAATGAGTCCTTCGGATGCAAGCTGCTGCAAGTAACTGCAGACTTGCTGTTCGCACTCACCGGCCTCTATCTCATACTCGGTCACTAATTGCTTCACCATATCTTGTATGGACACAGGGGTTGCAATCAGCTCCCACACTCGGCCCCCGAGCTGACCTAAATTGTAGTACTTACCATTCTCAATGCTCAGCATAACCTTCTCCCCGTTCATTTCACTTACCAGGTAACCATCCGACTGTACAACTAGTTCGTTAGCGGTAATGATATCAGCGCTCATGAAATAACAACCTCCTTTTTATTGGTCAGACTAACAATTTGATCAACTAAGTTAAAGGCAGAGAAGCCGTCAACCGGGCGGCGGAGCTGGTACACCGGGAGCTGGGAAGCCAGCCGGGCAATGGATTGAAATTGCCACTGCTGCAGGTTCAACAGACGAAGAAGGGAATTTCGATAGGTATGCACATTTAAGACATGAAGGCCTTCCAAGCTGTTGTAAGCTTTTATAGTTGGTTCTGGTTCAGATCCTTTGATTAGCTCAATTACCCCAGCGAGAGGAAGAGGCTCTCTATAAAATTGGGACTGCATAGGCACCGCGTATTTGTTAACCCTTTGGTAAATCGATGAATAGTTCTGAGAAAGCAATCCTAATTGCTCGATGCTTTCCTCCCACAGCTTCTGCTGCGGATAAGACGGATAGACAGTAGCTGCTGTCGAATCATTGGATAAGGAGACAGCGATAACGTCATCTGTCATTAATGGATATCCTGCGTGAGCAAACGCTGCGGCAAGAGTCGATTTACCAGCACCCGATTCCCCGACTACCGCGTAGACCTTCTCGTCAATAACGACAGCACTCCCGTGAAGGGGTAGAATCCCTCTCTGCATCAGCAGTACGCCCATACAGGTTCCCAGCAGATACAGCCGAATCTTCGCCTCATCTGCTCCCGGGTATGGGGCTACCATTATATGATTGCCGGATGTAATGCTGTAAACGGCTGTGTCTGGTACATGAAAGAGAAATCGACCATTCTCGAAGCGGTAGCTCATCGATGTAAATTGATCCAGGTAATCTTTCTGTGGAATATTTAATTCTATTTCAACATCAAATTTTGCATTAGTTCCCTGTATTTCATATCCTTCAGGCAGAAAAATTCTACTCATTATATTCAATCCGAATAATCGATAATAAAACAAAGTAAACACCCCATTTAGCAAAAAGTATATATTTTATATATGATTATACTATTCGCATT
The DNA here is from genome assembly GCF_056269405.1 of Paenibacillus sp. J2L1-98. Classification (NCBI taxonomy): domain Bacteria; kingdom Bacillati; phylum Bacillota; class Bacilli; order Caryophanales; family Paenibacillaceae; genus Paenibacillus; species Paenibacillus sp. J2L1-98. The sequence goes on along the minus strand of NZ_JBWDNW010000006.1, from coordinate 202,986 downwards.
TAAATTGCATTTTGTGTCTCATTTTGTTATAAAAATCAATTATTTATTATATGTCTCCAAAACCATAGAAACGGCCGGAGAGGGAAATAGAGAAAATGAAGTGGTTTGTATAGCGGCAGAAGCGACATATCTTGTCTGTTAGGTTCCAGGTTATTTAATAGATACCTTGCTCTCTGCTTTACTGTCATTAGTGATAGACTGTATCGGAAATACTGCCAAACCACGCTTTTCTCAGGCACCGGGTTTAATTTAACTATTCTTTTGATAAAAAACAAAGATGTTTTCGCTAGCCGAAGATTCTTCTTATTCTCCACCAGATCATTCAACAAATGAGGAATATTGGAATCAAATAGATTGGAAGCTAAAATGAAAGCCTGCCCTGTGAACGCTTGTCCACCGAATTGTCTAAAATAAACATGCATTTTCTCGCTGTCTATTTTAGGTATTAAACGATCAATATCCATTAACCAGCGTAATCGGAACCAGGCATGCCTAGCGCCATGGTCAGCAAGATAATAGAGCAGATCTTCATTCCCTAAGCAATGAAATGAATGATTTAATAATTGAACTGTATTTTTACGTTTCCACAGTTGATCAAATGAATGAGAACCTTTGGAATAAGGATTTAATCGCCAGTGAAGTTCAATCTGCACAGAATGTTCTTTATGCCGGTAGGAAAGATGGTGATGCTTATTTTTCCAATTAGGATTTAATGAATGATTCTCTTCTAATTCATAGCCAAGCTGTGTCATGACTTCCTCTGATCTTTCCACATCTTCTACATCGATCAGAATATCCAAATCTTTGGAAGTCCTATGCGTCAAATCTCCGTAAAGTTGAATCGCCAGAATGGGACCTTTCAACAATAGGGTGTCTATACCGTTGTCTGATAATTTACTGCAAATTTTATTCATCTCTTTAGTTAGCTGCATCATCTTAAGAATATTAGAGTTGTAATGATAGCGGAGCTTAACCATAACGTCAGCAGGAATAAGAGATGAATTGATTTGATTTAGTTTCAAGTAAACAATCGGATAAACACGATGATGCATGGTTAACTGTAAAAATGAATTCCACTTCATATTTGAAGTGTATTCTCGTATCGTCTTCTCATCCAATACTTGAACGTCGCGTAGAATGAATAGCATAAATGATAATTCATTCGAGATATCGCTTAAATCAATTTTCTCTGCTTTAATCATGATTGAACCCCGCTATCGTTAGAATTACAATTGCACTACAGGAATTTGCTGTTTGACGCCTTGATTCAGGCTCGGACGGCCGACGGAATAATAAACGAATGCGGTTCCGAGCAAATCTTCTTCTTTAAACACGTTGCGTCCATCGATCAGAATGGCCTGCATCATGACGGATTGCAGCAGATTCAAATCTACTTCCGCGAATTCATCCCATTCCGTCAGTAAACAAAGCGCATCTGAATCTTGTGCCGTTTCGAGCGCCTCATTGCACCATATGACGCCTTCCTTGCCGTATAAGGCCTTGAAGTTTTCCATAGCAATAGGATCGTAAGCTTTCACCTTCACGCCGTTCTCTACCAAATATTGAATGATTTCTAGCGCGGGTGAATCACGTACGTCATCGGTATTCGGCTTAAAGGCCAATCCCCATACTGCGACTGTCTTGCCTCGCAACTGGCCATTAAAGATCGTCTCCAGCTTGCGGATAACATTAAACCGTTGATCTTGATTCACTTCCACAACCGACCGCAGCAGCTTGAACTCGTAATCGACGTTACCGGCGATTTGGATAAGGGCTCTGGTATCCTTCGGAAAACAGGAGCCTCCATAGCCGATTCCGGCTTTAAGAAACGACTGTCCAATCCGCTTATCGTAGCCCATTCCTTCCGCAACCTTCGTCACGTCTGCGCCTACCTTCTCGCAAATGTTCGCAATCTCGTTGATGAACGAAATCTTCGTAGCGAGAAAAGCATTGGACGCATATTTAATCATTTCTGCGCTGCGGATATCCGTCACGATGATTTGTTCCGTCAGCGGCCGATGCAGCTCGACCATCGTATCGGCTGCGCTTTGGTTATCAGCACCGATGACGATCCGGTCCGGATGCAGCGTATCCTTAACGGCAGAACCTTCGCGCAGAAATTCCGGCAGCGAAATGCTGTCGAACGGCTCGGATGTGCGGGTGCGGATCAGATCACGGACCCTTTCGTTCGTGCCGACCGGCACCGTGCTTTTTATAGCAATTATTTTATAGCCGTTCATCGCTTCGGCGATATCAAGGGCGGCTTGATTGATATAGGCCATATTCGCCTCGCCGCTTGGCATCGGAGGCGTTCCGACAGCCAGAATGATAATGTCCGATTGACGTACCGCATCGGTCAGATCGGTTGTGAAAGCGAGTTTTCCGGCGGAACGGTTCTTATCCGCTAATTCCTTCAGCCCCGGCTCGTAGATGGGAATCTCGCCAGCCAGCAGCGTTTCGATCTTTCCAAGATCCTTGTCGACACAGATGACTTTATTCCCCAGCTCCGCATAACAAACACCCGATACGAGCCCGACATATCCGGTACCAATGACCGTAATGTTCATTCTCATCACTCCCTATATTGATATCCCGTCACTTATACGGCACATAATTGCATAATTTCATTCCATTCGAAGGCAAGCCGGACGATATCTTCTTCAATAAGCTCCGACCCGGTTTGCACCTCAATGATGTCCATTTCCGTCTCCGCACGTAAACTGTGCTTGCTCTGTTTCGATATAACGAGTACATCTCCGGCCTTAACCGGAAACCGCTTATCGTTCAGAATCATCTCCCCGTTACCGGAAACGACGGTCCATACCTCGTCTCTAAGCAAATGGTATTGGTAGCTTAAATTTTTGCCCTGCTCTATGCAAATCCGTTTGGTCAGCACTTCATTCCCTTCCGGATATTTCAAGAAGTCGAGTACCCTGTAACGGCCCCAACGCCTCTCCTCGTACATCGGACGCTGATCCGAGTGCTTCATGACCTCCTTGATCATCGGGCTTGACGCCTTGTCCGAGACAAGAATGCCATCCGGACTCGCCGCGACGACGACATTGGATAAATTAAGCAGCGTAATCGGAATATCCAGTTCGTTGATAATATGCGTATTGGATGAATTGTCGGTAATGATTCCTTTGCCGATCAGCGGGCTCGCAATTTCCTCCGTCAGCGTGTTCCACGTTCCAAGATCCTTCCAATCCCCTTCGTATGGCAGTGCGACGATAAGATTGGCTTTCTCTACCACCTCGTAGTCGAAGCTGTTCTTCGTAAGCTTGTCGTACTGCTTCGCCATCTCGTCATATTGGATCGGAAGTCCGTGCGAAAGCAGAATATTAATGATGAAATCCAGCTTGAATGCGAAAACTCCGCAATTCCAAAGTGCCGCCTGCTCAATCATGGCCACTGCTGCTTCTTCGCTCGGTTTCTCTCGGAAGCTTTGTACTTTCATATATGGAGCATCATGCGTGGTCCCGCTTTGCGGAACGATATACCCGTATTTCTCAGATGGATATGTCGGTTTTACTCCCATAAGCGCCAAATCCGCGCCCGACTCATTCAAGACCTGATCCAATTCTTTGGTCTTGTGGAAGAACGACTGCTCTACGTAAGGGTCGACCGGCATGACCACGACCGTTTCATTTAGGCTGACGCCTTCAACCGAATACAAATAGGTGGCAGCCAGCGCGATCGCAGGATACGTATCCCTTCTTTCCGGTTCGACAATCACTCCAATTTCGTTTCCTAGCTGGTTGTGGATCATTTCAACCTGCGGCTTGCTCGTTGCGATAAAAGCATGATCGCCAAGCCCGGCACTCGCAATCTGCCCCCAAACCCGCTGTACCATCGACTCAAGCTCGCCTTCCGAATTCCTTAGCACCTTCAAGAACTGCTTGGAACGGGAATCGTTCGATAATGGCCACAGGCGTTTGCCCGAGCCTCCTGAGAGAAGAACAATTTTCATAGTGACTCCTCCTAAAATATTAGTTAACTGATTTGCGAAGCATTCGAATTTGTTGTTTTTCCTTCATTCTTCACAATCAATTGGGCGGAACCTATGCCGCTTGTCCATGTATGATAATAGTTGGAGTTCTTACCGTAAGAATTGTCCAGCAGCGTATTGGGCTTGTCCATTAGGCAGGACAAGATATGGCCATGCAGCCTTGACGTCTGCACTGTCCGGTAGCCGCTGAAGCGCTTGACTGCTTTATCTACCAGGTAATCGGTGTACTTGCCCCAAATCGTTTGCATCGGCAGCGGAGTGCCGCCTTTCTTAATCATTCTGACAATGAGATTAATCGATTTCTGCTCCACCCGGTTATACAGGGAGCCCCAATCCAAATAATCGCCGCGGCCCGCAGATTCGAGCTGCTCCTGCTCAACCGTTTTCTCAATATCGGTGCGGAAGAAGCAGAGCAAATCTTTGTCCGGGCTGTCTTTGTGCCGGATCGGCCATAATTGATGGGCCATGTCGGGTGATAAATAAACGTTGCATCTATGGAATTTCTCGGTTGCCGAGCGATAGGACAACGTGTCGCGGACATAGAGATGAATATCTTTATGTCCGTTGAAGACTTGCGCCGTCCGGTCGTATTCAGACTCGTTCTTATAAAATATCGTCTGTGGAAGCATCACGATCCGATGGTTCGGATAGCTGGTGATAATTTTCTCGCGCAGCTTCTGATGTGCAGGATAAAGGTCGCCGAAGTTCCCTCCCCCGTGCAGCACGATGATATGATCTTTCGGAATCACCAGTGAATCGGGAAAATCAAGCACGCTGTAGCGTGCGCGGACGCGAATATTATAATCCTTGAAGAACGCTTCCGTGCCTTTCATAATGAGCAGGTCGCCGCCGTTGCTGTGAACGGGAATATCGATATAGTAAATGTTGGAGCCCGGAGGAATGATATTCGAAATCTGGCGAAGCTCATTTTTAAGTCCATCCATAGGGTGAATTTTCGGTGTACTTTGCATGATAACCCTCTCCTATACGTTATTTTCTCTCTATCATTCGATGGTCAAAAACCGGAAATCATTTCTTCAATGCTTCCGCTCATTTTTGGCTGAAATCGTAATAAAATTTCGGCCGTTCTTTCAGCATCACCTTGTAGATGTCGTAGTTGGTCGCCATGATCTCTTCCAGATATTTCTTATAAGGACGGTCGGCGACATTCACAAGGCCTGAGTTATAGTGCTCTCCCCAAATTCCCTGCCAATATCTTCCCATGCCTGCTTGGTCCACATAATTGAACACATGAGCTCCCACAATGTAGTCCAGACTGGCTACTCCCTCCACATAATTCCGGTAGCGATTTCCCCTCTCTGACTGGTTATCGGCCGAATTTGGAAGGAGAGGCTTTAATCCTTGTTCCTTCGTACCGTAACCGAATTCGCTAAGCAGAATCGGTTTACCGCCCGACTTTTTGTACACATCTTCCAATAGATCGGTTTCGAGCTTATACGTGTAGTAGTTGATACTGATGACATCCACGTATTTCCCTTCTACCTTTGCCAGAACGCTCCGAAACTTCTCTTTGTGGAAAGGCGTCGTTATCCAGCGGTCTCCGAGAAGAAGATGATTCGGATCATATTTGCGGTAGATCCGTGAAACCGTTTCGAAGAACGTATCCAGATAATATTCAAAAAATTGGTCCATATCCTGCCAAGACGCCGAAGTATTGATCGGCAGCTCCGCTTCCTTCAGATCTTCAAAGGATTTGAAGCTTGTTCCCCAATGGCTGTTGAATTTGTCTATCTCTTGATATTTATCCTTCAGCATTTTAACCAAACGTGCTTTGATCGCCGTTTGGCTTGCCTTCAGCTTCGGCACATGGGAATAAAACTTGTGGAAATCGTATTCGTTGTCGATGAAATACCCGATCAGCATCGGGTCGTCCTTGTACGGCTTGACTGTTTTTGCAAACGACTTATCGATCTTGGCTTCTGCATCCGGCGCAAAAATGTCGAATATCGAAATCCCGTCAATCTTAGCCCAGCTCATGCTGTTCAGCGGAAGCATCCGCACGTGAGGCAAGTTGTTCTCATTACCGTATTTTTCAGGTGAATAGCCTCCCGCACTGTTAAAACCCCATTTTTTGAGGCGCTCGGCCGCTTCCGAATATATGGCATGCTCGGTTGGAACTTCCCCTGTTTTCCGGTATTTGTTAGCCAAATAGAATGAGAAGTTATCGGAATCGATAAATGCCGGTTTATATTCCTCTTCTTGAGAAGGAATAGATTCGAACAGCTCCTCTCGACCCTTTACCATCGTATAGGTTTCATGGGCCGTAAGTCCGTTCACCCCTAAGCTGAAAAAGAGATTGCCTTCCGGTGTTGTCATCACTTTGCGGCTTCCCATTTGCTGAATTGCAAAAAAGCCCGTTTTTTGCAACCCGTTTTTTGCCGCGCTGCCTGCCAGACCACCGTAACGGTCCCGGTCCGAAGGTGGTGTTAAACCGCCGTAATAGGAGGCGTCTGCCCCGGCATCCGCTTCCAGCTGCTGTTCGTTAGTCACCTTCTCAGGAAACCCGGCAGCTTTCATTTGACCGAACCTGTCCACTTTAATTTGGTCGCTTGCGTTGAGCGTATATTTACGGATGGGACTTGGCTCCATACCATTCGTAACCGCATAGGTTTCCAGCTCGTTATAACCAGTGAGTTGGAGCGGTTCGTTATATGGCTCGAAAGCTGGCCCCTTATTCAAACGGTAATAAATTTTTGCCCCGCTCGAAGCCGTGGACAGTACAGTCTCCAGTGAATCGGTACTTCTGGTTGACTCAACGTCCACGGAAGCCGTGTTTCGATTGAAAGTCACATTCGAAACTTGAGGCGACCATGACACCGGTCCGCGCAGCTCGATTTTCAAATACCTCGTGCCCGCCGGCAGTGACGACGCCTCGTAAGCGTACTTCTGCCAATTGGCTACCGGATAGTCTACCGAATAGGCTTCAGCAGAAATTTCCGTATAATCCTTCCCATTCTCCGAGATAAAGAACCGGTTTTTCTCGATGGCATTTCCAGCGAAAAAGTAGCTGTAAACCATAAAGGAAGAAATATCGTAATCCGTATGATATACGATGTTTCCAGGCTTAGCTGAAGTACGCACCATCCGATTCGAATCATTGCCGAAGTCATAAGGATTATTTTTCAAAATATATATCCTTGAGCGGTTGTAAATCTGTTTGAAGTTTTCGAGCGTATCATTCAATCCGACTTCTGTATTCAAAGAACCTTCCGGCATATACCGGTAAGTGGCAACCCTGCTGGCCGCTGATCTGCCCGAAGCCGAATGGTTCACGGCGATAACCTTCAACGCAAGCTCGTTCACCACCTTAATCGGTGAAGTATAAAGTTTGCGTGTAAGAGATGTTCTGGGGTCGCTGCCGTCCGTGGTGTAATATACGGTATCGCCGGCAGTTGCTCTTTCCAGCATCACCATACTGCCGTAAGGGACGGACCCCGAAGGCAGGTTGGAACTTACGCCCAATGCACCATTCAGCACCGCTTTCCCAACTACCGGCGAGTTAACGATATCGCTGCCCGTGTATTCTATTTTCAAATATCTTGTATCCCAACGTAAATTTTTTACTTCATACACGACAAAATTCATATCTCCGGCTTTGTAAATTTGCGGAGTCACGATCTCGTAATTTATACCATCGTCGGAAACATAAAAATTCGGATGATCGTACGTCCCGTTTCCTGAACGATAGTAAGTGTATAAAGAAAAATTTCTGAGAGGACCATTCGTCTTGTAGGTCATGTATTCCTTAGACGCATAGCCTCTCTTCACCCTGGTAGGATCATCAGCATCTGGATCTACTTGTAAAGAAAGTGTCTTTGAATGTTTGTAGACTTGACTCCAATCCACAAGATCATCAACTACTATTTCAGGAGAAGTAGAGATGCTTGCAAAACTGTGTGTCGGCATAAGGGTTATAAGTAAACTAGAAATCAACAATAAATAAAGCCATGCTCGTGCTCTATTATTTTTCTTTAAGTTTGCTCTACTATCCAAAATGTACCTCCACTTTCGTTTCTAGTTGTTATAGGTGCGCAAAACTCCGTTGATCTGTCCGTTATTGTATATAATCTTGCTTACATTACGGAAAATCCGACGCTTATCGAAGAAAAAAATAATCGTCAACAGCAGGAACACCGGAACCTTCAGGACGGATTTGACGAAAATGCCTGATTTCCGCTCCGAACTGACTGCACTGCTCACACCCTGCCAATAAATCCTTCGCAGCAGCCATTTTCTGCTAACTCTGCTGCGCGGAATTTTATGCCGCACCCAGGCATGAGGTGTGTAATAGACGGTATAGCGGCTGCGGATTCGATCAATGAGCTCGGCTTCCTCGCTTGAAAGCAGGTTGCTCCCCACTCTGCCCAGATCCTCGCGGAAGGGTTTAAGCGATTGGAAGACGGATTTGCGGAATGCTACATTGGCTCCGAATGGTATGGACGGCTTTTGCATTTCTACAATTTCATCTGAATAGTCCAAAATGGTATAAAGCGTCCGGTTTTCCGGCAAAAGCCAAGTTGGCTCCGCCCCTTCCCATGCGGGTATGATTTTTCCGCCGACGCAGCCGATCCGTGGATCGCTCTCAAATAAGGAGACAATTCCACTGATCCATTCCTTGGAAGCTACTGCATCATCGTCTAAGAACAGCACATATTCGCCCTTCGCTTCTCGAAGCGCACGATTGCGGGCTACAGAGAGCCCCAGCCGTTCTTCATAAACATAAATAATCGGGATGCTTGTCATCTGATTGACTTCTTGAGTAACCTGTTTGGTGTTGTCGGTGGAACGGTTGTCAACCACAATCACCTCAAAAGCACCCGTAAAGTCTTGCCTTAAGAGACTTAATAGAGCTTCCTTCACATCATCAGCTCTGTTATGGGTGCAAATCGCTACCGTTGCTTTCATGCGTTCACCTCGTACCGTTTTGTTCCGGTATAAACTTTTATCATTTTTCCGGCTATACCCTGCCAGTCCAGTTCTGCCAATTTTTTCGAAATGTTCTTCTCTACCTCATTCATATTCATGTTGACCGACATCGCAAGCGCCTTGCGTAATCCGTCCGGGTCAGCAGGATCGTATAAGATTCCGCATCCTTCGGAAACATATTCGCTGAGCGAACCGAGCTTGGGCGCAACAACCGGCTTATAATGAGAAAGAGCCAGAATCGCGCTTCCGGAAGTCGTTATCTGGTTATAAGGGAGCACCATAACATTACCTGCATGTAAGTAGTCGACAAGTTCGTGATCATCCACAAACTGAGGATAAACTTTGATGCTGCCGTCGTTAATCGGATCGATGTAATCCAATTTATAACCCTCATCCACTTTTCCCGCTATCAGCAGTCCAGCCGACTCCATCTTAAGCGATACAAAAGCTTCGACAAGCTTTTCAATTCCTTTATAAGAGTTGATTCTGCCGATAAATAAGAAGAGAAACTGTTCAGGCGGAATGCCGAATCGCTTACGGATATCCGTCCCTTTGCCGACATATGCATCCACATAATGTCCATGCGGTGTGACGATCAGCTTATCAGCGTTCACCCCGAACGTCTCGATAACTTCTCGTTTTACCGCTTCACTCATGACGAAACCTTTGTTGCAGACGGACAAAATGAACTTTCGCATCATATAATCCCATCTCTTATTTCCCGTAGAATGCGGCCAAATGTTATGAACGGTCCAAAATAACCGTACACCCCGAACTTTCAAAAACAAAAGAAGTCCTGCAAATAACAGAGACTTCACGATCGTTAGGGGGAAGTTGGATGCCCGATACGAGTAACTGGGCCAATGCATATGAACGATGTCTCCCTTTGCAGGTTTAAGGGTGTTCTTCGTATCGTAATGTTCCACCTGCAAACCGTTATCCTCGATGGACTTTGTCAGCAATTCAGAGTATTTGTTATACTCGCTAACTTTTGGCCACATGTAAACTGTTGGGTTACTCATCCATTCCACCTGCTCTTCCCGCTCTTTTAATGATGTTTTTTTCTCTCAGACGACCGATCAAAAAGCGGAAATCGTCTTTATCAAAAAGCATACCGGCAAACCTTACCTTAAACACGACCCTCATCGCAGCTATCGTGATCAGCATTCTCACCAACGCACCGACTAATAAAGCAAGGGCAATTCCGTTCAGACCGTATAAAGGGGTAAATATAAAAAATAGTCCGATCGTAATCGCAAGTGCTATAACTTGCCGGATTAGCACGAGACCAGGACGGCCCAATGCGTTGAACGAAGCTGCCAGAATCCAAGATCCGCCGCCGAGAATGCATTCAAATGATAGAAGATAGAAAGCGGTGCTGGCCTCCAGAAATTCCTTACCGAATAAAATACCCATCAGGAATCTGCCGATGAATATACTCGGTACGACCACGATCGTCATCAGGATAAGCGATAACCGGAAAGCCCGGCCGACCGTTGAGATAATCTTGTCCTTGTCAAGCCCAGTCAATTTCGGAAAGATGACATTCGAGATGGCCATCTGAACCGTATTGAAAACGCGGGACAGAGCATACACGACGCTATACAGACCGAAATCCCGCGGCGTGAGCAGCGACAATATAATGATTTTGTCAAACTGCGAATACAAGGTTCCCAGCAGCTCGACACCAAATACCCTGCTTCCGTAACCGAACAACGACTTTGCCGCTACACGGTCAACCATCCGCTTGAACCAATTGATTTTCAGCTCGCCCCTCAGTTGGAACAAGGACCAAATGACGACTAACAATGTCGTGATCAGGTAGACAAACGAGGCAGCGTGGATATCTAGCACTCCGATCATAAAGAGTGCGACGATACCCGCCAAATTAAAAATCGGAACAAACAACCTCACACCGTTATAGATTTTGAAGTTGTCCGTACTTTGCGCAAGTGCCGCGATCAGATTGACCGCAAGCAGCAGCGGCAGCGTCAGCACGGTGTACCACCTGGCGGTCTCAATAACGTCGGCAGAATAGTTACCCAGCCAAACCGGAAGATAGATCCATGAAATCACGCCGACAATGATGCTGACCGGGAGTTGGAACAGAAAACCTGCCCTGATGAACTCCGCTCCTTTGCCGACATGCTGTTTCATGTTGTAAATAAGGGAAGTGGGAAGTCCGAATCCAACAACCCCTACTAAGAAGGTCGCCCAGAACAGAATCGCCGAAAATTCCCCTTTGCCTGCGACGCCGAACATTCTCGCTGTCACGATGGAGGTCAGCGTGGTTACGACCATCACCATAAAATTAGTTGCGCTTGTACGCAAAATCGTTTGAACAAGACCATTCCCTTTTAATACTTTACGGATTGCCAATTGTGCCATAGATTACCTTCCCACATCGGCCTTTATTTTTTTTCCATTTGAAAAAGTCTTCTCCGATTGTGCAATACCGGTTACCTGTGACAGTACCGATTTATATAATTCCGTATGCCGTTCAAGCAGCGATTGTTTGGTGAACTTGAGACTGTGTTCCAGACTTTGTCTTTGTATCGTTCTTTTCTCTTCATCCGAGAATAAGTAATATTCCTTTAACTTATCTTGGATAGCTCCTGAACTGCCTGGAGCAAAAAGAAATTGACGATCCGGCACAACGTCCGGAATTCCTCCTACTGCTGAGGCGTATACGGGCGTACCGACTTGATAGGATTCGATGAGGACCCGCCCGAACGGCTCTTCCCAAATCGAAGGAACAACGGTGACATCTACCTGGGCCATGAGCTCCCGCGCCTCTTTCGGCTTCACTTTACCGGTGAACACGATGCGGTCGTCATGCCCGCACGATTCCGATAGCTCTTCTTTCAGCTTGCCTTCACCGCATACATATAGTCGCTCAATCATCTCTCTCGGTAACGAACGGATGGCATCAGTTAATTCACGGACGCCCTTCTCCGGTTCGATTCTGCCGAAATAGCCAATGCGAAGCGGCTTACGGGCGAAATCCTTCTCGCCCGCGACGATGTCCCCATCAACTACGTTCGGAATGACCAGATGTTCAGCATTCGGAAACAATCCCTCTTCCGTATGTCGATTCAAAATATGCGAAGATATACCAACAACCGCGGATACCCGTTTGCTGAATCCAAGGGAAGTCAGTCTGTATATCCGCGACATCAGTGGGCTCGATATTGGCGAGCTGACAGGCGAGATAAGCGAATAATCCCTTAATGTATGAACGATCGGCACACCTGCTTTGAAGAAAGCTGTCCATATCCCAGCCCCGAAACCGGACAAATTCTGAGTATGAACCAGATCAGGTTTTAATTCCTTTATCAGGTTCGCCACCGTTCCGATTTGCATGGGATTGTAAAGATCGATAAGTCTGCGGGCCACTTTACTCAGCTTGCCGCGTTTTTCCGAATCGCCGATCCAATACATATTGTTGTAAGGAACACGATGAACGGTAACCCCGTTAATCAACTCTGACGTTATACCGGCGCTTCTCTTTTGTGCTCCTGTCGTAATGACATGAACGTCAGCCGCTGCTGTTGCAAACGTTTCGGCTAAGATTTGTGTCGATATTTCCGCACCGCCAATAATATGCGGGCTGTACAAACTATTTACAATAACGATTTTCATGCCCTTCGTCTCCATTCGCTATAGATGGGTCTAACAGGTGGTATCGGACCTTTAACCCGAACGGGTACACGTGCAGGCATACCAGTACGTATAGCTTCCGTTTCGAACCCTCCCCCGCGGATGAACCCGAACAACAACCAGAAATCCAGAAACGCATAAGAATCAAAGTTCATGACGAGTGAAATGCATAACGCAAAAGCGAATTTCGAATACGAATTTGCCCCACAGCTGCGAAAAATCGAAACCAGAAATCCTCCAAAAAGGATAACCCCGATAAGGCCTTCCTCAGCGAACACCTTCGACACCATATTTCTCGACGTTGCTGCATAGGGATCATTAAATACCAGATCGTAAACTTCACTGAATTTCAATCCGCTGCTGAAATGCTGCTGTAGGAGGGAGGCAAACTCTGTATAATAAAATCCGCCACCCACCCCAAAAATTGGATGTCTGGCAAATTCCATAAAACCGATGGCCGGATATACCAGCCGAATAAAAAATGAATTATCATTGTTTATTAATTGACTGAAATTGAACTGAAACCGATCTGTAAAATAGCCGCTTACCTTGAACGTTTCGATCAGATAAGGCACGCCTACAACAATAACAAAAGCGCAGACAGCCAGAACAACCAGCATCCGGCCCCTGTTCTTGTTCGTTATCAGTACATAAATGACCAGCGCGGTCAGCAGTACGGTGTACGCGTAAGCGGAGAAGGAAAGTATCATAAGCAGCATAGTAGCGATAAGCAGATACATTTGCTTTCGGAACCCCTGTTTATACAGGAAGAACATGATTAGCCCGCCGCTCAGCATATGGATCGCCGCCCAGGATGGCTCGCCTGACAACATTTGAATCCTCCGGAGATACACTTTATCCGCAAACAGTCCCGTAAAGGCTCCGGAAAACCCGTTTCGGACGAAAAATGCATCGAATAGCTGCAGAAATCCGGCTGCAAGCGGAGGAATAAAGGCTACAGCAATACATTTGGCGATACTCTTTATAATCTCCGGATCTTCTTTCGCTTGTTCAGCGGCATATACCGCTACCCGATACATAGAAAGACCAAACAGCAGCGTGATAATATGCGACACACTGCTGGTAATATCACCGCTTCTCGTCGCAACGATCATAGAATGCCCGATGCTATACATCGCGAAAACGAGAAGGAATATATCCCACTTCTTAAACCTGAATTCGGTAAACAGGAGCAAGATAGAAGCGAGAAACATCGGAAACATCGATATTGGCCTATAGACCGAGAATTGGATAAATGGCAAACTGTCGTACGTCAAGAGCGTCAGGGATAACATAAATAGCGCAATAACAAGATTTCGAATAACCAACACCTGCTCTTTGCGCAATGTCCCTACGATAGAATCAACTCCAGATTTTTACGGGTCACGGAGCTGCTGAAATGATGGGTCACGTAACGGATCGAATTGCGCGAAACTTTTTCGTTTATCTCTTCGTTGTTCAATAATAGGAGAACATTTTGTACCATCTCATCATCCGTTTCACAGACGAACAGATCCTCATGATTGATTGCGTTGATGCCTTCTCCGCCGATCGGATTGGTTACGACCGGGACTCCCCAGGACATAGCCTCGACGATCTTCGTTTTAATTCCTGTGCCAAAAAGCAGCGGCGCGATCATTAATGCGGCATCGCTCACGACCCGCTTAACGTTATCCACTTCGCCAGTTACGATAATGTCAGGATAGTTCTTCTGCAGTTGAAGCACTTCGGCAGTCGGATTTTTTCCGATGATATAAAACTTTGCTTTCGGTGCCTGCTGCTTCATCTTGGGCCATATCTTCTCACAGAAATAGACGACGGCGGAGCTATTATGCGGGATGTCCATTTTCCCTACAAAGACGATCTTGTTCCTGTCATACTTACGAGAATTCCCCGTTATTTTCTTATCCGGGTCGAATCTCATCGGGATGCCGAGACAAGACCGATGTTGGACCATATCCCGGAAGGTCTCCGCTTCTTTAGGAGAAGTAAAGATAAGATGCTGGAAATTATCAGCTACCGTTTTCTCGTACTTGTGCAGCAGCTTGCTTTCGAAAGCGACAAGCCATTTTTGAATGAACTTCAAATTTGCAAACCGCTTGATACCGGCTGGGAGCTTATCCGAAAAGCCGCCGAATACGGACGGAATGTATTGAAACCATTGAAGCTGCCGTTCATAGCGCAATGACAGAAGATCATCGTAGCTGAGCACCTTTTGCGAGGTTCCGTCCGTAACGTATTCCGCTACCCGCACCATATCGTAAAAGATGAATTCCGGCTGCTCTTCCTCGATCATTTCTTTGATCAGCCGATGTGTTCTCCGGGAGTAATAAACGGATACTTGCAGCGGCCACTTCCGCATTAACAAGGAATAAACCAGTACATTGAACAGTTTTTCGGCCATACCGGGCAATTTCAGACATACCAATCGAGAAATCGCATCCGGCTGATCCTTCAGGTACTTAGCGTCATCAACGAAAGACAAGTTCACGATCTGACATTCGGGATATATATCTTTGATTTGCTGAATGTACTGCTGAAGCAGATTTTTTCTGCCGTCCGTATTTGGAAATGGAAGCCGGTTCGTAATAAACATCATCTTTTTCATCAATTTCCCACCTTAGAAAGCATCCTTTGCCCCCAGGAGTACTCTGAATGTCTTGAAAATGATTTTCAAGTCGGCCCCAATGCTGCGATTTTGGATATACTTCAAGTCCAGTTCAACCATTTCTTTAAAACTTAATTCATTACGGCCGCTTACCTGCCAAAGTCCTGTACAACCAGGTTTAACCGTTAAACGCAGTTTGTCGTAAGCAGTATACTCCGCAACTTCCCTTGTAAGAGGTGGTCTTGGACCTACCAAAGCCATATCGCCTCGGAGCACATTGATCAGCTGGGGGAGCTCATCGATGCTTGTTTTTCGAATGAACTTCCCGATTTTCGTAATACGCGGATCGTTCTTCATCTTGAACATAGCGCCTTGAATTTCATTCTGAGCGAGAAGGTCTTTCAGTTTTTCTTCCGCATTGCTTACCATGGAGCGGAATTTATACATCCGGAATGGCTTCTCGTTCTTGCCGATTCTTGTTTGATAGAATAATACGGAGCCTTTCGGATCCTCTAATTTAATCAGAATGGCAATGATAACAAACAGCGGGCTTAACAGAATTAATCCAATCAGCGATCCGGTAATGTCAAGGGTACGTTTTAACACCGAATGGAGGGAATTCTCATATAAATTAGTAGAGTTATTCAATACCACTTCATCGCGATATTGGGGACGCATCATTATTCACCCCCTATGCCTATTAATTGTTGTTTCACATGCTCCCGTTCCAATAATTCTCCAAGCTCGCTCATAAGCTTGTGTCGAAGATCTTTATTCCGAAGCGCAAAATCGACCGTTGTCATAATAAAGCCGTGTGTTTCACCCACATCATAGCGCTTGCCTTGGAAGTCATAAGCGTAAACGCCTTTATCTACATTCAGCTTTTGAATCGCATCGGTTAGCTGAATTTCTCCGCCAGCGCCAATCTCTTGCTGCCCTAAGTAATCGAATATTTCCGGGGTCAGAATATATCGGCCCATAATGGCCAAATTGGATGGAGCCTGTCCTTTCGGAGGCTTCTCTACAAAACGTTTCACTTGATACAGACGATCCATCGCCTCGCCAGGATCGACAATCCCGTACCGGTCTGTCTGATCCGCATTGACGGTTTGAACGCCGATGACCGAACGTTCGGTACGCTCATACTGCTCAATCAGCTGCCTGATGCAAGGCACTTCGGCTTCTACGATATCATCGCCAAGCAGCACAGCGAACGGTTCGTCTCCGATAAAATTGCGTGCGCACCATACGGCGTGCCCGAGCCCTCTCGCTTCTTTTTGCCTTATATAATGAAGATTTACATTGGAAGACTTTCTAACTTTTTCCAAAATGTCGAATTTCCCTTTTTCCTCCAAGGTATATTCCAACTCGAACGCAATATCAAAATGATCTTCAATCGCCCGTTTACCTTTACCAGTCACGACGATGATGTCTTCTACCCCGGATTCAATTGCTTCCTCTACGATGTACTGAATGGTGGGCTTATCAACGATTGGAAGCATTTCTTTCGGCATCGCTTTCGTCGCCGGCAAAAACCGGGTACCGAGTCCTGCAGCAGGAATAATAGCTTTTCTCACTTTTTTCATTTGATTTCACCCTATCCTATTTTTTATTTTTTTATCGCATTCTTCCGAGATGCTAAAAATGCGAGCTATGCTTTCCTTCTCTCTGAGTGTCTTGAAGCGTCTCGGAGAGCATAGCTCAGATTTTTAGAAAAAAATCTGAGGTAAATAGTAAATAAAGATTGCAAGGGCATTAAACCCATCCTCACGTCACACCCTTGACGATAAACGTCTAAGGTCGGCTGACCCACAGCATGACCGAGTGCCTCCGGTGATAGAGGTGCAGGAGACATTACCATCCAATCCAACTTAGCTATTGTTCGGTGTAATGATACTAAGCGTCGTTGCTAGCTCCGTAATAGTAGGAATAGGAATCCGAGTGATTTCGGTTGATGTTATTGAGAACGACGCCGATAAGATTGGCTTGTACATGCTCGAGTGAGGCCTTAGCTTTGAGCACAAGCTCTTTTTTCACTTTTCCCGATTCGATAACTAGAACGACGCCATCGCTTTGGGTGGCAACGATTTGAGCATCCGTTACGGACATGATCGACGGTGTGTCGATGATGATCACATCGTATGTTTCCCTCATTCTCTCAAGCAGCGCCCCCATAGGTTTCGATGACAGCAGCTCTGATGGATTAGGCTTAGTCGGACCTGCGGTAATGACCGACAGATTCTCTGTATTCGTATACTGAATGACATCCTTCGGTTCTTGTTGATTGAACAAGACGGTGGTCAAGCCTTTATGGTTAGAAATATTGAAAATGTGATGCTGTGCCGGTTTTCGCAGATCCGCGTCGATCAGCAGCACCCGTTTGTTCGCTTGAGCGAAAGACACTGCCATATTGGCGCAAGTGATGCTTTTTCCTTCGTTTGGTTTGGAAGAGGTGACCATAATGATTTGCAGCTTATGATCGATCGTTGAAAACTCGATGTTTGTGCGCAGCATCCGATATCCTTCAGAGATCGGCGATTTCGGATTTCTTTCCGTAATAAGGTTCCATTTACGTATCAAGCGAGACATTGCTTCCCCTCCCAGCTCTTGGCGTTAGCGGGGCATTGCTTCCCCGTTCAGTAGCATCACTTTCTTTAATCCTCGGTATTGAAGTCAGTACCGGAACGCCTAGAAGTATCTCGATGTCTTCTTCGCTCTTTACGGTATCATCCAAATGATCCAGCAGGAAGGAAAGGCCTATACCCGCCATCAGCGCCAGTATGAATGCGACGGCAATATTTGTGTTTGGATTCGGAGCCACCGGGCCGTGTTTCTCCTTCGGATCGGCTTGATCCAAGACAGAAACATTATCAATCTTCATCAGTTCAGGAACTGATTTTTGAAAAACGATTGCAACGGCGTTTGCGATATTAGCCGCCTTCTCATAAGAATCATCAACGACGGTCACGGTCATGATCTGCGTTTCAGAAGCTGAGCTTACACTTACCTTGCCAAGGAGCTCACCGTACGTCTTAGCTAGTTCTGGGTACTCTTTGATGACTTTTTTCATCATACGTGGCGTTTTAATGATTTCTTTATAGGTTTTGATGAGTCCAATCGTGGAGTTAATTGAGCCAACATCCATACTAGGAAGCGGTGCGCTGCTGTCCTTGTAATCATTGACAATTAGTTTTGTAGAAGCTTCATACTGTGGGTCGATGAACTTGTAGGAGTAAATGCCGATGGTCAGACAGCTTACTAAAGTAATCAACGCGATCAATAGCAGCCTTCTTTTAACGATGAACCAATAATGTTTTAATTCCAAGTCATTTCCTCCGTTACTGGTTGAGTCATCTTGCTATATAAAATTAAAAATTACTCATAAAGAATATAATTTTCATATTATTATTCGAAACGCGAACTATTAGGTATCGTTTTTCGTAGGAGCATCCAGTCTGTTCGCTTCCTAATTACGGTTATGTATCTGCTTATTTACTTATGTTCATAAACTCATCTACCGTTCCGCCATTCATGACGTGCTCCATCATATCTTCCGAGCATGCATGATGTCCCATCTTCTTAAGCAGCAGCGATACAAGCTCAGCCAGATCAACGTGTTCGTTCCGAGGCGTGTAACCGGTGAGCATAAGAAGATCAGCCAGCGATCTCGATTCCTCTAGCTCTACTTTATTTAATAGAGAAGGATCTTCGGATAGTATATTCAAAAATCGCTTCAGCCTTATTCGTTTCTGCTCTACATTCAAAACATTCATCTTTGAAGCCCTCCATTCATCAACTCGCTCGTTCTCTCATATGTTCACTCACGTAAACTAGATTGCTACAAATCGACAAATAACACAAGATTCATTAGGAGGTTCTAATGTTAATAAATTATAATTTATGCCGGAAGTTCTGATTATTCGCCTAATTGATTCCAAGCGTCATGTCAGCCTTGCTTCCACCGTGATTACAAGTATGACACAGATTTTTGCAATTCTTGAGGGAATAAAGACATGTTGTCGATTAGACATTCCAGCTCATTTTCAAAATGGTTTTCATAAGTACGGGCTCCTAAATTTTCTGCATTGGCGTTTATTAGTTTTCTCATAATTAGCATCTGAAAAGATAAATTTGTCAATTGGAAGCGCTTTATGTATATTTATTAATACACCTTCTTCAGACTCATTCAGTATATGTATAAACTGACGATATCCCTTGTAAAATCAACGAAGTTGACTGTCCTATTACAATTATTCCATTCAAATTTCATTGAAAATTACGCTCTATTTATGATTAAATAAGGGACTATTGACCAGTATCCTACTAAAGTAGGATATAAAAACTGCTCGACATTTTCCGCGCGCCCCTTTGAGTGACCATTTTCACAGATGATAGCGTTATCTTTTTGGCGAAAAAATAATAAATTCATGATATTCATTCAAAAATATGCTTTTTTAATCTCTAAAAACGTACATTTCAGGGTAGTTGCATAGATATTCATGTTAATTTGCCTCGTATGCTTTGCGGCCTATCAGGATTTCCGACCTTGAATCGGGATGAATATAAAGCTGCGGGAGCACTGAAATTGGAACTATACCGGTTCCGTTTATTTCATAATGACTATTCCGCTTTCTTCTCCTAACGTCCTGGACCGAACTTCATTTGGGAAATCATTCATTCGATCAAAAAAAGGGTTAACCAAGCAGTCAGTCCATGATCTGCTGGTTAACCCCTTCCTATTACGGTTTACGGCAAAAATCCTTCCTGGCTCAAATAAAGCTGTTCTCCGGAAAAAACATGCATCAGCCGATCATAGACGATACGGTATGCGGAAGGCGAATACCACTCCTCTAAGCCAAGCTCTTCGTACAACGTGTGAATGCCCAGGCTTCGCGTCCGTCTCCCCCCGCTGCCGTCTCCCATAAAATAATCGTCCAGACAGACGCGGTCGACCACTTTCTTCAATACGTCCGGAAATGCTTCGCTGCTCGGCAGCACGGGAGCAATCGTTGCCTGAACCGGAACGCCCGCATCCGAGAGCAGCTGCAGCGTCTTTAATCTGGCGCGGATAGGAGGCGCGGCCGGCGTAAATTGCTTGCGTATGTCCTCCAGGTCCGTTTCAACGGTCATGCTCACACGAACTCTCTCTTTTAATAGAAGCAATAAATCAATATCTCTGCTGACGAGTGGACTCCTGGTTTGTACGAACAAAAAGTCCGGCGGGTTTTCAACCATCACCGCTAGCAGCGATCTCGTCACCTTCTCTTTATATTCAACGGGTTGATAGGGATCTGTGCTCGACGACATAAATATGGTAACCTTTCCTTTGCTTTTGGCCCTGTGCAGCTCTTTACGGAGGATAGCCGCCGCTTCCAGCTTAACGTCTACCCAACTGCCCCATTCTTGCTTACGGAACGTAGCGACCGGCATTTGCCGGACATAACAATACGAGCAGCCGAACGAACAGCCCGTATACGGATTGAGCGAATAGCTGTAGCCCTTAAGGAAGCCCGTTCCTTTATTGAGAAGCGTCTTCGGATTTTTGAACAATAGCTCCGTTCTCATATTCGTTCTCGTCCCTGCTCTCCTTGCTTCGATTTGAATGACGGTAATCGTTAGGCGTACGCCCGATTCTCTTCTTGAACAGCGTTATAAAATAGGAAGTATTGGGCATACCCACATCAAATCCAATAGCCGAAACAGATTTATCCGTATAGGTAAGATAATCCTTAGCTTTGCTCATTCTCGTCTGCTGGATATATTCGACCGGCGTTATTCCTTTAATTCGTTTAAAGGTCCGCTGCAAGTGATAAGGGCTGCCATGGCACATATCGGCCAAATTTTCGAGCGTTAAATTTTCGTTATAATTGCTGTTGATGTATTGCGTAATCAAAGCCACCCATTCATCATCAGGCAAGCATTCCCCGGTCGGCTTGCATCGTTTGCATGGACGGAAATGGGCTGACAGCGCTCGCTCCGCATTTTCGAATAGGCGAACGTTTTCCTGTTTTGGCGCTTTGGACTTGCAGGAAGGCCTGCAAAAAATACCTGTCGTTTTGACCGCGTATATAAACTTCCCGTCATAAGACGCATCATTGCTTATAATGGCTTGCCACTTCTCTTCCGGTATGCTTTCCCCGCTATGGTCTGCTTGACGCATTCACCTCACCTCCCTACACAGTATACCCCGTTATCGGTTCGATGTACGCTATAGCGAATGTAAGAGCAAGATTTCGAAACGGTTACTCCATCACATAAGCAAGCAGCAAAGCGGCTGTGCCTGCAATCGCATCCACATGCGTCCGCTCCATTCCATGCGAGGCATGAACCCCCGGCCCGATCAAAGCCGCACGGATATTGCTTCCGCCGCGCAGCGCTGCAGAAGCGTCGGAGCCATAGTGCGGATAAATATCGACCGCATAGGCCAGTTTTTCGCGTTTGGCCAGTTCGATTAGCCTGGTGGTCATATTATAATCGTATGGCCCGGTAGAATCTTTGGCGCAGATCGAGACATCCTGCTCCGTCGCCGAAAGATCATCTCCAAGCGCCCCCATATCAACGGCAATCATTTCCGTAATATCCGCCGGGATATTGGAGCTTCCGTGCCCTACCTCCTCATAGGTCGATAATATGAGCTTGAGCGTGCGGGAAGGGGTCCTTCCTTCACGCTTCAGCCACTCCATGAAGCCGAGCAAAGCAGCTACACTTGCTTTATCGTCTAAATGACGTGATTTGACAAAGCCGTTTGGCAGAATACGTGTCCGAGGCTCCCAGGATATGAAGTCGCCAACGGAAATGCCAAGTCCCTCCGTATCCGCTTTCGTTTTCACCAGCTCGTCGATGCGAATTTCCATATTCGCTTCCTCGCGCTTCCAGTCCCTGGCATCTGAGAATACATGCACGGAAGCTTTAGTAGACAACACGGTTCCCGCATATTTTCGGCCATCGCGTGTGTGAATTAAACAGTATTCTCCTTCAACCGTATGCATCGCATAGCCCCCGACCGGCGTAAACCGAATCATTCCGTTTGGCTTAATCGAGCGAACCATAGCACCAAGAGTGTCGAGATGAGCCGATATGCCAATGACTTGGTCAGACTTTTCCCCCTGAATGGTAATGACACCATTTCCTTTAGGCGTTATCTCCAGCGGGTAGCCGAGCCTTTCTGTTTCAGCCTCCATATACTTCATAATGTCCATGCAGTATCCGCTAGGGCTCGGAATGCTTAGCAACGCTTCCAGCCGGCTGACGATATATTGTCGATTTAGCTGCGGCACGAGTGGTAAAGTCATATTTTTGTTCTCCTTTTATATAGGGATAGTGGAACAAGCTCAGCATGCAATGATCTTGTCATTCCATTGTAAGCGATTGGAAGGCAGGATCAAACTGCCGCTTGCCCGAAGCCGTCCTGTCCTAAAGGTTATATAGGTAGGCAAAATACAAAACCCCCGCAATGACAATCCGTCATCACAGGGGCTGATACTCTTTTATTTGTTGTTAGCTGCAGCCCATGCCTCCAGCTGCTTTTGTTTCTCGGCGATAATCTTGGCAATTCCCGCTGCTTTCAGCTGTTTATTGAATTCAGGCAGCTTAGACTCCGGATCGACAGTTCCCGTTTCCAGCGCAATCTTATATTGGTTCTGGACGTTCGTAACCGCTGCGATTTCCGTTTTGACCGAATCGGCATTAAAGGTGAAGCCCAGCGCTTTCGATTTGATTGCGTTTTTATTAAATTCGGCCAGCTTATTCCAAAGCTCCGGGTCATCCCCGTTCCAGATGTGGGACAGGGACTGATTTCCGAACATCCATCCCATTTGCAGGTTATAGCCGGAATTGGTTGCGTCAACACCTTGCGGGTAATCGATAATATTGTCGGACACTTTCACGTAATGCTTTTCTTCGATCCCGTAATCCAGCAAATTAATGAAGTCTTTGTCGGTGTACATCATGTTGAGCAGCATCATAGCTCTCTCCGGATCCTTTGAGTTTCTTGCAACACTCCACATGATTGATGTAATGTTAGACGTCGCTGTGACCGCAGGTCTGAAGTGTATCGATACCAT
Source organism: Paenibacillus sp. J2L1-98 (assembly GCF_056269405.1). NCBI lineage: Bacteria > Bacillati > Bacillota > Bacilli > Caryophanales > Paenibacillaceae > Paenibacillus > Paenibacillus sp. J2L1-98. Next base: position 179,699 of record NZ_JBWDNW010000006.1, on the reverse strand, counting down.
CTCTTTGCCTGTCGTTCTCGATTCTTGTGTCTCAATGCCAGGCTTCATATGAGATATAAACGAGAATGCTTTGCCGGACTTAACCAAATTGTATTGCGTCTCCGTGCTTGTAGCGGCATCCTTGGCAATATAGCCCGCTTGATACCATCTTCTGACCGTATTCAGCATCTCTGCGTATTCCGGCGTCTCATACATGTTCACGACCTTTAGGCCGTTGTCATGGCCCGGAAGCACGCCAAATCCTTCACCCAAAATGTCAAAGAAGCTGCCTACATAAATATCAAGAATAGATGTTCCGTACTTGACTGTCGGAATGACGTTAGGCTCGTTGTCCTTAATGGTTTTGAACACGGCATCCAGATCGTCCAGCGATTTAATCGCGGTCGTATCAATGTTATACTTTTCAACTAAATCCTTGCGCATTGTGATTCCATAGTCCGCGGCCAAATCCCTGATGCTCGGAACGGCGTATATTTTACCGTCAATTCTCGTAGCGTTCAAGAATGCCGGATCAAGGGCGTCAAGCGCATCCCTAACCCCTTGCCCTTGCTCGTCCAAATAGCCGTCAAGCTCGAGAAACTGCCCTTTAGCCACATCCTGGCTGTAGGTTCCGAGCCCGCTTACGATCAAATCCACCTGCTCGTTCCCCGACATCATCAGCGTTTTTTGCTGTGCCCATGCGCCAAAGCCAATTGGAACCAACTTTACTGTCGCATTGATTTTTTCCTTGGTCATTTTGTTGATTTCGTCCGACACCAGCTTCAAGTCCTTCGGTTCCCCGCCTGCCGGAAATACCATTACAAGCTCTAAAGGTTTCAATTTTCCGCTTGCATTACCGCTTTCCCCTTCCGAAGCTGCTCCGTCATTCCCGGAATTAGCAGCATTATTGCCTCCGTTGCCGCATGCGCTGATCAACATAGTTAATGCCAATGCTAACAGTAGAAATGTTCTTGCCACATATTTGTTTTTTGACATTGCTGTGACCTCCCTATTTGTTTAAATGAAAGCGTGTACACTTAGTAGAATAGATGAAAACGCTCAACCCAACTATCAGATTTCCGACATCCCATTTTCGATTTTCCGCTGTCTCTCCTAATTTACAAATTAATGTACGGCAGCCGGCCTGCTCTCCACTTCACCTGCAGGCGGAACCGAGCGCTTTAGAAAAAATAGAGAGGTCAGCAGAGCAACCACGACAAAGCCGAAGGCGAGCAAGAATGCCTGCTTCATGCCTGCCGTCATCGCCAGCGTCTGCAATTCAGAACCCGGTATGACGCCCGCTTCATTTGCCGTAAAACGGCTGGAACCTGTCGTCATGACCGTTACAAGCAGCGCCATCCCCATTGCGCCGCCAACCTGCTGGAGCGTACCGGCAATAGCCGTGCCGTGCGGATACAGCCGTCTCGGAAGCCCGTTCAAGCCGTTCGTCATGACCGGCATCATCAGCATTGAAATACCGAGCATGAAAAGCGTATTGAGAACGGTAATCATCATATAGGAAATAGAAGGCTTCATGAAGCCAAAGCCGCACAATGTGACGGCCATGAGCGTAAGACCGGTAACTGCCAGCCACCTGGCCCCGTAACGGTCAAACAATCTGCCGGTTATCGGCGACATAATGCCCATTACAACGCCGCCTGGGAGCATCGCTAAGCCGGCAAGCAGCGGCGTATACCCCAGCGCATTCTGAAGAAAGATCGGAACGAGCATCATCGTTGAGAACATCGCCATCATAACAATCATCATAATCATGACCGAGATTCTGAACATGCCGAATTGAAAGGTTCTTAAATCCAGCATCGGCTGCCGCATCGTCAGCTGCCGTCGGCAGAACCAGATAAGCGCGCATGCTCCAGCTGCAATCGGCCAGAGCACCCCTGGATCCGACCAGCCCCCGCGATCTTCTCCTGCACTGCTGAATCCGTAAACGATCCCGCCAAACCCAACCGTAGAGAGAAGCATGGAGAGCGGATCAGCCTTGCGCTTTCCTGATTCCGTAACGTTTTTCAACCGCAGATAAGCAAAGAGCATAACGAAAGCCGCAATCGGCAGCACGCTGAAAAACAGCACACGCCAGCTGTAATGCGCAACGATCAAGCCGGATAACGTAGGGCCGATCGCGGGCGCAAACGTTATAACGATCCCGACCGTCCCCATCGCAGCGCCTCTTTTATGAAAAGGCACAATAGCCAGCACGACATTTGTCAGCAATGGAAAAAGCAGCCCGGTTCCCGCCGCTTGAATCAGCCTTCCTGCAAACAGTACGGCAAAACCGGGGGAAATCGCCGCTACTAGCGTGCCTGCTGCAAACATTCCCATAGCAGAAAGAAACAAAGCTCTTGTCGTGAAACGCTGTATGAATAAGGCGGTAGCCGGTATAAGCACGGCAATAACCAGCAAATAGCCGGTGGTCAACCACTGGGCGGTGCTCGGCGAGATGCCGAGATCGTTCATAATCGGCGTCAGCGCTACATTGAGTAACGTTTCGTTCAGAATCGCGACAAACACCCCAAGCACCATGACGAGCACGATTAACCGGTTGCCCTTGCTGCCGAAAGCCGATTCCTCTTGGTCTTGTACGTTTGATAAATCCATACAGCTTCCCCTCTCTATACGAAAAAGGCCGTCAGGGCGGAATACTCCACTCGCTGACGGCATCCGTTTATCTCATCTTAATGCCTCGTTTCTAGTGATCCGATTAATTGAACCGCCTCTTGACCGCCTCGGCGATTTCTTCCATGCAGTCCTCCGCTTGCGGATATAACCCGATTTTATCTATGAATGCATGATCCATGCCGTTATAGCGAATGAGTCTCGTTGGAACGCCAGACCGGAACAGCTTGCGTGCGTAAGCTTCATCTTCAAGCCGCAAGAAGTCGTACTCGGCCACAATGACAAGCGACTCGGGCAATCCGTTTAAATCATCGGCTAGCAAAGGCGAAACATAAGGATGCTCCGGGCTCGTTTGCTTCTGTAAATACATGTCATGGAAGAAACTGCCGCCCTGCTTCAATCCTTCAAGTGCAGGGATGATGAGCTCCCGGTGATTATGAATGGTGTATTGTTCGATGCTCCATTCAAAATCCTCGGTCTGGACGCCTGCCATGTTGACCGACGGATAAATAAGCGCTTGAAATTGGATCATGCCGCTGCCGCGGTCACGATCCATCATCGCGCATACCGTCGCCAAATTCCCTCCCGCGCTGTCGCCGCAGACGGCTATTTGCTGCGGATTTACGCCGATCTCGGCGGCATGGCCGAACACCCATTTCACCGCATCGAAGCAGTCGGTAAGTCCAGCGGGATATGCATGCTCCGGAGCCAAGCGATAATCGACGGAGACCACGACCGCATCCGCTTTATCCGCCAACGCTTTGCATGGATTTTCGACCGTTTTCAAACTTCCTCCGATAAATCCGCCGCCGTGAAAAAACACGATGCAAGGGCGTTCCCCGTCCGTCTCCGGCGAATAGATGCGAACCGGAATGCTGCCATTTGTTCCGATAATCTCCCGGTAAACCGTTTGAATAACCGTACGGGTGATATCCGTGTTCTCCCAGCCCATGAGCTCCCTGATCTGTTCGACCGAGAAGCTGCTAAGGTCCGGGGCCGGCATTGACTCCTTATCGCCTTCATCGGAATCACGTTTCGTCCGATTTAATACTTCATATACTCTCGGATCAAGCTCTCCCGCCGCATGGGAACCAGGAATTTGCTTCACAACCGTTTCCATCTGCAATCCCGCCTTTTCATATGGTCTGTTTTACTTGGAGGGCGGTGCATCCGAATATCGCGCCGCCCTATCATCATGAGTTCCCGGCTGCCGCCCAAGCTTCCAGCTGCTTCTGCTTCTCGGCAATGATCTTGTCCAGCCCCGCTGCCTTCAACGCTTTAATAAATTCCGGCAACTGCTTTGCAGGGTCTACGGTTCCCGTTTCCAAGGCGATTTTGTATTGGTTCGACACATTCGTTACCGCCGCGATCTCCGTTTTGACCGCATCGACGTTAAAGGTGAAGCCCAGCGCCTTCGACTTTAACGAACTTTTGTTAAACGCTGCAAGCTTGTCCCAAAGCTCCGGGTCATCCCCGTTCCAAATATGAGACAGAAACTGGTTGCCGAACATCCATCCCATCTGCAGATTATAGCCCGAATTCGTCGCATCTACGCCTTTAGGAAAATCAATCATGCTGTCAGATACCTTTGTGTAATGCTTGCCTTCAACACCATAGTCAAACAAATTGACCAGGTTCTTATCGGTATACATCAAATTCAGCAGCATCATGGCTCTTTCCGGATTTTCCGAATTTCTCGCAATACTCCACATGAAGGAAGTGATGTTAAACGTCGTCGTTACAGCAGGTCTCAAATGGACCGATACCATTTCCTTGCCTGACAGTCTCGATTCTTGATTTTCAATGCCGGGCTTCATATGAGAGATAAACGAAAACGCTTTTCCGGACTTCACCATATTGTATTGCGTTTCGGTGTTAATAGCGGCATCCTTGGCAATGTAGCCGGCCTGATACCACCTTCTCACCGTATTCAGCAGTCCGGCATACTCCGGCGTCTCATATATGTTCACGACTTTAAGACCGTTGTCATAACCCGGCAGCACGCCGAAGCCGTCTCCCAAATTATCAAAGTAGCTGCCTAAATAAGTATCAATAATCGAATTTCCGTACTTCACCGTCGGAATGATGCCTGGCTCATTTGCTAAGACCGTTTGGAAGACGGCGTCCAAATCGTCCAGCGATTTAATGGCTGACGTATCGATTTTATATTTGTCGGCCAGATCTTTACGCATTGTAACGCCGTAATCGGCCGCCAAATCCCGGATGCTCGGAACGCCGTACACTTTACCGTTGATTCTTGTGGCATCCAGGAAAGCCGGATCAAGGCTGTCAAGCGCCCCCGTGATCCCTTGGCCTTGTTCGGCCAGGTACCCGTCAAGCTCAAGCAGCTGGCCTTTGGATACTTGCTGGCTGTACGTGCCAAGGCCGCTGACGATCAGGTCGACCTTCTCATTGCCTGACAGCATAAGAGTCGTTTGCTGCGGCCATGCTCCCCATCCGATCGGAATAAGCTTTACGGTCGTATTTATTTTTTCTTTCGTAATCTTGTTGATCTCGTCCTGCACGGCCATTAAGTCCTTAGGTTCGCCGCCCGCCGGGAACACCATCGTTACTTCATAGCCATCTTTCCCGGAATCGGTCCCGCTTCCCTCCGCATTACCCGCAGTATGGTTCCCTTTCGATGCACAGCCCGCAATCAACAGCATCACGACTAGCAACAACAGCATAAACGTCCTGCATGGTTTTCTTTCCACTTTCATCCTGCTCCTCTGTGTTTGATTATCTCTCTAGTATGGCTATCCAGTATGAACAGAGAAAGTATTATCCTTTAACAGCGCCAATCGTCAGACCCTTCACGAAATACTTTTGGAAGAACGGATATGCGATCAAGAGCGGAATAACCCCGATAGCGGCCATCGCCATCCTCATCGATGCAAGAGGAATATTCGCTGCAATTTCAGCTGTTCGACTGCCTGCTTGAGTTGAAGTCTGCAAAAACTGAACGTCCAGCAAAATTCGATTCAACAGGTTCTGAAGACTATAGTACTGACTATCGGTAATATAGATCAAGCCGTTGAACCAGTCGTTCCAATACATGATCGTGTAAAATAATCCTACTGTGGCGAGCACCGGCGTCGACAAAGGCAATACGATGCGGTAAAAAATTTTCCATTCCTTCGCTCCGTCGATATAAGCCGATTCGATAATAGCCGTCGGAATGGAGCTTGCAAAAAAGGTGCGCATCAGGATGATATAAAATCCGTTCATCAGCAAGCCCGGTATGATTAAGGCCAGCATCGTATTTTTCAAATCGAAATAATTCGTATAAAGCAAATAGGTTGGTACAAGGCCTCCGTTGAACAGCATCGTAAAAAACACATAGAAAGCGAGCGTGTTGCGGAACGGCATTTCAATCCGCGAAAGCGGATATGCCACCATCGCTGTAAGCGTCAAGCCGAGTGCCGTGCCTGCAAAAGTCGTTAAAACGGTGATGCTGTAAGCACGGAATATTTCTGATGAGCTGTTCCACAAATAACCGTATGCGGAGAAGCTTATTTGATCGGGAAGAAAGGCGTATCCGCTGCGGACAAGCTCCATATCGTCGGTAAGGGAAGCGGAGAATAACAGCCAGAACGGCATGATGCAGAAAAATGTGAAGACGATCATGATGATGTTAATAATCCATTGATAAAGCTTGCCGGATGATTGCATAGAACCTCTCCCTTTCTAGAACAGCGCGTTGTCTTTATTGTATTTTCTTACAACAGCATTAGATACGATAACCAGAATAAAGCCGACAAGCGCCTGGTACAAGCCGGCGGCCGAGGACATCCCGATGTCGCCAAGGTTAATGAGTGCACGGTATACATACGTATCGATCGTGTTCGTAACCGGCATCAGCGCGCCGGTATTAAGCGGCACCTGGAAGAACAAGCCGAAGTCGGAGTAGAAAATCCGCCCGATCGCGAGCAGGGTCATGATCGTGATAACCGGAGAAACGAGCGGAAGCGTAATCTTCATAATTTGCTGCCATCTGTTAGCGCCGTCAATCGTCGCTGCTTCGTAATACTCGTTATCGATGCCGATGATCGCCGCTAAATAAATGATGCATAAATTTCCTACGCCCTTCCACACGCTCACGATCGTCAGAATCCATGGCCAGTACTTCGTCTCACTGTACCAAGAGATTGGCTCTAAACCCATCATCGGCAGCAAGGTTTTGTTCATGAATCCGTTTTCAACATCAAGGAAACCCAGTACCAGGTAGCCGACAATAACCATGGATATCAAGAAAGGAAGCAAGATCAGCGTCTGGTAAAGCCTGGAGAAAAAGCGTTTGCGGATTTCATTCAGCATAATCGCAAGCGCTAATGCAATTGCCGTGTTGAGCAGAATAAAGGATACATTATAAAGCAGCGTATTTCTTGTAATGATATAAGCATCCGTCGTTTTAAACAAATACTCGAAATTTTTAAGCCCAATCCAATCACTGCCCATAATCCCTTTCGCAAAATTGATGTCCTTAAACGCGATGACGATACCGAACATCGGCAAATAGTTGTTAATAAGCAGGTACAAAAGGCCGGGAAGCGCCATCAGTACCAAAGCGCGGTATTTCTTTACTTTTCTCATCTCCAATGCGAATGTTGCATTCTTCTTCATCTTCAATGAGACCTGCTTCATATTTGGGGTTACCGTCTCAGAATTTGCTTGCACGGGTCTCGACCACCTTTGGTTTCATTTATTTGCTTGCTTGGTCTAATACTATCGCAAAGCAAATACCCCAACTACTAATAATCCGACATCCGGCTTTTGAGTTTCCGACATGAATCGAAAGCAAAAAAATGCCGTTAAAGGCGGGCCCTACACCTCTTACGGCAACGCTTATTTAATGAATATTAAAAATAAAATTCACATACGTGATTACCCCGCCCAATAAGTATTATAGAATACCGAATTCAGGAGGGGTGATAAAATTGTCTAATGCGTTTGTTATGCGCTCGCTGGATGAAATTCGCTTTTGGGCGCGTATCATGAAGGAGCACTCGCTTTTTCTTAAATTAGGCTTCCGGTGCGAGGATACCCAATTAATTGCGGAAGCCAATCAGTTTTATGCTGTGTTTGAAGACATTGAAAGAAGATCGCATGCATACACTACCGCGGCGGATCCTGAACAAATTAAACGGTTTAATACAGAAGTTCATAACGCGGTCTCACACATTTGGGCATTTAAAAGAAAAGTGTTAGGTCTCGTGTTAACCTGCCAAATGCCGGGAGCGAACAATTTTCCTTTGCTGATTGACCATACAAGCAGAGAAGCATTTTATTTTAGAAACCGTCTGGAAGAACTGAATACAGGAAGATTGGAACCGCTCCCGGATGCCATTATTGACGAAAATGTTTTTTTCCTTCGAATTATGGCTGACCATGCCAAATTTATCGGGCATCTGCTTGACCCTTCTGAAAGGCAATTAGTCGATCAGGCGCGTAATTTCAGTCATGACTTTGATCAATTGTTATTTCAAGCAAGAGATTTAGAATCCATGCGGCCTCAATCCCAAACCCTTCCGCTTCTTGACCAATTTCTAGACCAGAATCGGGTATCCGTGCAATCGCTTCGGGATTTCAAAAAGACGGCAAAGGATTTGATCGAAGCCTGCCGCATCAAAAGCATCATCCATCCTCTGCTGGCTGATCATGTGTTCCGCGAAGCGGAAAGGTTCCTGTTCATTATCGACATGTTTGAAAAAAACCTCGAACAGAAATAACCAGGCTGGTAACGGAATGGGCCAATTATGCGCGGCAGTCTGGAGCTTTATGTTCCCGTTCCGGACTGCCGTCAGCCTTTGCGATACTCCTGAGGCGTCATCGTGACTTCTTTTTTAAACAGCGTGGAAAAATAGGAGAAGTTAGAAAATCCTACTGCCAGCGCGACGTTGCTGATCGTCGTATCCGTCATGGACAGCAGTTCCTTCGCCAGATTGATTCTCTCCTTCAGAATGTAATCGGATATCGAGCAGCCTGTTTCTTTCTTAAACAACTTAACGATATAATCCGGACTTAGCCCGATATAATCTGCGATGTACTGCCTGGACAGCTCCTGATCGATGTGAAGCGCAATATACCGCTTGATCCTCTCCACCACCGTCTCGCTCGAATCCAGCCCCCCAATATGAAAAAGCGCTTTCTCAAGCACATCCCTTACCCAATCCTGCAAATCCTTCACGCTGCGTGTTGCCGACAAAATACGTTCGGGCGATAAATGATCCGAGAAAATTTCATCCGCGCGCAGCCCTTGCTGCTGCAGCGTATGCAGAACCATCTGCAGAAAGTTTTGATAAAATTGCTGCAGCCCTCTGGCGCCCAAGCACTCGATTCGTTTCCAGGAATCGAGAAACTGCTGCGACTCATCGATCAGTTTTTTCTTATTCCCCTGCTTAATGAGCTCTGACCATACATGCATGGGAGGCAGCGGGATTTGAGATTCTTTCTTCAATCGCTCGTCAATATAGATGACACGGTCAACGATATTGACTTGGTTCTTTTTGAACGCCATCAAAGCTTCGACCATATCCCGCACTTCATGCGCTTGCACCGTCTTGCCGATCATACAGGATAAGTGGCAATACAAATACTGATTGCATACCTCGATAAAAGCTCTGCAGCGGCTTTTGATCTCAGTGAGGAAAGGGTCGCAGCCTTCCGCCGGCGGCAGGTCCTGCGTGAATACGAGCAACAGGTAGTCTGGATTAATCCGGACGATTTGTGCGCTCGCTGCACGCTGAATAACGACCTCTTCCAATGCGTTGCGCAGCGCATACTCCATAATTTGCGCATCTCGTGCGGTTAATGACTTCTCCCAATGCTGGATGCTGATGACGACCGGCATAAATCTCATAGATCTGGCATATGGAAGCTTCTGCTTGTCGATGACCTCCATCATTTTATTCAAATTAGACGGAATCGCTTGGCTGAGCACATCCTGCCAAAACCGCTCGGCCACCATCGTAGCTGATTCCCGCTCCTTCCTGATCTTCTCGATTAGCTTCGTCATGACCAGCTTCAGCTCATCATGCGGAACCGGTTTTAGCAAATACTCGAAGCTTCCCAGCGAAAGCGCTTTCTTGGCATACTGAAAGTCGGCGTGGCAGGTTAGAAAGATGCACTCGGTTTGAGGATACTCCTCCCTTACCCATTCATAGAGCTCCAACCCGCTGCCCTGCGGCATCTCGATATCGCAAATCATCATATCAAACGGCTGGTTACGAAATTCTTCCTTCGCCTGCCGGAGGTTGCTCGCAATGGACACGCTCACGATGCCTAGCTTTTGCCAGTCCACACTCGATTTAATGCCATTCGCGATAAACGCCTCATCATCAACGATTAATAACCGGTACATCTTCTCTACCTCATTTCTCTCGATAAAGGCAAGATTAGTTCGACTACGGCACCGTTTTCGTTAGAAAATGTAATGCCCGCCTTGTCTCCATATAACAAACGCAATCTGCGCCGCACATTCCAAATTCCGATATGCTCGCCATCTTCATTCATTAAATTCATTTCCTGACGAAGCTTAAGCAGCACTTCCTCGGCGAAGCCGCAGCCTGTGTCATGAATTCGGATGTGCAGCCTTTCTTCAGGCAGCCATTCGGCTTTCACGATCGTTATTTCAATATGGGTGGGCTCATCCGTATTAATCGCGTGCTTGATCGTATTTTCGGCGAAGCTCTGGATGATTAACGGCGGAATATAACATTCTCGCAGCTCGTCCTGAGCGGAGATGGCGTACGTCAAGCTCCCGGGAAACCGGAACTTCTGGATTTTCAAATAATTTTCGGTATGATTGAGCTCATCCTGCAGTAGAACGTAATCCGTCTGGCTGCGAAACGTAAACCGGAAATAGCGGATCAAGGAGAAGGAAAGCTCCTGTATCAATCCGTACTTCTTCTCTTGAGCCAAGTAATAAACAATGTTCAAGCTGTTCAGAAAGAAATGCGGGTTGATCTGCAGCTGCAGCTGTTTAAGCTCCGCTTTCTGGTTATTTAATTGTTCCTCGTAAACGTCAATTTTCAATTGCTGAATGTCGCAAACCATGCTGTTAAACGTCTCGTTCATCATCTCGAATTCATTGGAGGCCGGTTTGTCCGGTATTCGTGCCTCCAGATAGCCTTCTTTGATTTTGCGCATCGCCACAACGATCCGGTTGATCGGCAGCAGGACGACTTTACGCAGAAAATAAACGGAAATCAGCAGGATCAGAATGGAGCCTGTCGCAATGAGCAAAATAATTCTTTGCAAATACGGCAGCTTCTCGAGTATGTTCTGGTCGGGAACCACGGCTACCAATCCGAATTCGCCCATGCCTGACTTCTCGCCAATGATCAGGTATTTGTCATCGGCGCCGGTAAGCCGGTACGTGCCCGACGTGTATGTAAGATCGATTTCATGTTCTTTAAAAAAAGTTTCATCCTGGAGAGGCGCATTGCCTTCATCCACCAGCAGCGATCTGCCTTCCGTACCCAGATCGAGAAGATCCAGCGGTCCCATGACATCCTCCGCATTCACTCCCGCTCCAATGTACAGATTGCCGGCTTTAATAATATGGAGCAGGTAATCCTGCTCTTTCATCTGCAGGACAGTCCACTGATCGGACCGGTAGTGTTCCATCGTTTGCTCATCCTGCAGCAGCCCGGTAATAGCAGCCTTGACGGAATCATTATTCTCATAAGCGGAGCCTGTCAGCTTAGGAGCGAACATAAAGTCCTTGTTCACGGGCGAATAAACGAAGAAATAATCGAGTGCCTTATAGTAAATAGCATTATCTCTCAGCTCCGTAAAAAGCCAGATTCGTTCCAGATTGTACAGATCACTATCGACCTCGGATGGACGGTCGAGAATATATAAGCCGGATTCTTCCGCGGCGAATTTGAGCAGGTAATTGTCGATGTCCTCCAGCGTGACGTCGATTAATCCCATGTAGAGATTAAGCATGTTGCTGTTGGATTGCGCCACTTGGTTGCGGACGACGTCAATCGAATAAAAGTTGTTATATATCAGAAAAGAAACCATCGGCAGCATGATGAGCATAAGTCCTGTTACGAGCTTAAAGCGCAGCGAATTAAAGAGCGATCGATTGTTGTATAATTTCAAGCTCTGTCATGCCCCCTATGCCTGACAATTGAGTAAAGAGCATTTTACCACGAATAGCCGGGGACTGCTCCCCGGCCTTGCTTTTTTCAGACTATTTTCTCCTGGCGTAGCGCCCCGTCCTCTCATCGCTAATGACGCCGCTCCAGTTTAAACCGTAAGCAAAATCGTAGGCATTCCCCTCGGAGTCGACATGTACCTCCATATCATGCGGAACATCTTCCAATTGCTCTTCGACGGTCTTCATATTAGCCGGCATCTGCATCGGCAGCAGTCCTGAAGGCTCCGCTTCACCGGTGAGAATGTCCAGAACCGCCTGATCCTGTACCCCGAAGGCAGCAACAATTGCATCGACTTCCGCTTCAAATTCCGCAACGATCGTAGGCTTCGACAATTGAAGGGATACAATTACCGGCTTGCCGTTCATCGCTTCCTTCGCTTTCAACACCGCTTCCAAGTCCGAACCATTCGTTGCTGCTATCGTTTTGCCTTTATAGGAGCGGTTCAGCACATCCCTTTCATCGCCGGCAATACTCTGCTCTCTAGCGTGCTCTGCCGTATAGGGAGCATATTGCAGACTGATCGGAACGTAGCCGTTTCCGCCGGCTTCCGCATCGGCCTTACTGTATCCGCTGCCGGAATCAGCCCCTGTTATGAACACGATTGCGAAATCTGCTGCCTCAGGGTCATCCGTCACGTTGAAGTATTTCTGGATCACTTCCAAATTAACGGGATAGCCGTCAAACTCAGCAGTAGGGAAGCCGATCCAGTTCGTGCCGGCCGGCCTGTATCGTTTAGGAATGTAAGCTGTCTTCCTTTTCTGCAGAGGAAGAAGCTGATCTTTGTTCTTCAGCAGCACAATTGATTTGAGCTGCGCTTCATAGCCGGCTGTCATATATTCGGCATTGCCGACAATTCGTGCTGTCTCTTCCGTAACGCAATACGGGTTTTCGAATAAGCCGACCCGGAACATATTTTTCAAAAGACGTTCGGCCGATTGCTCGAATCGCCGGCGCATGTAGGCTTCGCCGTGCTCGGCGACGCCTATGAGGTACGCCTCAAGGATTGGAGCCGCATCATTATTTCCGCCGAATTGGTCGACTCCGGCCATAAGCGCCTTGTAATGGCGTTCCGCAACGGAATAGCCCTGCTCAACGCCCCATGAACGACCGCCCGGAAACAAGCGGCTAATGTCGGAGCCTTCGTCGTCCGTTATGCCCCAGTCGGTGCACACGACACCGTCGTAGCCGTATTTATTGCGAAGAAGATCGCCAATAATGTGAGCGTTGTAGGAATTGCCGACATTCTCTCCATTCGCCTGATCTTGATTATACGAAATCGTATAATACGGCATGATGGCAGAAGCCTTCTCCGTTCCTCCCTTCAATTGAAAGGCCCCTTCAAGGAAAGGAACCAGATGCTCTTCGAAGTTGTTGCCCGGGTATACCGCATATTTGCCGTATCCGAAATGAGCATCCCTGCCGCCTTCGCCGGAACCGCCGCCCGGCCAGTGCTTGACCATCGCATTCACGCTGCCTGGCCCCCAACCGTCCGAAGCCGGCTGCTCGTAAGTTGAAGTCTGAAAGCCGTCGATATAGGCTCTCGCCAAATCCGCCGATAGTCTCGAATCTTCTCCGAACGTGCCGTCAAAGCGTGACCAGCGCGGATCGGTCGCGATATCGATCTGGGGGGAAAGAGCCGTTGCAATGCCGAGCGCCCTGTATTCCTTAGCGGCAATCTCGCCAAACCGCTGCACAAGCCCGGGATCAAACGCCGCTGCAAGTCCGAGCGTTTCCGGCCACATGGAAATCGCGCCTCCCACCCCTGCATTATATTCTTTGCTGGCATCGGAGCCATGGCGCGGATCACTGCTGTTATTGGCCGGGATGCCGAGACCGATGCCTTCCGCTAAGGCTTGGACTTTATTATTCCAGCGGGCTGCAATTTCAGGGCTTTCAACAGAAGTAATCAGCACATGCCGCAGATGATCTTTCGTAAGAAACTCAATTTGTTCATCCGATAGATCATGCGGCTTCGCTCCGCTCTCCGCATATGTCTTCCCGTTATAAGCAGCGGGGAAAAATCCGCCCGAAGCCGGTACAGCCTGGTGCGCGCTGTACAGCATCAGACCGGCGATTTGCTGGATGGACATTTTAGAAGCCAAATCCTTTGCCCGCACGTCGGCCGGCAAGCGCCAGTCCTCATACTTATCCAGCTTCCCGTCTTTGTTAAGGTCTTTAAACGCAAATCCTCCGTCAAAAATAATCTTTACGCCTGAATCGTCCGAATACCCTAAAGTAGGACCACCTTCATTCGTTATATATGAAACCGCTTCCGTTTTTTCTTTCGCCCATTCTTTATTCATTGCCGTACAGCCTCCTTGACCAATGGTTTAAACTCGGCACTTCCTCCGTCTTCCTCATTGTAGTTCGATTTGAAGCGGCCAACTACCAAATTACCGACTTTTCACTTTCAATATTCAGACCTGTTTGCGAATTCCCGCTCACGTGCAGAGAGGGGGAATCCGCGAAAAAGTGGTAAGCCAGCTTGGAAAACAGCTTGCTTTGATCAACAATGGCGCGAAAAGTTAAATGGCGGTACAGGGGGTTAGTCCTGAACCGCCAATTCTTTATTTCGATCGATTGCTGCTTTCAGTGACAACATTTCGTTTATTAATTCGATTTCACAAAACTAAAATGCACTCGAAATGCGAGAATGGCGGATTAGCTCTATTTTGCAAACGTAATCGGTCATTTTTAGAAGCTGCTCTCCCAATATGCTGATTAATTAGGCAAAATCAAACTAAATCGCCGTTATCGGATAACGATCTGCGAATAGGTTCAGAAAATCGAATTAAAGCGGTTCAATGGAGATATCTATTAAAAATGTACGACTTCGCCCGTTTCGGCTGAAGTATAAATAGCTTCTAATATTTGCGTGACAACGTAGGCCTGCTCCGGTTTGACGAGAGGCTCTGTATCGTTAATAATGCTTTCAAGCCATTGTCTCGCCTCTTTCACGCCCTCCTCCTCGGCACCCGGGCCGAAATAGGCGATGCCGCCGCTGAAGGACGGTTTCGTTTCTACAAGCTGACCGTACTTCGTGCTGTTAAAAATCACATCGTTTTTGCCTAGAACAGAGCTGGCTCTCATTTCTGCTCCGCCCTCCGTTCCGCAAAGCGTAGTCATCGCTTCTCTGGCATCAATTGTATTTAGCGCCCATGCCGCTTCTAAGAAAATCGTAGCTCCGTTCTCCATCTTGATGAATCCGAATGCGGAGTCTTCTACATCATATTTTTGCGGATCCCATGGGCCCATCATATTGCCTTCATACTTGTCCGCCATTTTATGAAAAACGGAACCGGATACCGATTTCGGCTTATAGTTGTCCATGAACCATAATGCTAAATCCAGCGCATGGGTTCCCAAATCGATCAACGGCCCGCCGCCCTGCTGCTCTTTGTCAAGGAATACGCCCCAAGTAGGCACTCCCCGTCTGCGAACGGCATGCGCTTTGGATAGATAAATATCTCCAAGCTCACCCTCGCGGCATGCTGTATACAAGATCTGAGAATCATTTCTAAACCTGTTCTGGTAACCTATCGTCAGCTTCTTCCCTGTCCGCTTCGCGGCATCCACCATTTTTTTGGCTTCAATAGAATTGATGGCCATCGGTTTTTCACACATCACATGCTTGCCTGCTTCCAGCGCATCTACCGTTATATAGGAATGCTGCAGGTTAGGGGTCAGGACATGGACAACATCGATGGATTCATCCTTTAGCAATTCCTTATAATCAACGTAAACCTTAGCATCTTCGCTGCCGAAATTTTTGGCCGCTTTCCGGGCGCTCTCTTCAATGACATCGCAGAATGCTACCATTTCGCCCAATTGCGGAAGTTTGGCTAACGATGGCATATGTTTTTGGTTGGCAATACCGCCGCATCCGATGATTCCGATCTTCAATTTTTTATTGTTCATGTTATTATCTCCTCCTTATGGTCTACACAAATTTTTGCAGTAAGGTTAGATCTTTGCGGATGCTGCCAAACTTGTCCTCCGACTCGCCCTCGTTCTCAACGAGCGCATAACGGACATGTCCCATTGACCGGATTTGCTCGTACACGGCGGCAAAATCGAAAATACCGGTGCCGAGATCAACGAAATCGCCAGGGCCTACATATTTCCGGTAGACTTCAAATGATTCAAGCGATTCGTCGCCGCCCTGCCGCATAGCCTCCATAATATTAAGCTGGGTCGCAAGGTTTTTGCTTAAATCCTTCTGATGGATCATATCGCAGCGGTCTCCAAGCTTCTCCAGAACGGCAACCGGATCTATACCCGCACGCATCACCCATGCCAGATCAATTTCAAATTTCACATAGGATGGATCGGTATTTTGCAAAAGCAGGTCGAACAGCGTTTGATCGCCGATCGTCTTAAACTCATGGGCATGATTGTGCAGATAGAACTGAAAGCCGCCCTCTTTCATTTTCTTGCCGATGCTGTTCATCTGTTCAGCTGCTCTCAGCGTGTCCTCACGGTCTTTTATCCACACGGACGGAAGTACGATGCCTTCACATTCAAGGCCCGCATAGTACTTCATCACACTGTCCCAATCATGCGAAATCAGTTCTTGACCCGGTGCAGTGCCCTCATGAACGGAGACCGCCTTAAGTCCAAGCTCCCGCAATTTATCTCTAACCGATTCCACAGGAATCTCATCGATATAACGTTTAAAAGTCTTCATATTGAATCCGATAAGCTCAATATTTTCATACCCTGCTTCGGCGACCTTCTCCAGCGTCCCAAAATAATCTTCGCCTAGTTCCCTGTAAACGGAAAAAATATTAATACCTGCCGCAATCGTCATTTGATCACATACCCCCGTCTCGATTGGATGAGCTTCATTACTTGAATGGTTGTTCTTATCTATTATGATAGAACACCGCAGCCTTTCTATCTTTCACGTATCCGTCATTTCCCTATTGAATTTCCGCACTATTGCCTACCAATAGAAGAAATACATTCCGATTCACGTCCGCATAGAAACTATTCCATCCAGAGGTCATTTCAGATTGGGCTTCGATTATAATGGTTTCTTACTGGTAATACTATTTCCATTAATATGCAGAGATTGATGTTTCATCTCATTGTGATGAACGGGTGGGCAAAATGTCGACCTACGGGCTCTCCTTTTCCTTAATCCGCAAATTAAAAATCCCGACATGAATATCCCCGGCAGAAAAGTGACCCTCCCCCGGTCAAACCGGCCCACCATAAACGGTCCCGCTCTCCCCATTTGCCCTCCTGATATTCCTTCACAATTTATGCCGGAATGGATTCCGACCACTCCTTTGGAGAAGATGGCGCAAACGGATTACGATGTGGTCATTATAGGTAGCGGCGCCGGGGGAGGTGCAGTTCTGTTGAGGCTTTGCGAGCAGTGGAAAAAACAAGGAAAAAAGATCGGAATGGTAGAATCCGGTGAAGCCCCAATGCCTACCCATGTACAAAACATCGCTACAATGAACGGCAGCCGGGCGAACAGTTATTTAGCCAATCCCCTCATTTCAAAGCCCATTGGCGATTTCCTTCCGGAATTTCCAGGTGCGCTGCTCATTTCGCTGCTTGGCGGAAGAACGATATTTTGGGGTGCGGTATGCCCGCGGATGCATGCTTCCGATCTGAAGGACTGGCCAATCTCTCCCCAAGAGATGGATTCATACTATAACATTGCCGAAGAAGTAATGAATGTAACGCCATTTTACGCGCAAGGCTCCTTTACGGAAACGCTGCTTAACCGCATGAGAAAAAACGGCTTTCCGGAAGCGATACGCACTCCGGTAGCCGCCGACATGGAAGCAACAAGCTATGGACAAATTCATTCCAATGTTATTTTCAGCTCGATCGTGTTCCTCGGAAGAGCTTTAAATGAGCTTTCATTTGATTTGGCGGTCAGAGCAAGAGCCGTCCAAATTGTGACGGAGCACGGAGGCGTATCGGGAGTATGGGTCATGTCGAAGGATAAAAAACCTTATTTCCTCAAAGCGAAAACAGTCGTCGTTTCGGCGAGTACGCTGGAAACTCCCTGCCTCTTGCTGTACTCCGGAATTCCGGGGAATGCAATTGGCCATTACTTAACGAACCATTCCAGTGTGTTTACTCCCTCCCTTATCGGACGCGAGCAGTTTCCGGAGATTATAGGAAATCTGGGTATCCTGGTTCCGTACTCCAATCTGCGGCCCTATCAAATCCAAATCGGCTCGAATTTCTGGTCTCAATATGAGGAAAAACTTGTCAGCGATAAACTGGAAGTTGGCCTGCTCGGTTTCGGCAAGGTCGAGCCGCGGTTTGAAAACAAAGTGAGCCTCGATCCCGAGCGAAGAGACGAATATGGCGTAACGCTGATCCGGGTCAACTTCTCCTATAGCGAGAAAGATCAATTCGTCATTCGCCAAATGGCGAATGGCCTCATACGTGCATCCGAAGCTATGGGAACGCAGTTGGTAACCAAAAACGGCGTGCCCGACATCTGTATGCGCCCGCCGGGAAGACCTTTCCATGATACGGGGACGTGCCGGATGGGCGACAATCCATTGACCTCCGCAACGAACCGTTATGGTCAAATCCACGGCATATCCGGCCTCTATGTAGCTGATAACAGCGTTTTGCCTTCCTCTGGAGGCGCCAATCCCACTCTAACGACCGTGGCTCTGGCGATTCGCACGGCAGATTATATCGCGGGGCAAATGAAGTAACCATTTTTCTTCATAATCCATCCCTCCACTTTGATATTCAAATACAAAAATGAATAATTGCCCCCTATTATAAGGAGGAGGGCGCTTAGGCCCTTCTCCCGTAACGTATCATGATTCTTCTTAGTGATTACCGGATTGTTCATGAGGTACTGTGACGGTTACAGTTGCAACCGTTATGTTGTCCATTGCTGCCCTCATTTTATTGTGAGACCGTAATCGTGATCGTCTCGCTGGAGGTTTCACCCGCCGCGTTCACCAACACGCCACGGTACTCGTAAACGCCAGGTGCCCTGCCCGAAATATTTGTTACGGCATGTTGGGCATTCGTCCCAGACTCAACCAGCGTCAACGTATCGATCAATTTCCCATCCTCATACAAGCGATATTCGGAACCGTTCGTTCCCCACCACATATTCATCGTCACCTTGTAGCTGCCGTTGTTATCCCAATTGTCGTGGGACAATACCGGTTTGCCGGGAGCAGCATCCGTTACTTTGACGACAAGCGCGGCGCATGCCGTTGTTCCGTAGGTGTTGATCAGTTCACAGGTATACGTGTAAGTTCCGTTCTTTTTGCCTGTTATATTTGTTGCGACGGTCTGTGCAGCCGGCGATTTATCGGTCAGGCTCTTCGTTGCGATCAGCTTGCCGTTCTCGTACAGCTTGAACGTTGTGCCATTATTCCCCCACCACATATTCATGGTGACGGTGTAGCTGCCGTCCTTCAGTCCCGTTTCCTGCCCATTGTTGTCGGATAACACGGGTTTCCCGGGAACGCCGCCCGCAAGCGGCGTCACATCGTGCAGCCAGTTGGCCCAGCGGACCAGCACGGCTGCCTGTTGCGCCGAGAACACTTTCCCGCTTTGCTTATTCACATCTTGAATATAAGCTTGCAGCAGATTACGCGCTTCCGCGCCTTTTCTTTGCGCGGCTTTCGCTTTGGCGCTTTCCAGCTTCAGCTTCAGCGATGCCGCGATGCTTTCCGAACCCGGTGCACCCGTCTCGGCCGCGAACGATCCGGTTAGTGCGGCCAAGCTATCGAATGTCGCATATACGGAATAGGAGAAGTCGATTGACTGATGCTGTCCCGCCATGTCCTCCGCTTCCGCCGTTACAGTATGAACCCCAGGCTCCAAGGTATAGGCCTTAGTTTGAACCAATGGATTGCCGCATGATGAACGGTATACGCTCGAAATGACATCGGTTGCGCTGCAGGAAATGGCTATTTGCTGATCGATCGTGTATGATGACGCGCCAGCTATTTCCACGATAGGAGCTGTAAGATCGATTTTGACATCCAGTGCTTTCGCTTCAAATGGTCTGTTTACGATACGATACAATATCCGATGCGTTCCCTCTTGATTCAAGACAACTGGCGCGTCGTAGACCGTCCAATTGTTCCCGCCATCCAGACTGTATCCCGCCTTATCTGATGGCGACAATGTCATCGCAACAGGCACTGTATACCATCCGTTCAAACCATTTGGCGCAGCGGGATCCACGGATGCCTCAATTACAGTCTTATCGATGTTAACGACAACGGTGTGCGCGGCTTCAACGTTGCCTGCAAAGTCTACACTCCAATAGACTAACGTGTGCGTTCCCTCTGCGGTCAACGTAACCGCATTCCCGGTTTGCTGCGCGCCGCCGTCTACGGTGTAATAGGTTGACGCAACGCCGGAATCTGCATCAGCAGCATTAAAGCTTACCTTCGTATCCGTATTTACCCATCCCTGCGGCGCATCATCTGTTGTCACCGGAGGCGTCAGGTCTGCCGCTTTCACTACCCCGTGCAATCTCAGTTCAGCCATATTGCCAAACCATCCATTCGGATTGTACATGCGGATATAACGGTACGATGCGGGGGCGCTAACCGCCAACGTTTGCCAAACCGCTGTAGAGGACGCTGCTTTCGAAAGAGTCGTCCACGTCACATTATCATTGGACCCCTGGACAATTGCCCCCCTGATTCTGGAATATAAATTATTATCTTGTCTTGCAAGCACCTCCACACCGGAAAGCGCGGCTTGATTACCTTCTTTAAAGTCAAAGATAATGTAGCTTCCCGATCCGCCGCCGTTTAAGCGGTAGTCGGAAGACGTGCTGGTATTGTTGTCAAATAAATAATTTGTCTGTTTCAATGTTTCTGCTGCTGTTCTTCCTGAACTTGTAGTGGAGTCAATTAATTTGGTAATGCCAACCACATTTTGAATCAGATCCGACTCATCGGCTAGATACAGCTTGGAGTTGTCGGTTGTAAAATACGTTGTTTCTCCAATTGTCCCGTCATTCTTTTTGTAGTCGATGGAGAATTTAACCGGGCCTGTTTGTACACTTCCATTCAAGGTCGCCACAGCCGTCCAGTTGATATTGTCCTGCGTGCTGATCGCTGCATCTTGGCCTTGAATCTTTACAGTTACGTTATTGATCGTTTCTTTTGCTTTGATCGTTAATTTTGCCGTATTGCCCAGCACAATTCTGCCGTTGATGCTCTGATCGGAGCCAATCGAAACCGACTCCAGCTTGTTATTCGTCTCGTGGCGCTCTCCATAGATTCTGAATTCGCCGAGTTCAAGCAAATTCAGAATATTACCGCGAAGAACATCCGGCTGAGGATCAATCATTTCCATTTTGATTAATCGGAATTTCACATTTTTGTATGCATCATCCACTTGAAGTGTTGTCATGTCATCGACAAACGGCGTTTGCCCGGAGGTGATCCGCGTCCAATTGTCCCCGTCGTTGGACCCGAATACTGTCATACCCGCCATGCGGTCCGTAAAATTCATCCTGCCTTCGAAAGCAAAAGCATCGGCCGAAACTTTATAATCCGGACCGAAATCCAGGATATGGTACAAATTCGGATACGGAGCCAGCGTATAGCCCGGAAACGTGTTATCATTGCCATCCACGAGCAGCGAAATCGCGTTGCCAAAGGTGGATGTTACAATATTGGTATAATCTATGCTTCCGTCTTTTAATGAAGGGGTCAACAACTGAAGACTTTCGGCCGCGCTCCTCAAGATTGCCAATTGCTGATAGAAAGCTGCATCCGACGCAGTCTCAATCTGACTCATCGTTTCATTATACTTGGCTTGATAATGATTCAGCGATACGGTTACGTAGCTGGTGTTTGGATTGTAAAGCGCCGTTGCGGCTGCTGCTGCCGAAACCCGGTCACCGGCGACGATAATATTGACATTCTTGGTTGTAAGCGTAGTGCCGTCAGAAGCCTGGGCGATAAAAGAATACGTTCCGGCTTGCGTCGGCTCCCAGGAAAATGCTCCTGTACCCGTATTGAACGCAACGCCTTCCGGCTTATTCGAAAGCTCATAAGCAATGACATCCGCCGTGCCCGAATCGGTAGCGGAAAAATCCAAAGTCACAGGCGCCCCGGCAAAAGCAATGATATTCAAATCCGGCTTTCCTGTTTTAAATACCGGAGGTGTCAGTTGTTCGCCTGCTTTGACATTGAAGTGGTCAATGTCGACTTTCGTACCGTTTCCTTTTACATTCATAAAAACAAGGCTGTAATCGCCGTCAAGCTGCCCATAGGACACTTGACTGATTCCCATGTCATAGGTTATATATTTCCACTGGCCCTGCGTATCCGGCAGCGTCAACGAATGGTAAGGCGTCGAACCTATTTCTTTGCTCAACTCTAATTTAGCTGTGCCGTCTGTCCGGAACTTTAATCCGATGAGACGCGAATTCGTGCGATCAGCATACGACAGATTCTGTACGGCAATCTTGCTTCCTTCCGGCGTTGCCGTAAACTCCACATAGGAGGTATCTCCTTCTTGCATGGCAGCGGTATTGCCGTCAAATTTCGTGTACCGCTCTTCTGGCTCTACCAACGCTGCATTTGGCTGCTCCTTGGGAAGATACTTTGCCCCCTCGGTCTCAGCCTCCTGCGGAATGTAAATCCAGAAGTCTCCGCCTCCATCGACACTATCCCAAGCCTGAGAAAAGGCCCCTTTATAGTAATAATTAGAAGGGCTTCGCTTGGTAAATGCTTCATATAAGTATGGAGCTTTCTCCGCTAGATTGACCCCTTTTACATACGTATAGTAATAGTACATATCCCAAAACAATGCCGTATTCGTTCTTCCTTTGTAAGAGTCCGAGAACTTCTGATAGATGCCCCATATCGTCCCATCCGGATGAGTGGAGAACGGAACGGGTACCCAAGGCGTGTCATATCCGAGCATGTACTTCCAAAAAAAGTCGGCAGCGGCTAAAAATCGATCATCCAGAAACTCATAATAGCCTACAGCATCGTCATTGGTGGATACGGTTCCTTCCACCGGGTCGACTTTGGTTCCTTGGGCGATAAACATACGCGACAGGATTGCCGAATTCGTTAAGTCACCGGCGCCATGCGCCTGGTCTCGTCCCATCTCCACATGCTGTACGACCGGCTTGTCCAATTTCTCGCCTGTCGCTGCATTGGTGTCGATCAGCCGGAACAGCTGCTTGATCGATCCGTTGAAACCCTGATTTACTGCCGTCTTATTAACGGTGGCCCATTCGACAGCCTCATTATATCTCTCTCTGTTTTCGGTAAAGATATAACCGGCCATCGCTCCGAGCAAAGGATAATTATGCTGATTCATAAAATGGTTGTTATCATGCATAAAGGTTTCGATTGCCGGCGTAATCAGGTTATTCGTAAAATCGGCCGTATCTTTGTCCGTCCACTTCAGCTCTTCGGCTTGATAACTGGAATACCTTAAGATTTCAGCAGCAGTGACCATCCGGTTGAGCGGAATGCCCGTATGAATATGCGCATCAGTAAAATATTGATATTTCGCGGGATCCATCTGGGACCATATGCGGATAATATGCATCGCATTTGCCCGATAAACCTCTTCGCCGGTTATATAGTACATAAGCGCTTGTGTATACGCTTTCAATCCATCGGTTATAAATCTCTGATTAAAACCCTGACTGTCGAAAGCAGTGACGGCAGGTTTCGTCGGATCCGTAGAGCTCTCGTTGCTGGACGTAACCGTTTTTGAAGCGGATGAAGATACAGTCATGGCCTTGTAATAGGAATACCAAGGTTCTTTTTGAGCTAACACCTGTGTTCTCATGTTTTCTAGAATCGCTTTGGTTACTCCGACACCCGGATGAGTAAAACCATTGGTAACGGTTTCATTAATTTCGACGGTATAACCTGATCCCGCCGTTTCCCCGGCACCCGATTCCTCCGCTGAAACCGCTCCAATCGGCGCAAGCGTTGAAAACATGGTCACTGCTACAACTACTGCCAGCAGACGCCTCCATTGATCTCTGAAATGAAATACAGCTCTACGTTTCATTCGGCTCCTCCTAAATAAGATATAAATAGATTTTTAAGGATGATCTTTGTACAGCACAAAAAAGTCATCCTTTTTTTAATTATGGATGATCCTTTCAGCTTATGAAATGAAGTTTCTTTTGTATTCACTGCTGGTTTTTTAAGAACTATGACGAATTTCCATTTTCTTAAGAATAAAAAAAAGCGGCGTTTCTTTCCAAATGGAAAGGAACGCCGCTAAACACTATTCTCCAATCGTTTGCCGGTCAGGTGCGGAATACGCAATAATCATACGGCAAGGCTCCCAGCT
This sequence comes from Paenibacillus sp. J2L1-98, assembly GCF_056269405.1. Lineage (NCBI taxonomy): Bacteria > Bacillati > Bacillota > Bacilli > Caryophanales > Paenibacillaceae > Paenibacillus > Paenibacillus sp. J2L1-98. Next base: position 155,607 of record NZ_JBWDNW010000006.1, on the reverse strand, counting down.
TGTCACTTTAGCATGATGCGGAACGCCTCGTGGAATCCGCAGCATCATCCCCGGCTCCAAATGGAACACCTCATCCCCTAGCGAGTGGTCGCATTCGCCGCTTAAAACGAATATAATTTCCTCGCAATTGGGATGAATGTGCCTCGTGTTTGCTTTGCCGGCATCGATATAAACCATGCCGAACGTCATTTCCGACTCCGGATCAATCTCCTTGCCGCACAGCCACTGGATCTTTCCCCAGTCCATCGGCAATACCCGGCCTTCTTCCTGCTCACGCAAATCCTTGATAGTAGCCATATCGTTTCCCCTCCTACGTTTGCATCCCAAATCCGTTCTTCAGAAAGGATACGCATTCAGCCAATCCTTCATCGATACCCCCGCCACTTTCCTCGTCCGCCGATACCCATCCGCTGTAGCCGCTGTCCTTGATCGCCTCGAAAATTTGCGGGAACGCGATCTTCCCCCGCCCGAGAATTTGCCATTCCCCATCCGCGATGTCCTTCATATGGTAGTTGTCGATGACAGACTTAAAGCTTCTAATGAGATCCGTGCAATCTGTGAGTCCCGACTTAACCAAATGAGCGGTATCGATCGTTAACCCGACAGTTCCCTCCCGCACGCGATCGAAGAAAATATCAAAGTCCTCCCGGTACATGACGGGCTGATCATAATGATGATGCAGCGAAAGTTTTAGACCGTGCTGCTGCGCTTCCTGCCCAAGCCCTGATAGCACATCCGCAAACTTTCGAATATCCGCTGCCGTCACCTGGCTTCTGGATACGCCGTGGCAAAATACGATTAATTCCGAACCGATCTTCCGGCCGAAACGAAATCGCTCCCGAAGCTCATCTATTCCTAGCTCATCCAGATTTCCTCCGGTAATCAAAGCGGATCCGATGCCATCCAGATGTCCCCACTCTTCCAGAAAACGCTCAGGCTCCTTCAAATATGGCGCATATTGGCCGGACTTTAGCTGCAAGCCCTCATATCCTGCTGGTCCATACCTAGTAAATAGCCGATTCCGTTCCCCGTCTGTCGCGGTAGGCCTTGAAAAAGCAAGCTTCACCGTCATAGCAATACGCCGTTTCTCAACTGGACGATCCGGTTCTCCTTCGCTGAAATATAAGCTGCTTCGAGCATAGCCACGATCTTCAGGTTGTCCTCCGCGCTGTTAGCCGGCTCTACGCCCGTTTCGATCCAGGTTAACAGCTGTTTAATATTTTCCAGACTGTTCTCTTCTCTGGAACAGTTATTTTCCCATCTTTGAGATGGTTCTCTGTCTCCTTTACGGAAAAGCTCAACAAAGCCGTGGTCGCAGCGAAGCGTACCCGTTTCACCGATCACGACCATCTCTGTCCTGCCTATCATGGAAGAGAAGCTTTGTGTATATGTAACTATGGCGCCGTTCTCGAATTTAATCTGCACGGTTGCCTCTGTTTCTCCCTTGCAATCGATTGACGCAGAAGAGCTCATCATGCTTACGATCGATTCGGCTTCGCACCCGAGAACCTGCCTGAACCCGTCGAACCAGTGAATCCCCATTACCGATAACGCATGCCGTTCACAATCAAGCCGCCAACCGGTGTCTTGGCGGAAAAGCATATTATTGAAGGTAATCATGGTTACTTTTCCAATCGTATTCCCGGCAACGATTTTCTTCACGGTATCGAATGTATAATGGCGTCTGAAATTCTGATTCACGGCGACCGGAATGCCAAGCTGCTTCGCTTTTTCCGTAATTTCTACGGCATCGCTTAACGTGTCGGAGAAAGGTTTCTCCACAAATAACGGAAATCCCGCTTCCAGCAGCGGCAGAACAATTTGCTTGCGGATCGAGGTAGGCGTACAGACGACTGCAACATCGACGCCGCTTTCCCGGATGAAGTCATCCAGCTTCGTATATCGCTGGGGAATGCCATATTTATCTGCCCGATGTTTAAGTATTTCTTCGTTCGGATCGCAGATTGCGGTAAATGCAATACGTTCCGGATCGCCCTTGTACCCCTCCAAATGCAGCTCGGTTACGCCGCCTGCCCCGATCAGACCGACTTTAAACTTCTTCACTTCCGTTCACCTCATTCAATTTAATTAACTTATATTCAACTAAGTTGAATTAGCGTAAATATAGCATAGGATGGGCATTTCAGCAATCGTTTTCTTCTTGGTATTTGTTCATGGACTAGCTTTTTTACGCTAACATAGGTAAAGTTGAATGACGATAAACTTTTACGTTGTGAGGTATGGATATGGAATTAGGAAAGAGAATCCGGTTGATTCGCAAGGAGCAGAAGCGTACGCAAGATGAGATTGCGGGCGCATGCGGGTTCACGAAGAGCATGCTGTCCAAGATCGAAAGCGGCAGCACCATGCCCGCCGTTGCGACACTCATGAAAATCGCCGGAGCGCTTGGCGTAAAGGTTTCGGACCTGCTTGAACCCGATGCCAGCAACGGAACTGTATTTACAAGCGCAGCGGAATATAAAGATGCGGATAAATGGATCAAGACGAGCAATGGTTATTCCTTCTATGCGTTTGCATCGGGACGAAGGGACAAGACCATGCAGCCGTATCTATTTGTCGCAGAGAAAGGCGAGGTTAAGAGCCACGTTTTTTCCCATGAAGGGGAAGAGTTCATCTTTGTGCTCTCCGGCAAAATGAAATACAAGGTCGGCAGCCAGGAATATGAAATGAATGCCGGGGACGGCGTATACTTTAATTCCTTGGAGGAGCACCTCGTGATCCCGTTATCGCCGCAGGTGAAATATTTGGCCATATTTACAGAAGATAAATCTTCTGAGGACAAATAATTTAAAATGCAGTGAAGCAACTAAAAAACCCTGATAGCATCAGGGTTAGTTCTGGCGATAATTAAAAACAGTGATGACTCTTGCGGTATTCGTCCGGCGTAACGCCAAATCTGTTCTTAAATACGCGATAAAAATATTTTTCGTCCTTAAATCCGACTTTGACGGCGATCTCATACACCTTGTTATCCCGGTTCTCCAACATTTCAACGGCCTTCCTTAATCGAACATCTGTTAAATATTTCGAATAGGTTACGCCCAAATGATTTTTCAATATGATGCTCAAATAATTGGGGCTAAAAAATAACTGGCTGGATACCGCTTCTAAGGACAAATCCTCCATGTAATGGGTGTCGATATAGGCTTTGCATTTCTCTATGACCATTTCATGCTTATTCGTGCGATTGCTTTTGATGATCGACATGAAATGAAAGAGAATTTCTAAAAACTTTTTTTGACAATCGCAATAATCTGCAGCCGTCGTGAGCAGTCTCTCGATCTCCGCCAACGTTTGTTGATATTCATCAGCACTAACGAAATCCGAAATGACCGGCGCTATATGATAAACCATATGAACAACCGACTTGATCCACTGGTCAGGGTACGGGAAACCGTTGTCGGTAACCCGCTTGAACAACCCTTCGGCATGGTTGATCATGGATTCGCTCTTCATTGTCCGGATATACTCTTTGAGCAGCTCCTCATCCTTCATAAAATCATAAAGCATTGGCTTAATCTTACCCGAAATATCTTTATAGTGGATTACACGCTCTGTGCTGAGAAAATAACGGAAGCAGGCAGCTGCTTGCGCTTCCTTATAAGACTCCAGCGCGCCTTGCAAAAAATGCGAACGTACTCCCCCCACTCCAATGAGGAACAAGCAGTTGTATTGCTCCGACAGCCGGTGACTGAAATCCTTTAAGGAAACCAATATCTTTTCCACTTCGGCATCCGTGTCATATTCCGCTGTCATCACGGTAATCATGTTTCGTTTATCCTCCGGCGAAAAAAAGGAAACAACCCTGCCGTCCAAACCAATAAGCTTCTCCAACATGTCCGGCATGGCGTTTCTAATTTCGTCTAATCGGCCTTCGGATAAATGTTCAGGACCGGTATCGTAAATCCTTGTAACGAAGCTGAACCCTTTATTGTCCAATTTAAATTTGGTTTGAAGTTCTTTTAACTTGTGCTCCGATAACCCGTTGTTTATCCACTCATACAGCAGGTGATCATAATAGACGCTTAAGCTGCTGTTTAATTGGTTCTTGATCGTCTCTTGTTCTACGAACTGCATTTTTTCTTTTCGGATGGTTTCCGCTACTTTATTCAACAGCTGCTCTATACTTTCTTCCTTCACCGGCTTCAGCAAATAATCGAATGCACCGAGCTGGACGGCTCTTTGTGCATATTCAAAGTAGCGGTATCCGCTAAGAATGATAATTTTCGTATGGGCATCCGTTTCATTCACATGCTCAATGAATGCAAAGCCATCCATGATCGGCATCTTAATATCCGTGATAACGACATCAATTGAATGCGACTTAAGCAAATCCAGGGCAGTCTTGCCATTGCTTGCCTCAATAACCTCGCAATCAGGCAGGACTTCACGAATCATTTTCCCGAGCACCCTTCGCTGGATAGCCTCGTCGTCGACGACCATTATCTTGTTCAAGATGATTCTCACCTACCCTATCGATTGTAAAGGGGCAACCTCCAAGGAGATCAAATGAACATTCCCTCCTCGCGTATACACTGCCAGTCCTTGATCTTCCGGATCCGGAAAAATCAAATCCGTAATGACGGCTTCCCCGTTACCCGCAAACACTTCAACTGAAGAGCTGTCCACCCATACGTGTATGATGACGCGCCCATTCAAGGCATCAAGCTTGACGGCGTGCCGCCCCTTAAAATCCTCATGGAAGGAGATATCGCCTGAAGAGCTCCTGTCAACAAACAGTTCCTGATTGCTGACCTGATATCCCACAACCGTAGAATGGTTCTCCGAGGTACGGACTTTAAGCCCAAACTCCTCGGCTGTGCCGAGCTCAAACTCCGCGATGATCTCGCAGCAGTCCAGCGAGAGGTGTGATAACGGATTATCGCCTTCTTCAATGACAATAGAACTCCAGGTCTCGGACTCGGTCCGCAGCTTCGCCAATTCGATAACCGGCTGCTGAACCAGCTTCAGCTCACCGTTTCGAGTTATTAACGACAAAACACGAGGGACCGTCATCGCGCTCCTCCATGATTCTGTTGGCGTAACCTGCGCATATTTCCAATTGCTCATCCATCCGATGTAGATACGCCGGCCATCCTCCACTGGAATATCCGACCAGCTGACTCCGGCGTAATTGTCTCTGCCATAATCCAGCCAGCATACCGTACCTGGAGTCTGCCCATTGATAAAGGTACCGCCATCAAATTCACCAATGAAAACCTGCGTCCTGGAGCCTTCAGCTAATTCGGGAACGTTTCCGATACTGACAAGCATGACCCACTTCGTTCTAGCAGCATCCCCATCAATAGAAAGTTCAAACAAATCCGGACATTCCCATACGCCGTCATGGCTTCCATGGCCTTCGCCGAATTCGCTCGCGAGCATCCAATCGATCAAGTTCGGGGAGTTGTATATGCACACCGTCTGGCCGGTTGCCAGAATCATGACCCATTGATTCGTCCGTTCATGCCAAAATACTTTGGGATCCCGATAGTCAGGAAAACGCTCATCTTCGAGTACCGGATTTCCGCTATATTTTGTCCATGTTCTACCTTTATCATCACTGTATGCCAGACTTTGGCACTGTCTTTGCCGGTCACTGCCCGGTTGTTTATCATGATGGGTAAAAATCGCGACCAATCCCGGTTTTCCGCCAAACAATCCGGACGTATCCTTCCAATCCACGACTGCACTTCCCGAGAAAATCTCGCCATGCTCATCCGGAGCCAGCGCAATTGGGTAATGTCTCCAGTGGACCATATCAGAGCTTATCGCATGTCCCCAGTGCATCGGCCCCCATGTTGTCCCATGCGGATGATATTGATAGAACAGATGGTATTCCCCGTTAAAATAAACCATGCCGTTAGGATCGTTCATCCAGTTCAACTCTGGAGTAAAATGATAATACGGCCTATATTTTTCAAGCTTCATGTCATACGCCTCCGCTACATCTGTTGGTTTCATTTTATAATAAGGTCATTCATTTACCCTTTTATGCCCGCGCTTGTAATTCCCTGTACGTAATATTTTTGCAGCAAAAGAAAAAGAATAATGATTGGAACAGTAGTAAACGTAAGAGTTGCCATTATCTGCCCGTAATAGATAGGCGGCAGGGTGAAAAAGGTTTGAATCCCTAGTTGTATATTGCGCAGCGATTCTCCCGTTGTGACCAGGATTGGCCACATGAAATCGCCCCAGCGATGAATATAATCAAGGATAAAAACGGTGGCGAAGACAGGCCCAGATAATGGAACGACAATGGATATAAATGTCTTCATTGGCGATGAGCCGTCAATAGCGGCCGATTCCAGTATTTCATTGGGAACGTCCATGAAAAATTGGCGGAACATGAAGATGCTGAAGCAATTCGCTACGAAAGGAACGATCAAGGCATACCAGGTGTCCACCCACTTCAAACTGTTCACGATGAAATACATCGGCATCAGGATGCTCTCGAATGGCACAATCATAAGCGCAATGACAGCCATAAGAACGAATTCCCTTCCTTTGAATTGGAGCTTGGCAAGTGCATAACCGCAGATGGAATTGACAGCCAATCCGCTTACGCAAGTGACCGTAACATAAAATAAACTATTAAACATAAACTTCATCATCGGAATCCGGTCGAAAGCGGCTATATAATTATCAAATGTAAAATTTAGCGGAAGCAATGCCTTCAAGGAACTTAAGTCCGCGAAAATCTGAGTTTCAGGCTTAAACGATGAGACGACCATCCAAAGTAATGGGGTTATGAACAAAAGCGACATGATAATGTTAGCTATATTGAGAAACAGTTTTGCTGTTCGATCTGTCATACGTAACGATCCTCCCGCTATTTATCTCTGAAAAATTTTTTCATGGAAAAAGAGATGACGACAACAATAAGGAAGAAAATGACGGATATGGCCGAAGCATATCCAGCGTTCCTAAACTGGAAGCCTTGTTGGTAAATGAACAAGGCCAGCGTCCTCGTCGTATTTTCGGGACCGCCGTTTGTCATAATGTACGGCTGCACGAACAACTTCACCGCTTGAATCGTCGTAATCGTCAGTACAAATACAGTCACGTTATACAAACTTGGAATGGTAATGAAACGCAGCTGCTGGAACCTGTTCGCGCCGTCTATGGATGAAGCTTCATAGATATCCTTGGAGATCCCCTGAAGGCCTGCGAGAAAAATCATCATTTGATAGCCGGCCGCCTGCCATACCGACATAAATATAATCGAATACATCGCCTGATCAGCGCTTCTCAGGAACGGTTGTTTCGGGATTCCGAAAAAATTCAGGGCTGAATTGATCAAGCCATCATTCGGATTATAGAGAGAAATCCACAAAATAGCGATAACGGTCATCGAGGTCACGACCGGACTGAAGTAGGCGATTCGAAACACATTCCGCAGCTTTAACTGATGATTGACCAAGAGGGCAAGCATAAACGCCAAAGCGGATTGGACAGGTACGACGATGACGGTAAAATATAACGTGTTGAACAGTGACTTATAGAACAGGCTGTCCTGAAAAAGAAGAATATAATTATCTAATCCGTTGAACTGGATCTTATCCGGCCGGAGCAAGTTGAACTTGGTGAAGCTGAATAGGACCGCAAGCAGAAAAGGCAGCACCAGAAATACTAGAAGCAATATAACCGAAGGCGCAATGAAAGAATAACCAACGACACTTTCCCTTCTCTTCTGCCGGCCGAGTGACGCCTGCTTGTTCTTATGTTCACCTGCACCCCATGCAGTTTGCATATCGTTAATCTCCCTCTCTCCAATTATAATGAAAGGTGCGGCGCAGGAGCATTTATGGCTATTTCCGCTGCCGCAACCATTCATTCATTCTCTTCTTAACGCCTATTCGGCAAAGTTTCTCTTAAATTCTTCATCATAAATGGTTGCCACATTATCAAGCGACTTCTTCACATCGGCACCCAACATAATATCGATCAATGCTTCAGCGAACTTTTGCGTCAGCACGGGATATGCAGGGGTTACCGGCCTTGCGTTCGAGACCGTCGTCACTTGCTCCTTGATGATTCGGAGCGGCAGATCGTTGTATTCCGCCATGCCCTCGAAAGCAGATTTACGGCTGGCCGGCATGCTCGTCGCTTTCGCCAGCTCAGTTGAGCTGTCTTTGTTCGTGAGCCACTTCACCGCTTCCGCAGCTTCCTTCGGATGCTTGCTGTCCGCCGAGACGCCTACAGCCCAGCTGCCTGAAGGTGCGGTTGAGGTGCCACCCGGTTTCTTAGGGAAATAGGTAATGCCCCATTCCAGGTCCGGATAGTTTTTGAATCCCGGGATGTTCCAAGGACCGCCAAGCTTGGTTGCCGCTTTTCCTTCTTCGAATTCTGTCGGTTTCGGGTCGATGTTGAACAGTTTCTCATTGGCGAGCTTCTGCAGGAAAGCGGCCGCTTCAATGCCTTGCTCGCTATTAACGAATCCGTCAGCCTTTGTTCCTTCGTCGTTCACGAGGTCCGTTCCGCCCGACATCCACAATTGCTCGAAGGCATATGTCATCCATTCGCCCTTATCGTTAATCATATTCGTTCCGAAAACGCCGTCCTTGGAGGTTTTCTTCATGACGTCATACCACTCGTCCCATGTCCATGCGTCTTCTATTTTGTCAGGCGGCGTGATCCCGTTTTCATCCATAATCTTCTTATTGTAAAACAACACAACGGAAGACTCGTTCAATCCCGGCGCATAAAATTTATCCTTATACATGCCTTGCTGAACAATGGACGGTACGAAATCATTCATGTCCTCTTCGGTGAAATATTCATCCAGCGGGATAATAATATCCGAAGCCGCGTAATTGGCGATATTCGGCCCGTCCAACGCAATGACGTCCGGAAGCGTATTGGAAGCTACAGCCGCATTGATTTTATCTTCATAAGCGAAAGAATTGCCCCTCGTAATGGACTCCATCTTCAATTTTATCTTTCCTTCATAAGCTTTGTTGAACTCCTCTATCCTCTTCACATAAACATTGTCCTCCGCCTCTTTTGATTGCGGACGCCAGAAGTTCAGCTCAATGACTTCATTGCCCGCCTTGCCGCCGCTCGAATCAGCTTCGTTCGTCTGGCCTCCGGAGGAACAGCCGGTCATAAGCATTGTGGCTAGTACTGCAGTAATAATCCCCTTTTTCATATAACACCATCCTAAACGTTTTTTGATTACGCTTTCATCATAATAGGATTAATGGATTTAACCTACTCTAAAAAACGTAAATTAGTGGACAATAACACTGAAAACACTTTCAAAAGCATATTTTTATAAAAAAAATCAGGCAAGGCGGCGTTAATAGCCATTCTCGCCTGATCCGGCTAACTGAGAGGAAGCCGTATCGTAACAGTCGTCCCCTGATTTTTCTGCGATTCAATATGCATGCCATAGTCATGCCCGTAAAGCAATTTAATCCGCCCGTTCACGTTCGTAATCCCTATGGATTGGAATTTATCTCTCGGACCATCCTTAAGCTCCAGCACGCGGCGGATCGTGTCCGGGTCCATACCCTTTCCGTTATCCGCAATGGTGAAAACCCTAAGTTGCCCTTCGATTCGTCCCGATACTTTAATTACTCCGCCCTCCTCCATCTCATCAAGAGCGTGTATCAGCGAATTCTCTATAAACGGCTGCAGGAAAAATTTCGGTACGGAATAATTAAATAACTGGGGATCCATCTCATACGATATCGTAAATTTCCCCTCAAACCTTTGGTTCATGATGAAAACATAGTTCTGTAAGTAGGAGAAGTCCTCCTTGAAGCTTACCCTGCCCGGATTTTTGGCGGTATATTCAAGCATCTCCGATAGATCGACCAGCATATTGCTGATCAGCTTTTGCTTATTCTCAATCGCCAAATAATTAATGATATTGAGCGTGTTATAAAGAAAATGCGGATTGAACTGAAAATTGAGCGCCTTCAATTCCGCTTCCATTTCTTTCAGCTGCGTCTTATAGTTTTCCTCGATCAGAATATGAATTTTATCGTTCATCTGATTGAATTTGTGAATGATGACGTTCAGCTCCAGCGTGCCTGTTGGTTCGATTTTGCTGTCAAAATTGCCTTCCCCAATGCGGTGGATTGCCCGAAGAAGCCTTTTTAACGGCAGGGTGATTCTCCCCGAAATAACGGAAGCCAGGACGACCGAGATCAGAATGATAAAGATCGTCGAATAAAACATATAGGCAGACATGTTCGGAACGGTTTTCTTTAGGTTGTCGTAAGGAATAAATACAGCGGATAACCAGCCTGTAACGTTAACGGTGTCAAAGCATACGACCATCTTCCGGCCATTGATCTCGATATATTCCGTACCGCTCCTCTTCGCAGCCGCATAACGGATCCAATCCTGGCTTACCGCAGCCTGATCGTCAAGCGAACCAGAGGCGGACACAATCATGCCGTCTGGGGTGAACATCTGATAAAAAGAGCCTGCAACCGTCAGACTCTCCTTAAATGCCTTTTTAATCATCGTCTCTTGAAAGTTCAGGATGAGAATGGGGCGCTCCACGTTTTGTCCCATTTCCCTAAGCAAATTGTTCCGTACTGCAGCAAAGTTCATCCGCCTGGTGGCGGTAAAAACGTATTGGTCCTTCTCCGTAAAGGTGAGGTTGGTCGAATAAAACTGTTTAAGCAGGTTGTAGGTAGGAATCCAGCTCGTATTCGCGGTGGATCGCTGGCCAATCTGATAAATATTGGATAAGGCATAATCCTTTTTGGGAATCCAGAAGCTCGGGGTTTCACCGAACGTGTATTCCTTCGTCACCAGATTGACCGAAAACACATCCTCCGTAGAAGGAAAATATTTATTGAGAACGCGCGTAATCCTACGGTCGGCATCGCTTCTGTCTTCGAGGCTGGTGTTATTAAAAAAAGTAAAAAGCTCTTCATCCAGGTGCATATTAATCGCGCTTTTCTCAACCTGGGCTAATGTAGCGTCAATGGATCGATTGCTCATTCTAACCAGACCCAGCGACGTTTCGCTTGCGTTTGCCAGAATAACGTCGGAGCTCTTAACAAAGTAGCCTATTCCCATGACCGTAAGCGAAATAATAATCAACGTGATGAAATAAAACGTCAGCCGTGCCCTTAAGCTAATGGCAGGCAAAGAAGGCAGAAACGCTCTCACAAATCCAGCACCACCCTATGTAAGAAATGTGGATCTATTATTTCATGGTCTGTTAAAATTGTCGACAAAAAGACACTCGTTTACGAAGGGCGATCCCTTAGTGTTCACTATGTCATTTTCTCTTATATGGTTTAATCAACATCGCCATATAAAGAATGGCAGGTATAACGGCTATGAAAACCTTATTAATATGTAATTGATCCGCGATGAAATGTCCAAACTCCAGATGCGATTGCCAGCTAGAAGGGAGAAGTGAAGTGATATAAATAATTGCTCCGACTGGAATGGCAAAACGTCTATAATCCATGCAAAACAACTGAGACAGACCAAGCAAGGCTGCCAAATACCATAAAGTCGCTTTAATAAAGATCCCCGCATAAAAAAGCAGGATAACAAGCGCGTCAAAACGCTCGAATATTTCAGCGAGCTCAATGAGCTGTACGGATTGTAATAAAGGTACCGTGCTAATTTTAATTAATTCCGGACCCAGAACGATCAGATTTATGATGTTAGATAGAAGGATAACCATGCCCGAAACAAAAAAAGCTTGAATCGACGTTTTAGTCCTCTCTTTCTTTTCGTTTAAATAACTCCAGAACATAAGAAAAACGACCATTTGGCCAAATGGCATCCATATGTCATGAAGTAGACTATTTTTTAATACGGGCTGAATTCCATTTTCCATAATCGGAAGAAGACGATTCAAATGCACAATACCCGAAATAAACGGCATGATAATTAAGATCAGATAAAATAACAGCACGCCTATCACGATAAATTCGGCAAACCGAAAAAATACTTCAATTCCTTTATAAACCGAATAAATCGACAACGTCATCATAATGATCATAATAACGGAAATGGGGCCATGCGGAAGAATGGTAAAGAGGGAAAGATCCCCAAAATCGCGTACATTTCGCATGGCTTCGTAAGTAAATATCACGGCATAGAGCAATAAGAGAGATTTTCCCACAAAGGAACCGAAATATTGGGTTAATAACTGACTTAAATTTTTTTCCGGCTCCCTTCGCTGGATCGCCAAAAATAGAAAAAGCAGCATTAATCCCAGCAGCATGCTGGTAACGACAACTAACCATGCATCTTGATTGGCTTTGATTCCTAATTCAAATAAAGGCGTGCTTCCAATTTGAAATAAGATAATCATCGAGCCCAACTGATATTTGCTGATCCGTTCCATAGGAAGCCTCATTTCTCATTCTTTTTTACCAGAAATCTTGGAGAAGGAATCATCAATCATTCCGGTCCGCCTTATTGTGACATGAACTTTTACGTCCATTTTTATTTCTTTGAACTCATTCTCCCAGTTCATGCTTAGCTTTTTCCATTCCTGCGGGTAAGATTTGTGGAATGCGTCTCCGAAGCCCAATGCGTCTGCTTTCATTTTTTTCAGAGCTGGAAAGGAATAATCTACATCATTTTTTATTTGCTTTTGGATATGTTTTTCCAGTTTCTTTAAGGTTTTAGACTGCTTTAGGTCCAGATTGCATGCCGTCTCAATCAGGTTTCCTTTCGCTTCGATTTCTACGTTCATGAACAAATTACCATTCGAAATGATCGGTTTTAATTTTGTGTGAGATTTTTCAACTAAAAAGGAGGATAGCTGTTCGCTGCCGTTCTCCTCTTTACAAGAAAAGACGATGGTCGTTCTTTTTAACTGATCCGTTATCCAGGGGATGCCGAGACTTTCTTTCCGGCTTAGCCAACCTGCAAATTTATCCCTCTTAAACACCCCCACTCTGTCCAGTGTCAAGGAGGCGTAATTCTGAGTTTGTTTAAGTGCGTCTAAAGAATTTTGTCCCTCTGTTTTACCCGCGATTTTGATTTCCGGCAAAGTAGCACTAGCTGAAGGATTTGTCATAGTAGAAATCAAATCATGTAACTTGGACTGAATGATGTTGGTTTGTTTGCCTCCTTGTCCACTTAACAAATTGGAAATCGCGGTTCCTGGATTGTTTTCTAAAGGGGCAAGGATCGTGAGCACATTCTTTGCGTCTCCATCCGAAATAAGAACATTTGCAGTCTCCCTTGATTCATAACTTCTCAAGTAAGCATCTAATATTTGGCTGATTCCAAATTTAGCAACACGCTCACTGATAATAATAACTTGAGTATGAGAAAAAAAGAGATGGCGGGGGGCCTCTAAATCACTCTTTTGAATGGCTTCAAGTACGGTCTTTCCTTTCGTTGAAAAGACGGTAACCGGAGATTGGGAACCGCCACCGGTTTTAGCCGAGGTTGACTTCGGTATAATAATTTGAAAGGTCAATACCCATTGATTACGTTCATCTAAATCAAAGGCTATTGCGCTGATGATCCCGAGCTTGTTTAGTTCAATATGGTTTGAACAACCGCTATTAACTAATAACATGATGATGATCAACAGCAGGATTATCCCTCGCTTCATTTCCTAATCCCCTTTTGATGTCCGTTTCCCTGATGTAAAAATTTCAGACAATTACTTTTCCTTCTCCTTGTCGGAAGGTTCCGGACTTACTTTTACGTTTTGGCGCACATAATTGTTCTTAGCAAAAAGACGCGGTCTGGTAACCAACAACCGCCAAGGCACCCTTACGAAGGAATCTTTAAGGTTGCTAGGTATGAAAGGTGCTATTGGTGCCATGTAAGGAACACCGAAAGAGCGAAGAGATAATAAGTGGATGATTAGGAAAAAGAGCCCCGACATAATCCCGAACAATCCTAATACTGCGGCAAGAATCATCAGAATGAAACGAATCAACCTTGCGGCAATTGAGATATTAAACGCCGGAACGACGAAGCTGGAGATCGCCGTAAAGGCTACCACGATCACCATAGCAGCTGAAACAAGACCAGCTTCAACTGCAGCCTGTCCCAAAACAAGCGCACCTACGATGGAAATGGCCGAACCGATTGCCCTAGGCATTCGAACCCCAGCTTCCCTTAATACCTCAAATGTGATTTCCATCATCAATGCTTCAAAGAATGCCGGAAAAGGAATCCCTTCCCTTTGTGCTGCAAGACTGACCAAGAGAGTCGTCGGTATCATTTCTTGATGAAAAGTCGTAATTGCAATATAGAGAGAAGGAAGAACCATCGAAATGGTAAACGCAAAAAAGCGCAAAAGCCGCAAGAACGAGGAAATATCGAATCTCTGGTAATAGTCCTCGCTGGCAATGAAGAACTTGACAAAGGTAATAGGCATCACAAGAACAAATGGTGTTCCATCCACCAAGACGGCAACCTGCCCTTCCAAGATGGAAGCCGAGACCGTGTCTGGACGTTCTGTGTTTATGATTGTTGGAAAAGGGGTAATGGTCTGATCCTGTATAAATTCTTCTATATAGCCGCTTTCCAGTATGCCGTCTATTTCAATGCGATCAAGCCTTTGAAGCACTTCCTTCACGACTAAATCATCAGCGGTTCCTTTGAGATACATAACACTAACGTCAGTTTGTGTTACCACTCCGATTTTCCGGTCGATTTTCCATAGATTCGGGCTTTTGATTCTGCGCCGGAGTAACGCTACATTCGTGCTTATATCCTCGGTGAATCCATCTTTGGGACCGCGAATAACCGATTGAGAAGAAGGCTCCTGTACGCCTCTTTGAATCCATTTGGCAGAACTTGCAGAAATAGCTTGATCCCAGCCGTCTGCGAGAATAACGGTATCTCCTTTGTACAGAGCCAATATTAAGTCATCTATTTTACTCACCGTATTTGTGGCATTAACGGTAAGCACTTTATCTTTAATGACTGCAAAAAACTCAGATAATGTTCTTTTTTGGTCGGTGTTTGCTTCTGCATCGGACAGGATCGGATTCATAATGTTATCGTTAATCACTTCGGTATCGGTTAGACCATTTATATAAACAATAGCCATGGGCAAACCATAGGCTCCTTGAAACTTACGAATGTTAAAGTCCGAGCTGTTTCCGGTTATCGCTAAGATGTAATTAATATTTTGCTGGAGGTCGCCTGAAAGCGTTTCGGTCTGTTCGGTGCTTAGATCTGTATCTTGTTTCTGATCATCTTTATGTATTTGTGCATAAAACTTCTGCAACCATTTGTTCATCTCTGCATCCACCTAGAAGTCAAATGTAATCACAACCATTATCGGCTTGGTTTTCATAAACCATACTTGAAAACAGTTTGTACCGTAAACGAATGGAGAGGCAAAAGAGCAAAAGCAGCCCATCCTCGGTTGAGGTTGGCCTGCTTTATTTGCACCTTAGTATATTCTTTTTACCGTTCCGTCAATGCAAGGGCCGTTAAAAATTCCGATTGGCAATGTAATCAGCTGTACGGATAGCCAGACCGCATTCCGTAGAGTTTATTTAGTGTTCAGAGAAATCATTCTTGAATATATATAATGCGTTGGCCTTTTCACAAAGTCTCCTATGGCGAGGATGTGGTTATGCTGCGATTGAATGTGAATAGAACCAGCGATATTGAAATCTCCAGGCCGAACTGGATACCGACAACACCGCTCAAAACCATGAGTCAGACCGAATATGACGTCCTTATCGTCGGCACGGGGGCAGGCGGAGGAGCAGTTCTCTGGCGGCTATGCGAGCAATGGAGGAATAACGGAAAGAAAATCGGCGTTATCGAAGCCGGAGGCCTTGTGCTGCCTACCAACCTTCGCAATATCGAAACCATGAATCCATCTCGCGCGAATGACCTCGCATACACTACGCCGGGTCTTTTCATTCCCGTATCAGGTACGAAAACCCGCCAAATAATCGCTCTGGGCGGAAGGACGCTTGCATGGAATGCCTTGACGCCGCGAATGTACTTGACGGCACAGGATTGGCCCGTTCCGATCCGGGAAATGGAGTTGTATTACAAAATCGCCGAGCAAGCTATGAATGTCTCCGACAGCTATGTAAACGGCTCGCCGACTAATCAAATCTTCCTGAACCGTCTATGGAACAACGGTTTTACCCATGCGATGAATATGCCTACGGCTATAGATCTGCAGCCTACCAAATATGGCGAACTGCATAGCAACGTCTACTTCAGCTCCATTTCATTTCTTGCCCGGGCTTTGAATCGGCGATCGTACGATTTAGCTGTATTTTCCCGTGCAGTTCGCGTGCTGGCCGGTAAAGGGAAAGTCGAAGGCGTTGAGGTTATGACACCCGACAAAAAATCCTATGTCCTGAAAGCAAAGAAGGTTATTATGTGCACAAGCACGATTGAAACGCCCCGTCTCCTGCTCTATTCCGGCATCCCAGGCCACTCGATCGGACATTATTTAACCGATCATTCCCTAGTTGGAGGTCCTCTAAAAATAAACCGCGTACTGTATCCCTATGTTCTCGGCACGATTGGTATCCTGCTGCCCCAAATCGCGGGAATACCGTTTCAAGTCCAAATCGAGGGTCCAACGCGCACTCAGTTCTACCACAATAAAGAGATCCCATTCCGGAGCGAAGAGGAAATCTATTTTAACGGGGTCGGGGTCGTTCAAACGCGTTATGAAAACCGTATAACGCTGAATCCGTACGAACGTGATTATTTCGGGATTCCCCAGGCGGAGTTCCATGTTTCATATACTGCGGAGGACATCAACAATCTCGATATGGCAGAACATGCGTTGAATAGAGCTGCAGCTGCGCTCGGTCTCGGAACCGCCCATTTTGGGCGCCGGGACATCCTCGCCGGCGACCATGAATCGTGTACATGCCGTATGGGCGAAGACCCCGCAACCTCTGCAACCAATCGGTTTGGACAAATTCACGGAGTGTCCGGGCTATTCGTCGCAGATAACAGTGTTCTCCCGTCTCTGATGGCCGCAAATCCCACATTGACCACAGTTGCTCTTGCTATTCGAACAGCGGACTATATCGTTCGGACTACTGTATAAATTGCAATGGAGATCGCCGGAGTAATGACAGGCAACGCAATTTGTTCGAAAATGCGAAATTCCTTGCATCCGTCCACCCGGAATCACGCCAGCTCTATGGGAGCCCCAAGAGGCATGTTTCTATCGTAATCCTACGATAGAAACATGCCTCCGGATAAGCTTATCGACGATTTCAGCAGCTGCAGGATTCAATCCATCCTGACGGATTACATCAGGTTACCGGAGCCGGGTTAAACAGGCACAAATCATTGTGCAATCCCCAGCGGTCTGCCCAAGTCTTCTTTTTCCCGCTTGCTACATCCAATATCATGCGAAAAATTCCCCAACCGACTTCTTCTATCGTTGCTTCGCCCGTTGCTATCGTTCCGGCATTCACGTCGATTAAATCATGCCACTGCTCATTTAAAGAATTTCGGGTAGCTACTTTAATAACAGGTGCCATCGCCAATCCGTAAGGTGTGCCTCTTCCGGTTGTAAACACTTGCATATTTACGCCAGAGGCAAGTTGTAACGTGCCGCAAACAAAATCGCTCGCAGGTGTTGCCGCAAAAACGAGTCCTTTTTGGGTTGCTTTTTCCCCCGGGGATAATACTCCCACAATGGGACTGCTGCCCGACTTGATAATGGATCCAAGCGACTTCTCTACCACGTTCACCAATCCGCCTCTTTTATTTCCTGGCGACGGATTCGCACTCCGGTCCGCTTGGCCCTTCTCCAAATAATTATCGTACCATTTCATTTCTTGAATTAAGGCTTGGCCCACTTCTTGATTGATCGCCCGCGGCGTTAACAGGTGAACGGCATCACGAACCTCGGTGACCTCCGAAAATAGAACCGTTGCTCCCGCTTGAACCAACAAATCAGCGGCAAATCCTACTGCCGGGTTCGCCGTTACCCCGGAAAAAGCATCGCTTCCTCCGCATTGCAAGCCAACCACCAGATCGGACACGGGACAAGTTACGCGGTGCCGGCGATTCAACTTTATCAACTTTTGTTCCGCCAAGCTCATAATGGACTGTATCATACTCATAAAACCATGATGATCTTGCAAAGAAACGATGTTGGCCGAGTCTCCGTCCGTGAGCAATCTTTCCGGTATTAGCTTCTCGCAGCCTAACCCCACTACAAGTACCTCGCCGCCAAAATTGGGATTGGTCGCGATATTTTGTATGGTGCGAATCGGAATGACAGCATCAGGAGCATTAATGGCAACTCCGCAGCCATAATTATGACTTAAAGCCACTACATCCTCTACATTTTGATAACGGGGAAGCAATTGTTCTTTAATCATTTTTACGGCATAGTCAAGCACCCCTGCAACACATTGCACGCTTGTTGTGATTCCTAGTATATTTTTTGTGCCGACGCTTCCATCTTCGTTGCGATATCCTTCAAAAGTATATCCTTCAAGAGGCGGCAGCGGTAATGGTACTTGATTAGCAATCGGCAGCTCGTCTAATTGGGGAGGCAAAGGGAGTCTTACCAACTCTTCTTTCACCCAGCTGCCTTTTGGAATCGGGTCTGCCGCATATCCGATCACTTCCCCGTAACGAATAATAGGCTCATCCTGCTCCAAATCCGTCAGGGCTACTTTATGACCCTGAGGAATGCCGTCTCTAAGTTCAAGGCCGCAAGCAAAGATGCATCCTTTAGCCAAACCACCGGAATTAACGATAATCGCAACATTATCCTTGGCGCTAACCTTTATATAAAGAGGCGCTTCATTCTGGATTTTTGCTTGCTCAGGCATACCTGCATCCTCCTTGTATCAAGCTTCTGGTCTCATCGTTATCATCAGGCTACGAATGACCGAAGTTACCGCTGCCTGCTCACTTCAATTTCCGCCAATTTTTCATAGTAGCGTATTAAGCTGCTATGATCGCAATCCCCCATATCATCGGCCTGCAGCTCCTGCATCATCTTCATGACCGATGAGGTTAACGGGAGCGGCACTCCGACCTCTGCCGACGTTTCCAGCACATTGCTGAGATCCTTCATATGCAGGTTGATTCGGAAGCCAGGTTCGAAATGGCGGTCCATAACAAGGGGAGCCTTCGCATCCAGCACGGTGCTTCCTGCCAATCCGCCTCGGATCGCCTGATACACTAATTCCGGCTCAACGCCAGCCTTAGCAGCCAAAACCAGTGCTTCCGACATAGCTGCAATGTTAATCGCCACAATAATCTGATTGGCGAGTTTGGCTACATTTCCAGCGCCGATGTCTCCTGTCCTTACAACGGAGGCTGCCATGGCCTTCATCACATCGTAGCACTTATCAAACACCTCTTTGCTTCCCCCGACCATGACGGAAAGCGTCCCTTCAATTGCCTTCGGTTCACCTCCGCTTACGGGGGCATCGAGCATGTGAATCCCCTTCTCCGCCAGCCTGCCGGCGATCTCCTGACTTGCAAGAGGCGCAATGGAGCTCATATCCACCACAACACAGCCGGGTTTAGCTCCTTCTATTACTCCATCTGATCCCAGTACAACTTCCTTCACCTGCGGGGAGTTAGGCAGCATCGTAATGATGATGTCCGCTTTCTCTGCCACCGCTTTGGGCGTGTCAGCCAGCGTAGCGCCAGCCGCTGCCAGCTCGGCAGCGCCCTTGTTCTTTGCCAAAACGACAAGCTCATAGCCCGCTTTTAGTAAATTTTTGCTCATCGGCTTTCCCATAATGCCCAGTCCAATGAATCCAACTTTCATCAATTTCGCTGCCCCCTACTCGTTATGACCGAAGATTCCTGACCAGCCCTTAAATAGCACCCATTTGCTGTAAAATATCCCTCAGCTTATCACGGTTTGTATCGGAGCAAGCGGTATTTGGAAGAATCGAGCCGCCTACAGGAACCCCTATGAGATTCATCGCCTCTTTCGTAATAACCGGGAAGCTTGCAAGATTAAATGCCATTCGAAGCGGAGCCAGCTTAAATTGAGCCTCCAATGCTCCCGGCAAATCTCCAGCCGCATATTTATCGTAAATCTCAACGACGAGTGAAGGCACGATATTCGCGGTTGATGCCACACAACCCACTGCGCCGTATACGAATGAGCCCAATATCATGACATCCCGACCGGCCATTACCCGGAAGCCTTTATGTCTGGTTCTCCGAATATACTCCGCGGTTAAGGTCAAATCTCCGCTGCTGTCCTTAACCCCGACGATGTTCGGAGTATCGGCAAGTCTTTCGATCAGATTGGCGGAAATATTATTGCCGACACGATCCGGATTGTTGTAGAGCAGTACCGGCAGTGACGTCGAAGCGGCTATCGTGTCAAAATGACGATAAAGCTCTTCTTCCGAAGGTGTTAGAAACATAGGCGGCAAAATCGTTATCGCCTGCGCTCCAAGCCTTTCACCCATTTTGGCAAGCTTCACGCATTCTTTGGTCGTTATGGCCCCAATCCCCATATAGAGCGGTACGCGCCCTGCTATCTGATTAATTGTAATGGAGACGGCGCGCTCTTGCTGTTCATGATCCAATCCATAAAATTCTCCATTGCTGCCTAAAGACAGTATCCCGTGAACGCCGCCGGCAATTACATGTTCAATCACATTGCGAAGCCCCTGCTCTTCCACACATTCCTCTGAATCTACCGGTGTAACAATCGGCGGGATTACACCGCCAATCCAGCTTGTATCCATATGGATTCTCCTTCTCCTCTATACGTTTCATAGTTTGGTTTAAACTGAATACTCATAAGCCGCGCCGTTTGATTTCATTGTAGGCCATGATTAGCGGCGCCACACCATGACCATTATTGTCGACTACTTCTTCTGAGAAGATATAATACTCTAGACTGCCGTCGCGAATTTCTCCGGTTTCCGGCTTTTTCCCAAGACCGGCGCTTCGGCAAATCCCGCCTAGTAATACTTCACCTGCTTCTTCCCGCAAATAACGAGCGACTGTCCCGTTAAACGCCTGTATACCGTAAACGACATACTCCTCTGGCACATAGCCCAATCTCGTCCCTTTCAAAATGGCATATGCTAACATCAGCGTCCCGCTGGCTTCGAGATAATTGCCCGGATAGTCCGCCCTATCCACGACCTGATACCACATGCCCTCATTATGCCTGTACGGCAGCATGTCATCTATAAGCTCCTTCAAATAGGCTTTGAGGATACCGGTATCTGCCGGTTCTCCTTCCAGCAGCTCCAGTACATCCACCAGCGCCATCGCAAACCAGCCGACCGCGCGCCCCCATACATTCGGTGATTGTCCTGTCGTTTTATCGCACCAGAAAATATGGCGGCTCTCATCATAAGCGTGGCTGTACAACCGCTTTTGTTCGTTATAGATATATTGACGGACATTTTGAAACTGTTGAATCGTATCGGAATAATCCTTTCGTTCTGCGAACTGCTTCACGTACTGGACATAGAACGGCTGCCCCATATACAATCCATCGAGCCAAACTTGATAGGGATAGTTTTCTTTATGCCAGAACGAACCGGACTTCGTTCTCGGATAAGATGCCAGCTGTTGATACAGCAAATCCATTACTCTTTTGTATTTGGGTTCCTGCTCTCTTTGAAATAGAGGAAACAAAATAACAGCCATCCTTATTTGATCGATATTATAGCTGTTCATTCGAATTTCATGGATATCGCCGCTCGGATCAATTAGCTGATCCATAAAGCTTTTCACAAAATTGTACTCCGTTTCGCAACCGGTTTGCTCATAGCTGTCCATATACGCCTTTAATATACAACCCTCGATATAATGCCACCTAACCGAAAAGCATTTCCCGCCCGACATATATTGTTCTTTCAGTCTATCTACCAATTCATAAGTCAAAAGAGGCACCTCCGCGTTAGGTCATGCAATTATGATCCGCCGCCAGAATGCAGTTATAACGATCTCGAATGGGATTCTCTATACTGGCCCGGTGTCATGCCTGCAGCTTTGCGGAACGTCCGGATAAACCCGGTGGAGTTCGTATAGTTTAGACGCTCCGCGATTTCCGTAATCTTCATATTACTGTCCCTTAGCCAAAGTTTGGCCATATTCATTCGATAGTTCGTCAAATATTCGATAAACGTTATTCCGATTTCTTTCTTGAACACCCGGCTTAAGTAGACAGGATGGAACCGGAATTGTTCAGCACACATTTCCAGCGTAATATCCTGATCGTATTTGTCTTGAATCAGCTCCACCATCTGATGTGCGATATTGATATATTGCGAATCGATGCGCCCCTGCAGGAAGGCAAGGGTAGGCGGAATCAACTCCGTCTTGAACCAAGCCATTATCTCCTCAGCCGTATTCAATTTCATGAATCGAATCATAACCGATTTGGTGCCGGTCAGCCCGTCCAGTGTTCCGCCTTGCTGCTGAACAAGCCGATAGATTTTGGTAATTAATTGGAGCATAAGGGTTTGAAAATCATTAAACGACACATTTTTTACCAAAATCGCCGCCGTATACTGGTTAAAATATTCATAAGCCGAGGTGGCATCGCCTGTTTTGAGCCCACTCACCATGTTTTCTTCGAAGTGACTCCAAGAAGCGGCGGGCTGAACGCTATTTCGGTTGACCGTTTCGATATCTTCATAGTTTAAGATGAGTTCATTGCCAAGGCTAATTCTGCGTTTAAGCGCCTCTAATGCCTCTGAGTAAGCATCCATAGCGTCCGTGTATCTGTGAAACGGCCGACTGATGCCAATACTGATTTTTAGCTGAAGCAGCTCATGCACCTTCGACGCAATTAGCTCCGCCATTTGATAGAAGTAGCCCTTAAGCTCATCCGGATCCTCTGAATCCCCCAGCAGCAGCGTGACCTGAGACTGATCCAGCAGCAGCGTACCCAGAATACAATCGGCAGGAATTAGCTCCCCTACGACATTATTGATCGCGAATAACAGTAACTCCTTTTCGCTGTCCAAGTACCTTGTGTCCTCTAGAGAATCGATCTGTAGAGCGAGCACGCCTATCGCCTTCCCCTTTTCTCCGAAGCCATAGGTCTCATACTTATAGGAGAATTCGCTTTCTGTCACCTGTCCCATAATTAACTTCAACAGGAAAAATTCTTTGACCTGTCCGCGCTGAGCCTGAAGCTGCTGCTGCAGATCCTTTCCCGTACTAAACAAGGAAGAAAATCGTTCCTCGATCAGCGCGAATTCATCCCGCTTTTTGAACCCGATGGACTCTCCACCGAACTGTTCCAACATCGTAAACAACCGGCGGATTGGCCTATACATGCGTAAGGTTCCGTAGAAGGCGGCGAATGCGATAAGAACTAAAATAATGACACAAGCGTTTAAAGTAATGAAAGCAATTTTCTTGGAATCCTTTGTAATCGCTTCCATAGATACGACGGAAACATAGGACCAGCCGTTATAGGAGGAAACTCTATAGTTGACAGCCCTAGCGTCTGTTTCAAAAGATCCCGTTTTATCCGTCGCTGCCTTCATCTTTTGCAGGATGGAAGGCTGAACCTGAACCGTGCTGGAGCTGGATAAGAACGGCTCCCGATCTCGATTGAGTACATAAATGCTCCCTAATTGGGTGTTTTGCGCCAAATTGCTCAGTAACGCATCTTGCGACATATCAACAATCAGCAGCGCTTTAACTGCGGACGTTGAGGAAATCATCGGGAGATTAATGACCAACCGAATGTTATTTTCTTGTGAGACACTGTCGGTATTAGCTAACCAAAATAAATTTTGCGGACGCTTGGCATATTGGCTCAATAAATCTCGATTCGCAAAATCTTCTGTAGTCGTAAAGCCGAGATTGCTGATCATCCAATCGTGCTCCAGGTTTATTAGCCGCGTATCGGCCACACCTTCAATAGAATAAAGATTATACAAGCCTTTGGAGAGATTGTTGATCGTTTGGAAATCATCATTGTGTAAATCATCGTACAGAAAGTCGCTTACCAACGATGAATTGATGTACTGCACAGCTGCCATTTCCACATTCTTTAAAATTTGTTCTATTCTCATCTGGTTTTGCAGCAGAATCTGTACGTTTCCCTCATTGACCTTCTTCCTAATATCCTTTGAGGCAATATAGTAGGAAATGACTCCAATGGAAGCAACAGATACTACACTGAGCAGAAGAGAGAAGACGAGCAATCGATATAAGTATTTTGGCAATGGAAACCTCTCCTTCCTTCGCTTACAAGGCTTCGGCATTACCATTATATCAGAGAAATCTACGATACCGATTGCTTAAGCATGCTCCAGTTGGAACGGCTTACTTCTTCTGCTTTGCATATTCGGCCGTATATTCTTCAATCACCTTGCCGCCGCCGGCTTTTTTCCATTTATCCACTTCCGCTTGCCACCCTGCCTCATCCATTTTCCCCATAATAAACTTGGTTTGGGCATCACGAATTAACGTGTCCAGCTCCCCGCCCTTTTCCAAATAAGTTTTGGAGTTCAACGTTAACGCTGCATTAGGCACCGCATTTTCCAGGTTATCGGCAACGACCTTCCAGCCCTTCGCCTGCAAATCAGATAATGCCAGAGGCAGACCCGTACCGGTTACCTCAAACGCAGGCAGACTGTCACGATAAGGCTTAACCTCAAGATTAAATAGGGACAAATCTTTAAACTGCGCTTTTCCGTCAGATGTCTTATTGAAGTGCTTGCCTTCAATCCCTCTAGTTAAAAGTGTCGACATCTCCGGGTCCAGCAGTTTATCGAAGAAGCCGAGCAGCTGCTTTAGTTCCGCTTCTGACTTTACACTCGATTTCGGGAAGACGAAAAAGCCATTATTGCCGGGTTCAGCCGGTACACGATTGCCCGATGGTCCCATATAAGGCACAATATCAACTACACCATTTGGTACAGCCTTGTTTAGGTTGGTTTGAGAAGTCGCAGCTGCCGAGGCCACCGTATTAATCCGAATCCCAACCTTGCCTGCATTCCATTTATTATCGGCATCAGCAGTCTGAACAACGGAAAAGTCCTGATTGATTAAATTTTCCTGATACAACCTGCGAAGCAGCTTCATGGAATCCAGGTACGGCTTGGTCATAAATTCAGCTACCAGCTTACCGTCTTCTACGCCCCATTTATTCGGCGCCCCCTGAGAAACCGCCAGCCGGGTCAGAAAAGAGCTGCTGGCAACCGGATCGTTGTAGGATTTGTCAAGAAACATGCCGTACGTATCATTCTGACCATTCTTTTCAGGATCCTTCTCTGCGACAGTCTTCATGATGTTATACCAGTCATCCAGGGTTACCGGAGGCTTCAGGCCAAGCTCGTCAAACCAATCCTTCCGGTAAGTGATCCCTGCGCGGCCGAAGTCCCGGTACAAGGGCAATCCATAAACCTTTCCGTCTACCTTTATATTTTCGTAATGGAGCGCGTTGACAGCCGATAAGTTTTTATAATCCTTAAGCATGGGGCCGATCTCCCAAAACAAGCCGGATTGGATCGCGCTAAGCGTTGTGGCATTCGACGTTATTTTAAACGCTTTGGGCATTTCGCTGGAGGCGATCATGATATTTTTCTTATCTTCAAAAGCAGCGGAAGGAATCCATTGCATATCGATTTTTGAATTCGTATATTTCTCAATGGCCAGCTCCACTTCACTGTCTTTTTTCGGGGCCTCTCCAATTTGAGGCGTAGCGATCGTAACTTCAAACGGCGTATTTCCCTCCTGCTTCGCGGTTTGCGAATCTTTCCCGCCTGCACACCCCGATAAACCGCCCGCAATCGTCAGCAATGAAACCATAACAATAATAAAGCGCTTTCTTTTCATGAGATAACCCCCCTGAATTTTATTATACACAATGATACCCCTCGAAATAGAGTTAACCTTTTACCGATCCTAATAGCACACCCTTGGCAAAATGCTTTTGTAAAAACGGGTAGACGAGCACGATCGGGACAGTCGCGACTACAATGGAAGCCATTCGGATCGTCTGCGGCAAATAATCGGTTGGATCCTGCTGCGACGTAGTATCTCCGATTTGATCTTGCGATAACAATACAATTTGTCTCAAAATAACCTGAACCGGAAATTTCTCGGCATCGTTCATATACATCACCGCATTAAAGAATGAATTCCAATGTCCTACCGCATAGAAAAGTCCGAAGGTAGCCATTGCCGGCATGGATAACGGCAGAACGATACGGAACAATACCCCTAAGTCATTGCAGCCGTCGATCTTGGCCGAATCCTCCAAGCTGTCTGGAATTTGCTGAAAAAAGTTCTTGAGCACGATCAAATTAAACGCGCTGATAGCGGTCGGAATCATCAAGGACCAATACGTATTGATCATGCCGAAGGCCTTGACAACAAAATAGGTCGGAATTAATCCCCCGCTGAAGAGCATCGTAACCAGAACCAAAAGAAGAATAGTCCGGCGCCCCCGTAAAGTGGCTTTCGCCAAAGGGTACGCGGTAAATGAGGTCAATATGAGGTTAATGAACGTTCCGAGCACGGTCACATAAATCGAGATCAGTATGCTTCGAACCATCGTATCGGTTGAGAAGATATATTTATACGCCCCTAATGTAAACTTCGAAGGAAATAAGAGCAAGCCGCCTTTAGCTACTTCCTCCGGGGTAGCAAAGGACACGGAAACGATATACACGAAGGGTATGATTGTAATGAGCGATATCAGGATCAAC
The DNA here is from genome assembly GCF_056269405.1 of Paenibacillus sp. J2L1-98. Classification (NCBI taxonomy): domain Bacteria; kingdom Bacillati; phylum Bacillota; class Bacilli; order Caryophanales; family Paenibacillaceae; genus Paenibacillus; species Paenibacillus sp. J2L1-98. The sequence continues at coordinate 128,989 of NZ_JBWDNW010000006.1, read as the reverse complement.
AACGAATAGTTTACCGTATTAAACAGCCGGTCACTCCAATGCTTATCTTCCGCTAGCATATTGAAACCTCCTGACGCTTCTAATAAATGCCTTCTTCACCGAGTTTTTTCGCCATCCAATTGGAGCCGAGAACAAGGACAAGCCCTACCATAGATTTAAACAGCCCGACAGCGGCACTATAGCTGTATTGTCCTTGGGTCAAGCCTTTCATATACACATAAGTATCAAACACTTCCCCTACTTCCCGGTTCATAGAGTTAAGCATGAGGAAGATGTGCTCGAAACCCGTATCCAGAAAACTGCCCAAGCGTAGAATAAACAAAATAACGATCGTGCTGCGAATAGCAGGCAGTGTAATGTGCCAGAGCTGTCGCCAACGTCCTGCTCCATCTATACGGGACGCTTCGTAGAGCTGAAGGTCGACTCCGGATAACGCCGCCAGGAAAATAATCGTTCCCCATCCCGCTTCTTTCCAGATCGACTGGCTGACGATCATCGTTCTGAACCAATCCTCACTAAGCAGAAACGGAATTTTCTCTATTCCGATTCTTTGGATCAATTCGTTTACAATCCCGCCTTCGGTAGTAAACAGTACATAGAAAATGCCAACCGCTACTACCCATGATACAAAGTGAGGCAAGTACAATAACGTCTGAGCGAAGCTTTTGAATATTTTATGACGGACTTCATTTAACATAAGCGCTAGTACAATAGGAAGCGGAAAGAAAAACACTAAATTATATATCGCTAACAAAATCGTATTTCGGAACAGCATCCAAAACTGCGGCTCTGTAAAAAAACGTTCAAAATGCTTCAGTCCTACCCAGGAACTGTTCATAAAACCGAGATGCGGTTGATAGTCCTCAAATGCCATGATCAAGCCAAACATAGGCACATATTTAAAAATGATGAAATACAAAATACCTGGAAATAAGATGAAATACAACCATCGATCTCTGACAATATCCCTTACGAACAAAGACTCTTTAAAGAAAAGGTACTTGTGTCTTGATTGTAACCGGGCTGCATGTTGCCCCTTCATCCGCCGTCCCCCTCAACTTAAATTCATATGTGTATCGATCACAATTCAAATCATAGGTTTCGGGGTTATGACTGGCAATAGTACTGATCGAACCATCTAAATTCCCAGTGAAATTCGTAGAAAATGAATGTATATGGCAGCATTTAAGAGCTATTGGACCCGTGAATTATCATTCTTTTCAGCTGCATCGTACTATCTTAACTAGTTAAAAAAACAAAAAAACCTGATAGATCAAGAAACTTGATCACATCAGGTAAGACATTTTCGGGCGATACCTCTACTCCTTGACCGATCCAAGCGTAATCCCATGAACAAAGAATCGTTGCAAGAACGGATAGATCACTAGAATTGGAATCATGGCAATAAAGATTTTTGCCGCATTCAGGGTCTGATTGGACAGTTCATTTAAGCGTTTCAACGCCTCAGGATCATTGTTAATCGTGGTCAAATCCATCTGAACGACCATCTGCTGAATATACGTTTGCAGCGGATAATTGTCAGGCTTCGTCATAAAAACCAAACCGCTGAAAAACTCATTCCAGTGACTGACTATGCTGAACAGTGTAACGGTGGCTAAAACCGGTACGGATAAAGGGATAATCAGCTTAATCAGGGTATACCATGGTCCTGCCCCATCCACAAAAGCGGATTCTTCCAGCTCTTTAGGCAAGTTCCGGAAGAAATTCATGACCAGAATGACATTAAACATCGGTAAGCCGCCTGACAGCACCAATACCCAAACACTGTCGATTAGTCCATATGCCTTCACCGTTTGATAGAGCGGGATAAGCCCTCCGCTAAACAGCATCATAAATACCAGTACCCACATAAGGACGTTTCTTAAACGAAACTCTTTGGTGCTCTTGGATAACGGGTACGCCATAAACACCGTAACTACAAAACTGAGGGAAGCCCCCAATACAACACGTTGAATAGATACCCAGAATGAGTTGAAAAAAACAGCATCCTTCATAATCTGCATGTATGAATTCAGATTGAACCCTATCGGCCATACGCTGACGATACCGGCTGCAGCTGCAGATTTTTGGCTAAAGGAAACCATCAATGTATACCAGATAGGAAGGATACAAAGAAGTGAAATGGCAACTAATACGACAATAAGGACTAAATCGAAGATTTTGGAGGCGGCACTCGTTTCTCTAATCATTTCCATGCTCCTTCGTTAAAAGATCCGGTAATTTGTAAATCGATTGGCAAGGTAATAGGATAATGTAATTAAGATAAAGCCGACTACGGATTTCAGCAAACCGACGGCTGTAGCCAAACCATATTGCAGTTTCAAGAGACCTTCGCGGTATACCCATGTATCGATAATATCGCCGGTGGAATACACAAGCGGATTATACAAGTTAAAGATTTGATCGAATCCGGCATTCAGTACATTTCCCAGGCTTAAGATGAGAAGCAGCAAAGCGGTTGGCGCGATGCCCGGAATCGTAATATGCCTGAGCCGATGCCAGCGATTCGCTCCATCCAATGCCGCCGCTTCATATAAAGAGGGATTGATTCCTGTTAAAGCTGCCAAATAAATAATGGTATTAAAGCCAAACTCCTTCCATACATCACTCCCGACAACGAGATACGGGAACAACTCTGGTTTTCCCATAAATAGAATCGGATCAATATGGAATGTAGACAACATATTGTTAACCGGGCCCGTGAAGGAGAAGACATCCATGATAATCCCGCTGAGAATGACCCAGGATAGAAAATGCGGTAAATAGACTAGAGTCTGCACCCATCTTTTGAAGATGGCGACCCGTAATTCATTAAGCATGAGAGCAAAAATAACCGGTACAATAAGATGCGCCGCCATCTTCATTAGTGCGATAAAAATGGTATTAAAAAAGATAATTTTACTGTCATTAAGCGCAAACATATATTCGAAGTTTTCTAAGCCGATCCATTCCGAGCCAAACACGCCGCGTACAGGCTGATAATCCTGGAAAGCAATAAGTACCCCGAACATCGGTACGATACTAAACATGATCAACCATACATACCCGGGGAGAAGCATGAGGTAGTAATGTTTTGCAAATCCATTGTTTTTCACGTTGCTGTCACTCCTTGTTTTCGATATAGAGAGATGCGTGATTATTGCAAGTCCTCTCAAGTAGATGCTTCTATTTCAGTATAAACGCGATGTACGGCTCTCCGTGATAGATAGCGAGAGGGCATTCAGGTAGAGAAATGAAGGGAAATCATGCAAGCACGAGAGCCGTTTGATCAATCATTTCTAACATTTATACGCCTGTCCATCCTACATTTGTCCACCTGAATGCCATAGGGAAAATATGCGTCCGTGAACGGGAAAGGACGCCGTCTTCATGCCGGCGTCCTTCCTGGTAACATTGTTTTTATTTAATTGTTTTCACAATTTCCTCTGTCACATCATCGCCGCCTTGTTTTTTCCAGTCCTTAACGAACTGATCAAAGGTATCAAGCGGTGCTGAACCCATAATAATCTTCAAGAACGTTTCTTTTTCCAGTTTGGTTAAGTTCGTCCATCTTTTCTCGACGGTTTCGGTACGTGTGTAGGACAGACTTTTGATTTTATTGAGATTTGGATCGGAATGGTTTCTAGCCCCAACCATGATGGAGTAGGCACGCATGAAATCTTTGTCGCTCTGATTCCAATATTGGATATCCAGTTTGTCATAAGGTTCTAATTTGGATTTTTTAATGGTTTCCAACGAATTTTTCAGCAATTTATATTCCGGCATGTCTGCATAATCTTCCGGCGTCTTGGTCCCCGCCAATACTTCTTTCATAGCCTTATATTCAAAACCGATTTCGTCTAGCGGGGCAAAGAAGTTACGGATGAGCATGAAATCAGGCCCGTGTATCGCTTCGTCTCTCAAATAAAGATTATTCAGCTTAATTAGAGCCTCCGGATGCTCATATCCTTTCCGGACAACCAGGTAACCGTTCGATGGGTTAGCTACCTTGACATTATATTTGCCTTCCGCATCCAGCGGCGCCGCATAAGCTTGCCAGTTGGCTTTGGGATCGTTCTGCCATGCGCTCGGAAGCGGCCAGTATCCTCCATAGAAGCCTTCGAAAAACATGCCCGCCTTACCGCTAATGACCGTCTCTTCGGCAGCTTTGCGAATGCCTATTTCTTTATCGATCAAACCGGCCGCATACATGTCCCGCAGCTTAGCAAGCGCATTTTTGGTCTCTGGCAGAATGGATCCATACGCTGGCTTGCCGTCGCCGCCTTCAACCCAAAATCCCGGAAACGCATTAAAGGCTCCAAAAATCGGCGTTACATCGAAGGCGCCTGGGCCGGCAGTAAAATCATTGTATAATCCCGTACCCGCAGCGATACCAATAGTGTCCGCTTTACCGTTTCCATCAGGATCCTGCTCCACGAAGGCTTTCGCCACGTTTTCCAGATCCTCCACCGTTTTTGGAGGCTGGAGGCCGAGCTTATCAAGCCAGTCTTGACGGATCCACAGCATATTAAAGTCTTCTGCACCTACATGCGGAATAGCCATCATCTTGCCGTCAAAGGTAACTTGCTTCTCAGCAAGCCCATTTGTACTTTCAATAATTTTTTTTACAGAAGGAGACGCATAGTTATTGTAAGCCTCCGTGAGATCTTCCAATTCCCCTGCTTTCACCATTTGATTCAGCTGTACTTGGCTGACAACCATTGCATCAGGCAAATCATTGCTGGCAATGGACAAATTCATTTTCTGATCAAAATTTTCTTTGGATACCTGCCACGCAATATCGATTTCGATATTAAGTTCTTCTTTCATCGCCATTTTCCAGGCATTTTTCTCAAGTGTTTCCCCTTTAGTGGACTTGAAGGCCGGGTCTACGGAGTAAGCGGTTTTGATGGTTACCGGCTCTGCGTATTTACCGAACGGATCGGAAGGTGCGGATGGTTTAGCACTTGCCTGAAACTTTTCCGCTGTTGATTCATTTGATCCATTCGAACACGCTGATACCGCTACCATTGATGCTGCAAGCAGCACCATGGTGATCTTTTTAAACATGGATGTCCCCTTCTTTCGCTAAGTTTTTGCCTCGTGTTCAGTATATACCTGAAAGTCAGCACTCCGAGATAGATAGCGAGAGGAGGTTCAGTTAGAGAAATGAAGGCAATTCATGCGAGCAGGAACGCAAAACGGCAATTTGCTCCGAACATTTCCCTCCCTATTATCATACATTTATCTACCTTCCTGAATTCGGGTCTCCTATACTAATTCATTCGATGAGTTTGCCGATATTCGCTTGGCAGTACGCCTGTCAATTCTCGAAAAATCCTGCTGAAGTATTTTTCATCCGAGTAGCCGGTTTGTTCCGCGATCCAAACAATAGTATTGTTCGTATTCAACAGATACTCTTTTGCCTTTTCTATTCGGATGGAACGGGAATACTCGTTGAACGTTTTTCCGATAATATCTTTAAAGCATTGACTAAAATAGCCCCGGCTTAAATTTAATCGTTGGGCCAATTCGGCTGCTGTAAGCTGCTCGCTTAATTCATCTTGCACCATTAACACAGCCTTAGTGATGCAATCCATGATTTCATGTGAGTAAACAGGATTTCCAATAGATTCCTGAATGCCCGTTCGGATCTTGCTTAACCATTGTTCTACTTGAAACCAAGAATGAACATTGTTGATCATTTGAATTTTGCTTAGTTTTGTCTGAGCAAGTAGACGGTTCCATTCGATTACAAGAGAATGCAGAAGTCCTATTAATTGTTTTTCTTCCAGCCTGAGCGACTTCATTTCGTGAATGAGTCTATTGAACGTAGTATCGTTATGGAACCAGGTAGAGAACAGCCAGCCTTCTTTTACTTTTTCCAAAGCTGATTCATTTGTTTCAGTGTGGGCATTTACATCCTCACTCAGGGAAACGTTAATGATTTTGTGATCAGGATGATATTCATAAAATAAAACTTTCTCTTTATAAACCCTTAACCAACGCTGCATATCCTTCCAGCTGTACCCGTCCTTGTCAGATAAAATAAGCAGCACGCTCTCCGGTTCCTGACGCACCTTCTCCGACAATGTTTCAAACACTTCATTTTGTTGTTCTTCTTTAACGAACCACACCGAGCAGTTTCGATCCGCTTCCATCATGCAAGCATCTGCTGTAAGCTGCAGTTCATGAGGCCAATTATGTTCAATTCCATGATTCAAGGATAACAGCGCATAGCCATACTTATTTTCGACCATAACTTGGTTCGGATTTAACGATTTTGGACTTTGGCTTCTTTGTTCGTTAATACGTGTTGCAATTCGGCCAAGAATTTCTTCAAACTGTTCCTCTTCCATCTGCACCTTGGCAATATAATCGATTGCGCCAAGCCTTAGTGCTTCCTGGATATATTCGAAATCCTGGTGCAGCGTCAATACAACCATATGCAGATGCGGAAAGCGCATTCGCGCGAACCTCATAAGTTCAATGCCGGACATGACCGGCATGGAGAGATCTGTAAGCAGCAAATCGACGGAATGCGATTCCAAAAACTCTAATGCCTTTTCACCATTACTCGCTTCCCCGACTACCTCCATGCCGAAATCTTTCCAAGGCATAAAAGAAATCAGTCCTCTGCGAACTAGTTTATCATCATCTACCACAAGAACTTTTATCGACATCACGTATCCTCCCCGCTCAGAGGCAAAGTCAACAATACGCTTGTCCCCTTGCCGACTTCACTCTTTATTTCCAGACTCGCATTATCTCCATAACGTGCATCCAGCATTCGTTTAACATAATTCATGCCAATTCCCATCCCGACTTTCTTATGTTCAACCGTGCGATTATTCAGAATCTCTTGGATCGTTTCTTCCTTCATCCCTGCTCCATTATCATGAATGGATATGTGAACATTATTATCCAACACGACACTAACCTCGATATATCCATCGTCACTTAAACCGTGATATAAAGAGTTTTCAACCAGTGGTTGAAGAATAAAACGCGGCACGGGCTGTTTTAGGACACTCTCGTCCACTTCTATCCGAACATCAAACTGAAAATCGTACCTGATTTGCTGTAAAACAAGATACTGTCTTAACGCGTCGATCTCTTCCTCAATGGTTGATACTTGTCCCATTTTACCCAAGTTGTAATACAGCAGCTTGTTCAGCGACTTTACGAGCCGGTCAATCTCCTTTTGCCCGTTGATCATAGCCAGCCAATGCACGGTATCAAGAGTATTCATCAAGAAGTGGGGGTTGATCTGATAGAGCAGTTTTTCCACTTCAAGATCTACACGTTTTTTTTCCTTTTGCTCTACTTCTTCGAATAAATTCCAGATCTGTTCTTTCATTTCGGAAAATTGTCTTAATAAGTAATCAAATTCGGGAATTTTCGTTTTTTTAAGCTGCGGTTTTAACCGATTTTGAGACATCCATTTAATCTCGGAATGAAAAAGGTTTAACGGCTTATATACCATCTTCCAAAGCACCCAAGCGAGCAAAAGGGTCAGGCAAATAAAAAACAGCGAAACCAGCAATATTTGAAGCATCCATTGGTTTTTTTCTTTGTTATAGTCAGTTTGTGATATAACGGAAACAACACTCCAATTTTGATTAGAGGTCTGCTTAAACCAGTAATGATCCTTATATAAACCGTTCCCCTCCTCCTTCGAAAAATCGGGAAATTGTGCGCCGCTCGCAAAAATTTCCGGAACCTCGCTATAAGCGATTCGACCATTCCCGTCTAAAATAAGATGAGATAAGCCTCCTCCATATTCATTGTTTTCCAGAATGTTTTGGGTCAAAGAAAACCCGGTTTCAATATAAACATACACATCATCACGGTCCGGCAATCCTACCTTTCTTAACGCTGACAGCACGATTTGATTATCAGACTCGTTCATACTTTTATGGGGACCGAAATACGTAATATCATAATACTTAGCAAGCAAAGGCAAAGAATCTAATGAGAATTTTTCTTTTACAGGGAAATTTTCAAATTGAATGGCATTTTCTTTTTGGATATAGTAAAAAGCTAGTCCAATATTGGGGTTGGTAAAAGTTATCAAATTCAGTTCACTTTTCAACTGATTTTTCGTTTCTAGTCTTTGATAGGGATCCATCGATCGGAACAAAACATCGTCTATTTGTTTTACGATATTGCCGCCATAGGCTAATTGTTGTGAAATATGATTTAGATTACTTATGGAATTCCCTAATGAAAGCTCGACTTGTCTCAGGTTACTGTTAATTCCGCTCTCAATTTTATTGTCAAAAATCTTGTCGATCGTATAGTTCGAAATGATAAAAATACTTAAAAAGGGCACCAAAGAACTGACTAGAAATATTAAAAAAATTCTTCTCTTCAACGTCATTTTCTTCTACAACCTTTCATACTAAAATACGATTCCTCCCAACTTCAAGCCGATAAATTACAGAAATGAAGATGTATTCGTTACCTGGTAACCTTAGGGGTCGCTTTTTTCTAATCATTTTAGCACGCATAATAATTTAGGGAAACGTTTGCACAAAAGAATTTCATAGCCATTCGTGGAGCCTTAATCTTTTATTTGTGTTTAATAACGAGCTCTGTATTGGTCAGGGGGATGTAAGTCGTCGATAGATAGCAACAAGAAGTTCAGGTAGAGAAATGAAAACAATTATGACGAATAACAAAAAACCAGTCTGTTCAAGTCTTTGAACAAACTGGTTTTCTCCATAATTTCATTGCTCCATATTGATTCGTTCAAGTGGCTACTTCAATATCCTTTTGGGGTCTTATACTCCATAAGATAAAGAGCGAGACAATTACAATTGCTAGACATACCCAATAAACGTCACGAACCCCTGCAAACTGAGCAATGATACCGCCGCCTAAATTTCCCACTAACCTTCCAATAATGGACCCGTTGTAATAGATCGTTGTGGACATCCCCGGTGAATTTGGAAGCAGCTCCGTGAAATAGCTTAGTCCATTGCCCATAACAATAGCCACAAACACTGCCTGCAAAAGCTGTGCTGCGATCAGCTGCCAGGAATCGGTAGAAACACTTAATATAATGTTGTAAATAATTGCAATAAAGCAGGCGCTGATCATCAAAGAATGGTTCGATACCTTTCTGCCCAGGGCGCCTAGCGCAAACATAATGGGAATCTCCAAACCAGCACAAATACTAACAACCAATCCGACATCTGTAAGCGTACCATGAAGCTCGTTTACAATAAACAATGGCGTAACGATCCCGTTTATGGCATTGACCGCAAATAGAAAGATGAAGGAAATCAACGGATACCAGATCTGCCTGCGGTTTAGTGAAGTTGCGCCTGTACTACCTGATCTCTTATTTTGAACTGCTCTTTTTTTAGGCAGAAATAGAAACACAAGAGATGCGATTGTAAGAAAAATGGCGGAAGTCCCAAGAAAGAGTCCCTTGTATCCAACAGCTCCTAAAATTATTGTTCCGACTAAAGGTCCTACCAGGAATCCGAGAGATACAAGTGAACGTAAAGTAGACATCGCAAACGTCTTGTCGTCGGAGTTGCTTTCATTTGCTGATTCCTGAGCGTAGGCATAAATTTGCGGCATGGCGGCAGCCCCTAAACCACTAAAAAAACTAACGATAATAAGTAAAATTAAGAAATTATCAAACACTAAATATGAAGTATAGCCCAATGCAGATGAAACCGCGGCTAAAATAATAATTAATTTCCGGTCCAGCCTGCGATCCGAATGTTTACCAATGAACGAGTTCGCCACCACGCCACTTAATGAACTCACAGCCGTGAAAACGCCGAAGGCTCCCGCACTCATTCCCAAATCCTCTGTAAAATAGAGAGCTAAGTACGGCAGTGTAATCGAAATCCCGGTGCCGACCAATAGTACACAAATGACAAATAAACTATATCCCTTGATTGCAAACAATTTTTTTAGTCGTGTGTACAACCTTTAGCCTCCTTAAAACAGCAAATGAAAAAGCGATCGTTATCCCATTAGTCTCGAATCATTGCCTAATCCCCTCACCGCAACTTAATCGACAGATATTGTTGCTTATTCAAAAAGGCAAGCCTATTTGGCTTGCCTTCAATTCCTCCATGGCGCGCCAGGAACCATACACGTAAGCGTAGGATCCGACAGATATTCCAGCGCCTTCAACTCATGTATAGGACATAATGTTCTTCTTACTTCATTTCGTTCTATAAGAACATTAGATATCAAGTTTACGGGTACCGATCCATTTCACCATTTCAGGATCGCGATGTGAAAAGAACAAACTCTGTTTCGTATCTAACGTAGCTATCGACTCCATATCCTCTTGATTTAATTCAAAATCAAAGATGTTGAAGTTTTCGATAATTCTTTCTTTACGAACAGACTTTGGAATCACAACGACTTCTCTTTGTGTCAACCAACGTAAAACCACCTGAGCAACGGATTTATTATATCTTTCAGCTATGGATACCAATACCTCATTCTGGAACAAGTTATTTTTCCCTTCAGCAAAAGGCGCCCAGGATTCGATCTGAACATTATTCTCTCTCATGAATTTTGCATTTTCGATTTGTTGGTTGAAAGGGTGCGTTTCAACCTGGTTTACGGCAGGAACTACTTCATTATGAATAATCAAATCGATCAAACGATCCTCATGAAAGTTACTAACGCCAATCGCACGGACCTTTCCTTCACGATACAATTCCTCCATAGCGCACCAAGAGCCAGACACATCTCCATATGGCTGATGAATTAAATACAAATCCAAATAATCCAATTGCAATCTGTCCAGTGATTTTTCAAATGCTTTTTTTGTGCGCTCATAACCAGTATCCTGAACCCAAAGTTTCGTAGTGATAAATAACTCGTCTCTTGCCACGCCACTGCGTTTGATCGCTCTGCCAACTGCTTCTTCATTTAGATAAGAGGCAGCCGTATCAATCAGGCGATAGCCTGCCATAATAGCTTCATAAACGCTTTGTTCACACTCATTTTGATCTGCAATCTGAAAAACACCAAAACCGAGTATTGGCATCTTAACACCATTGTTCAAAATTACTTTTTGCATATAAAATCCTCCAGTATTTTAAAATTATTTGTAAATCGATTTGATCTTATCCGTTACATCCATAACAGACTCACTCCGTCTCCGCGCGTTTCGAAAACATACGGGTAAGCCACATCCTTATTATGCACCAGATGACAAAGCGACCGTTATCCCATTCGTCTCAAATGTTTGCCTAATCCTCTCAAGATCACTTATGTAACAGACGGAGAGGACTATAATCGAACTATAAAGAATGAAGGAACAAGGAGGACCAAATGTCTGGAATAATCACTAAACAGCAGAATGAGCTCGCCAAAATCATTGAGCATTATTCAGATAAGGACGGAGTTCACCGAACCGCTATTTCGTCCTTATTTTTCATGCGTCAGTCGAATGTGACCGGACCAAACCACGGAGTTTACAAGCCTTCCTTTTGTATGGTCGTACAAGGGGCGAAGGAGGTAGGGCTAGCTCAGGAGCGCTTTAGGTACAGTCCTGCCGATTACCTTGTTGCATCCGTTCACTTACCCGTTACCGCTCAAGTCACTGAAGCCGCTCCCGATGTACCATATTTGGGTTTCAGACTTGAATTTTCACCGAGTCAAATCCTAGAGGTTAGCGGAAGCCTTGGGAAGCAAAATGACTAAGAAAATAAAACAGGCAAGCATTCCAGTAATCAAACCAATTATTCGTTTCATTAACGCTCTCCTCTTCTCTTTCAAAAGTGTTAATAAACCCTTCAATGAAGCCCCCGCAGCATCCACAAACCGTAAACGCTTACAATTTTGATCATCCCTCCTAATCTGTCACCATACAAGAACCGTTCAGTTCCCGTTCATATCAAGTCTAGGTGAATGCTCCTCCTTAAGGTATTCCGATTTTCTATGATCTTGGTTCGATTTTTTCGAATGCATTCGGAATTCAAATTCTTATATTCTAAAGGCTAAAGTACTCATCATATTGAGATGGTTATCAAAAAGCCCTGACGGATCAAGGTTCTTGATCACATCAGGACTTATACAGTCACATTAATTACCGATAACACACCGCTCCACTTCATGTTTAAACCATTATTATTTGATCAGAATAGAAAAAAAACCAGTAAGATCAAGGGTTTTGATCCTACTGGTGCATTATAATTATCTCAAATAGAAGTTATAAAAATCTCAAGTATTAATAAAAACTGTCTCATTTATAAACATTACTCATATCTCCAGAATATTTACCTAAATCTTATAAGCCTTCATCGCCTTGCGAAGCTCCTTAAAGCTCGGACGCTTACCGTACATCAATACGCCTGTGCGGTAGATTTTCGCGGATAGCCAGACAGCTGCATAGATCGTAACGAGAAGGATACCGATGGATGCCCACACTTCCCATAGCGGCGGATCGGTCAAGCCTAATCTCAGCAGCATAACGAATGGCGAGAAGAAGGGAACGAACGATGATACTTTCACTAGGATGCTGTCCGGACTTGAAATGCTGAATATGGAAATATAGAAGCCTGCCATCGCGGTCATCGTTATGGGCAGCACAGCCTGGCCTAGGTCCTCCGTACGGCTGACGATTGAGCCTACCGCTGCGAATAATGTGGCGAACAAGAAGTAGCCGGTTAAGTAGAACAAGGCCGCGTACATCAGCAGCTCAGGGTCGATTTTCGTTAAATCGATATTGAACTGGCCCAGCATTTTATCGTTATGCGGCAAATTCACGTTTACGATAATGACGATCACATAAATGGATATTTGGATGAGTCCTACCAAAAACATGCCTACGATTTTACCGAACATTTGCTTCAGCGGCGACACGCTCGTAATGAGCAGCTCCATCACGCGGGAGCTCTTCTCTGCCGTAATTTCCGATGCGATTAGTTGTCCCGTAATCATGATCGCCATAAACAGAAGGACGACGATAAAATAGACGAGACCCATATTAACGCCTTGCTCCTCCGGCGTCTTGCCTTGGTCGACATGGCCTGCGTCTTCCGTTGCGGAAATTTGAACGGTTGCGATATTAATTGGCGCATTAAGCAAAGCCAGCTGCGCTTCCGTCAAACCGGCATTCTGCAAAACGGAAGCCTGGCGAATAGCCTGAAGTCCGCTTTGGATCGAGCTGGTCAGCTCGAACGCGAGCAGCTTCTCCGATTTATATGTCATCTCTGGAAAGCCGCTCTCCGTCATTTTGCCAAATGCCAGGTAGCCTTTAATATCTTTATCTGTAATAGCCTGCTTCAGCTGCCTCTCGTTCTCTGCCTCCGAGCCTTTATCCGCATATGGAACCAGCTTCACGCCCGGCTTCTCCTGCATCTCGAAATAGGCTTTAAGCTGATCGCCCGTCTCCGAGCCTTTCGCCTGCTTCGATTGAATATAGCCAATGCTGGTCACTTTGTCGCCGCTGCTGAATTGCGAGAAAATATATGGGAGATTAATAGCGATGGTCATAATAGCGGCAATAATAAGCGTCGTAATAAGGAATGCTTTGCCTCTGAATTTATTTTTCAACGTAAAGCTGACGACCGTCCAAAAGTTATTCATGGCTATCACCACCTACCGTCTTAATAAATATTTCATTCAAGGTCGGTTCCTTGATCTCGAATCTCGTAATCGCCGTCTGCTCCAGCGCATGACGCAAAATCTCGCCGCCTACAGCCTCGTTCGCAATGCCTACTTCATAGCCGTATTCATGACGGTTCACGTTCGTAACCCCGGTAATCCGCTCGAGTCCGGTTATCTCCTGCTCCGTGCTAAGAATGACGCGTTCCTTCGGAAACTGCTTTTTTATCTCCTTCAAATTACCCTTCAACACGACGTTCGAGCGATGCAAAATAGTAATGTTCCGGCACAGCTCCTCTACATGCTCCATGCGGTGGGTAGAAAATAGGATGCTCGTGCCTGAGTCGCGCAGCTCCTTTACCGTTGATTTCAACAGCTCGACATTAACCGGGTCGAGGCCGCTGAACGCTTCATCGAGGATAACGATTTTGGGCGAGTGGATAACGCCTGCGATAAATTGAATTTTTTGCTGGTTCCCTTTGGACAGCTCTTCGACCTTCTTATTGTAATACTCCGGTACTTCGAACCGCTCCAGCCACTTCTTCAGGTTCAGCTCCGCGTCCTTCTTCGACATGCCGCGCAGCTGAGCGAGATAAATCAGCTGGTCGCTGACGCGCACTTTCGGATACAAGCCCCTTTCCTCCGGCAAATACCCAAGATTGCGGAGCTGATCGCTGCTGTAGCCTTTCCCGTTGTACAAAATCCGGCCCTCATCCGGGTAAATGAGGCCAAGCACCATGCGCATTGTCGTCGTCTTTCCTGCGCCATTGGCGCCGAGCAAGCCGTAAATCTCGCCCTCGCTCACCTCAAGGCTAATGCCGTTGACGGCTGTTTTATCTCCGTATTGCTTAACGACCTGTTCAACTTTTAACGGATTCATCTTACTGCTCCCCCTCGCTTAGTTCGATCTGATGCTCAACCGGTCCTGTATAAGTAGCACACTCATAATTTCATCCAGCTCCAGCGCCTGCCTGCTGACGATCTGGCAGCCTTCCGCAGCGCACCATTGCTCAGCCTCCGCCGCTTTGTTCGTTGTGACGCGATATGTCGTTCCGCCCGCATGATCCACACCGCATTGGCCCGGCATAACGGAAGCCTTCTTCGGCGTAAGTTCGGCGCCGCTAATAAATAACGTAAACCAGCTGCTGAACAGCTCATCCTTCTCGTACATGCCGAGCACCCTGCCCTGAGCCATAAATACGATAAAATCAGCAAGTCGTTTCACTTCTTCAATAATATGGGAGGTCATCACGATGGTACGATCTCCCCGGTCCATATACCGGTGCAGCACCTCAATCATCGTTTTCCATGCCAGCGGATCAAGTCCGGAGGATGGTTCGTCAAGCAGGAGAAGCTCCGGCCCATGCGCCAGCGCTAATGCAAATTCGAATTTGCGGCGCATCCCCTTCGACATTTTGCCAAGCGTTTGGTTATCGTCGACCTCAAGAATATGCAGCAGCTCGCGATACCGGTTCACATCCCAGCTGTCATACCAGAAGCGGTGAAAGTCAGCCTTTTCCGTCCCCTTCATACTATCCTCATGCGAAGAGGACTGATCATGCAAATAACCGATTCGTTTCTTCAGCTCTGTATCAATCCCCTGCCCCACATGATGGCCAAGCAGCTGGATCCTGCCCCCGTCCGCCTTATCCAGATCAAGCATCAAGCGGAACGTCGAGCTCTTGCCGCAGCCATTCGGACCAACAATCGCCGTAATGTAGCCGCTCGGAATGCTCATATGGAGTGGTCCCAACTTGAATTTCGAACGATTCTGCACAACGCCGTCCAGTTGAATTGCAATCGTCTCCTCCATCATGCGTCCCATCCTTTAGTCAAAATGTTTATTCATCGCTTCTTTAAACATCGTCTTCAGCTCACCCTCTGTACATTGCACCCGCTTGCCGGCAATTACCGCCTGCTCCAAAGCTTCAATTACGGCAGCGAGCCGGTGCCGATCACGCTCCTGCTCCCCAACCTGCGCTACATAGGTGCCGGTTCCTTGCCGCGTTCGCAGCAGGCCCTCCGCCTCCAGGTCGTTATACACTCTCTTTATCGTAATGACACTGCATTTTACCGTCTGAGCAAGCTCGCGTATCGATGGCAGCAGCGTCCCTTCCGTTAGCTGGCCGCTGACGATCAAAGCACGCAGCTGCACTTCGATCTGATGATAGAGCGGCTCGGCGCTTTGCTCGTTAATTTGTATCGGCAGCCGCATGGCCTTCACCTTCTTCCATTCACAGTTGACTATGCTCTATAGGTGCGATACTCCAGCCGGTTTTCAATCCGGTTAACGCCTATGACTACGGCTGCGGCGCTTAAAGCGATAGCGGCCAGTACGATCCACCAGTCTCCAGCCTCGATTGCGTCCAACGTTGTAACAACAATATTTCCGACTTTGAACAACGATAAGGCAATCGAAATAACGAGCAAAACGAGTATATAGATCATATTAAATAAGAAATACATTTTGCCGGAATAACCGACCTCCCAGTAAGCGTACGCGATCGATACCGTCAAAGAATAGCCGAACCAGAATAAACCATACAGCATAAAATATCCGGCCGATATGTCCGCTCCCATATTTCGTACGAATAGAAATTGCAAGCTGAAAAAGATGAGCTGAGCCGAAAACAACACAATCGCCAGCTGTATAATGCGCCCGAGCGCAATTTGCTTAGAGGAGATGGGCAATGTTCTCCAATGCGCCATTTTTTTCGTATAGGAATTGTTTTTCCAATAACCCATCATCGTTTGATTAAGAACAAAGCCTAAACAAGGAAGTATGGTCAAATAAATAAAGTCCGTTGCCCAACTTAGCATTCTTCCGTTCTCACCATCAACCACATCATTTAATAACGGAACGGTGAATAACAATAAATAGCCGACAAACAACAAGGTGAAGAGACTTTTCCAGCGATCCTTAGCCAGCTCATGCTTCGCTAAATACCAAGCGCCCTTCCATAAACTCACAGCAGCCGCTCCTTTCAATTAAACGGTGAATATACTGTATATATCTTTATACACAGTATATTCACCACGCAAGCAATTGTCAACCTCTTCCATAACCTTTATTTTCAACCAGCTTATCCACTATCTTTAGCATTACTGCATTTCCTCAATAAAAAAACCATGCTTACGAAAGAGCGATCTCTTTCGCAAACATGGCTTTCCCTTTGCATGCCGTCCGTTACTTTATCCGAAAATAGCATCTATTACTGGCTTCGTATGTCCGCCTGGATACATCAAATATAGCAAAATATATACCAGCGTACCGGTAATTGCAGTTACAAACCAAATAACCGATGTAACCTTACCCCATTTACGATGCTTAGCAAATTTCTTATTGTAGCCGAGCGTAAGCGTCGTAATGCCAAAAACGGCCGCAACCGTCGCAAGCACGATATGAAACAATAAGAAGACGAGATAATACGGCTTCAATCCATCCGGCCCGCCCCATGAAGTGTTGCCTACGAATATCGTCCGCGATACGTATACGATAAAGAAAATGGTCGCAGCTACCGCAGCATAGAACATCACTTTCTGATGCTCCTCAAGCCTGCGCTTAATCGCCAGTCTCCAGCCCACGGCTACCAGCACAGCGCTAAGCACGATGAAAAAGGTGCTAATTGTCGGCATAATATTATAACTGTTCAACGTTATCCCACCTATTGTTGTCAAAATAATTAGTACTAAGCCGTGCCGGTATTCGTATTTGGCAAATCATCTTCCGAATGCTCGCGTTTAAACCATTGCTTGAATATATACGCCAAAATGATACCGTACATTAGCTCCTGAATAAGCTTCATCACGATGCCGCCAAGCTGCTGATCCTCTACGACATCCATCAAGTTAAAAAACTGCGGACCGCTGAAGCTGTCCAGCAACCGGGTTGGGTCGCCGGATACGCAGTATCCCATCGCCGTAACCCATACGTTAGGATCGCTATATATAGCATACAACGACGTTTTGGCGAAAATAATGAGCGCACAAGCCGGCGATAGAAGCATGCCGTTCGCGAACACGTACGCCATCCGCTTCAAATCGCTTAGTCTTCTCCACTCCGGTACAGGATCGGCAATTTGCCACCACATCATAAAGGACGTAATGAGCAGTACAAAATAATAAAGACGATGCACCGAGAAGTGCGTCATCACATAGTCATGGACAAGAGGGATATGATAAATAGAAAACAGCATATTAAACAGCACTAGACAAGCAACCGGGTGCATGAATAGACTCAGCTTTCTCCAGAAGGGAGCCGAGAACATTTTGCGCCACAAGAAGCTAGGCACTCCTAGAAGGACAAGCGGCGGTACTATCAAGTACGACACTGACATATTGACCATATGAAACGTAAACATAAGATGGCCTAATAGGTTAAGAGGCCCTCCATGCACGAAATAAAACATAATGGCCGCTGAAACGAACATCACCTTCTGCATCGTTGTTGCCGCTGGCGCCTTAGGATCGTTCTTCTCCCGCCATGGACCGATCAAGTAGAAATATAGAATGACAATAGCAGCCATTCCGAACAGAAACATTGGGGTCCACAATTCTTCGAAGCGAAAATATTGTAAGCCAAGCATCGTGGAAGCTCCTTTCAATAACGCTAGCCTTTTTTTACAAAAGAGGAGGGACCCAAGCCGCGGGACCCTCCTCTCCTCCAATTAAAACGGTGTATTACCACCAAGCCCAATATTCGGCCATAATAACACAAGTGAATACGATGAATACGCCAGTCAAAATTCCCATAATAGCAAACGTGTGACCACGATCCTTCATATGCATCCAGAATGCCATTTGAACGAACACCTGCAAAACCGCTAAGCCCATTAAAATAATGTAAATGAAATCTTTATTTATTTCTCCGCTGATAACGGTCGCAAACGCGATGAACGTCAGCAATACGGAGAAAATAAATGCGATAATATGCTTCTTCGGTCCTTCGACCTTATGGCGTTTGGGGCTTTTCTCTGTGGCTGAATGATTGCTTGCCATGGATTAAACCACCTTTCCCATCAAGTAAACGACGGTGAAAATGAATACCCATACCACGTCGATAAAGTGCCAGTACATGCCGGCAACATAAACCTTCGGTGCGGTAACAACAGTCAAACCTTTTCTTGCGAGTTGAAGGATAAGCAATGTGATCCACGTAATACCGAAAGCAACGTGTGCGCCGTGGAACCCAACGAGCGTGTAGAACGAAGAACTGAATGCGCTCGTCGTAAAGCCATGGCCTTCATGTACATAATGGTAGAACTCGTAAATCTCGAGGCCAAGGAAGCCTGCGCCAAGAATTACGGTTACGATTAACCAACTAATTAACGCCTTCACCTTGTTTACGTGCATCGCATGGATAGCGAATACACTGGTCAAGCTTGACGTTAACAAGAGAGCAGTCGCGAGAGCTACGATCGGAAGCTTGAACAGTTCATCTGCGTGCGGACCGTCAAGCACTTGGTGGCGAAGCGCAAGGAACGCTGAGAATAACGTTCCGAACAATACGGTCTCGCCGCCTAGAAATAACCAGAAGCCTAATACTTTATTGCGTCCCTCGAGGGTCGCCTTCTCGGGCTCATGAGGCAATTGACCTTCTACATGCGAATGCGCGCTCATGCTTTCCCCCCCAAATCTCTAAGGATTTCTTCTTCTTCAATGTGGAAGCCGTGATCATCGATTACTGAACGTAAGAACATACATACGAACAAGATGAGCAAGCCTGCGATACCCACTGCATAACCCGCATTCAACGTTCCGAACAGTTTGCCCCAATCCGGAGCATACATAAATCCTAAACCTGCGATGAACAAGCCGAGACCCATAAAGAACGGCAAGATCGATGGTGAAGGCATATGAATCGGACCAATTGGCTCAGCAGGCGTCATGCCGCTATGTCCGTCCTCTTTTTCTTTCCAGTAAGCATCATATCCGCGCACAAGCGGCGTTTGAGCAAAGTTGTACTCTGGCGGCGGGGATGGAATCGTCCACTCCAGCGTACGGCCGTCTTCCCAAGGATCTGCCGGCGCGTTTTTCGGTTTGAAAGACGTTACGACAACATTCAGTAAGAAGAAGATTGTACCGAAGCCCATCAAGAACGCGCCTACCGTACTAATCATATTCATTTCATTAAAGCCAAGACCGTCGAGATACGTCCAAATACGACGCGGCATCCCGAGCAAACCAAGGAAATGCTGGATGAAGAATGTTAAGTGGAAACCAATAAAGAATGTCCAGAACGTCAGCTTACCAAGCGTTTCGTTCAGTACGCGTCCGAACATTTTTGGCCACCAGTAGTGAAGTCCTGAGAAAATACCTAGAATCAACCCGCCGACGATAACGTAGTGGAAATGCGCTACGACGAAGTAGGAGTCATGATACTGAAAGTCAGCAGGCGCTGCTGCCAGCATGACGCCGGTTACGCCGCCCATTACGAAGGTTGGTACAAACCCTACTGCGAACAAGTTCGCCGCAGTGAATTTGATCGAACCGCCCCATAACGTGAACAGCCAGTTGAAGATTTTGATACCTGTCGGAATTGCAATAAGCATCGTTGCAATCGAGAACAGTGCGTTCGCAACCGGTCCAAGACCAACCGTGAACATGTGATGCGCCCAAACCATGAAGCCCAAGAAGCCGATCAGGATTGTAGCGAATACCATCGAGCTGTAACCGAACAGCCGCTTGCGCGAGAATGTGCTTATTACCTCGGAAATAACGCCGAAGGACGGCAGGATGAGGATATAAACCTCAGGATGCCCGAATATCCAGAAGATATGCTCCCACAGGACCGAATTACCGCCGCCTGAAGGATCAAAGAAATTAGCATCAAACAATCTGTCGAACATGAGTGCAGCAAGACCTACTGCCAAAGCAGGGAATGCGAACAAGATAAGCGCCGACGTTATGAACGCCGTCCATGTAAACATCGGCATCCGCATGAAGGTCATGCCTGGTGCACGCATGTTAATGATCGTTACGAGGAAGTTGATCCCCCCGATAAGCGTACCGATACCGGCGATCTGCAAACCTAACACGTAATAATCAATACCGTGGTCACCGTTGTACGTTGTACCCGCCAGTGGAGCATATGCTGTCCAGCCCGCATCCGGAGCGCCGCCAGCAAACCAGCTGACGTTAAGCAAAACGCCGCCGAACAAGAATGTCCAGAAGCCTAATGAGTTAACGAAAGGGAAAGCAACGTCGCGCGCGCCAATTTGAAGCGGTACAACCGCATTCATCAGAGCGAATATGAGCGGCATGGCCGCTAAGAAGATCATCGTCGTTCCGTGCATAGTTAGCAGCTCGTTATATGTATCCGCGCTAACAAAGTCGTTAAGGGGCTTCCATAATTGAACCCGAATCAAAATGGCTTCCAAACCGCCGACAAGGAAGAAAAATCCGCCTGCGATCATATACAATATTCCAATTTTCTTATGGTCAACCGTTGTCAGCCAGTCCATCAGACCGCTGTAACGTTTGACCGTATGCGTATGCGCATGAGCCAAAGTAGGTACCTCCTTCAATCACCGATAAATTATTGTTCGTAGTTAAGCTTCAAATCAGATAAATATTTAGCAATACCTTCAATTTCTTGCTCAGTCAAATCGATTTTACCCATTTGGTTGCCCGGTTTAACTTCATCCGGATTGCTGATCCAACGGTGTAAGTTATCGTACACTGAACCTTCATTGGAATATTGCGGATCATCGGTGTTAACAAGTATACCTCCGACAGTCTCACGGCTTCCGATACCAGTCAAGTTAGGATAAGCTGGTCCGCCTAGGTCGCCTACTGCGTGGCAAGACAGACATTTGCTTTCGAATGCTTTTGCAATTGCCGGATCGCTCGGAAGAGCTACAGGCTCTTGAAGCGCTGCTACCCAACGATCAAATGAGGACTCGTCCACTGATTTGACTTTGAAATCCATCAAACCGTGCGAAGGTCCGCAAAGCTCGGCGCATTTACCAAGGTAAACGCCTTCTTTTGGAGCCGAGAAGTACATGGCGTTTTCGTTAGCGCCTGGGTTTGTATCGATTTTACCTGCAAGCGATGGAATCCAGAAGGAGTGAAGCACGTCAGCGGATTTCGCTTTGATAGAAATTGTCTTGCCTTTTGGAATAATAAGTTCCTGCGCTGTTTTTACTCCGTAATCCGGGTATTCAAATTCCCACCAGTATTGGTGCGAAGTAACGATTACCTGAACCGCTTCCGGATCTTTACTATAGTCTTTCGCTAAGTTAAAGACGGATTGAACAGTCGGAATACCTAAAATGATAAGCATGATGATCGGAATAACTGTCCATATGATCTCCAGCTTATGATTTCCTTCCACTTGCTTAGGAATCGTTTTGTCTCCCGGACGTCTGCGAAAACGAATAATTACATACAAAGAAATCGCAAATACGGCAACAATCACGACTAACATGATTCCAATTGCCAGCTTCATCAGTCCGAATTGCTCTTCCGCTACAGGTCCCTGAGGATTCAGCGTCGACAAATCACTCCGCCCGCAAGCCGCCAGCACCAGTACCATCATGGCCATTAGCGGCGCAAGCCGTTTTACAAATCGCCACCGTTTCATCATTAATCAACCCCACTTTTGACGTTTTCGCAGCTGCCTAATTTTCACGTGGCATGCGGCGGGCTGCGTAGTTTCACAGATGTTATTACAACTCCTGCAACTTAAATCACTTTATTAAATATAAAGTTGAAGACCCTATTTGTCAATGTTCCACAGAGAGTTCACAAATTGTTCTCAAAGCTGTCAAAAACGCATCATTGCAACGTTTTTTACAGGTTTGATCACGATGTTCAGCCAGCCGGAAGCGGCTTTCTCTCTATCCTACATTGTGCACCAAACCCATGGTCAATTATGTATGCGCACATAAACGTATATTTACGATCGCAAGGCAAAAACTAAAGCCATTATCGTATGAATGGGGGTCCGTTCTTTATGGTTAAACGAATGGCCGCATTGCTGCTATCCGCTGTTGTCATAATAGCTGCAGCCGGCTGTAATTACGAAGAGCTCGTCCAGCGGAGTGATTCCGATTATGGCAGCCGTCAAGCCAACGATCCAAAGATGCTTAAGAGCAAGTCTTACGGTCCGATGTCGAATAACCCGCATCAGCATGAAAATTCCTTTTTCGAATACAGCTCCGTCCTCTCCCGAAAGGTATCCGCTCTAAATGGCGTAGCTTCCGCTATCGTCATGCTTACGGACAAAAACGCATACGTCGGCTTAATGCTTGATTGGACGGCTGTCGGCACGCGCAATTCCGGCGGCAAAAGCGAACAAGACAATAGCGGTACGACTGAAGGCGTCTATAACCATGACACAGGCAGTCCTTACGGCAACAGCCGGGTTCTTGTATCGCCTTACAATTCCTATTTCTCAGTCAACGATATTAACGATTTATCGGATGAGCTGAAGCAGACCGTTGCGCTTAAAGTGCGCGAGCTGGCGCCAGCGGTGCAAGAGGTTCATATCTCCGCCAATATGGAACTCATGAACTATTTCAATCATTTCGCCAAGGAGGCTTGGGGCGGACGATCGCTCATGCCGTGGATTGACCAATTCAACACAGTCGTGAAATATCACTTTGCCGGCGGGAAGGAAATGCCACCACCCATCACGCAGCCGGGAACCTACAGCCCTTCAGAGGCTCAAATGAACCGATAAAAAATCGCTTCTATTATATATAGTAAAAAGGCTCTTCGCGTGAAGAGCCTTTTTGCTAATTCGTGCTGTTATTTTTTTAGCGCAAAGGAGAAAATTCGGTTACTTCTGCCAAAATAGCCTCCGTTTGAGCAAGCAGCTCATCCGTTAGCGCGATCTCGGCGGCCTTCACATTTTCTTCAATTTGCGCAGGACGGCTTGACCCGATAATAGCCGAGCTAACGTTTGGCTGGCGCAGCACCCATGCTAATGCAAATTGGGATAAAGAAGCGCCAATGCTTCCTGCAAGACGCTCCAGCTTCTCGGCAACCTGCAGCACATCGTCACGCAGATAGCTGTTAATGACGCCGTTCGTCTTATCGTTCGCTGCGCGGCTGCCAGACGGCACTGCTTGGCCCGGCTTGTATTTACCCGTCAGAACGCCCTGAGCGAGAGGCGAAAATACGACCTGCCCCATTCCTCCCTGCTCGCAGGCCTGAATGACATCCCGCTCAATATACCGCTCAAACATATTGTATATCGGCTGATTGGAGACGAGCGGACGCAGTCCCAGTCGTTTTCCCGTTTCAGCGGCATCCTTAATTTGATCTGCCGTCCATTCGCTGATGCCGGCATACAGCACTTTCCCCTGCGCAGTCAAATCGTCAAGCGCCCGCAGCGTTTCTTCAACCGGTGTATCCGAATCAAAGCGGTGGCATTGATAAAGGTCAATGTAGTCGGTGCCTAGACGCTTTAAGCTCGCCTCGCACTGCTCCACTATATGCTTTCTCGATAATCCGCGGTCATTAGGCCCTTTGCCCATTGGAAAAAACACCTTTGTTGCAAGCACGTAGCTGCTGCGCGTATACGCTTTCAAAGCATCTCCCATTACTTTCTCAGCTTCACCGTTATTATATGCGTTGGCAGTATCAAAGAAATTGATGCCCAGATCATACGCCTTATGGATGCATGCCTGTGCCGTTTCCGCTTCTGTTGCCGTTCCGTACGTTAACCAGCTTCCGAGTCCGATTTCACTTACCTTAAGGCCGCTCTTGCCAAGTTTTCTATATTTCATCTGCATACACTCCTCTTTAACATTAACCTCTGCTATCAAGTAGTAGTGTATAGCACATCGTTCTATTATAAAAGTAGTGAATGTTTTTTCACTTTATTATCATTAATATATATACTATACTTGTTGATAGTAACATTCAGAAAGGGGTATGACCAATTGAGCGCACATAATTACATCCCGAAGGAGCCCGTGATTATCGATTGCAATATCGAGAAGACGTTAGACGTCATCGGCGGCAAATGGGCATTTCTTGTTCTGAGAGAACTATTTTGCGGCACCAAAAGATTCGGGGAAATACAGAAGCTTATTCCTGCGGTTAGTCCGCGCGCGTTAACAAGCACGCTCCGTCATCTAGAAGAGAAGGGCGTGCTTGAACGCACGGTGTTTCCAACTGTACCGGTAACGGTCGAATATACGCTGACGCCTAAGGGCGAGGATCTTCATCATATTTTAAAAGAAATGAAGCTATGGTCGGCCAGATGGACATAAAAGAACGTTTGCTCGTTTGGTCAGACTAGGGCTTAATGCCCGCTTGAAACCGGTCTAATGCTGTCTGATAGATACGGCGATCGTTCTCATTGCGTGCCAGACGTTCAAGGCGGTGCAGCTCTGCCTCAAACTGCTCCATTAGCATCGCGACCCGCTCACTCGGCTTTGATTGCGTGCTTTGAAGCTGTTTATGCTCATCGCCTGTTTGGATTGATAACTGCCCATCGCTGTCGACTTGCGCCAAAAAAACATCTTCTTCTTTTAAATTTTTTTTCTTCAGCTCATGCTTTAACCAATTTCTGTCGTATCCGACTTCTTGAAGCACCTCATCTTGAATATCCCCGTCCATTAATACGGTCTTTGCCTCCTGCTCTTGACTGACTCTCCAGCCAAGAAGATCAGGCGTTACGGGTAAATATTCCTTCTTCAGCAATACGTTAACTTCACCGCTGGACTCCATGACGGCAAACTCTACGTCTGCAACGCGGTATACATCTTTTTTCCGCAATTGCTCCAGCATTTCGTCTAATGTCAACCGCTCCTTATGCAAATTCTTTTTGATTAATTGTCCATCTTTAATCAGCACTGTACCTTTTCCATCAACGAAATCACGAATCTTTTTACTTTTCATCGTCATAAATTCCATAGCGACTGATACGCTGACCCACACCGCTAATGAAACTATCCCCAAGTACCATAAATTATCGAGATCAAGCGACACATAGGCGGCAATGTTACCGATCGATATGCCCGTTATGTACTCGAATAGAGACAGCTGAGAAATTTGACGTTTGCCCAGCACTTTCGTCAGCGCGAATAAGATCACGATTGCTGCTAAAGTGCGAAGTATGATTTCAAACCAGCTTGGCAATTCTATTCCCCCTTTCCATTCCTATAGTGTCCAGAAAAGCCAAAGTCATTCGTTTTCCATTCAACTGTTGCATTCCACCTGGAAGTATGGTAATATAATTTAAATGTATTATATTTAACCCCAGCAAATCCCCAGTAAGATTCAATGTTTTCCTCAGATTTTGATTTCTTGGCTGTTAATTCCCAAACCTGTTTCGTGATGTATTTCTGATTCACACTGGCGCGGTCATCGGAGCCGCGAGGACGGAAGAGAGGTAGGGCTTTCGTTGTTTTAGGATGCGAGTTTTAGACAACTTGGTACACATGCTGTTTGCTGTTAACAAGGGGATTCCATACGGCCTTTCGTTTTGAAGAGGTCCGGTTAAATATACGATACAAACAAGGGCTGTCCGGCCAGCGCATTTATGCGCTGACTGGACAGCCCTATCCATTTCTCAGGCCTCTTATTCGTTAGGACAAGCTGCTGCGGCAAAATGACCGGAACGATTTATTTTGGTATCCAAGTACCGTTCATTATGCTCCGAGCGGTCTCCCCACAGCGGAATGCGTGCCGTCACATCAAGACCAGCCGCCTGAAGCGCATCAAGCTTCTTCGGATTATTCGTAATGAGTGTAACCGGCTTTGCCCTAAGAGACTTCAATACGCGTATGGCGTCGCCATAATTGCGCGCGTCGTCCACAAATCCAAGCTCCACGTTTGCCTCCACTGTATCGTAGCCCTGCTCTTGCAGCAAATAAGCCATCGCTTTACTGAACAGCCCGATGCCTCTTCCTTCATGATTCGCCAAATAAAATAAGGCGCCGGTCCCCTTCGCAACAATCATGCGCATCGATTCATGCAGCTGATACCCGCAATCGCACCGCTTGCTCCCGAATATATCGCCGGTATGACAAATGCTGTGCATGCGAATCCAAGCCTCCTCCGCTTGCTCGAATTCACCGTAAACAAGAACGCTTGACTGCTGCATCTCTGCCAAATCAATGGCGGACAGCTTCTTAATAATTTGTTCCGCATCATCCAGCTTCTCTTTGCAGAGCAGCCAGCAATACCATTGAAATATCGTCTCTCCTTCATCCAGCTTTACGGGAAGCTGAATCGGGCCAACCAAATAAATAACGCCCCTGGCGCTCTCCATAACTCTAATGTTGTGATCGACAATGGAAACTGCGTCTGTAGAAATCATAAGCGTATGCTCCTGACCTGTTCATAATAGCCGTTTGCACTATTATGAGCTTGAAGCAAACCAGACTATTCCTCATAAATCATTTTTCTCGTCATTCCGCCATCTACCGTAATATGGGTGCCGGTTACAAAATCATTGCCAGGGTCCGTCAAGTAAAGACATGCGCGCGCAATATCCGCCGGCTTGCCGACACGCTGCGAAGGATGCTGAACATGATCCTCCGGCCGAAGCTTATCGTAATCGCCTGTCTCAATCCAGCCCGGACAAATGGCGTTAACGGTAATCCGATCCGGACCAAGCGAGACGGCAAGCGCATGCGTTAGCGAGAGGATTCCGCCTTTGGAGGCGGCATAGGCTTCCGAGTTCGGCTCTGACATTACTGCACGCGTGGAGGAAATGTTCACGATTGCTCCGCCGCCGCCAGCCCGCATCAGCTTGGCCGCCTCGCGCGAGCAGACGAACGTACCGCGCAGATTCGTATTCACGACGCTGTCCCACTCATCGATCGACAGCTCATACGGTGACTTCCATATGCCAAAGCCCGCATTATTAATAACGATGTCCAATCTCCCCAAAATCGTTTCGACATCGTGAAACAGACGGATGATCTCTTCCGGCTTGCTCATATCGATAACAAAGGATAAGGAATCATAGCCTGCTTCCTGCAGCAGCTCCTCTGTCTGCTCTAGTCCGGCTTCATTTTTGTCGACTAGAACGGGCAGCGCTCCTTGCCCGGCATACGCAATCGAAAGTGCTCGGCCTATTCCTGCCCCGGCGCCCGTTATGAGAACGATTTTATCATTGTAATCCGCTTGCATTTAAATTCCTCCTCCAATGGTTGCTCCAGCAATGATCACCTTGTAAGGTAAGCTTTTCCCTATGCTCGCCTCTAATATCTCCAATCATACTTCCAAAATATCTTCATCACCAGAACATTTTGGCCTTTCTATTTGTGGCTAACTCGTGTCAAATAATCTGAAAATTTAATTTATATTACTGCAAATGCCTTAACAGCCCTTGTCATTCATCCCCAGAGCGCATATGATAATAGTAAGAAAAGGTTGTGAATGTTTTCACATAATATAATAGGTTGTGAAATAATTCACGTTGTGAGGCTGCTGCACCTTGCGCGCTTTGCACTTACAATAGGAGGCGTTTAATATGACGATGAACATTGCTGTTATTGGCTGTACACATGCAGGAACTGCTGCTATTACGCAAATGGCTAAGCTTTACCCCGAGGCTCGTATCACCGTGTATGAACGGAACGACAACATCTCGTTTCTATCGTGCGGAATCGCTCTTCATGTTGGCGGTGTGGTAAAGGATGCCGAGCAGCTATTTTATGCTTCGCCCGAGCAGCTTGCTAAACTCGGCGTTACGACGAATATGCGTCATGACGTGCTGGCGGTAGATACGGATGCCAAAAAAATTCAAGTCCGCAACCTCATAACCGGCGACGAATTCACAGACACCTTCGATAAGCTTGTTGTAACGACCGGCTCGTGGCCGATCATTCCGCAAATGGATGGAATTGAACTGGAAGATATCGTGCTATGTAAAAATTACAACCATTCGCAGGCCATTATTGAGAAAGCCAGGAAAGCGAACCGGATTGCCGTCATCGGAGCTGGCTATATCGGTATCGAGCTAGTTGAAGCCTTTGAACAGCTTGGCAAGGATGTCACCTTGATCGACAATATGGAGCGTATTTTATACAAATATTTAGATCATGAGTTTACGGATGTAACCGAGCAGGCGCTGCTTCAGAAAGGGATTACGATTGCTACCGGTCAAACCGTTACTGCGTTCAAAGGAAGCGGGGGCCGCGTAACGACTGTCATTACGACTGCTGGACAATATGAAGCAGATCTCGTCGTGCTCTGCATCGGCTTCCGTCCTAACACTGAGCTTTTGAAGGGCCAAGTCGATATGCTGCCTAACGGAGCAATCATCGTCGATGATTATATGAGAACGAGCAAACCGGATATATTTGCCGCAGGCGACAGCTGTGCTGTCCACTACAATCCAACTGGTCAAAATGCTTACATCCCGCTCGCAACAAACGCCGTTCGCATGGGAACGCTCGTTGCCAAAAATCTTATGGAGCCAACCGTCCGGTATCTCGGAACGCAAGGGACTTCGGGAATCAAAATTTACGATTACAATATCGCATCGACCGGCTTAACGGAAACAGCAGCGCTTGCTGCGGGCATGAATGTGAAAAATGTCACAATCATCGATAACTACCGTCCCGAGTTTATGCCCACCTACGAGCAGGTTACGTTAAAGGTCGTTTATGAAGCGGATAGCGGCAGAATTGTCGGCGCGCAGGTGCTGTCGAAGGTCGATCTGACACAATCGATAAATACGCTGTCGGTGTGCATACAGAACAATATGACGATGGACGAATTAAGCTATATCGACTTCTTCTTTCAGCCGCATTACAACAAGCCGTGGAATCTGCTTAATCAAGCCGGTTTGCAGGCTGTATAGTTAAAACCAATAAAGGGGCAGCGATAGGCGTTATCACCTGCTGCTGCTCCTTCTACAATTGTCCCTCATCCCTGTAAGGCGGCGAATGCTTCTCTGATTCTCCTTGCTTTTTTACAGCCTGCTTCCGTATACTCAAATACTGCACAATATGTTGAAACACTCATTTGCCTCAAGAGAGCATCCATCTCAAAAATAGATCTGGAAAATAGAGCTATTACGCCGCATATCACGACAATCCGCTTCAATAACGCTGTTTTCGCAAAAATAGATCTAGAAAATAGAGCTATATTCACCAAACTAACCAAAATAGTATAAATAGATCTAAAAACTAGACCTATTACGCCAACATCACGCCAATCCGCTTCAATAACGCTGTTATCGCAAAAATAGATCTAAAAAATAGATCTATATCCACCAAACCTACCAAAATAGTATAAATAGATCTAAAAACTAGACCTATTACGTTACCTTTATCCCGCTTATCTGCACAAAAAACAAGAGCCGCCATATCGAAAGGCGGCTCTTGCGTTATATCGGTGTATCAGCAGGCGGTTTGCCAAAATCCGGGGTGCCGTCGTCGTTCCACGTAAACACTTTTGCGCGTGCGTGACGGCCTGGATCAAATAGCGGATCACCTTCAATTTCTTTGTAGCTGCGGGCGTGATAGATTAAAATATCCTGTTTGCCGTCCTCCGATACCGTGAAGCTGTTATGCCCAGGCCCATATTGGCTCGTTTCAATGCAGCTCGCAAACACCGGTACCTGCGACTTCACCCAAGAAGCAGGATCGAGCAAGTTGCTGGATTCCGCCGCCGTCAGCAGCCCCATCGCGTAATTATGATTCGTGGCGCTGCCGGAATAGGTCAAAAAGATGCTGCCGCCCCGCTTCAGCACAGCCGCTCCCTCATTAACCATGAAACCGATAACCTCCCAATCGAGCTCCGGCTTCGTGATCAGCACCTTGCTCTTAAGCGTCCATGGGCTGCTCATCGCAGCAATATACAAATTCGTATTGCCTTGAATGGCCGGGTCCTGCTGCGCCCATACTAAATATTGTTCGCCGTTATGCTCAAAACTGGTAGCATCCAAAGAGAAGGAGTCCCAATCCGTGATGATTTGCCCTTTCTCCGTCCAGCCGCCTTCAAGCGGATTTGCCGACTCATTCTCGAGCACATATATACGGTGTCTGAATGGCGCGTCCTCCCTAGCCGCAGCGAAATATACATACCATTTGCCAGCGATAAAATGCAGCTCCGGTGCCCAAATGTTTTTACTCATAGGGCCCGAATCATGCTTCTTCCATACGACGATCTGATCGGCGTCGGTAAGTCCTTCAAGCGTAGACGCTCTCCGCAGCTCGATTCTGTCGTACTCGGGCACGGAGCCTGTAAAATAATAATATCCGTCCGTATGCTTTAATACCCAAGGATCAGCCCGCTGCTCTATTAACGGGTTACGCAGCTGCTTCTGCGACTGCCCGGATGGTTCTGTTCTCATCATTTCTCTCAATCCTCCAGTCAAGATTCTATATACTTGAGACGATTCAAATGCGTGCATTACTATATTTTCGACTAAGGAAACTCTTGAAATATTATTTGTAAAGCCAACTATTTACATATAAAATAAATGCATCATATTCTTTTGTTTACCTCGTACATGACGAAAACGTATGCAGCATCCGACGAGCCGTTGTTTCAATAAAGTTATCCAGATAACCATCCAGCATCGTTAAATAAGTTGAGCGGAGTGAAAGCATGAAGATCGATATATCAGATACGCATTTACCTATCTATGAGGCATTAGCCAGCGATGTAAGGCTGAAAATTATTCAACTGCTTGCCCAGCAGGAAATGAACATCAAGGATCTCGCGCAAGCGCTCGAGTTGAGCAGCCCCATCATGACGATGCATGTAAAGAAGCTGGAGAAGGCCGGATTGATCAGCTCCGAGATGGTTTCCAGCAGCGGCGGAACCAAAAAAATGTGCAAGCTCATCACCGACAGCATCGAAATCGATTTCCCTTCCAGAAGACGCCCGGCGCTGCGTTCCTATCACGAATCGATCGTTTCCGTCGGTCATTACACCGACTTTGAAGTGGAACCAACCTGCGGCCTCGCAACAACCGTGAAGGTGATCGGGATGTTCGACGAGCCGCGTTTTTTCTTAGATGCGGAACGTATCAACGCCAAAATATTATGGTTCAGCAGCGGCTTCATTGAATACAAAATTGCCAACTTCCTCTTGAGAAGCGAGAATCCTACCGAGCTCGAAATTTCATTCGAAATATCGTCAGAGGCCCCTTTTGCCAATGAGAATTGGCCGTCCGACATTTCCTTTTACTTAAATGGCATCAAAATCGGCATATGGACCAGCCCCGGCGACTTCGGCGGTAAACGCGGGAAGTATACGCCTGATTGGTGGTGGGACGAAATCAATCAATACGGCCTGCTTAAGGTGCTGAAAATTACGCCGAACGGGACGTTTATCGACGGTCAGCAAATATCCAGCGTGACCCTTGATGATGTCAACATATTAAGCAAGCAATGGAAATTCCGAATAGCGGTAGAGGAAGACGCGGAAAATGTAGGCGGCGTCACCTTATTCGGCTCCGGCTTCGGCAACTATAACCAAGACATCGTCTTCAAGCTTTACTATGAAAGGAACGAGTAGGAGCCGGCGGCGCAAGCCGCTGACGCTCCCTCACTCTTATTACTGCGCGATCCTCAGCCTGTAGATCGTAACCGAATGCTTCGGAAGCTCAAGCGTAAACGCATTCGATAGCCCTTCGACTTGTTGCTCTTTCGGCAGCACGGCCGCAGGCTCCGCAAACGTATTTTCTGCATTCAGATCCGCTTGGAGCGACAGCTTCGTTCCTTGCGGCAATACGGACTGCCCCGATTTTAATAGATGTCTTCACATCATAGGCCTCAGCATTTACGATTTTCAGAATGATCTCATCCATCTTCCCGTCTCTGCCCGCAATGAAATAGAAGCGTCCTTCGCCTTGTAAGCCGCCGTGTCCCGCTTCATACGTCTCTGCTATTCACCCGCGATACCGGAACGCTCTACGCTTTCTACGAAGTAGCGCTGCGTGAACATGTACAGGATGAGCACGGGCAGAATCGTGAGCATGACGCCGGCCATAACTTGATTTTGCAGCGTTGGCGCCATGCCGAGCGTGCCTGAAGATACCGAGCTGGACGCCTGCTGAAGATCCAGATTCGCGTTGCCGTTGAAGAAAGCCATATTTTGCGCCAGGTTGAAATACTCCGGAACGAGCAAATACATATTGGGCTCAAACAAGTCATTCCAGTGCCAGACGACCGAGAACAAGAAGACGACCAGCATGGCAGGCTTGGCTAACGGGAACATAATCATCCAGTATGTCCGGAATGCGCCCGCGCCGTCGATTCTCGCCGCTTCCTCCAGCACGTTCGGGAGCGTGCGGTAAAATTGAATAAAGATGAGCACGAACAAGGAGCCCTTTAGTCCATGACCGAGCAGCGCCGGCACGACAAACGGCAAATGCGTATTTACCCAGCCCAAATCGAGGAAAAAGGTAAAGAGCGGCACGACAATCGTCTGCGGGGGCACAAGAAACGTAAACACGACCATTGCCAAAAACAGCGCTTGTCCGGGAAAGCGGTAACGCGCGAAGCCGTAGCCGACAATCGAACAGCTTATTACCTGCAGGATTGCGCTGCCGAATGAAATGATCGAGCTGTTCAGCAGTCCCGGCCAGAAGTTGATCTCCTCAAGCGCGATCGAGTAATTCGTTAAGCTGAACCGCTTCGGAATCCATTGAATCGTTGCATCCGCCACATCCTCCGGCCGCATAAGCGATTTCGATACCATATACAGCAGCGGATAGACGAATACGAACGCCAAGCTGAGAATGACTAAATAGTAGAAGAACGTTCCGACTATGCCGCGGCCGCGCTTCATCCACGTAATCTTCCAGACCGTTTCCGCTTTGCCTTGAAGACCCGCATATTTTCCGGTCATACTTGGTGAACTCATGCCCTCTACCCCCTACCTTCAGTCGCTGATAAGCTTTTGCGGAAAATGAAGAACACGACCGCCAGCACGACCGAAATCACAATAAAGTAAATCCAGCCCATTGCCGAGCCGTAAGCGTAATTATTCGTTTTAAATACGTTGTTCATAATGTGATTCATAATTTGATTATCCGTTTTGGTGAACGAGTTCACGACGCTATAAAGCGTATTAACGAACATCATCGGCATAATCATCGGGAACGTAATTTTCCAGAAGCTTTCCCATTTCGTCGCCCCGTCGCATTTGGCCGCTTCGTAAAGCGCAGGGGAAATCGTCTGCAAGCCGGCAATAAAAATCAAGATTTGCACGCCCGAATCCCACATGACGAGCGTAAGCGAATCCGCATACTGTAGCAGCGGCTCCAAAATGCTCTCCGGTATGAATGCGTTCAGCTTGCTGAACAGGTCGTATTGATAGAAGATCGGGAGCTGGGCGGCGCCCTGCTCCAGCAATTCCCTTAAAATCGCGCCGGACGCGATTATGACCGGCAGGAAGAAAATCCCGCGGAACAGCGTGCGGCCGCGAAACTGACGGTTAAGCAGCAGGGCGCTGAACATCGCAAATATAAGAATGAGCGGCACCTGCGACAGCATCGTCGTTACCGTGCTTTGCAGCAGCGGAACGAAATCAATGTCTGTCGTAAAGGCTGCGCGGTAATGGGTTAACCCCGTATACGACGCCTTTAAGCCTTCCTTCGTAACCTCCAAATTGTTGAGCGAATAATAAAGGGACTTGCCGAGCGGAATGACCATGAACAGCAAGAAGCCGACGATCCAAATGGAAATGAACGAATAGCCTTCAAAGATGTGACGGCCTCTCATCGAGAGTCCTAATTTTTTGCCCATGCTCATTGCCCTCCGTTCTGCATGAGATAGCCTGCTGCTGGAATAGAAACGCCGTCAACCGTCACCGGCAGCGCGCCGTAATTGACGATAACCTTCGTTCCGTTCGCATAAGTCGTCCGGTATACGCTGCTGTCCAGCTTCTCATGATCGGCAATCGCTTGATTCGAAATCGCCTGATAGATTTGCTCAAGCTCCTTGTATTGCTCAGCGGCTTCATCGATCCACGTCGTATATTGCGAGCTCCAGAGCCGGTCCTCCATCGTCCGCTGAAGCTTCGCCGTCGGCTCATACGTCAGCTCAAGGCTTGGCAGCGCGCCGTACTCCACCATCCGAAGCAGCTCGTTCTGCGCATCATTTCGCAAATTAATAGGTTTAGCCGCGTAAGGCACTAGTCCGCGCACCGCGATCTGATAGAAAGGAACGGTCTCGTCATTGTAAATAAAATGGCTGGAATCCAGCGGCGCTCCGCTGATGCCGTCTATATGTCCGAGCATATAAGCAAAGCCGTAATCGACAGACGCTCCTCCGGCAGCCTCCCGAATCGCATCGGCGGCCTTCACCCAAGCCGCTGCCGTGTCGCCGCGCGCAGTAAGCGACTTCGGATCGATATCGGAGTAGAGCGTATCGCCCCAATAAGCGAGATGAACGCCGGAAATCCCCAGCTTCGCATAGTCCTTCAGCTCTTTGTTCAGATGCTTGCTAATAACCCGCTCCGGCTTCATCCAATAATAGAGCCGGCTGTCGTCATTCCATCTGCTGCCGACGAAATAATCCGTGCTCGGAGCGACTTCGCGGTCCATGCCTCGAATAGCGTCTTTATTCTTCTTCATGCCGCCGCTCTCCGAGAACGCGCGGGCATAATTCGCTTCCAAATAAAGCGATACGCCTTTATTGGCGGCATACGCGGCCAGCTCCTTCAGCTCCTTCGCCCCGCCCAGCTTCTTCTCGACTGGGAAGTGATCGGGCTGGTCGCCGTACAAGCCGTCATCCGACCATCCGGAAAACGTAAGCTCCAAATTCGCGATCCCTTTCTGCTGGAAAGCATCGATGATTTCACGCGCCTGCTCGAACGTTGTCATCGAAATAAACGTACTGCCAAGCACCTCATCGCGCAAAATGCCGCCGAGCAGCTTCACTTTCACAGGTACCGCCGTTTGTTCCACCGGCTTAACGTCCTGCTCATCTTGCAAATATTTGCCGTACGCCTGCGCCATGCCGACGTAACCGGCTTGCTTATCCTGCAGCAGCACATAACGCGCCTGCCTGTCTCCTTTGATCCAATTGCCCTGGAAAAATGGTATTTCGCCCGATGTTCCGATAAAAATAACATCACTCCAGCGATATACAAATTCCGCGGACGTCCGGTAATACGGGATCGCGCGAATGCCGGATGGCGTTCCGTTGATCTTCGCATCGTATTGCCCCTTCGTTACGATCCCGAGCGAAGCGATCCCGTCCCGGTAATTGCCGAATACAGGCAGCGCGACCTTCTCTTTCGGCGCTAGCTTCTGTCTCCACATTTGGTCGATATTCGCATGCGACTGTGTGACGTAAGCGGGATCTGCGCCGTAAATCATTTCCGAATAGCCGGCAAAAAATTGCGGATGCTTTGCGCTGTACTTCATAAGCGCGCCCGAGCCGTCCGGCAGGAAAATCGCGCCTTCCTCCGTATCCGCAGCGGCATTCCAGAAGGGAAGCGGCTCAATGCTCACGAACTTTGCTTTGCCGGATTCTTTAATAGAAGCCTCCGGAATCGTTAGTTCGAAGCCGTCCTCTACCAATCGGTATTCAATCGCAAACTCTAGCTCTTCCTTCACGAATTGGAAGGTCACCTTCGCTCCGCTGTCGATCGTCTCGATCTTCAGCTTATTTGTCTTCTCCTTCGTCAAATACGTTTGAACGGTATCCGAGCCCTCCGTATATTTCACATGAACGGCCGCGTCCATAAACTTCTTGTTATTCGGCATCGTCGTTCGGGGCAGCTGCGGCGTACCGAGCCATTCCGTACCGGTCCGCTTATCTACGAGGCGAATATTGCCTGTTTTCTCATCGATATACATTTTGTAGCCGCTGTTCTCCGCAATCTGCTTCGTAGCAGATACGGGATACCGCTTCACTTCGTCCTCGGCGGCGGGTACCACTGTTTCCGTCGCAGCCGCATCCTGCGGTGCTTCTTCAACAGCAGACGTATCCGCAGCTGCTGCGGAATCCGATTCCGCGTTGACTGCAGCCGCATCCTCAGTGCTCTTGCCTGCGTCTTCCTCCGCTTGAACCTGGATATCGCCTTCCGCGGTCCCGAAGTGAGGGAATATGCTGACAACGAGCAGCAATGCCGCGATAATAAGCCATTTTCGTTGTTTCCTCATCTCGTCCGCCTACCTTCGGAAGTTTATTTCTTTGAACATGTCTACCACAAAGTTAATGAGTTGATTGACTAAGCCAAACATCAGAATGCCTATAAACCAGATGATCAATATGCCAACGATGCTCAGCACCGTAATCCAAACCATCTTCACCAGCTCGAAATCGTGAACGATTTTTACCTTCAGCAGAAGCAGCCAACCGACCCAATAGAGGGTGAAATTGATAAGGAACGAATAAATCGAGCTTTCATCCAGCGCCAAAATATTCGTTAGCAGCGTGATTGGAATAATGAAGATGGCATACGGCACCAGCGCAAACGCGCTGCCGACGAACACTTCCTTGAACTTCCCTTCTCCCTCAAGAATCGCGCTTACGCCCCAATTGGACACCGTCCAGGTCAACCAAGGCACAACGATCCAAATCAACTCATGCACGAACGAAATCTCATAGATTTCTCTCGTCTCGAAGGCATAACCCGTAATTAAAATCGCAATCATTCTAGCGATATAAGCAAGTACGACTATAAACAGCGCTTGCCCCCATTTAATGCGTCCCGGCTCCTGGATATCGTGGTAAAAATCAATCGGGTGCACAAGCACTTGCCGCATCATTTTAAACGTGGCGATCATGGGGCACCCCTCCCTTCATTCGAGCCGCATTAGACGTATGACGGTCTGCCAGCATCGCGCTCATCCTTCGCCACAGGAAAGGAATGACGTAGCGCAAAGCGATAATCAGCGCAATGATGCCTAGACATATTGGGGCAAAATGCTCCCTGAAATATTCCTTCCGATACTCCTTGAACGCAACCGAATAATCTAAGCGCGATCTTGCCAGCTCGAAATAAGTCATCGCATCCTTATAGTTCTCCGCTTTATAGAGCGATTTGCCGATAGCGAGATAGGCCAGATCGAAGTTGGCATTCAAATGCAGCACCTCGTTCCACATCCCCTCCGCTTCCTTATAACGTCCGTCAACGAATAACCGCGATGCGTCATGCACCAGATCGGCAAACGGCGTCGTACGGAACAGATCGATGCGGTTGCGCCCTTTGTCCACCACATATACCGTGCCGTCCTGCGACTGCGCCAGGCTGGAAGGCGTGACGAACAAACCGTTCTGATCCCCGAGTCCTCCGAACACAAACAAGAAATTACCGAGCTTGTCGTATTGATAAACCTTGCTCGATTGCAAATCCAGCGCTGTAATAACGCCGTCCTTGTCTACGGCCAAATCAAGAAACGACGGCACCTCGAACGGTCCGGCATCGAAGCGTCCTCCGTATCTCTTCGGAACAATATTGAGCGTATCGACGCCTACGGGCGACAACCGCTTTAACTGATCCATTTCCGTTCCGAGCGTCGTCGTGTAGATGAAGCCTTCCGCGTCCTGCACCGCATTGGAAAACTCGAGCGGCTTCACAACGGACAGCTTTGCCTTCTGCTCATCGGTCGCTACGAGCTTTACGAACAATCTGCTCCAGCTGAAGCCGACGTGGTTCGCGCCGTAGAAACCTTTGAATTGACCGTTCGGATCAATTTGAATGAGGCCCTGCGTATTGCCGTCGCTCACGACAAACATGTAATTGCGCTTGTCGACGAGCAGCTTCGACGGGGAATACGAGAAGGTCGCGCCAAGCAGCGGGCTTTCTGGCTTGCCGTACTGCTTGACGAATTTGCCCTTTTTATTAAAAATAGCGATTCGTTGATTTTTAGTATCGGCGACAAAGACGGTTCCGTCCTGCTTCACATAAACGCCCTTCGGCTCGTTCAGCATGCCGTCGCCTTCCGCGTCCCCGATGATGTTCAGCACCTTATGATCCGTATCCAAATGCACGATCCGGCTATTTCCGGTGTCGACGACGTAAATCGTTCCGTCATCAGCCAGAAAAATATCTTCAGGCGCGTTGAACGGCCCCGAGGACAGATTGTAGCCGTCAATCGAGCTCACGTACATGTACCCGTTAATCGAGTGCACGTCTTCGCCCAGCTTATTTCTCGTATACCCCTCGTAAGGAGAAGCCGCGAACGTTTGAACCGGCAGAGCTGTAACTAGCATCAGTAATGCGATAGCCGTACTGACAACGAATCGGAATATCGTAACCTGCTTCATCCCGGCAGTCCTCCTACTCTTTCAGACCTGAATGCGCCATCGTTTGCAGCACCAGGCGCTGCGTTACGATAAAGACGATAATCGTCGGCACAATCATCAATAAGCTGGCGGCGGCGAGTGTGCCGACACGCGCAACGACGCCATATCCGCCGCTTAACGTCTGGATCGCCAGCGGCAGCGATTTCATATCCTGATCGGTCGTATACACCATGGCCGGATACGGATCGTTCCAAGCGGATATAAAGCTGAATAAGGCAAAGGTTGCAAGGGCCGGCTTCAGCATCGGCATGACGACGACCCAGAACACCTTCCATTCCGAAGCGCCGTCCATACGCGCCGCCTCGAGCAAAGCGTCCGGAATTTGACGCAAAAACTGCGTCATCAGGAACATGCCGACCGGAGCGGCCAAATAAGGCAGTATCATCGCCCAGTACGTATTGATAAGGCCGATCTTGCTGATGAGCAAATACTGCGGAATTTGCACGACCATCGGCGAGAACATGATCGCAAGCACGACCATATTGAAAATCGCGCTGCGGAAGGGCATATTGTGCTTCGCAAGCGGATAAGCCGCCATGGCCGACACAATGATTCCGAACACGACGATGCAGGAGCTGACAAGCAAGCTGTTAAAAATAAAGCGTGAAAACGGCACGCTCGTCGTTCCCGTTATGAGCAATAGATCGCGAAAATTAATCAACGTCGGATTGTTCACGAAAAATCGCGGCGGAAACAGGAACAGCTCGCTTGTCGGTTTAAAGGCGGTGGACACCATATAAACGAGAGGTGCAAGCATCAAAAGACCGAACAACGTTAGAAATAGATAAAGGAAATAGCCTCCCCAATCCTTTCTGCCTTTCACTGCGCCAGTCATATCGGTTCAGTCCTTTCCTAGCCAATTGAATATGAGACGGTTCAGTCCGATCATCATGACGAACAGCACAACCGCGATTGCCGCGGCATACCCCATCTCAAACTTGATAAAGGCGTAATCGAATAAATGCGTCAAAATCGTATGGCCCGCATAAAGCGGACTCGGCAAACCGACGAGCTGCACGCTGACATCGAATACGGTCAGTGAGCTGACGACCTGGAGCACCGCACCGAACAGCAACTGCGGCTTAACCGATGGAACCGTAATATAAATGAGCTGCTGCCATCTATATTTGATTCCGTCAATTTCTCCTGCTTCATACAGATCCTTTGGTACGTTTTGAAGACCGGCGAGAAAGGCCAGAAAGCCTACCCCCATGGACATCCAAAGCGAGACGATAATGATGACGGGTACGATCGAATGAATATTTTGCAAAAATAAATAAGGCTCATCGATAATGCCAAGCTTAGCCGCAAAGTAGTTTAGCAGGCCCTTGCGGTCGCCCGCGAACAGGTAGAGCCATACAACCGACATCGCCGTCGCGCTCGTTATCGAAGGCGTATAGTAGCAAAGCGTATAGAAAAAGCGGTATTTTTGCGGGATTTGGCTAATGAGCCACGCCAGCAGAAACGCCATTACATAGCCGACAGGCCCCGTAATGAACGCGAATTTCAACGTTATGCCGATCGCCTTTAGGAAGATGTCGTCATCGACGAACAAGAGCCTGTAATTGGACAGGCCGATAAATTTCGGCGCCTCCAAGATGTTGTAATACGTGAAGCTTAGTACAACCGATGTAACGACCGGTATGATCGTAAACAGCGTGAACAGGATGAGAAAAGGGGCGAGAAACAGGTACGAAACCCTGTTTCTCTTCATTTCCTGCCAAAGCAAGGACAATTTTCCCGGTTCACGGAGGCGTTCCGCTGCCGGCGCGGCTGCAGTTACCGCCTGATCTGCGTTCATTTTCACGGACTGTCGCCTCCTTTTGAAGCTGCCTGACCGGTAGATTCGTCGTTTAAGCCAAATTCCTCGCGCTTCTTGCGCAGTTCCTTATCGATTTCCTTAACGCCTTCCTCCACCGCTTCACGCGGTATTTTGCCGTTCAATACAATTTGGTTCCATATATTCGCGATATGCCTTGTCGTGTAGTAACCGCCGATAACGACCTCGCGCTCCTTGAACCATTCCCACTGCTCGAGAATGGCTTCAATATCGGAGGATTGCCACGGCATGCGCTTAAGCGCCTCAATATTAGCCGTATTCCAACGCGCCTCAACGCCAAGCAGCGCTTCAAGCTCGGAGCCGAATCTTTCCTGCGTATCGGCGCTCGTCCACCATTTCAGAAACGCCCAGGACTCTTCCTTCATATCGGTGTCTTTGAAAATCATGCCCGTTTGCGCAATGCCTCCGGTTGAACGGTTAATTTGCCCGTCCTCCTGCTGAATGCCCGGCATCGGCTTCATGCCCCACCAGCCGGTAAGCTCCGGCGTCGCTGTCGACAGCAGCACGTAAGTGGAGTAATCCGCCACTCCGATCGGCATTTCGCCGGAACGGAACCGGTTGTAGAAATCGGCCTGCTTCGAAATTTTAAAGTTCGTGAACAGACCCGTCCACAGCTTGAACGCCTGCATCGCCTCCGGCGCATCGAGGTTCGAGTATTTGCCGTTTTCACGGTAGAACTCGCTGTTTTGCTGGAACAGAAACGGTGCGAATTCATTGATTGCCTGCGCCGGGTTATTCGGAGCATGCGGGTAGAAGAAATCCATCCCGTTTTGCTGCAATATCGGAATAAGATCCATTACTTCCTGCCACGTATCCGGAATTTGATCCTCCGTTACGCCCAGCTGCTGCATAATATCCTTGCGGTAGAACAGCATGTTGAAGTTTTGATTTTCCGGGAGAGCGTAGCTGCCGCCGTCGTACTTGTAAGGAATGAGCGCGCCCGGTCTGAAGCGTGCGGCTACCTCGTCGTAATCCTTGTACTCCTCCAAGTTGACAAGCCCGTTCCGGACTGCGTAATCAATCGGAATTTCGCCCTCCACACCGAGTGCGACATCCGGTGCGACACCGGCCGTGCTCGCAAGCAGCAGCACCTGCATTTGCTGCGCCGGAATGACGTTAATGTTCACCTTAATGCCCGTTTCTGTCGTGAAATCCTCGTCAATCATTTGCTTAATAATATCGACCCAGTCACGGCCCCTCGCTACCCATACGTCCAGCACCTTCTCGTCCTCATAAACGTTGCCGATGCCGCCGTAATTTTTCGTGAAGGAGCTCGTAAAGTCGTAAAGCATCGTGCCCGTTCTGGCTAACCAGCCCGCAGCCGGAGCCGGCCAGGCGGTGTCCGGCGATTTAATAATCAGATAGTCGAGCAGCAAGCTCTGCTTGCTCAGCCCGTTCACCCACGTCCCGAGCGATGCCTGCAAATCGTTGAATTGCGCCATGCGTCCCGGAATGGAGGTCGTGTCTTTAGACAGGCTGAGGATCACATCGCGCGCCTCGTAAAGCGTGCTTACCTCCGAGCTGCCTTCGTCAACGCCGAGCGCATACAATCCCTTGATCGCATCATCGAAGCTCTTCGCCATAAGCTGCAGGCGCGGCACGAGGTTTGCAATATTTTGCTCCAAGCGCCAGTCGCCGTTCGGATCGGGATTTGTTCCTGTTACTTGAATAACTTCCCGGCCAAGCAGAGACATTTTGCGAGTCGTATCGGTAATCGTCTCAAGCATCCGCCCGAGCGCTCCGACCTGCACTTCCATTCGGATCGTATGCTTGCCCTTCTCCAAATAATAGAGATACGGCTCTTTACTCTCGCTGTCGCCGCCGAATTTCGAAATTTGGAACTCGGACTTATAAGGGAATGAGATTTCATTCATTTCTTTAAAAGGCAGCTTGCCGTCGATCGTTACCGTACGCTGCGTCGGCATGCCGTTCAGAAACCATTGTCCATAACGGGCTCCGATTTCATACAAGCCGCTTTCAGGCACCGTGGCTTCC
This sequence comes from Paenibacillus sp. J2L1-98, assembly GCF_056269405.1. Taxonomy (NCBI): domain Bacteria; kingdom Bacillati; phylum Bacillota; class Bacilli; order Caryophanales; family Paenibacillaceae; genus Paenibacillus; species Paenibacillus sp. J2L1-98. The sequence goes on along the minus strand of NZ_JBWDNW010000006.1, from coordinate 86,365 downwards.
CACTCGGCCCACTGCCCGCCAGTCCGCCAGCTTGCGCCGCCAAACGTATTAAGCACGATCGAATCCTTATTAAACGGCTCCGTTGCCGGCTCGCGATCCTCGATACGCTTCAATGTCGGATCGGACTTCAAGGTCGACAGCTCGGCCTGCACCTTAATGAGCTGACCTTCCGTTTTCTTATAGCCCTTCTGCTCGTAGGTGCTGGCGACCTCCGCATAAGTCTGCACCTGCTTCGGCGAGTAAATATCGATTTGCCCGATCGCTGCCGGCTCGCGCACCACTTGAAGGCGCAGCGTATGCTTGCCCTTCGTCACATAGAAGCGAAACGGCTCGTAGGCCTTGCCTTCCGAATCGCGGAACTCCCGGTATTGCCAGTCTGCCGTCTCTTCCCTGCGCGGATTGAATTCATTGCCTTGGTTGTCGAACCAAGGCTCGCCGGCTTCCTTCCACATCCTCTGGAATTCCAGCTTTTTCGCCTGGTAAAACGGATATTTCCCGTCAATTTGCACGCTACGAACGATGGATGAACGTTTGCCCTCCATTGCGTAATAGCTCATGCCCATTTGATAATAGCCATCCTGCGGCACCTCAAAGGCATATTCGACCCAGCTATCCTCACCGATAAGCGCCAGCGCTTGGCCCGCTTGACCGCCGAGGCCGGATTGTATGCTTGTCCCCGACTCACTGACCGCCAAATAATCAGTGGAGGAAAGGGTGACGCTGAAATCGGCCGCATCCGCCGCGCCCTGCTCGTTCCAGCTGTCTACATATTTATTAAAAGACGGCTCCAGCTTGCTGCTGGCGTCTTCGCCTTCCAAAATGGACGATTCATCGATTGCCGCATCCAGCGCAATTCCAGCCATTGCATCATCGTTGTAGCCTCTTGAATTATTCCACCACAAAAAGAAACAGACCAATGCGGCAATAACAGCCACTGTTACCTTATACTTGTTTAGCCAACGAATCACCAAGGAGCACCCCCTTGCCATACTAGCGTAAACGGCTAACGTCATCCTCAGGAGGCGAAAGCTTCGTTCCGCGATGAAAGTTAAATTTTGGTTGAGTTAACATGCCGAATCATCCTTCGCGGGAAGGATGATCCGGGCAATCAGAAGCGGTCAATACTACAGAAGCTATAGCTTACTGCTGAAGCTCTTTGATCAATTTTTCCTTTTCGGCCTTCAGCTTGTTCTCAATGTTTTCTTGCGTTTGTTGAATAGCCGTTTTCGAATCGATGTTTTTATCAAGCGCTTTGAGCACACCTTCAACCCACAGCGGCCAAGCCATGCCGTCAAGACGCGTGTAACGTCTTACCGGAATCAGGCCGGCAAGCTCATTGTAGAACTTGTAATCCTCTTGATCGCCGAGATATGGATTTGTATGAGCCAGGTACCATTCTTGGCTCGTAATATGCTTGTAATCCGGTTGAACGGATTGTTCGATCCACAGCTTCCATGCTGCTTCGGAAGTCGTAATAAACTCTACGAATGCCCATGCCGCGTCTTTGTTGCCGCTTTGCGAAGGAATAACAAATGTCGATCCGCCCATACCTACGTTAAGACCGAAAGGCATCGTCGTCGCTCGCCATTTGCCTTTTTGATCCGGGAAGTTGATTTCCAGATCACGTGCGCCGTAAGTTCCCGCTACGTACATCGGAGACTCGCCTTTTTTCACGCGCTGCTTGCCTTTGTCGCTGTAAATGCCATCATGCGGAGCAATTTTCAATTGGTTAACCTGCTTCGAAATATCGAGGAATTTCACGAACTCGTCCGTATTACGGACCCAGTTCATTTCGCTGTCATAGTATCCTAGCGAATCGCCTAGCCAGTGAACCGGTGAATCTCGCCATTCCATCGCGTACTTGCCGTTTGCTTTCAACGTTTGGGCAAGCGTGAAGAAGTTTTCCGGATCTTGAATGTATTCGCCAAGCTCAGCCGGATCGGAAGGCAGGCCCAGCTCTTCAAAAATGTCTGCGCGGTAGTAGGTTACGGCCGGCGTAACGTCCCACGGCATACCGAGCAATTTACTGCCGTCGATAGACGACCAACGGTTCCAGTTGTATTCAGATACCAGGCTTTGATATTTGCCGGCGTCGTATTGCGGTTGAAGCAAATCTTCCAGCACGTTTCCTGTGCTGTAGCGCGGGAATTGACCCTGCTCGACGAGCGCCACATCCGGCGCGCCTTTGCCTGCTGCCAAAGTCGTTTGCAGCTTATCATGCAAATCGCCGAACGGTACGAAGATCGTTTTCAGCTTAATGTTCGGATACGCTTCGTTAAATGCTTTTTGCAAAGCGGCATCCTTCTCTTTATTGTCAAGGAATGTCCAGAACGTGACTTCACCGGTAATCGATGGATCAACGGTCGACTTGGCAACTCCGCCATCCGGTTCTGCATTTTCCGCTGCCGGCTCGTTTGCCGCCGCATCCTTGTTACCTTCCGCGTTCGCCGGCGTGTTTCCTTGGGCGTTATTGACGGTATTCGTACCCGCACCGCTGGAGCATGCGGTAATAAGCATAATGAGAGCCAACATAAAAATGAAAGTGCTTGCCATCTTTTTCATCTGAAAATCCTCCCTCGTTTTTCAAATAAAGCGTTTACATTTCATCCCTTAAACGATATAGTCATTAGTACCTCACTCTATTTCTGGTGACGGCTATAACAACTATGTTTAATACAATTGTTAATCAGTACAAACTGCTTAAACGAAGCAATGACTCATTCTTCTTGTCTATCATGCTGTTATGACTCCCTTTAGTAAGCAGCATCATCAAGTGAAAACGGTTCACGCACTGCCTTGCCCGCAAAGCGCCCGTTTTGCCCAAAATATAAGCAGCCTAGAAAAACAGCAACTTTGCATACTTATATTTTAATAAATTTGTTAACCGTTAAGTGCGGAATGGCATCTGATCCTTCAGATACCCGCATACTTATTCGGTTTATGCTTCACCCCCATGAGAAGTAACTATTATGTTAATTGATTAATAAATTTATTACATGATTAGTTTAACACGTATTTTCAGGTTTTCAAGTCCTAAAATCGGTTTATTGCAATATTTCTGGAAAGCGTTTTCTCGTTTTAGAAGCATGCCTGCTGAAAAACCGCATAACAGCGCGTATTTTAGATGCTTCTTCCCATAAAAAAAATCACCCTGTAGAGGGTGATTAATATTTTTATAAACGTTTAAAGTATGCTGCTTTCTGGTCCCCCGTTACTCGACCCCGATCGTAAACGGAACGATGAACGTCTTCTCTTCGCGTTGAAATTGACCCCATATTTTATATAAGCCCGGCTCTGGAAAACTTGTCGAGAACTCGGCGGTTGGCCCGCTTTCGTTGCCTTCCTTCGGGTGAACATGCAGGTAACGGCTCAAATCCTCGTTCAAAATAACGACATGTCCGATAGCTCCTAAGTAAGGCTGCAGATCGGTAATCGGCTTTTTCGTCTTATCATCGCTAAACGTAAAGGTTAAATCCGTTTCCTCCCCTGCCTTAAGAGAGGATACCTTTAACGAAGCAGCGACGCCGTCAACGGCTTTCATGAGCGCTGCATCCTTCTTCAGCGGTTCTGCCGCTTGCTTCGCGCCGGATACTTTCAAGCTGGACGTTACCGTCATCTGCGTAGAGCCTGCCGGAATAAAATCCGCGAACAGCTTGTACGCTCCGCTTTTAACGAAGGAGGTTTCCACCTCAAACTTCCCTTTTCCCGCATACTCCGGATGAATATGGCTGAATTCCGACATATCCTCGCTTACGACGATTAGATGCATCAGCTTCTCATGATTGACATCGTATTTCTCGATCGGCTTACCGGCCGCATCATAAAGGAAGAGCTCGATATTCGTCTTTTCGCCCGACTTTGGGCTCTCCGGCGAATATCGCCAGTCCAGCTTCACATTCGCCTGAGACATATCCTCGGAGTCAGCCTGACCGCCATGCCCGCTGTGGTTTTCTGGAGCTTCTTCATTACCGGCAGCATTTGCCGCCGCATCCGTGGAATGCCCGCTGTGCTCATTAGAAGCCGCCTCCGTTTCACGAGGCGCAGCATGCTGCGCATGCTCGTCCTTTGCGGCGCTGCCGCAGCCAGCGGCCAGCAAGCTCAGTACGATTAATGATGCTGCGGCAGAGCGCTTGCGATACTTTGTTTGATTTCCCTTTACCTTCAACATATAAATTCATCTCATCCTTTGCAGTCTAAGCGCATTCAGTACAACGGACACCGAGCTTAACGCCATCGCAGCTCCCGCCAGCCAAGGGGCAAGGAAGCCGGCAGCGGCAATCGGTATGCCAATCACATTGTACGCGAGCGCCCAGAACAAATTTTGTTTGATATTAGCCATCGTAACGCGGCTCATCCGAATGGCGTCAGCGATGCTGTTCAAATCGCCGCGCATCAGCGTAATATCCGCGGCTTCAATCGCGACGTCGGTGCCACCGCCGATCGCCATCCCGATATCGGCTGCAGCGAGTGCCGGCGCATCGTTCATGCCGTCGCCCACCATGGCGACCTTTCTTCCCTCCGCCTGCAGTTCCTGAACCGCCTTCGCTTTCTGCTCAGGAAGCACCTCGGCAAGCACGCGCTCAATACCGGCGAGGCGGGCGATTGCCTTCGCGGTCCGCTCATTGTCGCCGGTCAGCATCATAACGTCTATCCCCATAGCCTTCAAGCGGGCAACGGCTTCCGCAGACGTTTCTTTCACTGTGTCGGCAACGGCAACGAGGCCTGCATATTCCCGGTTAACGGCAATTAGCATGACTGTCTTGCCCTCCGCTTCCAGCTCCTGCTGCTCGGTTAATACCGGTTGAATGCTCACGCCATGCTTCTCCATCAGCTTCCGGGTGCCTACCAGCAATTGCTGCCCGTCAACCTGCGCCTCAATTCCAAAGCCCGGCACCGCCTGGAACTGACTGGCAGCGGGCATTATGATCCCGCTTGCCGCAATGCCTGCGACGAGCGCTTCTGCAACCGGATGCTCCGAGCTTCTCTCTGCCGCGCCTACCCAGCTGAGCAGCTTCGCTTCCTCGAAGCCGGTCGATACCCGAATATCCGTTAACTCGGGCTTTCCTTTCGTTACGGTACCTGTCTTATCCAGCACAACCGTGTCAATATGATGCGTGCTCTCCAGATGCTCCCCGCCCTTGAACAGCACGCCCAGCTCGGCAGCACGGCCCGAGCCGGCCATAATCGAGGTAGGAGTAGCGAGTCCGAGTGCGCATGGACAAGCGATAACAAGCACCGCAATCGCCTTCTCTAAGGCATTCCCTATATCTCCCGGCTCAATAAACAAATACCAGACCACGAATGCGATAACAGCCAAAGCCGTTACAATCGGCACGAATATGCCCGATATACGATCAGCAACCCGCTGAATAGGCGCTTTCGAGCTCTGCGCTTCCTCCACCACTCTAATAATTTGCGCGAGCGCCGTTTGCTTGCCGACTTTTTCCGCTTGCATGCGCAGTGCGCCGTTTTTATTTATCGTTGCGCCAATCAAGTTATCGCCTTGACGTTTCTCAATCGGCATGCTCTCGCCGGTCAGCATCGATTCATCGACCGTTGAAGCGCCGTCCAGCACGAAACCGTCTGCTGGAATCTTTTCACCCGGCTTCACGATCAGCACATCGCCAACGACAACGTCCTCTATGCTCACGCGCTGCTCAGAGCCGTCCCGAATGACGACCGCCGTTTGAGCCTGCAGCCCCATTAACGTCTTGATCGCCTCAGATGATCTTCCCTTCGCTAACGCTTCAAGCAGCTTGCCAAGCACGATCAAAGTAATCAGCACGGCGCTCGTTTCGTAATAAAGCTCCGCCTCATGCGCACCATGACCAGATGCGTTCAAGGTTTGTACCGTTACATATAGACTGTAGAAGAAGGCTGCTGACGTTCCGAGCGCCACAAGCACATCCATATTGGCACTGCCGTTCCGCAGGGCTTTGTACGCGCCGACGTAAAACGGCCGGCCAATAATAAACTGCACGGGGGCGGCCAGCGCAAGCTGGAACCAGGCGTTCATGAACAGCGCCGGTACGGGCACGAAGGCTGTGAGGGAGAAATGTCCCGCCATCGCCCACAGCAGCGGTAGAGAAAGCACAATCGCAACGGCAAGGCGCAGCTGCTGTTTTCTAATTTCTTGTTGCTTGTAATCGCCGGCGCCATCGCCCGGATCCCCGGTCAGTTTAATTGTGCCGTAGCCGAGATCTATAATTTTTTGCTCCAGCTTGGCGTCATCCATCACGAGCGGGTCGTAACTGACGGATGCCCGCTCCAACGCCAGATTCACATTCGCCTCCACGCTTTCCATCCGATTGAGACCCTTCTCAATCCGATTCGCGCAAGCTGCGCATGTCATTCCTGTAATTTGAATGGTCGTCTGCGCTTTGCCCATACTTGCTCACCTACCGCCTACATACCCTCATGGGGTATGTTTTTTTGAAAAAAAGAGAGGCTTACACAGCCTCTTCAGCCTCATGCCTCTTGTTTAGACGACGTCATAGCCTTGATCTTCGATTGCCGCTTTGACAGCCTCGATCGTTACCTTCGTCTCGTCAAACTCGACCGATACTTTCTTGCCCGCCAAATCCACCTTGCCCACTGCACCCGCGCTGCCGACTGCTTTCTCAACTGCACTGACGCAATGTCCGCATGTCATGCCCTCAACCTTCAATACTGTATTTGCCATCGTAAAATTCCCCTCTCCACTACTTCATTAGTTTGTTAACGGTAACCAGCAATTCGTCAATAACTTCGCTTTCTCCCGCTTGAATGCGTTCGATAACACAGCTCTTCAAATGGCCCTCCAGCAGCAGCTTGCCGACGCTGTTCAGAGCGGATTGTGCCGCAGCGATCTGATTAAGCACGTCATCGCAATACGTATCCTTCTCGATCATCGCCTTCACGCCTCTAATTTGCCCTTCAATCCGGTTGAGACGCTTCGTTAAATTGTCCTTCATTTGCTCCGAATGATGACTCTTTCGCGGACCAATCGAATCACAGCAGTCAGCTGAATCATGCGATTGCTCATGAGCCCCATTGTTTATCGTACGGTTATCCATCCCACATACCTCCAGGGGGTATAAGCTTCTGAATTTATACTAACATACCCCCATAGGGTATGTAAATGGTCTTTTTTATTTTGTTTTAGCAGCCCTGTCCAGCCACTTTTATTATGGAGGGCAATATGCTACGATCCTCGTAAACAATAGTAAAACATACCTAGCCAGAGGAATGACAGCTTATAGATTATTATGCACATGTCAAATGGTTCACAGACGCCGCCCTGGACAATTCCTGCTCATTCCGCAGCACTATACGACAAAGATCGGCACGCTTGCGATGCTGGTCGTATTTAGCGATACAAGCATCGAAGCCGGGCTGTTCCATATGCTTGATTACGGCTTTACCTTGCTATTATCGGCGTCCACATCTATTACCGCTACGCTTAGTTGCTTAGATACCCTTCAAACCGAGAGGATGAACCGTTATCAAAACGCCCATTAATTTCGCCCATCGCGGAGCAAGCGGCTGCTGTCCCGAAAATACGCTTGCGGCATTCAAAAAAGCGCTCGAGCTTGGCGCTACGGGCATCGAAACCGATGTACAGCTGACCAAGGACGGCCGAATCATTGTCATTCATGATGAGTCCTTAGCGCGAACGACTGGTCTCAACAAGCTTGTAAAGGATACCGATTACAAGGAGCTTGCCTCACTCGACGCGGGGAGCTGGTACGCTCCAGCCTTCCACGCCGAACGGATTCCAACGCTCGAGCAGCTGCTCGAGCTTCTGCAGCCTACCGGCATCATCCTCAATATCGAGCTCAAAAACGGCGTCATCCTCTATCCGGAGATAGAGCATAAGGTGATCGAAATGGTTCGCGCTTATCAAATGACGGATCGCGTCATCCTATCCAGCTTCAATCATTACTCACTCGTGCTGTGCAAGCAATTGGCGCCCGAAATCCGTACCGGCCTGTTGTACATGGAAGGGCTTTATCGTCCTTGGGATTATGCGGCGGCCGTCCAGGCAGACGCGCTGCATGCCTACAAATATGCGGTAACGCCCGAATGGATAGCAGAGGCGTCCGCACACGGCATCGGCTATCATCCGTTCACCGTTAATGACGCGGCCGAGATGGAGCAGCTGCTCGATGCAGGAGCGGCCGGCATCATTACCGATTTTCCGGATCGTCTGGCAGAAGTGCTCACAAGGAGAGGAGTGCAGGCGGAATGAAAAAAACATGGCTGCTCGGGTTCGGTTTTTTCAGCATTAGCATCACATGGGCGCTGTACAACGCATTCGTTCCTTTTTTCCTCGCCAAATTTTTGACGAGCACTGCGCTTATCGGCTTTATGATGACGATCGACAATTATTTCGCTTTGTTTTTGCAGCCTTGGATCGGCAGCCGCAGCGACCGCACGAACAGCCGACTGGGCAAAAGAATGCCTTACCTGCTCATCGGCATGCCGCTCGCCGCTTTGTTTGGAGCACTTATCCCTTGGCATACCAGCTTGTTAACGCTCGTTTTGTTTATGGTGCTCATGAATCTTTCGATGAGCTTATACCGTTCGCCGACCATTGCGCTTATGCCCGATATTACAAAAGACAGCAAGCGGACGCAGGCGAACGGGATTATCAACTTCATGGGCGGCATCGGCTCCATTATCGCCTTCTCGGGAGGCTCGTTACTATATGAGAAGCATGTCTCGCTCCCATTTCTGACAGCATCCGTTTTGACGCTAATCTGTCTGGTCGTTCTCTTGAGTACGATCAAGGAAAAACGGGATGCTATCGCCTACGCGCCGGTAGAGGTGAAGTCAAAAATATCGTTCAGGGGACAATGGAACCGGCCTACGCTCTTCCTGCTGGGCGCTATTTTTTTCTGGTTTCTGTCCTATCAAGGCGTCGAAGCTTTCTTCACCTTGTACGGCACAAACCATTTGCATCTCACGGAAGGTCAATCGGCGTTCTCGCTTGCCTTCTTCTCGCTGGCCTTCGTCCTCGCCGCCATTCCGAGCGGACTGCTCGGCAATCGCTTCGGCAAAAAACGGATCATCGCCATTGGCGTCGTTGGCCTAATCGCGATTTTCGCCGCCATCTCGTTTGTTGATGCATTGCTGCCGCTTCGCGCACTGCTATTATTGGGGGGCATATGCTGGGCAATGATCAACATTAACTCCTACCCCTTCATCGTCACCCTCGGAGACGAGCAAAGCATCGGTACCCGTACGGGCATCTATTATTTGATCTCCTCGCTGGCCGCCATTTCATCGCCTCCGCTAATGGGCGGTTTGATTGATCTGCTCGGTTATTCGGTGCTTTTCTACTTTTCATCAGGCGGCATGGTTATCGCCCTGCTCTTCCTGCTCGGGATCCGGGACAAGGGACTGCCGAAAGCAATCGCTGCGCAAAAGGGATCAACAAACATTTAAAACGCATTTGATTCCCATAAAAAGAAAACTGACATTCAGACGGTTATCCGTTTGAATGTCAGTTTATGGATTAACGATTGTTCACCTTTGTTAGTTCCGTTAGTGTATGCTGCCTTTGCTAAATCCGCCGCCCATAACGTCGGACACATGCTCAATGGCAATAAACGCATTTTGATCAATAGATTGCACGATTGCTTTCAGCTTCGCCAGCTCAAGACGGGATACGACGCAATAAATCATTTGCGTCTCATCCTTCGAGTAGCCTCCGCGCGCTTGGATCAATGTCGTTGTGCGTCCTAAACGATCGATAATTGCCTGGGAAATTTCCTCGAATTCACTCGAAATAATCGTCACCGATTTCGACTCGTCGAGACCTTCCACGACGATATCGATCAATTTTATCGCAATATAATAAGTAAACATCGAATACATCGCCGAATCCCATTCAAATACGAAGCCCGCAACGACAAAGATGACGACGTTGAATATCATAATGATTTGTCCGACAGGCATGCGCAGCTTCTTCGAAATGAGGATCGACACGATCTCTACGCCGTCAAGCGAACCGCCAAAACGAATCGCAAGACCGACGCCCGCTCCCAGAATAAGACCGCCGAACAAAACCGCCAGCAGCTTCTCCTCTGTAAACGCATCGACATGATGAAGCAATGACGTCGTGACCGACATGACGATAATCCCGTAAAGCGTCGAGATAGCGAACGTTTTCCCAATTTGTTTATATCCGAGAATAAGAAACGGTACGTTCACAAGGAACAAGTACAGGCCTAGAGGAAGCGGTGTTAAATGCGCCAGCATAATCGAAATACCAGCTATGCCTCCGTCGATAACATCATTTGGAACAAGAAATAATTCCAAGGCGACGCCCATTAGAACCGAACCGATCGTTATGAATATAAACCGTTTGAAAATTTCTATTGATGATAACCCCTTATGTACCTTCGCCAACAGCTCAACCTCCATTTTTTCCGATTGTATCCACTAACTGTAGCACAATAACGGCATTCTTTCAAAAATGCAGGCACACTCGATAGAAGCTTTGCCGTATCCTCCCGCTTTACAAACACTGACAATCCTCTCGGGCGCACCCTTCAACATCCGATTCAATTCCCCGTATCCAAGGTGCAAGCCGCAGCGATGTTTAGTGTCACTTTACGCAACTAATTCGAAGGTTCTATTTTTTCCACCCATTAGATTCATTTTATAAAACTAATTCGAAGGTTCTATTTTTTATCGCCCATTAGTTTCAGTTTACGAAACTAAAATCACATTATTAGCACCACCCATCTGAAACCGGGCATTTAGCATCGTAAACGGAAACTAATCCGCAACTTTCCTCGCACACAGCTGAATTAGATTCACGATATGAATCTAAATGCCGCGTATGCTTCTCCAAGCCTCATCCTGTACATAAAAAAAAGACTCATGCCGCATTACATGCGGGCGTGAGTCTTTTCTTCAACACGTTAGTCCACGTAGCCTGCAAGTCCTTTGTCCATCAGATAGTCCATTTCAGCGTCCAAAATCGACTCTACCTTCAGCTCGTCCAGCTTAACGTCTTTGCGGCTGAGAATATAATCCACCAGCTCGTCGCTGTCGATGTCCACCTCGCCTTTGGCATCTTCGTTCGCATTATTGATAAAGGCCTGCTCATGCTTCAACACAAGCAAGATGCTGGCCGCATCGAGGTTCGTTTCGGCTGCTATGTATTGCACAAGCTCCTGCTCATTGATTTGATCCGTCATCGTTTGTCATCTCCTAATCGTTTACGTACCGCCATTGTATCATATCAAGCCTCATTGTCGCTAAGAGCGATATAATTGCAACACTCTCTGCCTACAACCAGCACTATCACCAAATGTCACATACATGGCACTCCCTACTCTATACCAATGCGTCTATGCTTCTTTCGTTACGGCTGTCATTTCCGCCGAGGCTTTCTCGCCCTTTTGCAGCTGATACATTTTGTAATATCTGCCGCCCAGCGCCATCAGCGAATCATGATTGCCGCGCTCGACGATTTCGCCGCGATGCAGAACGAGAATTTGATCGGCATCGCGGATCGTGGACAGCCTATGTGCAATAACGAGCGTCGTCCGGCCCTCGCTGACCACCCGCAGCGCTTGCTGAATTAGCCCTTCGGTCTCGCTGTCTATGCTCGCCGTCGCCTCGTCCAAAATAAGTATCGACGGATCGAAGGCTAGCGCCCTGGCGAAGGAAATAAGCTGCCGCTGACCGGAGGAAAGCGTACTGCCCCGCTCGACTACCAGCTCATCATAGCCGCCGGGCAGCTGCTCGATGAACGGTGCCGCGCCGACATCCTTCAGCACGCTTTTCACCCGTTCAATTGTAATGTCTTTATTATAAAGGCTGACGTTGAACTTAATGTCCCCGGCAAATAAATACGGATCCTGCAGCACGATCCCCATATGCTTGCGCAGCGCTTGCTTAGAGAACGTTGAGATATCCCGGCCGTCAATCGTAATAGCCCCTTTATCCGGCTCATAAAAGCCAAGCAGAAGGTTCATTATTGAGCTTTTGCCCGAGCCGGTATGACCGACTAAAGCGACTGTTTCTCCCCTTCGAGCCTCAAACGAAATTTGCTTCAACACATCTTCGCCTGCTTTATACGCAAAGGTGACGTTATCGAATTTCACGACCCCGTCCGGCCGCTTCACATGCTCGATCGATTCGACATTCATACCTTCCATATCAAGGATCGCAAACACCTTCTCCGCGGATACGAACGCCCGCTGCGCATTCGTCAGCTGATCGAAAATACCGATGATCGGTTGAAAGATGCGGCCCAAATAGTCGATGAAGGCATAAAACACGCCGAATAAAATAGCGGTCTCGAGCGACGCGCGGCCAAAATACCAAATGACCATCGCCGTTAACAGGCTGCCGATCGTGCCCACAATGTTTCGCGAGGATAAAGAAAACACTCTGAACTGTTTAATTTGATTGACGTACCGATCCTCATTCAGCACCTCGAACTCATCCAGCGTCACCTTCTCGCGGCGAAACGCTTGAATGATCTGCATGACCACAATCGATTCATTAATCATCGCATTCATGTCGCTGAGCCGGGCGCGCATAATCGTAATGTACCTCTTCGAATATTTCAAATGTACGGCCATGATAAGCGCAAAAAGCGGAGGCAGGAGCAGGCAGAACAGCGCGAGCCGCATGTCCAATATGAACAGCGCCGTAAAAATGCCGATCAGCTGGACGAAACTGACGACAAAGGTTGCCATGAAGCTCATGAACAAATCCCGCACAGCCTCTGTGTCGTTCGCTATTCTCGATACGATTTGCCCGATTGGCGTATTGTCGAAATAGCGCAGCGGAATCCGGTGAATATGGCCCATTAAATCCATACGCATGTTCTTAATAATTTGCAGCGCTGTCGACTGCAGCATGTAGGCTTGCGAGAAATTGCCGATACTGGCGACGAGCAGCAGCCCCATATAAAGCGCAAGCAGCCCGAGAACAGGCAGCAAATCCCCCCCGCCGGCCGACAAGTGCTTATCGATAATCGTTTTGATAATAAAGGGACCACCAAGCTCAGCGCCTACCGCGCAGCAAAGAATAAGCAGCGCGCCGATAATTCTAAACTTATAAACGAGAGCGTATCCGAATAGTCTTCTCGCCGTCGATTGCTTTGGCATGCTTTAGCCTCCTCATTCTTCCAAGCTCGCTTCCATTTGCTGACGTTCCCACTGTTCCTTGTACCAGCCTCCGAACAGCATGAGCTCATCATGCGTGCCTTCTTCTATGATCCGTCCTTCATTCAATACGATAATCCAATCCGCATGACTGACTGCGGAAAGGCGGTGCGTCGTAATAAACGTCGTCTTTCCCTCGCGTTCCAAGCGGATATGATGAAGAATCCGGCTCTCAGTCCGCGCATCGACCGCCGACAGCGAATCATCCAGCAGCAATATTTCGGAATCAATGAGCAAAGCCCGCGCAATCGCCAGACGCTGCTTCTGCCCGCCTGAGAGCATAACGCCATTTTCACCGACGATGGTTTCAAGCCCCTCGGGCATCAGCGCAATATCCTCTGTAAAGGAAGCCATTTCTACCGCGCGGGCGATTTCTTCAGGAGACGCGTCCGGCTTGCCAAGCGCAATATTGTCTCTGATCGATTTAGACAGCAGCAAATGCTCCTGCGGCACATAGGCAATCCAGCGTCTCATCTGGTCGATCGCTATCCGCTCCACAGGCACGCCCGCTATCATCAACCGCTCATGCTCCAGCGGATATTGGCGCAGCAGCTGCTTCAGCAGCGTACTCTTTCCGCTTCCCGTTTTGCCTACGATACCAAGCGTCTGGCCGCGCTCAAGCTGCAAGGATACGTTGTCCAGACTCGGGTGGCTGGCCGCAGGATAAGTGAATGTCAGCTGCTTCATTTCAATGCTCGTTGGCACTGTTATCCCAACCGGCTTGTCTGTATCCGACAGATCCGGCTTTTGCGTAAGCGCCGTATCGAGCCGGTCGGCCGAAGCGCTTCCGCGCTGCAGCACATTAATAAATTCGCCAAAGGAGATCATCGGCCAAATGAGCATACCCAAATAAATATTGAACGAAATGAGCTGGCCGAGCGATATTTCGCCTTGAAAAACAAGATAAGAGCCATAACCTATGCCGATGGAATAGCTGACGCCGACAATCAATGAAATAATAGGCTGAAAAAGAGCATTTAATAGGGATACCCGCTTGTTTTTGAGCATAACTTCAGAGGTCACTTTATCGAATGCAGCGAGGTCATCGTTTTCCTGCACATAGGAGCGGATAACGCGTATGCCGGAAATCGACTCCAGCGCATGGTCGTTCATTTTGCCGAAGGAGGCCTGCGCATCCAGAAACCGGGTTCTCACTTTTTTGCCAAGCTTGCTGATAACGGCCGCCAGCAGCGGCAGCGGAATGAGGGCCGCAAGCATTAATTTATAGCTTACGAGCGAAACCATCATTATGACGACTACAGAAGCGCCAACGAGCGTATTAACCAATGTCATAACGCCGTAGCCTGCCGTTTGTCCAATAGCCAAAATGTCATTTGTAGCGAGCGCCATTAATTGCCCCGTGCTGTTACGCTGAAAAAAAGCAGGGGTCATCCTCGTCAAATTCGCAAGCAGCCGGCCCCTCAGCACCTTCTCAATTAGCGCCGAATTGCCAAACAGCGTCGTAATCCATATGTAGACCATGACGTAGAGCGTCAGCGAAAGTCCGATAAGCAGCAGCACCGTCTGCGTCAAGCCGGCCGAGGTAAGCTGTCCTTCACGGATATGATCGACCGTTCTCCCGATGAGATTGGGCGGTATCGTGGAGAGCAAACTAACTAATGCCATGATGCCGATGGCGACCGCGTAGCTTCCCCATCTATCCTTAAAAAACCATCGCAACCGATTTACAAATGACATGATATCCTCCTTTTCCTCTTACCGATCATCCGCAGCATGCTGCTTTTCTTGCATGGGTTTACCCAAGTTGCTTCAAGCTCCATATTCTCACTCAGGCTCACCTTTTGTTAGATATGTTTTCCATTTTTCAGTATAGCAGTATCTGCGAAAATAATAAATTTCCCAACAAACAAACATAAAAAACCGCTAACCAACCGAAAGTTCAACGTACAGAAAATAACGTTTTGTTCTTTATAACGAATGTGATATGATGATTTTAAAACCTATCCTGGCCGCGCCATGAAATATTGATCATTCCCGAGGTGAAGCGTATGGACTGCGCCATTAGTGTAATTGTGCCTATTTTTAATGCGGAGAAATGGTTAGGCCGATGCATAAATCGTATCCTTCAACAGCCCTTCCGCCAAATTGAGCTGCTGCTGGTTAATGACGGCTCTACGGATCGCAGCGGAGCCATTTGCGAGGAGTTCGCCGCCAGGGATGTCAGAATCAAATTGCTTCACAAGCCAAACGGCGGAACGAGCAGCACCAAAAACGTCGGCCTCAACGCCGCAACCGGCAAATATGTCGCCTTCCTCGATGCTGATGATGAAATCGACGAGTTATTTTTCGTTAAGCTTTATGCCACTGCGGAGCAGCATGCTTGCGATATCGTCATCAGCGGCTACGAGACCGTCCCGACCAAGCTCAGCTTCTCCCCCCGCTTCAGACTCCATACACTTATGAACGGGAAGGATTTTGTACTAAGCGCAGTCTCCGTTCATTCCGGCAACGATTTATGCTTTGCTTGGCGGAGCCTGTTCCTCCGGACGCCGCTTGTAAGCCGGGGCATTCAATTCCATGAGGGGCTGACGATCGGAGAGGATACGGTCTTTAATCTGGAAGCGCTGCTGACCTCCGAGCGCGTCTACGCGATCCCGGACCCGTTATATTTCTACACCGTTAACAATTTGGACAGTCTAATGAGCACGCCCTATAAACCTTATCTGGAGCGAAACATGGTCTTGCAATATCAGCTAAGGAAGCAGCTTTCCGAACACTTCGGCTTGCTCGCCCACGATCATTATAGAAGAGACATGGCAGCCTACCATATACGTTCCATCTATGGCATGCTGATCAGAAATTTCAAGAATAGTCCTACTGTCCCCGCAAAAGAGGATGTCGCAAGAATTGTTACTCTTGAGTTGGTTACAGACAGCACCAAGGAACTAGGCTTCTTGTGCAAATGCGGCAGCGTGAAAGAGTACATCTATTATTTGGCGCTCAAATTTAAGCTGGCCGCTATTCTCTTCAGCTGGGAATTCGGTTCACCGTTCGCCGCTTCCTGTCTTCCCTTCAGAATAGCCGGAAAGAGCAAACGTGTGGGCAATCGGACCATCCGCTAAAGGATTAGAACGAAAGAAAGGAAGGCTGCCGAGCACCTATGCCCGGCAGCCTTCCTTTCTTTCGTTGCTATTTGGTGCGGCAAGGCAAAGCACTTTCACTTCGCAGTGAATTTTGCCATTTGCGATAAATCTCCCAAGGAGCGCCATTATCGAGCAAATCGTTGCACGTATACAGCCCTTCCTCAATCGATTCAACCTTCTCCGCCAGCTTCAGCCTTACGGCTGCGTTAAGCATCACTTGATTCGCGAAGGCGATATGTCCGCGTCCTTGCAGGACGGATTCCGAAACGCGCAATTGCTCGGCTGGCGTCCAATCGATTTCCGGAACAGGCGTCTCTAAGCCGTAGGTGTCCGGATCAATAATATGTAGCTGCGATTGTCCGTCTTCTACGAAATAAGTGCGGGTTGGCCTCTCGATGAACAAGTCCTCGGAACCTTCCATTCCCTGCACGATGAGCGCTTTTTTGTATTGCAAATTGTCTGCTAACTTCGCCATGCGCTCAAATACGGTATTATGATAAACCCCAAAAATTAAATAAGGGGAATTTGAGTAGTCTATCAGCTTCTCAGCCGTATTGAGCACCGTTCGCATGCCCAGCTCAATACGAATGGAACGCAGCGCCTTAAGGGGCGGACACCATTCCTCGGCAGGCACGTACAGCACGCCTGTATCCGCTGCCGTTTGAACAATCCGGTCCCGGGCTAACGAATCCGCATCAATACCGGCTTCCTTCAGCAGATCATGCAGCGTTATGCCCCATTTTGGAGGCAAGGATGCCGATCCGTGCAGCGTAACCGGAAGCCCGGCGGCCGCGAGTATAAATGCCGTAGGAAACGTGGCGAAAAACGATTTTTTCCTGCCGTCATATGGGCCGGAGCAGTCGATTCCCTGCTGAATGGGGGTGCGGTGCGCATGCTGGCGGCATACCGTTACGAAAGCTTCAAGCTCTTCGACGCTTTCCATTTTTATACGTTCAGCAATGAAAAAGGCGCCTATTTGCGCCGGGGTCGCCTTTAATTCAAGGATCGCATTTGCCGCAAGCAACGCATCGTCATACCCGAGGTCCCGCGCTCCCCTTTTGCCCCGGCCGACTTCCTTCAATAGGTTGATCATCATCGCAAAGCCCCCTTTATTTTTGATCCTGAAGTATTTGATATACCTTAACGATCGATGTTGCAACATCAACCATGCGTTTGCGTTCATTCATGGCCTGTTTGCGCAAAACGTCGTAAGCTTCCGCTTCAGAAATATTTTTAATTTTGCATAAAATACCCTTTGCCATATCGATCCACTTCCGCTCTTCAAGCCGCCCTTCCAGCTGCTTGCGCTCGTTCTTCCACTGCAGCCTCTCGAAGCATTGCTTAGATCCGAAATGAAGGGCCCAGTGCATCTCTTGTTCGCTCATCGAAGGCGTGAGAATACCGTCTATTGGCGCGTCGTCCTCGCAATATGCGGCGGATAAGGAAGCTGAAGCTGCGCTGCACCACCATAGCATCGGGACGGTCTTTTGCTTTAGCAGCTTCGTTCCCCATTGCTTGACTTCGCTAAGAGGTAAATGAAGAATGACTGCGTCTGCGCTGCTCATTTGCAACTCAGCCTTCTTCTCGTCACCTGCGCGAAGAACGTGGTACCCGTATGTCTCAAGTAAATATTTTGGCGTTTGTTTCTTGGAAAGCTGATCCGATTGAGGGTCCGCCATTGCTCCCTCGTTTGCCGCACGATGATCGACTACTAACAAAGAACGCATTTAGAAGCGCCCCCTCCTATTCGACTTTATTGCAAGTGTAAACGGCCAACGCCATACGTTGACCGCAATAGTTCGTCTCGCAGTGAAATATAAGCAAGGTTATACTTGTGATACTCATAGCTTCTTATATTTTAAAATGAAGCGCTAGTCGATACCCTTTGTGATTATATATAACATAGAAAACATGAAATTGTCACTATCCAAGTTTTTTCACCCATTATCGATGTTAAGTATATTGACATGAACTCGAAAATCAGTGTATATTTACGTTATCAAATTCATATTATTCACGGGTACAACGGTGTATTCGTTTGAAGCGGCAAAGAAGCCTGCTTTCAATTTCCTAGGGGACGTGCGTTCACTTTGGAATTGAAGCAGGCTTTTATTTATTTCGCTCAAACAGATTGAGAGGAGATCAACACAATGACGAAAACGAAAAAATTAGTACTCATCGGTAACGGCATGGCAGGAGTTCGGGCAATCGAGCATCTTCTTAAGCTTTCTCCTGAGAGTTATGACATTACGATTTTCGGCGCCGAACCTCATCCGAACTACAACCGGATCATGCTTTCCTCCGTTCTGGCAGGCGGCGCGGATATGCAAGAAATCATCATCAACGACTGGAATTGGTATAAAGAAAATAATATTACATTGCACACGGGCCATAAGGTAACAAAAATTGATACGGAGCTTAAAAAAGTCACCTCCCATCTCGGCCTTGAGGTCGAATACGATGCTATCATTATTGCAACCGGTTCCAATCCGTTCATGCTTCCTCTTCCCGGCGCGGACAAAGAAGGCGTTATTGCATTCCGTGACATCCATGATTGCGAGGTTATGATCGACGCCTCCCAAAAATATAAAAAAGCAGTCGTAATCGGCGGCGGCTTGCTCGGTCTGGAAGCGGCCAGAGGACTTCTTCACCTCGGCATGGAAGTAAACGTCGTTCATATTTTTGGCAATCTGATGGAACGCCAGTTGGACGAAGCGGCTGCAAAAATGCTGCAGCGCGAGCTGGAAGCGCAGGGCATGCAATTTCTATTGCAAAAAAGTACAACTTCTATTAAGGGGAAACGCCGCGCTACCGGCTTAACTTTTGCTGACGGCACTGAGGTTGACGGAGATTTGGTCGTTATGGCTGTCGGTATTAAGCCGAACATTGAGCTTGCCAAAGCATCTGGCATCGAAGTAAACCGCGGTATTATCGTTGACGACTTTATGCAAACGAGCATTCCCGGCATTTATGCTGTCGGCGAATGCGCTGAGCACCGCGGCATCGCTTACGGCCTCGTTGCTCCGCTTTATGAGCAGGGCGCTGTGCTGGCCAAGCATCTTGCAGGCGTCGAAACCGCAGGCTATGCCGGATCCGTCACTTCCACAAAGCTTAAAGTATCCGGCGTTGACGTGTTCTCGGCAGGACGCTTCGATGAAGCGCCAGGCACTCAATCGCTCAAGATCCAAGACGATATGGCAGGCACGTACAAGAAGATCGTCGTCCAAGACGGCAAGCTGGTCGGCGCGGTACTATTCGGCGACACTTCCGACGGCGCTGAGTTATTCGCTACCATTAAGAGCGGCGAATCGATAGCAGGACGCGAGAAGGAAATATTGCTCGGCATTTCATCCGATATGCTCGGCCAATCCTCCGGCAGCAGCAGGCTTGAGGCAATGGCCGATGATGAAATCATTTGCGGATGTAACGGCGTCTCAAAAGGAACGATTGCCGATGCCATCACGAACAAGGGCTGTAATACGGTTAGCGCGATTAAATCCTGCACGAAAGCTTCCGCTTCCTGCGGTGGCTGTAAGCCGCAAGTCGAAGGATTGCTTCAACTTTACGCCGGCGATTCATTGGGCGAGCCGGTTAAAGAAGGCATTTGCGGATGTACGACCCTTAACAGAGACGAGATCGTTGCAGAAATAACACGAATGAATCTCAATTCCACAAAAGAGGTTATGAACGTACTCGGCTGGCACAATCCCGAGGGCTGCTCGAAATGCCGTCCAGCGCTTAACTACTACCTCGGCATGATCAATCCGGAGGAATATGTTGACGAGAATGAATCCCGGATTACCAATGAGCGCTACCATGCAAATATTCAGAAGGATGGCACGTACTCCGTTGTACCGCGTATTTACGGCGGTGTAACCTCCCCTGCTGATTTGAAGAAAATTGCGGAAGTCGCTGAGAAATTCGACGTTCCGATGGTTAAATTTACAGGCGGACAACGTCTCGACTTGCTTGGCGTTAAGAAAGAGGATCTCCCGAAAATTTGGGAAGAGCTTGATATGCCATCCGGACACGCCTACGGCAAAACGCTTAGAACAGTTAAAACATGTGTCGGCTCCACCTTCTGCCGTTTCGGTACGCAGGATTCTATCAGCATGGGTATCCAATTGGAGAAAGCATTCGAGCGTCTCAATACGCCAGCCAAGGTTAAGCTTGCCGTTTCCGGTTGTCCGCGAAATTGTGCTGAAGCTACGATTAAGGACTTTGGCGTAGTCGCTATAGACGGCGGCTGGGAGCTTCATATCGGCGGCAACGGCGGCGTAAAAGTACGTGCGACTGACCTCCTCTGCATCGTCAAAACCGAGGATGAGGTTATGGAATGGTCCTCTGCATTTTTACAGCTTTACCGCGAAAATGCACAATGGAATGAGCGTACGGCTCAATGGATTGAGCGCGTCGGACTCGATCATGTTAAGAAGGCGCTGGAAAGTCGTGAAGAACGTCTTGCCCTTAAATCCCGTATCGAGAAAACGCTCAGCTTGACGACCGATCCATGGAAGCAAATTGTTGAAACAGACGAACTGCGTAAAAATTTCGTGGAATTGTCCAGCCCTCAGCCGGTACAACAACTATAAAATTTACGCTTACGAAGTAAGTTTTGCTTCACAAAACGTTCAAGGAGGAATACACCCATGACAACTACAAAGCTGTTTGTAGCTAACTTATCGGATATAGATGTAAAAGGATCGCGCCGAATTACAATTAAGGATATCGAAATTGCCGTATTCCGCTTGTCGGACGATAGCGTGCTTGCCGTAGAAAATAGATGCCCGCATAAAAACGGTCTGCTTTCCGAAGGGATGGTGTGCGGTACAGACGTACACTGTCCGCTTCATGATTGGAAAATCGATTTGCGCAGCGGTAAAGTGCACGAGCCTGACGAAGGCTGCATCAACACCTTCGAAACCGAAGTTGACCGCGAGAGCGGAGCCATTTTCGTAACCGTTTAAAGCTCATACTCGGAGCAACTAACACTAGGCGGACATGCACGCCAGAAGGAGCAGCAGCCTATGAGAAAATCAATGACAGGCAAGGTCTATATTGTCGGAGCAGGTCCAGGCGACCCAGAGCTTATTACAGTTAAAGCGATGCGACTTATTCAGCAGGCAGACGTTATCTTGTACGATAGGCTCATTAGCAAGGAATTGCTTGGTTATGCCAGCACCCATACGGAACTGGTCTACTGCGGCAAAGCTCCTGGCTCGCATGCCATGCCGCAGCAGCTTATTAATCAAGCGCTCGTGAAGTACGCTCAAGAAGGCAAAACGGTCATCCGTCTTAAGGGCGGCGATCCGTTCGTCTTCGGAAGAGGCGCTGAAGAAGCGTTGGAGCTGGCTTCATGGGGAATCCCATATGAGATTGTGCCCGGCATAACTTCAGCAATCGGCGCTGCCGCTTCTGCAGGCATTCCCGTTACACATCGCGAATATGCCGCTTCCTTCGCTTGCGTAACCGGCAGCCGTTGTCATGGCGACAAGAAGCCAATTCGCTGGGATTTGCTTGCTCACAGCGTTGACACATTAGCCATTTACATGGGCGTAAGCGAGCTGCCCGCAATAAGGGAAGAGCTGCTAAAGCATGGCAAGGCCGCTTCAACTCCGGTAGCGTTAATCGAGCGGGGTACGACTACGCGACAGCGCACAATCGTCGGAACGCTCTCAGATATTCATACGCTTGCCGTCACGATGAAGCTTGCCAATCCGGCGCTCATTATTATTGGAGAAGTCGTCCGCGTACGTGAGCGTCTAATGCTCGCCGAACAACAAGCCGTGACTTTAATTGGATAAGCTCTCGGGTAACAGCACTTATTCCCTATTCGTTGAAGCGGCAGCGTCCTCCGCTGCCGCCAACGATATAATACCAACACCGCACGGAACCCCTCATTAAGCTTTAAGCCCAACATCACCCAATTAACCCCAATTTCAGCACAATTGTAATCTGCCATCGCTGTTTGGGAATAGCTTTCCCCTTTTGCCTTAAATCCTTTCATCGCTATAAGCAAGCACCCTCTTCCATGTAAAGCTAATTAGTATTAAGCAGCGTCAGCCATCCATTTAGCGTATAATAGAGGTTTCAATTCGTTCATGTAAAGGATGCGACTTCACTGAAGAGTAAAGAGCAAGCACCGTTATATATTTATACCTATGGATATCGTTTAGAGGAATCGGAACTATGTCATTTAGAAATGCGCTCGTTTTTTGGTGAGCACGCGGAGTCCGGCCTCTTGATGAGCGGGATAGCCGTTCATCCCGACCGCAGCCCGTTTATGAGAGAACGGATCGAGGTGCTGTATCAGGGCGAGCGTCTAGAGGATATTTGGGAGCAAGTGAAGCAAATCGAGTTAGCCGATGCGACGTTCAAGGTGATTTTCGTCAAAATGAATGACCTGGCGCCGGAAGATAAAATCGATTTCGACGACCAGCGTGTCATTGAACGCGAAATTGGCATGTATATTGAAGGGGAAGCCGATGTACGAAATCCTGATCATTTGTTCGGCATTTTAACCTGGGGCGGACGTTGGTATTTCGGTCATTATATCAAAAGCAATGCCGTCTGGCTTACACATATGCACAAACCGCGCAGCTATTCAATCGCATTAAGCACCCGTGTAGCGCGGGCAGCAGCAAATATTGCCGTACCCAGGTCGGACGGAGTGACGGCGATCGACCCCTGCTGCGGCATCGGGACGGTGCTCGTTGAAGCGTTATCTATGGGAATCGACATCGCCGGCCGAGACATCAATCCTTTCGTCATTCGCGGAGCGCTTGAAAATTTGGCGCATTTCGAGCTTAAGACGAATGTCGCATGCGGCGATATTGCCGATATCTCAGGGCACTACGATGCTGCGATTTTAGATATGCCTTATAATCACTACTCTCGCACAACGCCGGCGGATCAGCTGTCATTGCTGCAGCATGCCCGCCGAATCGCGAGCAAAGCCGTTATCATCACAGCTGATCCAATCGACGGGCTAATAGCTGGTGCAGGCTTCACCATTTCCGATCGCTGCACCACCAGGAAAGGCAGCTTCATCAGACAAATAATCGTTTGCTTCTAAGCTGGCTGTGCAATTACTTGAATCCATTGTATGCAAGCCAGGATGCGCATGCAGCCGTCCACTCTTTCGTATGCTCCTCATCCTCGGCCAAGCCAAGCCCATGACGGCCCTTCGCGTACACGTGAAGATCATAAAGCACATTGTGCTTGCTTAGCGCAGCGGCGAACATCAGGCTGTTCTCAACGGGAACGGCCGCATCATCCGACGTATGCCATAAGAAAGTCGGCGGCGTATCCTCGGTTACATTCGCTTCGCTGCTTAATTGCTCTGCCTTTTCAAGCTCTGCATCCTTGCCTATCAAGTTCATTCTTGAGCCGGCATGCGTGAATGGTTCTTTAAGCGTAATGACGGGATAACATAATACGAGCAGATCCGGACGGCAGGATTCCCGTTCAATAATATCCTCGGCAGCCTCATTTCCTTTGTCGTAGCTCGTACCTGCATTCGAAGCTAAATGGCCGCCGGCAGAAAAGCCAAGAACGCCTATCTTATTTGGATTGATGCGGAAATGTCCCGCCTTATATCTTACGGTACGAATGGCCCGCTGTACGTCCAGCAGCGCACATGGGTATGTATAAGGCGCCACCCGGTAGCGTAGAACGAAAGCAGAAATTCCTAATCCATTCAGCCACTGGGCTATCGGCTCGCCTTCATGATAGGCTCTGGCGCCGTATGCTCCGCCCGGACATACAATAACCGCGGGACGATCGTCGCCTTCCACAAGATAAGGGGTAATGGCTGGACAATCCTCATCCTCATTCCCCGCCGCATAAGGCGCTCCATGCATCCACAATAATTGTTCCGTCACTCCTGAATTCCCCCTAATATTAGTGCATATAAAATGTCATCTTTCCCCATTATATAGCTAACGAAATGCCCCCGCTATCTGAAATCTATTCATTAAACGATGGAAAGCATAATCTCCTAAGGCCGCATGTTTCTATATAAAAAAAGGCTTAAGCCTTAGAGCGCTTAAACCTGTTTTCAAACATTTATTCGCTGCTGCTTCACTTATTGCGGCATGCGGTTATCGCTCCAATAAACCCAAACACAGCCCCGAGCAGAGAGCCCGCCGCAACCTCATGCGGTTGATGGCCTAAGCTTTCCCTAAGCCTATGACGCTGGCGTTTATGATAAATGCCTGGTTGATCGCCGGCTAATCTCTCGACATCTTCATCCAAATCGTTCACCTGCATTGCAATTTCACCCGTATGCCTGCGAATATTCATCGCATCATACATCACAATGATGCCAAGCATGGCAGAAATCGCAAATTCCGGCGTCTTTACACCGTATTTAGTAGCCGTATAAACAGCAAGCGCCGTAACTCCGCTCGAATGAGCGCTTGGCATGCCGCCTGATCCGGCCATTTTACGAACATCCCACTCCCCCGTTTTCGCATAATACAATGGCATCTTAAGCAGCTGCGCCGCTCCAACAGCTGTAATTGCCGTCACGAGTCCTCTGTTTGCCACAGCAGTTCAACCTCCAGTCATCACTCTTTTCTCATTTTGCCCTGCGGTCAGCAAATTCATGTGGATACCCCGCTGGAGAAAAAATATAGCCTGCAGTTAAGGATATCGGCCAACAAGCTGATTGGCGTCGGCATCATGGTCGCCGGCGTTGCCGTATTTAAGCTGAGATAGAGCCTGCCTATCGGATTGCGTTTATTTCATATAAATAAACCGCTCGCCAGGGGCGAACATATGGAACTTCTGTGCCGGGTAATAGCGCTGTATGTAGTCGACAAAATAAGCCGGGTTCTCATCGTTATGCGGAAATAGACCGTAATGCATCGGAATCAACAGATCGGTATTCATTTGCACCGCGATTTCGACCGCTTCGCGATAGTTACAGTTGCCTACGATGCCCTGCTCGTTGCGAACGAAATCCCGTCCGTTAATAGGCAGCATAGCAATATCGATCTGCCTGCTTTGCAGCCAAGTGACCAGCTCCGGAAATCCTACCGTATCTCCGGCATGATAGAGATGAATGCCTTCGAAATTAGCCACGTACCCCAAAAACTTATGCTCGCCCGCTTCATCCTGTTCAAATTGCTCATGTTTGGCGGCAAAAGCCTCGAGCCTTAAGCCGTTTTCCAACTCGAGCGTCTGCCCGTGGGAGATGCCAATAAGCTGTTCATCGCGGAAGCCCCATTCCTTCATTAAAGGCAGATGGGCTCTCGGCACGACAAAGCGCGTTTTGGCGGATTGTCCGATAACCTGCAGCGTCAGCTTGTCCATATGGTCCTCATGATGATGCGAGCATATGACATAATCAATATCCAAACAGTCCGACGGCGCAAGCGGCGTTTCGAACGCCCGCGACCATGGCGGGCCGCACAGCTCATAAACCCAGTTCGTCAAGTAAGGATCGAACAGCACCGTTTTCCTTTTCCATTTGACGAGAAACCCCTCCTGCCCGAGTGCCCAAAGCGCCAATGCCTGCTCAGGCAGCTCCGTCCCGGCAATTTGCTTTACTAATGCTGTCCCGCTCTTGTATACTCTCACGAGTCCGATCACCCTTTTTGCTCGATATTTTGAATGCGCAAATCTTTCGTAAACCACTGTCTATAGCTTAATAGGCTTAAAATAATGCTCGTAACGGCTGCCGAGCTTGCGAATGCAAACACAATTAAAATTTGATACCGCACCGCTTCAATCGGATTGGCGCCGGCGATAATCATCCCCGTCATCATGCCCGGAAGCTGAACGAGTCCCACCGTCTTCATACCGTCAATCGTCGGAATCATACTCGCTTTAACCGACCGCTTCATGACGTCTTGAATCGCTTGTCTAGCCGTCGCCCCGAGTGAAAGCAGCGTCTCGATCTCGCCCCGCGCGGCTCCAACCTCTCTTCTCATTTGATTCAGAAGCAAGCCCGATACGACCATCGCGTTACCGATCGTCATGCCGCTTATCGGGATAATATACTGGGGCGTAGCTTCAATAATACGAAAACCGAGCAGCAGACCCATCATGAGCAGCTCCGTTGATGTAATGGCCACCGCGATTTTCCAGAAGATGCCGCGGAGCCCTTCGCCTCTCTTTCCCGCATTATAGGATGCGACTGTAATCATCAGCACAAGAATCAGCGAAATAAACAGCGGATTGCTCGTGTTGAAAATAAACTGCAGCACATAGCCGACGAGCAGCAGCTGCAGCGCAGAGCGCACCGTTCCTATCGCAATATCCCGCTCCAGCCCCAGCTTTTGCCAGACGGATACGAGCATCGTAATCATCACGAATAAAAGCGTAAAGCTAAGCGCTAAGATGCTCATGTCTGCTCCTTTTGCACGGGCGCTTGAATGTAGTTTCTTGCAAGCTCGGTTGCCGGCTGTTCAAAAAAAGAAGCGGTTGCGCTGTTTTCCAGCAATGTCCCCTCGCCCATAAACCATACCGTCTTACTCATTTGCCGCGCCTGTTCGATATCATGCGTGACCCAAATCATCGTCGTTCCTTCTTGATGATGCCATTCCTCAAGCACTTGTTCAACCCTTTCCTTGCTGCCCCGGTCGAGCGAGGCCGTAATTTCATCGAGCAGAAGCACCTCGGGGTGCAGCAGCAACGAACGAAGCAGCGATACCCGCTGCTTTTCCCCTCCGGATAACTGATCTGCGTTTTTGTTCACGTCCAGATGATCCAGTCCCAGCCGCGGCAGCAAATGCTGTACGAGCTTAACGTCGTACGGAATCCGGTGCAGCTGGCTGACCGTCTTCAAATTTTGTTCGATGCTGCCATGCAGCATGACCGATTGCTGCGCGACATAGCAAACCTTCATTCGCCATGTCCTCGGGTCCGTCTCGCGCAGTGAAACGTTATGTAATCGGACAACTCCCTCATCTATGTTATCCAAAGCGGCAAGCATACGGAGCAGCGTGCTTTTCCCTTGACCGGAGACGCCGAGCAGGGCAATAATCGCCGGTTCTGCAATATCTGCCGATACATTCGCGAACAGAGGTCCGCTTTCTAAGTCATTGCGATTTTTCCGCAAATGCTGCAGCTGTAATATAGGTTTCAAGAATTAGCCTCCCTTCTGCTTTCTTTACATTATAGCTCTATTGCTTCCGAACGAAACAGGAATTCTCGTTGATTTCCTGATCCGTTACTGGTCGGCATACTTAGCTCATTTGAGGCCAATCGTTAGGTAGTCTACCAGTGCTTCCCCCGCCAATTGACCATCCGGGCACCATTCCGTCGAAAATAGATCTAGAATCTAGACCTATTCTCATCAAACTTGCTCTATTCACGGAAATAAGTCTAGAAACTATACCTACTGCAGACCCTCCCACCACCAATTGACCATCCGGGCACCATTCCATCGAAAATAGAACTAGAATCTAGACCTATTCTCATCAAACTTGCTCTATTCACGGAAATAAGTCTAGAAACGATACCTATTGCAGACCCCCACACCACCAATTCACCATCCGGGAACCATTCCATCGGAATCTGTTCCAAAATCGAAGCCCTCGACGTTTTCTGTTTCGGGGCTTTCTAAAAAAACTTGGAGGGAGGCGGCAAAACAGAAATAGGACGCAGCAGTTACAATCCCCTGCACCGTCCTACTCTTTTATTTCTTTTAAGCAAGCGGTATCAGAAGTGAGCATGCCTACTGTTGAGACAGCGCTCGCCTCACCGACAACGAACCGCTATCCAAAGGTAATACATAATAACCCCTAATGCTGCGCCATTAGCAGCTGCTGATACACCTTGCCGCCGGCAAGCAGCTCTTCATGCGTGCCGGTTTCCGCTAATGCTCCCTGGTCCATAACGAATATCATGTCGGCATTCTCGATCGCGGAAAGGCGATGCGCGATCATAATCGTCGTCTGCCCTTCCCTTCTTGCCTCCAGCGCGGCCAGCAGCTGGCGCTCCGTCTCCAGATCAAGCGCTGACGTCGCTTCATCCAGCACCAAAATTTCCGGGTCGCTGACGATCGCCCGCGCGATTGCAATGCGCTGGCGTTGTCCGCCGGACAGCTTAATCCCTCTCTCACCGATATTCGTATCGTATCCCTCCGGCAGCGCCACGATAAAATCATGGATTTGCGCAATGCGGCAAGCTTCCTCGATGCCGGCTTCCGTTACGCCGTCTCTGCCGAGCATTAAATTTTCGCGTATCGTATCCGAGAACATATAAGGATCTTGAAAAACGATCGATACCCTATTCGCCCACTGCTCGCGGTTATACTCCTGCGCATGAATGCCGTTCAGCTTAATCGTCCCGAGCGTCGTATCATAGAAACGGACCAGCAGTTGGGCGATTGTCGACTTGCCGCCGCCGCTCGTCCCTACGAATGCAATCTTCCGGCCAATCGGCAGGTCTGCCGTAAAGCCGCGAATGACCTCCGGAAGCTCCGGCGAATAGCGGAAGCTCGCACAGTTGAACGTTAAGCGCTCGATTCTTTCTTCCATTGTCTGCGTGCCCGCGTCATGCTGCTCCAGCTCCAAAACCCGCTGTACCCTGTCCACATTCGCCAGCTGCGACGACATGCCCATTATAAATTGAAATAAATTATAAAACGAATCAGACAACTGCGTAGAAAACTGAAATATAATAACGAACGTTCCGATCGACATTTGCTCATGGATAAGCTGCATGCCGCAGTAGCCCAGCACC
The DNA here is from genome assembly GCF_056269405.1 of Paenibacillus sp. J2L1-98. Taxonomy (NCBI): domain Bacteria; kingdom Bacillati; phylum Bacillota; class Bacilli; order Caryophanales; family Paenibacillaceae; genus Paenibacillus; species Paenibacillus sp. J2L1-98. The sequence goes on along the minus strand of NZ_JBWDNW010000006.1, from coordinate 57,390 downwards.
AGAATGCCTATGCCCCATTTCATCGGATCGCTATAGCGGATTTGCCGGTTAACGAGCCTGCCCTCATTCATCACCTGTTCAAAATATTCCGCGAACATCTTGTTGTACAGCTTCTCTTCCCATTTCAACCGGTGATACGCGACAACCTCGCGCGTAGACGCGACGCCTTCCTCGATTTGGATGAGCAAAGCGGTGCGCTTCTCGGCCACCTGCCTTGCCTGCGCCTTCAGCTTAGGCGTGAAGTAGTATCCGATCAGCACATAAATAATGCAAAGACCCACGATCATGAGCAGCAAAATTGGACTTGCGAAGCCGATGATCGTCATCAGGATGCACAGGTTCAGCGTCTCCTGGATGCCGCGCGGAATTTGCCAGCCCATCACGCTCGCCGAGATGAACAGATCCTGCGTGAACGTATATACGTATTTGCCGGTACGCTCATTTTGAAACCGCTCAACCGGAATGCCTTCGATCCGCTTCAGCATGCGGGTGAGCAAGGAGCGGCTGACTGCAAATTCATTGCGGACAAGGCTGCGGCTCGTCATCGTAAACATGAGTGAATAGACAACGCCCGCAAGCGCGAATACGCCGACTACGACCGGCAGCAGCTCATACTTCCCTTTGCTGAACACGTCATCGATCAATATTTTTTGCACATAAACGAGCGTGTAGTTGGACACCGACTCCAGCGCAAGATAGAGCAGTACAATCAAATAAGTGCCCTTCAGCATGATCGAATTCGACCAAAAGATTTTAAGATACTTCATGCGCCACTCTCCCCTCCGCCGTTTCCGGTTGGCCGATTTCCAGCTCATATAACAGCCCCTTGCGGGCCATAAGCTCCTCATAGCTTCCCGCTTCCGCGACGCAGCCTTCATGAATGACTACGATTTGGTCAAATTGCTTCACCGTTGACAGCCGGTGCGCGATCGCGATCGTCGTCCGGTTCACAAGCACCTCGTCAAGCGCGCGCTGCACCTCGTACTCACTCACATTGTCGAGCGAAGAGGTTGCCTCATCGAGCAAAATAACAGCCGGCTGCTTCACGAACATCCGCGCTATCGATATGCGCTGCTTCTGTCCGCCGGACAGCTTCATCCCCCGCTCGCCGACGAGCGTGTCGTAGCCCTCCGGCAATTGCATGATGAAATCATGCGCGTAAGCCGCTTTCGCAGCTGCGACTACCTCTTCGTCGCTAGCCTCCGGCTTGCCGAAGCGAATGTTTTCTTTGACCGAAGAGCCGAACAAATAGGTCTCTTGGAACACATAGCCGATCGACTCCCGCAGCCGCTCCAGCGTCATCTGCTGAATGGGTACGCCATCGAGCTTAATGCTGCCGGAGGTCGGATCGTAAAAGCGTCCGATCATTTTGAACATCGTTGTTTTGCCGTTGCCGCTGGCTCCCACAAATGCGACCTTCTCGCCGGGCTTAATGGTGAGCGAGAAGCCGTTAATAACGGGTGGCTGCCCGGGATATTGAAAGTGAACGTCCTCGAAGACTAGTCCGCCGCGCACTGCATCAAGAGCTACCGGATCCTCCGGGTCATCGATTTCAACAGGCTTGTGCATGAACCGAAACAGCGGAATCGTCTGATGGATGATGAGCTTTTGCTCGGTTAGCTGGGTGACGAGCAAGGTGAGCCGGAACATCGTCGTCATGTACAATAGGGTGAAAGCGATAAAGCCCCCGAGCGTAATCCAATTATTTTGCAAGGAGTAGTAACCGGTTATAAACAGGGCAATCGCCCCCAAATAAAACGTAAAGCGCCGAAAGCTTCCTCTCCCGAAGCTGTAGGTTGCGCTAAGCAAATAATAATGCGACCAGTTTTTATGCTTTCCGAGCGTTCGCTCATGGTACCAGGGCTGCGAGCCAAAGGCGCGGAATTCACGTAAGCCGGAAATGCTTTCGTAGACCGCTTGGTTATAATCAATGCGCGACTGCCCGGACTGCCGTCCGTAGAGCGCCGCTTTCCGTTCAAAGTACGGCCCGAATAAATAATAAAGCGCGAAAGTCGGCAGCATAATCAGACATAGCCAGCCGCTAATGCTAAGAAGCAGGACGATCGCTACCGAAATGAAAAGCAAGTTATCGATGACGCTCGGCAGGACGTTGCGGTATATTTTCTGAACGGATGCGACCTCGGAGTTGAACATCGACAGCGTTTCCCCCGCCGGATGCCGTTCGTAGTGAGCGAAGCCAAGCTTGCGCAAATGCTTGAAGATTGCGGTTTGCATATCGCGCGAGGCGAGCTCTCCTATCGTCCGCTGCAGCAGGTTGCGATAGTTTTTGGCGATGAGCATCAGCAAATTGATGATTGTAAGCGCTGCTAAAATAACGATAAAAAGGGACGTATCCTTGTTGACCACGATATGATCGATAACATATTGGATCATTTTGGGCGTTAACGTCTCCCCGGCTACCGCTATTGTGCCGCAAGCCGCAAGTGCCGCTATTTGCTTCTTATAGGGCAGCAAAAACTTAAGCGCCCACACATAGGAGCGCTTCGATTCGTCAAGCTCAAGCTTCTGCTTCGCTTTGTCCGCCTGCTTCCGGGATCGATCCTTCGCCTTTGGCGTCTCCCTGCCATCTTCCGCCCGCTCCTCTGTTATGTCCATCTTCATTCCCCCCTTGTTCTTCTTATTTAACGCTCTTTGCACAGCCTAATTTTTGGCAGTTAGGTTTCCAATCATAATTCCGGCCAAATCTTTTGTCAACGTAGTAATTGAATATAAAAGTTCTTGACCATTCCGCTGCTAAGCGGATAGGCGAATCAACGCATAGAAAGCCCGGCTAAAGGTTGAAATGCCTTTTGCCGGACTTTCTATAATAGTTCAGATGACCCCGTCTATAATTCCACCATCGCTTTAATAACCTTCGATTCCGGCTTCAGCCAGCTATCGAAATGGTCGATCATTTCCGCAAACGGCACACGATGCGTAATGAAGCTGGACACATCGATGCCGCCGCTTTGTACAGCTTCCAAAACAGCGGCGAAATCCTCAATCGTCGCGTTTCGACTGCCCATTAACGTCATTTCCCGCTTGTGAAACTCCGGATCGTTGAAGGAAAGATCCGCCTTAACGAGGCCGACGTAGACAAGCCTGCCGCCATGCGCGACGAGGCCGAACGCATCGGTCATCGACCTTGCGTTGCCGGTAGCGTCAAATACGACCGTCGGATATTCCCCGTCCGTTAATTCGGCCAGCCGCTCCTTAGCGCCCTGCAGCGCATTTACTGTCTCGTCGACCTTCGCCCACTGCCTGCAGAACGCTAGCCGCTCCTCCTGAATGTCCATCGCGATAACGCGCGCTCCGCGATGCTTCGCGAAAGCCATGACACCAAGCCCGATCGGCCCCGAGCCAATGACGAGCGCCGTTTCTCCGGCCCCAAGACCGGAGCGGCGAACTGCATGCGCTCCGATTCCGAGCGGCTCCAGCACCGCCGCCTGATCGAGCGTCAGCTCATTTGTCACGAGCAAATGCGTAACAGGCACGGTCAGCTGTTCCCGCATGCCTCCGTCGATATGAACGCCGAGCACCTTCATATCTGTACAGCAATTCGTTTTCCCGTTGCGGCATGCAATGCATATCCCGCAGTGCATATATGGAATGACACTCACCTGATCGCCTGCCTTGATCCGGCCTTGCGGATCATCAATCTGCTCTACAATTCCTGCCAGCTCATGACCAAGCACGCGCGGATAAGAGAAGAAGGGCTGATTCCCCTTATAAGCATGCAGATCGGTGCCGCATATGCCGATTCTCCGAATACGAACGACCGCTGTTCCCGGCTGTAAAACCGGCTCCTCCTGCTCCACAAGCCTAAGCTGATCGATTTGTTCACATACGATTGCTCTCACTATGCAGCTCTCCCTTTATACATTGACGTGCGTATTGTATTCTTCTCTGCCGCTTTCCCAGCTCCGGTTGTGAACCGGAGCAAGTATCGCCAGAACCTCCAGCAGCAGCTCTTCGTCAAGCGGCTCGTCCGTCCATTCGATATTTTTGCGAATGTTATCCGGATTAGCCGTACTCACCAGCGTCGTTGGAATCCGCTCGTTTGCCGTAGCGAACTGCACCGCCAGCTTGGCGATGTCTTCCCCTTTGGCCGCGCAGTGTTCGGCCGCTTTCCTGCAAGCGGCTCGAATGTCTGCGCCAGCGGGATGCCAGTCTGCCAGCGGACGGTTTCCCAGCAACCCCATCGATAGCGGAGATGCGCTGATCAAGCCGACCTCCCTCTGCTCGAGCAAAGGTAAAATGTCCAGCAAGGACGTATCATTCAGCGAGTAGTGGCAATAAGAGAGCACGGCGTCAAGCTCCGTATGAGCAAGCGATTTCTCGAACACGGTGAGCGGAAGGCCCGATACGCCCGAGAAACGGATTTTGCCTTGCTGCTTTAGCTTATCGAGAGCAAGAAATGCGCCCTCTGCAACCTGCTCGAATGCCACAAACTCAATATCATGTAAAAACAAAATGTCGATGTAGTCCGTCTGCAGCCTCAACAGACTCTCTTCCACGCTGCTGATGATGCGCTTCTCGGAGAAATCGAATTGGTCTGCTCCGTAACGCCCGGCCTTCGTGGTCAAAATAAACCGGTCTCTCGCGATCTCCGCGATCGCCTTGCCCAGCACCGTTTCCGCCTTCGTTAAGCCGTAATACGGCGAAACGTCGATCAGATTAATGCCCATATCCACTGCCGTATGCACCGTGCGCACGCTTTCCGCATCATCCGTCTCCCTGAACACAGACCCTAACGACGATGCGCCAAAGCTGAGCGCCGACACATCCAATCCAGTCTTACCAAGCTTGCGATATTGCACCGTTATCCACTCCTTAAAAAATCTTTGCACGCCCCCGCGCGCATAGCCCTATAAAATAACGCCGTCTTTGAAAATCGCGATTTCCTTAAAGCCGTTGCGCTCATTGTTCGTCTGCGTTTCGCCAGAAGCAAGGCTGATCAGCTGCTCCCATAGTTCATCAGTCAGCGCCTCCATACTCTTGTCCTCAAGCAGCTGTCCGGCATTGAAATCGATCCAATTTTTTTTGCGTCCGGCCAGCTCGCTGTTCGTCGCGATCTTCACCGTCGGAACCGGTCCGCCGAAAGGCGTTCCTCTGCCCGTCGTGAACAGCACGATATGGGCGCCTCCCGCGGACAACGCCGTTACCGATACGAGATCATTGCCCGGCGCCTCCAGCAGATTAAGCCCGCTGCTCGTAATGCGCTCCCCGTAAGGCACAACATCCTGCACGATCGCATGGCCGCCCTTCTGCGTGCAGCCGAGCGATTTCTCTTCCAGCGTGCTGATACCGCCTGCTTTATTGCCGGGAGACGGGTTCTCATAAATCTCTTGATTATGCTTTATAAAATATTGCTTGAAATCATTAATCAAATGCACGATTTTACCGAAAACCTTCTCGTCGGCGGCACGGTTCATCAGAATCGTCTCCGCGCCGAACATCTCCGGCACCTCGGTCAAAATCGCCGTTCCGCCCGCCTCGATCAAGCGGTCGGATACGGCGCCTACGAGCGGATTCGCCGTTATGCCCGACAAGCCGTCCGAGCCGCCGCATTTCAGACCCAGCTTCAGCTTCGACACCGGCACCGGCTCGCGCTTGAAACGCCCGGCATAGCCGACAAGCTCTTCAACGAGTTCCAGCGCCTCCTCGATCTCGTCCTCCGCCTCCTGCGACTTCAGAAACCTCACCCGCTCCGGGCTACGCTCTCCGATCGCCCGCCTGAACGCATCGATCTGATTATTCTCGCAGCCAAGGCCGATGACAAGCACGCCTGCCGCATTCGGATGGTTCACGAGCGAGGCAAGCAGCTTCTGCGTATGCACAAGGTCATCGCCAAGCTGCGAGCAGCCGAACGGATGCGCAAAGTGAAACACGCCATCCACGCGGCCTTCATAGAGCGCATGCGCCTTTCTAGCTACAATCTCACAGGTTTTGTTAATGCAGCCGACCGTGTTAATAATCCAAATTTCGTTGCGGATGCCGACCTCGCCATTTTCGCGAATATAGCCTTGGAAAGTACGGCCCGCATCCGGCGACTGCGCCTTGACATGCTCCTGCGCGGCAGGCTCATAACCATAATCCAGAAAGCCCTTCAAGCCGGTTCCCATGTTATGCGTATGCACCCAGCTGCCGGGCTCGATGTCTTCCTTCGCCACACCGATGGAATAACCAAACTTCAGCACATGCTGGCCCTTACGGACAGCGCGCGTAAGCACCTTATGCCCCTTCGGCACCTCATCCAGCAGTGAAAGCGCATGTCCCCCCTCAAGCGGCAGCTTATCTCCTTTGGCAAAAGACTGCAGCGCGATTACAACATGATCGTTCTCATGCAACCTGACCCAGCTATTCATTGGCATACCGCTCCATTTCCGCTATTTTCGCGCTTACCTCAGCTGCTAAATCCGGCCATTCAGCCGCCAAATCGCGGCCCCAGACGCTCTCCAGACTTAGCAGCTTTACAGTCGTCTGCTCCAGAGACCACTGTTTCTCTTCCGCCACCGACCATACCGCCGCAATCGTCTCCAGCATGGCTGCATCGTCCCGTACCGTATAGAGAGCGCCGCTCAGCGTCTTCCCTTCAAAGCCCGCTTCCGTCCGCTTCACCTTGTAATACCGCAGCAAGCCCGCAAATCCTTGCGCAAGCCCGCTTGGCACCGCTCTGCCGCCAGCCGCATAATGAAGTAAGGAAGGCAGCAGCCGCGTCTTAAATTTGCTGAGGCTGTTCATCGCAATGTCGGCGAGCCTGTGACGGATGAACGGATTCAAAAACCGCTCGTATACTTCCCCCACGTAAGCCTGAAGCTCGTCCTCTGCAATCGAAAGCGTTGGGATAATTTCCGTCTCCACCGCAGCCCGCAAAAGCGGTCCAAGCGCCGGATGCTTCATCGCCTCCCGCACCTGCTCGACGTCGTGCAGCAAGCCAAGCGGTGTCATGAGCGTATGCGCCCCGTTCAAAATGCGCACCTTTCTGAGCTGGTAAGGCTTCAAATCCGCCACCCAGTGCACATTCAGCCCCGCCCTGCGCAGCGGCAGCAGCTTCTCGAGCTCCGGCTCCGCCTCAATTGCCCATAGATGATAAGGTTCCGCTGTGCTCAGCATCGGATCGGAATAGCCCCATTCGCTAAACCATGCCTCAGCCTGCGCCTCGTCCGGATAGCCCGTTACAATACGATCCACAAGCGAGTTTAGAAAGCGGTTATGCCGGGCGACCCAATGCTTGAATGCCTCCGGATAACCCCAATCATCGCTATAGCGCAGGACACAGCTCCGAAGCTCGTCGCCGTTACGCTCCAGCAGCTCGCAAGGCAAGCACACTAAGCCCCGCTCCGGATCGCCGTTGAAATGATTAAACCTGCGGTAAAGCAGCGCTGTCAGCTTGCCGGGAAACGACTGAATCGGCTGCCCTTCCACAAGCTCCTCCGGCCGGTAAACGAGTCCCGCTTCCGTCGTATTGGATACGACGACCTGAAGATCCTCATGTTCAGCTAAAGCAAGAAAATTTCCCCAGTCGGAGTAAGGGTCAAACACGCTGCCGAACACTGAAATCACTTCCGTCCGCTCGACGCGTTCCCCGTTTTCCAAGCCGCGTACGACCAACGTGTATAGTCCGTCCTGACTTGCCAGCGCATCGATTTTCGGCTTGCCGCCGGGGCGCGGCTGTGTTACCGCGACGCTGCCCTCGTATAACCCTTGCTTCCGGCATTCATGAAGCATCCAGTCAAAAAAGCCGCGCAGGAAATTGCCTTCGCCGATCTGCAGCACCGTAATTTTGGCCTGCTTCATCTCCTCGTATAGGCTTGTCTGCTCTTCATTCAATTGGCGGTGATTTAATGTTGTCATATGCGGTAAAACTCCTTTGCGTTCAGTCCGAACAGCCGCTCCCGCTCCGAATCCGTCCAAGTTTCCGGTAGAGCCTGCTCAAGCACATCCACAACGTCGTCATAGCTTGCCGCAAGCAAGCTGACCGGCCAATCGCTGCCGAACATAACCCGCCCGCTTCCGAAAACGTCCAGCACATGCTCGATATATACCTTGAAATCCGCTGGTTTCCAGCTATTGTGATCTGCCTCTGTCACCATGCCCGAAAGCTTGCAATATAGATTAGGATGGGCGGCGATTTGGCTCATTTGACTTTTCCAAGGCTCAAGCGCCCCGTCCTTAATGCGCGGCTTGGCGATATGGTCAATGACCGCATGCAGGCCCGGCACTTCATCCAGCAGCCTGATCAAAGGCTCCAGCTGATGCGACACAACCAGCAAATCGACGGGAACGCCCTTCTCCGCAAAAAAAGTGAGCGCTTCCACAAAGCCGGGGGCAAGTATCGCGTTCGCGTCAGGCATTTCCTGTATCATAATGCGGAACCCTGCAAACTTCGGATGCTGCGCAAAACGTTCATAATGCATGCGATAGTCAGGGTCTGCAAGATCAAGCCAAGCGACAACGCCTGCAATTGAATCAGCGGTTTCGCTTAATGCCAGCAAATAATCGGTTTCAGCAAGCGTCGCCGCCGCCTGTACAACGATCGATCCATCCAGCTTATGTTTATTTAAATGAGGCTCCAAATGCTCCGGCAAAAAATCGCGGTACAGCACTGGAATATCCGGCGTTATCCAGCCGTAGTCCCCACGCTCTATGCTCCAATAATGCTGATGCGCATCCAATCTCATCTCTTCCGCCTCTTTTCTAGCAGATTGCAGTTCCCCTTTATTATAAAAAACAATATCGATGTCTGAAATAATCAATTATCGCATATTTGTACTCTTTTTTGATATTTGTTACAATCAGGACGACAATCCATCCGACTGAGGTGAAGCCTGTGAATCCGTATCGCAAAAGGTTTGATGCCCTGACCCCGTTTCCATTCGAATGCGTCTACCGGGATACGAAAACCGCGCAGAACGAGCTGCCCGACCATTTTCACGATTGGTATGAAATGGTCTACATCTATAGCGGCAAAGGCACTTTTTTTATCGATCAGACATTTTATGATGCCGTCCCCGGCGACGTATTCATGATTCCCGGCAACACCATTCACCGCTCCTTCCCTGACCCGGATGATCCGAAGACATCGACTGCGCTTTTCTTTAACGCTTCGCTCGTTCATAACCCGCCGCTTGGCGATTCATTCTCTTATTTACGCTGCTTTGAGCAGGCCAAACGCCGCAAAGCGTACAAGCTGCCGGCGGCGGCGGCGGCCGATAAACAGCAAATCATCGCTTTGATTGACCGCATTCATGCGGAGGAAACGGACAAGCTGCCGGGCTACCGCCAGGCCGTCCTTCTTCATCTGCAGCACATTTTGCTGCTCCTTGGCCGCACCCTTAACCCGCCGGAAGAAGGCCAAGCGGTATCGTCATCGGCTCCGAGCTGGATGGTTGCTATTCTGACCTATATTGACGAGAATCCGGCCGGCCCCCTCGGCCTGTCGCAGCTTGCTAAGCGCGCATCTGTTACCCCTGCCCACTTCTCCCGCGTCTTCAAGAAGCTAACCGGCATGAACGTCACGGAATACGTGACGACCAAACGGATTATTCGCGCCAAGGAGCTGCTTGTAGAGAGTGATGCCAATATCGCCGACATTGCCGAGCGATGCGGCTTCGAAAGTCTTCCGCATTTCCACCGTATGTTCAAGAAACTAACCGGCATGACTCCCTCGCATTACAAAAAGAGCGAATAACTGATAGGTTTGACGGTTATTATTAGCGGATACAGCCTGTCTGTTTCTCTCATATATTATCTAGCAAAGACAATTTTGCTGGTAGGGGAGGTACACCCATGGTTCGTTCAAGCGTCAAAACCTTTAAGTATCGCGTAGGAAAAAACAAATATCTCATCATTAATATCTTTCAATCTTCCGAAGCAAGCGCCGTGCATGGCAACGTGCTGGCAAGCAACGCAGCTACCGTGCAAATATTCAAAAAAACCAAGCGGGGCTAGCTAGCTTTCCCTCTACCTGTAACCTTGTTGTGCAGTACGCATGAAAGGGGGTGAGGAAATGTCACGTAAACATTCCAAACAAGGCAACTCGGTCAAAAAGGACAACGGCAAAACATTCGTCAACGTAAAACAAGGCGCTAACGCAACGATCAACCAAGGCGGCAATGCATTCGCCATTAACGCAACTGAAGTAGGCGTCGTCCGTATTCGCCCTGGTCAACAGTAAGAACTGACATGATAGAAAGCGGTGCCGACGCAGCAAAAAAAGGCCAACCTGTAATCTCTGGTGACCTCATAATACAAGTGTGGCTGTCTCAAGAGGTCTAAAAACCTGAGAGACAGCCCTTATTTGTTTTTTGGATCTATGCTAGCGGGTGTATGCGGCCGATTCGATTAGGTAAAAAGTAATTTAATTTCATTTCACAAAACTAAATCGCGGCCGGTGTGGGATTACGGCGGATTAGCACTATTTTGCGAACGTAATCGGGCCATTTTTAGAAGCTGCTCTCCCAATACGCTGTTTAATTAGGCAATATCAAACTAAATGGCCTCTAACAGATAACGACCTACAATTAGTTTGATAAAATCGAATTAACTGCCTGACGATGAACGATGCCAATTCGAATATTTAAGAGAGATTAAATTAGGTTTGTTAGTTCAATCTCATAAAACTAAATTTTGCTACTGGGGTATTAGTTTCATTTCACAAAACTAAATTTTGCTACTGGGGTATTAGTTTCATTTCACAAAACTAAATCGCGCTAGGTGTTGGATTACGGCGGAATAGTTCTATTTTGCGAACGTAATCGGGCCATTTTTAGAAGCTGCTCTCCCAATACGCTGTTTAATTAGGCAAAATCAAACTAAATCGCCATTTTCGAATATCGGTTTTCAAATAGTTTCATAAACTCGAATTAAACTGCCGGACGGTGAACGATGTACTTAGGTCTGGTAATGAAAAAGAGCTCTGAAGCCATATCGCATCTGAGATCGCTCCATTACGACTCATAATCGTCCATTACGCCTCGGCATCGTCCGCTACGCCCCAAACAGCCGCATGAGCAGTATGCCGGCGAACGCGAGTGAGATGCCGGTAATCTCCGCCTTCGTGAACTTTTCCTTTACGACAAAGCGCGTGTAGAGGAGCACGATCAGTACGTTGAGCGCGGTGACTGCGGATACGAGGCCGGCTTTGCCCAGGTCGAAGGCCGTTATAATCAGCATCATGCCTGCCGCGTTTGTCGTGCCGACGGCCAGACCGACGAGATACGTTCGTTTATCGCTCCACACCGATGTATTTGGCGCCGCGTATCGGTTAGCAGCATGCTGCGACACACGCACCTCGCGGCCAGCAGCGCTTTCGCTTAGAAGCGCGCGCGCCTGCTTGCCCCGCTCGCTTTGCCAATCACGCAGCCACCATATTCCGAAGCAGGCCGCTCCCGTCACAAACATAAAAAACATCGTAGGGAAAAGATCCGCCTCCATCATGGTCGACCACTTGCCCGACAAATCATTTGCCGCAAACAGCAGCATCGCCAGCAGCCCCCACTGCGCTCCCTGCAAATTCCGAAGCGAGATGTCATTAGACATACGAACCAGCAGCACGCCGCCTATAATAACGACGAATGCGATGAGCTGCATCGCATGAAGCTTCTCGCGCCATAGACCAAATGCAACAATAACCACAACAACCGACGGCAGCGCCGTCAAGATCGCCACCAGCGACGCCTTGCCGACCGCAAAGCCTTTGAACATGCTCGCATTCGCTCCGAATGAGAACAATCCCATTTGTATCCCGATCAGCGCCGGAATCGTCCAGCTCGACGAGAAGGCAATCGCACAAATGCCGTTCACGATCGCCCCCATACTAAACGTGCCGCAGAGCAATAAATTACGGTTGAGCGGCTTCTGGCTCGTCCAATGATACAGAATGCCCCGCAAGCCAAAGCAAATGGCGGCGAACACGGAATAAGTCAGCCACATGAGAGCATAAAGTCCCCTTTCCTTGATCCATCCTGTCCGGACGATAAACATAATAGAACCTATCATAACAAGCCGAACCCGTTTTGTCTGTAACAAATGGGGTGTGCCTGCGCCGCAATAAGCCAGCAAAAATAAAAGTATTGGCTGAAATTGGAACAAACCTTATAATTACGATAGCGGCGGCTCCGCTGCCGGACATACCGCGAGCATCCTATACAAAACAAGGGGATTTTAATGGCACACGCTGCAAAAAGACCGCATTTGCCCGAGCTGGACATCGTCAGAGCATTCGGCATTATGGCGGTCATCATGATTCACGCTACATCGTCGGTCGTAGCAAACTACGATCACCAGGCTACGCTGTATCCGCTGTACCTCCTTTTAAACACAGTTACAAAATTCGCGGTTCCCGTTTTCATTTTTTTAAGCGGATTCGTGCTTTTTTATAACTACTACGACAAGCCTTTCACAACAAAAACGATCGGACAATTTTACAAAAAAAGAATGTCCAAAATTATTATCCCGTTTCTTCTATTTTCGTTCCTTTATTTTGGCCTTACGAGGCTGATACAGTTCGGCTTTACCGACGTGCAGACGTTTATCGGCTACTTTACGACGGCTAAATTTCTCAAAATGCTTGTCATCGGCAAAACCTATACGCATCTCTATTTTGTCGTCATTATCATTCAATTTTATGTGCTCGCGCCGTTCATGCTGTATGCCGTCAAACGGTTTCCGGCGCTCAGCAGGCATATTGTCTGGATAGGACTGCTGGTGCAGTGGCTGTTTGTTTATAAGCTGGCCGACTTGTTTCATCTCATCAATCGCGGCAGCTATTCGTTTACCTATATGTTTTATTTTGCGGCGGGGGCGTTTATCGGCATTTATTACTTGAAGCTGGCCGGTTGGATCAATCTGACTAAAAAAAACGCATCGCCTCAAAAAATCGCAGCCTCGATTGCGCTTTGGGCGTTATTCCTATCATCGAGTGCCGTTGTGGTTTATTTTTATTACGAGAATCGCCTGTATAATATATCCGTTATTAATACGAAGCTGCTCGAGCTTGTGGACGAGGTTCGCTGCGTAACCGCGGGAATCGTACTGATCCAGCTTTCCTGCTGGGTATATGCGGCGTGGAACAAAACGGCGGTCAGAGCGCTCTTACATATCGGAGCTACCTCCTTCGGCATCTACTTGATTCACCCGATCATCTTGTTTCTATACCGAAAAATAGATGTGAGTTCTTATCCGCTCCTGTACCACGTCTGGGCGGCATGCGGCTTCTTTGCAGCGCTGCTTATCCCGTGGCTGCTCGTATCGCTGTGCGCGCCTTTTAAATGGCACTGGCTGCTGTTCGGCCCGCTCCCGGCAAAGAAAAAACAGCCCGCTTCTCCAAATCAGCCGGGTATCGAAGCCTAATCGAACAAAGCCGCCCGATCGCTTAAGCAAGCACGGACGGCTTTTTTTTGCAGAATGCCTCAGTGTCTATTGCTTACTTTTAATAATTAACTTTATTTTTATGTTTGCATACATTAAAATAAGCGTAACATGCGTGGCGTCTTCCAGTATTGAACATGCTACAAAGACGGCACGGAATACGTTTTTTTCTGTATGGCTTCACAATTCAATTTAGGAGGTCTTACTATGCCGACATTTTTGGATAAACATATTTCGCTGGGCGAAGTAAAGCTGAAGGTTAGCCAGCTGGGGCGGTCGATTCGATTTTATGAGGAGGTAGTCGGGTTAAAGGTTCTGCAGCATGATGCGGATAATGGCGTCGTTTCTTTCACTGCCGATGGGCAGCATACACTGCTTGTGCTGGAGGAAGTGCCGGATGCGGTCGTGCCCCAAAGAAGATCCTATGCCGGATTGTACCATTTTGCGATATTGCTGCCGGATCGCCGTTCGCTGTCGCTTGCACTTCGCAATCTGATACAATCGGGCATCCATATCGGGCAGGCGGATCACCTCGTGAGCGAGGCGCTTTACATTGCCGATCCGGACAATAACGGCATCGAAATTTACGCGGACCGTCCGCGCGAAGAGTGGAAGCGCGATGCAGGCGGCAACTATGTGATGGCATCCGATCCAATCGCTTGGGAAAGCCTGCTTGCCGAGAGCGAGGGTGTGGAATGGAGCGGCCTGCCGCAGGGCACGGTCATCGGTCATGTGCATCTGCATGTTGGCGATCTGCGAATATCTAGAGCCTTCTACGAAGGCAAGCTCGGCTTCGATGTTGTAGGGGATTATGCGCAGCAAATGTCTGCTTTGTTCATCTCGGCAGGCGGATACCACCACCATCTCGGTTTGAACATATGGGCTGGCGTTGGCGCTGCGCTTCCGCCGGCAAATACGGTAGGATTGTCGTATTTCACAATCGTTTTTCCAACATCCGCTTCACGCGATGCTTTGCTTGACCATCTGCGGAGCGAAGCTGTTAACGTCCAGGCGCTTGGAAGCGCGTTTGTCGTACACGACCCTGCCGGCATCGCCATTCACCTGACCGTAAAAGCCGATTAATGAAGCGGCACCCCTTGTCCGTAGATGGTCCGGTACATTTTCGGTGATACACCCTCTGCTAAGCGGAATACACGTATAAAATAACTCGCCTGTGCGAACCCGCACCGCACCGCAACCTCTGTCACGGACAAAGCTGTTGTCGCAAGCAGCAGCTTCGCCGCATCGATGCGGCATTCCGTGACATAGTGATTCGGCGTCTTCCCCATCACCTGCTGAAACAATCTCAGAAAATGATAAGGGCTGTAGCCCGCCAGCGCCGCCATCCGCTCCAAGCTCCACGGCTCCTCGCATCTGTGCCGGATTTGATCGGCAGCCGACCGTATCGCATTCTGCTTCTCCAGTGCGGAAGAACCCTCCAGCCGCTCCGAATGCTGCACCAGCTCCACTAATATTTCATATAACAGCGCAGATATGCGCGGCTCATTGCTGGTCTCGAAAGGGCTGCAAAGCGCGTACATATCCTCCGTCAGCTCCCTGAACCGCTCGCGGTTGGAAAACGTAAACAGCCAGCCTCCGGAATCATCGGCCTCTCTCAGCATAGGCAGCGGAATTTGCGTCTCGAAATGAATCCACCGCACGTCCCACGGATCCTCCGCGCTCGAACCGTACTGCTGAAAGGCATGCTTCGGAAACAGAAAGCCGTCGCCAGCCCGCAGCTCCAGCCGCTCCCCTCCGCTTCCTATGACATAGCCGCTTCCCTCGAAAATAAGATGCAAATTATAATGCTTAAGCTGTCCCTGTTCTCTTCGTTCGGCATGCTGCGGAAAGGCATTGTACCGGCCGAATAAATCAGGGTAGCAGACGTACTGGGAAAAAGACGGATTCGGTACGATATAGTGCCTGATCATCGCTTCCAGCCTCCTTCATCAAGTTCGCAATATTGTATCATAAATCGCAGGATATTGTCATTTACGGTATATATAATTGATTTTACAATGAGTAAGGAAAGCAATGATTCGCAATATATTCGCATTATTAAGATTTCACTCACTAGGAGGAAACTGAAATGAAACAGACCGACGCGTTAAAAGAATTTCGCCTGGGCGTCTGCTATTACCCCGAGCATTGGCCGGAATCCTTGTGGGAGGATGATTTCCGCCGTATGCGCGAGCTTGGGTTGTCAGTCGTTCGCGTAGCCGAGTTTGCCTGGTCGATTTTCGAGCCGGAGGAGGGCGTCTTTTCGTTTGACCTGTTCGACCGTGCGCTTGACCTTGCCCATGAGCAGGGACTGAAGGTCATCGTCGGCACGCCGACTGCGACACCGCCGGCTTGGCTTACCCATAAGTATCCCGAAGTGCTGAATGTATCGCAGGACGGCGTGACGCTGCATCACGGCTTACGCCGCCATTATAACTACAGCTCCCAAAAATACCGCGAGCTGTCCGCTATTATTACGCGCCAAATGGCTGAGCATTATAAAAACCATCCGGCCGTTATCGGCTGGCAGATCGACAATGAATTCAACTGTGAAATCAGCGAGTTTTACGCGCCTGCCGATCATGATGCGTTCCGCATATGGCTTCAGGAGAAATACGGCACGCTGGACAAGCTGAACGAAGCCTGGGGTACCGTTTTCTGGAGCCAAACGTATTCGGACTGGGAGCAGGTGTTTCTGCCGCGTCCGACGCCGGCGCATAAACAGCCGAATCCGCATCAAGCGCTGGACGAGAAGCGGTTTATATCGGAAAACACCATCTCGTACGCTAAGGTGCAGGCAGATATTTTGCGCGAGGTCGCGCCTGATCTCTGGGTAACGACGAACGGTCTGTTCGGCCACTTGGACAGCCACCGGATGAATGATGAGCTGCTCGACTTTTTTAGCTATGATTCCTATCCGCAGTTCTCGACGATTTTTAACGATAAAAACGAAGAAAACCCGCTGGCTGACAGAGGCTGGAGCCAAACCCTCGGGACGGTTCGCTCCATCTCGCCTAACTTCACCATTATGGAGCAGCAGTCAGGTCCGGGCGGCTGGGTTAACAAGATGGACATGCCTTCCCCTAAGCCCGGGCAAATGCGCCTCTGGACGTACCAATCGATTGCCCACGGCGCGAATATGGTTCTATACTTCCGCTGGCGGACAGCGACGGTTGGCAATGAAATTTATTGGCATGGCATTAATGATTACCATAATAGGCCGAACCGGCGCGTGCGCGAGGCTGGACAAATCGGAGCGGAGCTTGCGCAAGCGGGCAATCGCATAGCGAGTACCCGGTTTAAAGCCGAGATCGCGCTGCTTCGCGACTACGACAACGATTGGGACGGCGAATACGATATGTGGCACGGCCCGTTCTCATGGCAAAGCGGCAAGGCATGGTTTAAAGCGCTGAACCGCCGGCACATTCCAAGCGATACGCTGTATGTGCGCAGCAGTACAACGATCGAAGATTTGAAGCGCTATAAGGTGCTCGTCTACCCGCACCCTGCTATTATGCGCGATGAGACGGCTGCACTTCTGGAGCAGTATACGCGCGAGGGCGGCATTGTCGTTTTCGGCTGCAGGACTGGTTATAAGGATGAGCGCGGCCACTGCTACATGCGCCCGTTCCCGGGGGCGGCAGCTGGACTATGCGGCATTTCCGTCGAAGAGTTTACGATGGTCAAAGGCACGCGGGCAGCGACATCCATGAAGTGGAGCGGCGGAGAGGAAACCTTGACAGGGGCGGATTCATTTAATGATATATTGTTCGTGGAGAGCGATTCGGCTGAGGTGGTCGCCCATTACGCCTCCGATTATTATGCAGGCAAGCCTGCGGTAACGAAGAACAAGTTCGGCGAAGGCGAGGCATGGTACTTCGGCGCCGTATTCAACGAAGCATCGGCCGGGCAAATCATTGAACGGCTTGGCCTCGTATCGCCGGCTGCCGGCTGGCTGACGCTTCCTAAGGAGGTTGAACTGGCCATACGCGAGGACGAAGCCGGACCGCTGCACTTCCTGCTCAACTACAGCGAGCAGCCTGCAGAATTGACGCTCCGTGAAGCAAAAACCGACCTCCTTACCGGCAAAAATTTAAGCGGCACCGTAACGCTCGAAGGCTACGGCGTTGTTGTGCTCAGCTAGCGCTGCCAAGATCATACCGCATAGTCTTCACCATAAAAAAACAGCTGTCTCAGAAGCCAAATGGCTGCAGGAGCTCTTTCCATTACCGGGCCTAAGCATTGTTCTTCGCTGGGCAGTTTAATTCGATTTAGTGAAACTATTTGAAGATCGTTATCCGATAGCGGCCATTTAGATTGATTTTGTCTAATTAAACAGCGTATTGGGAATGCAGCTTCTAAAAAAGACCGATTAGGTTTGCAAAATAGAACTAATTCGCCGTTCTCGCATCCCGAGCGCGATTTAGTTTTGTGAAATGAATTAAATCACTTTTCACATGATCGAATCGGCTGCTTTCATCCGCTTGTACAAATCCAATAAACAAAAGTGGCTGTCTCTCAGGTTATTAGACCTTTGAGACAGCCTCTTTATTAATACAAATTGCCGTCCGTTACCTTTCATAACGCCGCCAATCCTCGTTTTTGTCCCGCACAGACTTCATCAAATCGACATTCACATTTTTTTCATTGGCCATTTCAATTAAACCGTTCACATCTTTGGGCAAACATTTCCCGGAAAATCCCCGATTGTCTTCATAAACAAACGTGTGGCTTCTGCCAATCCTCGGATCTTCAAGCCATACTTCGCGCAGCTCGTTATAGTCGATATCATAGGCTTTCGCAATATCATAAAACTCGTTGCAGAAAGTAACCTTCATGGCCAGAAAGCAGTTTTCCATATATTTCGCCAGCTCCGCTGTTTTTGCGTCAGTCAGCACCAGCTTTACCTCGGCATTGTACACCTTCTGATAAGCGCGGACTGCGATGCTTATATCTTCCGCAGCGCCGCCGAACGCCAGCCAGGTGCGCTGACTGAGAGTGGCAAAGGGATGACTGGCGGTTTCTCCGTAATATTCCGGATGAAATACGATTCGCTTCCCTGTTATCTGCTTCTGTTCATCCGTAAATCCGACAGGTACCGTAGATCTGATTACAATTACCGCCGCTTCCAGCCATGCCAAAACATCCTCTACGATGGAGGAATCGCATTTTCCGTTTGAAAGCGGCGGCGTCGGCACACATACGAATGTTACATCGCAGCCGTTCACGCCTTCCCTCGTTCCCATGTTCAAAGGCTCATCATAAACGATTGCATCCGGAAAAAGTACGCGCATCGCTTTTCCGACATGACCATATCCGACAATGCCGACCTTCATCGTACTTTCACGCTCCATATCATGCTGCAGTTTTTACGGCTGCTTCTATCCCGCTCCGTTTTCGCTGAACGGCGAGCAGAACAAACAGAAAGAAATAATAACCCCAGTATAACAAAAACTCCTCTACGGAAGGATTCTGGGTGTAGCCCAAAAAGGCTTTCATAAAAATCCCTACTTGGCCGTTGATCAGCGGTTGGCTGCCGTTGTCACGAACATATTGCATTTCATCGATCGGATGCTCCGGCATAAACGCCGTAATGTTATATACTTCTCCGATCTCTCCTCCCGCCGTCCGGTAAACGCTGCCCAAGATGCCGAGATCCTGCATAATACCGACTGCCTGCACGAGAAGCCCCGCCGAGATCATCATAAGAAATACGGAGGTGATCCGGAAAAACGTGCGGAGGCTGATCTTTTTGGTGCCTTTGAAAAATAAAAAGCCGACAGCGAAAGCCAAAATAAGGCCGCCCAGCGCACCCCAGCTCTGCAGCGCCTTCTGGATATCCCCGCCTGTAATCGCGGCAAAGAAAAAGACCGTTTCCACCCCTTCGCGCACCACAACGAGAAACGAGTGCACGACCATATTAATGATGCCACCGACCGTTAATATGGCAGCGATTTTATTTTGAACTTTCCCCTGCATATCGCCCTGCTTGGTCATAAACATCACCATATGGGTCAATAATCCGCAGGACACAAGCATAATCCCGATTTTCAAATAGTTTTGGCTGCCTATGCTCGCGAATCCGGTAAAAATGATCTGGAAGGCAAGCGCAACGCCGTAGCTCGCCGCCAAAGCGAGCAGCACGCCGACCCAAACCCATTTATGATAGCGCGTTTGCTCAATCCGGGTCAGATACGTTAGTATAACCCCAACGATCAAAATCGCTTCCAGCGCCTCGCGAAACGTGATCAAAAACGCCTGTAAATCCATGTTTCCATCTCCTGCTCTGTACTAGCATATTTGCAAGGAAAACACTTGCGCCATATGGCGCAAGTGTCTTCTTCATCCGTTTTGATTCATTTAGCGAAGGATAATGATTTCACCCTTATCATAAAATACACCTTTGCCGAACAGTTCCGCTACAGCGCGAAGAGGGATAAACGATCTGCCGTTTTTTACGAGAACCGGCTGATCCAGCTTTACATCCGCATTTACTTTGCCGTCTTGGACAACTTGATCCGATCCGATCTTAATTTCAGTCGTTTTGCCGTCTTTCACGATGCTCACTGTTTTGGAAGCTGCATCAAACTTCACTTCTGCAGCAATCGCTTCTGCGATTACACGAACCGGTACCAGCGTACGGCTCGTTTTCGGGTTGATGTAAGGCGCAGCAACCGCAGTAACAACCTTGCCGTTCACTTGATAGTTTTTAACGTTAACTTTCAATTGTACGCCGTCTTTAACGACCAGGAACTTCAGAACTTGGAAACCATACTTCTTAGCGGACGCAAGATCGGATTTGTCTACCGCATCAGCGAATTGCTGAGCGTATGCCGCCGCTGCCGCATATTTCTCAGGACCAAGGAACACTTCTTGAGCCGAAAGGAACATGTTGCCTTCCATCGCGTAACCGCGGGCACCTTGCAAATCTCCTGCTTCCAGTTTAACGAAAGCCTGGTTTACATACTCGGACACTTTTCCGATCATCGTACGCTGCATTGCATCCTGAATTTTTACCGTGTTGATTTGTTTGGCATCTCCCGAAGCGAATGCTTTGCGGATATAATCAGCGTCTTCCGGGCTGCCGCCTTTCAAGTAAGTGTATACCGGCATGAACAGGAAGTAACCTTCAGTAATCGCTGCCGGTTGATCGGCAACTGGCTTCGTCGGGATGTTTTTCGCATACGTATAAGCGGCAAGCGCATAGGTTTTAATCAAAGTTTTGTCAAGCACTTGACGGTGAACGTTGAAATCATCCACTTTCTGGTTTGCAAGATCGCTAAACAGCTGCTCAATCGTGCCGTTTAGAATATCGGCCATATGTAGGCTGAAGGTAGCATCACGTTTTACAACTGTAGCTTGCAAAACGCCCTCATAAATTTGTACCACTTTATCGAACGCCGTTTGAGCCGTCGCGTAGTCGCCATCTTTGAGAGCCGGTCTAACTTGAGTGCTGACAAGATCGCGAAGAGCGAAGAAGAAATACCATTGCAATCCTTTATCGACAGCTTGCTTCGCTTGGTTCACATTCAAAGAGCCTGCGATCGCATTGTCCAGCACGAGCACAATGTTCTCATCGATTTTCGGGTCGTCAGGTTTAATTATCGTATCGATCCGTTTTACTTCGGTTTGGAAGTTATCTACATAAAATTTCTTTACTGCGTTTAAATCGGTATTGTCTGTAAATAATGCTTTAATATCAGCGAAAGCCTTGATCCGTGCAGCGATAGCCGCATCTTCGGTAATCTTGAACTTGCTTTCCGCACTTACGGCTGAACCTAGTGTGAAGAAGGATGAAAGCACTAGCGAAACGCTCAAAATCATTGCAAACCATTTGCGCATCTTAATCTCTCCCAAAGTTTTTTTTATAACCATTTCTTTTTGCGGGCAAGCCAAACGCCTGCGCCAGCCAGCAATACAACACCGCCGATAACCGAAACGGTTACCAAAGGATTCGTTTTGTCGGCATGCTCCATCGGTGCATGCGCTGCAAGCTCCTTACCGGATTCCTCGACTACGCCGCTGCCTTCTGACGCAGCTGCTTCCGCTTTAGTTGCATCCTGCTCTGCAGATTCCACCGTCTCACTCTCGGCAGGCGCCGGCGTTGCAGCCGCTTCTGCAGTTGCTGTTGCATCAGCTTCTGCAGAAGGCTTTACCGTTTCCTCATCTGCAGCCGGAGTTGCGGAAGGCGCTTCACTTTCCGCGGCTTCCGTCGGTTTGACTGTCTCCTGCACTGCAGCAGGCTTCGCGGTCACCGCAGGCTTCTGTGTTGCTGCGGGCTTTGGCGTTGCGGCAGGCTTTACGGTCGCCGCAGGCTTCTGCGTTGCAGCAGGCTTAGCGGTCGCCGCAGGCTTTGCGGAAGCCTTGTAAGGAAACAGCGGCTTCACGACGCCGTAAATGTAATTCACCTTTTTCTTAAATACATCGGGCTCCGCTGCTTTTTGGCCGACTCCGAACAGTCCCGGATTTCCGAGCGCTTCAAGAGCCTCATCGAATGCCGCATTTACTTCATCAGACTTAGAGCCGACATAAGGCTTCAATGTATCAAACGTCGCTTTTGCTTTCGCGAGCAGCAGCTTCGTTTGGGCATAATCGTCGAATCCCTTGATCGCATAAGTGAAGCGTCGATCCAGATTCATTACGAGCACAGCTTTGAAATTGGATATGGTAAGCTTGGCATTCTTGTCCTTGAAATTGTTATCGAGCGTTACCGCCACCGATTCGCCGAAGTGCGATACAATTTCCGGTCTCCGTACTTTATAAGCTTCTTCCGCAGACTTCCAATTAGGCGATGCGCCTGCTAAACTCGCTTCTACCAATTTGAATGTTTCAGCAATCTCTTCCGTATTGGCATCCCCGTAAGAATAGGCCAGCGCTTGGGACGGTGCGATATATAACGCTACAGTAACCAAGAGAAGAACGCATAACAGCCAACGTTTCATCTCATCACCTCTCATTGATTATAATTCTCACCTACAAGGTGTAATGATAATCATTATCGACGATAACGTCAATACCTATGTGAACTTTTTTTTCAGCAAACATTCAGGTTTTCAAAAAATCGGGCTTATTCCCGTTTATGGAGTGCCTCGCCATTCGCATATTGGATTGATAATCGACAATTTGATTAAATAAAAAAATGATGACGATGTCATCATTTCAAGGCCCACTCGTATAAGGTGATATCCGCATAAACCGGATCAAATAAAGGATCCGAATGAAACTGTGCGATCGGCTTCACCTGTTCACGTACAGGCTGTCCTTGCTGCTCGAATCCTTGCACGACATGATCCGTAAGCAGCACCCGTCGTTCCGTGCCAGCTGCCGCTGTCGCCTTAAAATACTCATAAGTGAAAATCCGCTCATGCTCGTATCCGGCCTCCAAATATTGCAGCACGCGTGTCTCCTCCCAAGTGTACAGCACGAAAGGCTCCTTTAGCTCGCTTGCATACCGGTGAAGCTGATACACGGCCGGAACCTCGGCAGCCTGACGTTGAAGCAGGCTTGCCCCGTTCACAATCTGGACGGCAATCAGAGCAAGCAGCAAAGAATAAATGACCATGGGAATAGCAAATGTACGATGGGATGGCTTCGCGGGCTGATCTCGCCAAATCGATGAAGCGGTGTTTATCGCCGTGCAGTAGATAAAAAACAGCAGCGGACCGACTATTGGGGCAATGTGGCGCGGCTTCTCGATATTTTGACCGAAAAACGCCCACAAGAAATAAAACAAGGTGCATGCGGTAAGCCATCCATAATAGGACCGTTTTGCCTGTTCCATTTCCGATATCGGCTGTTTCTCCCGGGCTGGGCTGTCATGATCGCCGTCTATAGAAGAGAGGCTTCTCTGCCCATCACTCCGCTGCCAACGTCCTGCGGCCGTAGCGAGCAGAAGCAGCCCAAGCAGGATGCCGGCGATTAAGGATCGGCCAAGCAGCGCATTCTCAATCAGATTAGACCCGATCAGCTTTAGTATCCGCGGGCCAAATGCCATACTTGAGGAAGTGATTCCGCCTCCCCACTCCGAGAAATGGCCTTCCACAAATGCAAGGGAAAGCTTCCAGAAGCCGGATATGGTTCCCTCCGACAACGCCAGTCCGACGACCCAGACGAGCTCAGCCGACAAGAAAGCCGCAGCGGACAGCGCCAGCCGTTTGTATTTTTTCCCGCCCTGCTTGTATTGGTCCATCCAAAGCGGCAGGAGCGCAAGCCCAAATGGAAAAAAAGACAGGCGTGTCCCCATCAGAAGCCCGAACATCAGCATCGGAAGCAGATGCCGGACTAGTGATTTTGGACGCGCCAATGCTGCGCTGATGCTCCATAAATACCACCATAGCACGGCAATGCCGGCACATTCTGACATCGGGCGCGCAGACATCAGCCACAAATAAGGACTCGTCAAGACAAACGCGGCAAACAACAAGCCTTTGACTCCGGCCCCTGTAAAGCGGCGCGCCAGCAGCGCCATCGGAATGGCTGAGCTTAACGCCGCTAGCGTGTTGAATACGGACAAGGCTTGAACGGGGTCTTCAATCCAGCGGTGGATAAAGGAGGCGCCTAGAATAAAGTAAGGGTAGCCGGGAAAATGCGGCTGCATAGCGAGCAAATCATACCGGTGCAGGGCAAGCGCAAAATCAACCTCGTCCCATGTACGCGCTATTGGACTGGCATAACGCAGACACATATAGACGAATACAAGAATGACTGCAGCAGCCAATAACGCCGTGCCTGCTTGGACGGCCGCACGCCTCATAGGCTGGCCCGCTCCTTGCGGCGCAAAGCCTTCCCGGCCTCTCTTCCGGGCAGCGGACGCCTCATTTCCTTATAAATCGCGGGGATGACGGAGGTTACATATTCCCGGAACTTAATAAACGATTGTCCCATCGTGCGCACCTGATAAGAGATCGGAACCTCCTCCAAGCGGAATCCCTGCCTGATCAGATTGATCGTAAGTACCTGGGCATAATTGTAATCGTGAATAATTTCGGCGTTCTCCATCGCTTCCCGGGAAAATCCTCTCATCCCGGATTGTCCGTCATAAATCCATTTGCGGAGAAGCAAAGCCTGCACCAGAGTGAACACATAGTTGCCCAGCCTGCGGTGCAGCCTCATTCCGCGAATCTGTCCTTTGAATCGCGAGCCGAAGGTGTAGTCGGCCCGCCTGCCGATGATCGGAGCGATGACGTCCGGAATTTGCTCCGGCGGATATTCATTGTCGGCGTCGATCATCAGCCCGATCGCGGCATCCATTCTGCAGCATTCCGCCAGCCCTTCCCGAACGGCGGCCCCCAAGCCGCGATTGCCCGGAAAGGAAATAATACGGTCGGCCCCCGCTTGTTTCGCGACTGCCGCCGTGTTGTCGGTAGAGCCGTCATCGATAACCAGCACCTCTACTGTATAATGCGGATGAAAATTTCGCGGGACTCTGGCAATCACGCTTGCGATATTGCTTTCTTCGTTGTGCGCCGGCATGAAGACGACGATCTTCTGTTTGTCCATGATGGATTCCTTTCCCGTTCCCGTATTATTTTGTCTTCATGGCCTCCGACAGCACAGTGCCTCTGCTGCTGCCTGGGACCGGAGCTCCAAGCAAATAAGCTAAAGTAGGAGCAATCGATATAAGTGAATGCTTCTCATCGATGCGCAAGCCTTGCTTAATGAAGGGGCCGTGCAGAAAGAAAGGCACATACCGCTCCCCTTCGTCAAGATGACCGTGTCCGCCGATGCCGTCAGCCTGTCCGTGATCCGCGCACACGAGCAGCGTCGTATTGTTCATCATGCCGCGGCTTACCAGCCAGCCCACGAACTCTTCGATTAAACGGTCAGCTTCCTCGATCTTCTGCACGTATTCATCATACAAGACGCCCCGGCTGTGTCCGGTTTGGTCGACGCCGATCAGCTGAGCTACCAGCAAATCCGGATTTTGCTCTGCCATGATTTTTTTGGCGCGCTCGATAATATTCCGGTCCGCGACGTCGTTATGCATGACGGCCGTAACGCTCTCCACATCATCGCCCATCGAATCGATCAGATGGGCGATGCCGAGCAGCCTTCCTTTTTTCCCCACCTTGCGGAGCGAATCAAAGATGCTTTCCACCTTGATGCCCAGCTTCCACACCATATTCGAGCGGATACCGTGCTCGCGCGGATATGTGCCTGTAAACATGGAAGAGAAGCATACGACCGTACGCGCCGGATAGACCGTTTCCATCTGCGTATATTCGGTGCCTTCGGCTCTAAGCTTTTTCAGAAAAGGCGCGTTCGCATCCTCGAACCGTTCCTTGCGCATGCCGTCAATGACGATGACGATCACTTTCTCGTTTACCGCTTTCTCTGGCCAGCCTGACTTGTCTGTAAGCGGGGCATTCTCAGCCGGCTTCCAGTCGAACAGATTGGCATGAAGCACATAGCTGTACAGCCATAGGCATACAGCAAAAACAGCAGACGTTAACAAATGCAAGTCAGCCGCGGATGCAGAGGCATCAGATGAACCGATAGCATAAAAAACATCGTAAAAATGGTTCCATACGAGCAGCAGCAGCAAAAACTTCGGCATTTGCTCCTGCGCGTTGCCGCTGGTCGAGTCGCTGTTCTTCAAGACCAGCTTCCAGAAACGGGTGAAATTCCACCACGATGTGCCGATCCGCAAATGGTAATAGAATGTCCCCCAAAAATAGACGGTGAAGAAATAGAAAAGTCCGAGCGCAAGCAAATAAAGAGAGAGGCTTCCATGATCCCAGACGAGCAGCGCGGCTATAAGCGGCAGCCATAAATAATTGCGGAGGAGGAGAGGAAAATCAAAGCAGTAATAAATAACAAAAAAGGGTAGTGTTATCAACAGCCCGAGCCCTGCTGCACTCCAGAACTGCGTGTCCGACCACTCTCCTATGCGGTATAGCATAAATACGCCGAGCACAAAAATCGGGGTGAAAGGCTTCCCTTCGTTTAATAGATTCCAACATCTCGCAGCTACAATCTCAAATGGCGATGCCTTTTTCATAATGAATTCATTCCTTTATCCTATTTTTCTTTCCTTAATCCAGGCTCTCGCTTCCCGCCAGCCGAGCGGCATGCGCAGCAGGGAATTAGCCCCCATACCGAAGGCGAACACGAATTTGAACGCATGCGACAAGATCGCCGCCCCGTAAGCTTCCTTCCCGTTTATACCGAGCATGGCGAGCGAACCGCTTAAGGTGCTCTCGTAAGTGCCGATACCTCCAGGCGTAATATGAAATACTTGCCCGGCAATCGTCATGCTGTTGGCCCATACGAGAGAGGCAGCACCAAGCTTCAGCTCGAGTATGCTTGCGATACCGTAAATGATGCCTGCTTCCAAAATCCAGCTCACCGCAATAGCGGCCAAAATAAACAGCCCCTTTCCCGAAAGCATCGCAGCTTTGAAATGCGCCAGATGCTTCTGTATAAGCGGCATTTTTTTTAAAACGGGCAGCTTATAGATAGCGGCCAGCAGAACAGCGGCAGCCAGCAATACGGCAACCCATAGCCATGAGGTAGGCAGACCGAGCATAAGGATGCCTGCGCCGGCATACAGGCATAAAGTGAGCATATCGAGCAAACGCATGACGGTTACCGAATGCAGCGCCTCGTCCCACGTTTTACGGGCCGTTTTCATCAAAAATCCGGTACGCACAATGTCTCCGACTTTGAGCGGCAGCAGATGGTTGACCAGCAGGCTGTAGATGATTCCATGGAAAAAAATTGCTAAGCGCTCGTTTGATCCCGTATATCTCCGCCATGCCTCTGCCTTCAGAATAAACGACAGCAAATAGGCCGTAAACATAAACATAAGCCACTGCGGCTGCTTAACGAGCAGCAATAGATCGCCGAGCCATTCATCCTTATCAAACCACCGCCATGTCATCCATATAAAAGCAGCAAGCAAGGGCACAGCCGACAGACGTATGATCCATTTTATTCGCATTTTTGAGACATTCCCTTTTCATCAACTAAATAATAATCATTCTCAATTAATGATATCAATATATGTTTTTTTGGGGCAATCGTCAATGACTTGGTTTATTTTACATCAAATGATGTCGGTCGTCTTCCCCCTCCTCCTCCAGACCGAGAGCAAAAGCATGCTTAAGGCGGTACTCTCATAAAATGTTTTTGTTTTACAATTGTAGGAAATAAAACATTTAGCTTCCGTTCCTGAAGTCTGTTTTGCTTCACAAAACTTTTAGGAGGTTATTCTAATGTCTGTTTTGGAAGTGCGCCATTTAAAAAAATCGTTTGGTACGGTTAGCGCCGTGGAAGACATCAGCTTCTCGGTAGAGCCTGGAGAAGTGTTTACAATTATCGGGCCGAACGGTGCCGGCAAGACAACCACGCTCGAAATGATTGAAGGGCTGCAGGCTCCAGATTCGGGCCAAATTCAGTTCGGACCGCTCAGCTGGGCGAGAAATAGCGAGCAAATCAAGGTATCCATCGGCGTGCAGCCCCAATCGAGCGCTTTGTTCGACTTGTTGACGGTAGAAGAAAATTTGGATTTATTCGCGACCTTCTATCCAAAATCGAGGCCTGCGTCAGAGGTGCTTGAGATGATCAATTTAACGGATCAGCGCAGCAAGCAGGTCAAGAAGCTATCCGGCGGCCAAAAGCAGCGGCTTGCTATCGGCCTAGCGATGATTAATGACCCGACGATCATTTTCCTTGATGAGCCGACAACCGGACTCGATCCGCAGGCTAGGCGAAATATTTGGGACATCATTCTCAAGCTGAAGGAGCTCGGCAAAACGACCATCCTTACGACGCATTACATGGAAGAGGCCGAGAAGCTGAGCGACCGCGTCTGCATCGTCGATCAAGGAAAGATCGTCACACTCGACACGCCAGCCGCATTAATCGATCGCCTTACGAAGGAACGCGAGGTACGGCTCACCTTCCTTGACGGCGCCGCCGCTGCTGGCGAGACGGAGAAGATGGCGCTTCTTCAGCCTACGGTCGTAAAGACGAAGCGCGAGGGCGCTTCGCTCCAGCTATGGTCGACGCAGCCGGAAGAGACGCTCTATGAGCTGTTCGGCTTTACGAAGGACCGCGGCTACCGGGTCGAACAAATTTCGATCCGCGAGATGAGTCTGGAAGACGTATTCATCGCCTTCACCGGCAAGGAATGGAGGGATTAAATGAACGGCGCCAAGCAATTTTCCAAAATGTTCACCGCTCAAATCAAAATGATGTTTCGCGAGAAGCAGGTATGGTTTTGGAATATCTTTTTCCCCGTCATCTTAATGGTGTTATTTATGGTTATATTCGGGGGCGGCTCAAGCGACAGCTTCAAAGCGACGATTGCCGTTGTCGATTCGCAGCCAAATTCGACTTCAGGCATGCTGCTTGAGCAGCTGCGGCAAATTCCGGTGTTCGAGTTCAAGGAAGAGCAGCCTATCGCCATAGAGACCGGCAATAAGCTCGTTGAGAAACAGGATATTGATGCGCTCATCATCCTGCCTGAATCGGCTGAAGCCGCCACGATGCAGCTTGTCGTGAACAAGGCAGATGAGCAAAGCGCTACTACGCAAGCGATTGCCGGCATATTAGACAAATTTATTCAGCAGGCGAATTGGGCCGCAGCCGGGGCTGCGCCTACGTTTAGCCTAATGACAAGCTCCATCTCCTCGGGCGCAGACGATTTGAATTATGCGGACTTCCTGCTCACGGGTATGATCGGGCTGTCCGTCGCGCAAGGCGGACTGTTCGGCATGGTCGATTTAGTCGAGATGCGCAAGCGCGGATTAATGAAGCGGCTGCGTATGACTCCTGCCAAAATGGGCCTCTACGGGCTGGCCAGCATGCTCGTCCGGCTTCTGCTCGGGGTCATTCAAATTATTATTTTAGCGCTGATTGGCGTATACGGTTTTGGCGCAAATCTGCATATTAACGTGTTCAGCTTGATCATTGCCTTTCTTGCAGGCGGACTCGTCTTTAATGCGATGGGATATTTATTTTCCTCGTTCAGCAAAACAATGGAAGCTTACATGGGGATGGCCAACATCGCAAGCATGCTTATGATGTTTCTCAGCGGCGTCTTCTTCCCGCTCGAATCATTGCCGGCCTGGCTGCACCCGGTCACGCAAATGCTGCCGCTCACCTACTTCGTCGACGGGATGCGGGACGGCCTCATATACGCCTCAGGCGTAGCCTCCGGTTCGTTCTGGATGGGGATCGGCATTATGCTGCTATGGGGCGTCGTATCCTTCTTAGTCGGCTCGCAGGTGTACAAAGCGAAGTCGATAGCTGCCACGCGGTAGTTATCATTAAACAGCACAAAAAGGAGCAATCTTCCGGATTGCTCCTTTTTGTGCTGTTAAGCTGCGAATGGCTATCCTTGAATAATGGTTACGCCGAGATTGCGGTAAGGCTGGAGCGTCTCGTCCGGTACTTGCTTCTCCGTCACCATATAAGTCAGCGAGCTTGCAGGCGCTACGACATAGCTCGATGAGGTGCCCATTTTCGCCGAAGTGACAAGCCCTACTGTCTCGGCTGCGGATGCGATCATTTGTCTTTTTATGTAGGACTCGTCTAGAAAAGGCGTGCTCATACCGATTTCCGGGTGGATCGCATAGACGCCGAGAAAGTAAAGATCTGCTCTCACTTTATTTAAGGCTTCTATAGCCGCCACACCTACATTCACTAATGCATCTTTGAACAGGGAGCCTCCGATCATAATGACCTCGGCCTTCGGATGGGATGCTAATGCGATTGCAATTGGCGGACTATTCGTAAACACAGTAACCTCTAAGTGAGCGGGAAGCCGTTCCGCCACCCTAAGATTTGAAGTGCTTCCATCCATTAATATAACCTGCCCCTTATGAATAAGGGAGATTGCCTTTTCTGCAAGCTGCTCCTTGATTTCAACCGCGTCTTTTTGCCGGTCTTCATAGTGTACCGCTAAAGGCGGTTTGGGAAGTGCCCCGCCATGCACGCGGTGGAGCAAACCCAAATGATCCATTTCCCGCAAATCACGGCGGATCGTATCTTCTGAAACCATTAATTTTTCGCTTAATTCCGTTGCGATTACTTTTTTATCTCTATTTAGCATTTCGAGTATATGTTGATGGCGTTCTTCCCTAAGCATATATACGCTCCTCATCTTCAAAATCAATCCAGGTTCTTCCATTACATGGTATCATGCTTATATGCTAGATCCTGCACGAAATTAATTGTACCATCGTCATTTAACATTTGAAACATCTTGACTATGCTTTTTTATAATTGTATTATCGTATTTAAGTAATTGTTATTACGCGTTTATACGTTTTTACAATTGATTAAGGAAGGGTTGCTGAATGCTCATGAAGAGAATTGCCATTGATATGGACGAAGTAATCGCTGATGCCGGCCATAAACATTTGCAGCTTTTTAACCGTGATTTTAATGAGAATATTACGGTTCAAGACTTAATGGGGACGCATCTTAAAGTACTGCGTCCGCATTTAGAAACTGAAATTCTCAACTACTTGAAAGACCCGACTTTTTTTCGTGATTTAAAAGTAATGGAAGGCAGCCAGCAAGTGATAAAAGAATTGACCGAGCACTATGAGGTGTTTATTACGACTGCCGCTATGGAATTTCCAACTTCCTTTACGGCGAAATACGATTGGCTGAAAGAACATTTTGGTTTTTTGAATGAGATGAATTTCGTGTTTTGCGGGGATAAAAGCATTCTGAATGCAGACTATCTGATCGATGATAATGTGAGGCATTTCAAATATTTTAAAGGTCAAGGGATCTTATTCTCGGCACCGCATAACAGCAATGAAACAGGATATGAAAGAGTGAACAACTGGCAGGAAGTTAAACGTTTTTTTCTTTCCTGACATAGTTAGCCCGGTAGAGATGATGGCTGTTGCAAACAGATGAAATGGCGCAAACCGATTAAATTGATTTCATCGAACTAATCCGAGTTATAACGTAAAAAAAGGCGAATAAGTCGATCTTGTCGACTTATTTGCCCTCTTTTTTATTGCTCTTCTGAAAAACCCGATATAAGTCGACAAAATCGAACTATTCGGCGGTCAACCATACGGTAGGCACAATTAGTTGCTTGAAATCGAACTAAATGAGCTTCTAAGTTGCAGTGGTGGAGATCGTTTAGCTTAGAAGCCTCTATACCTTCAGAGCCGGATGTTTCAGCTGCGACTTCTCGATTTGTATCGTCGTATGCTCGATTTGGAATTGTTCGGCAATTTGCCCGATCGCTTCCTGCAGAACCGACTGGCAATCGGCGCTGTCCTCGACGATAAGGTGGCAGCTTAAGGAATCGAGGCCTGACGTAATCGTCCAAATATGAAGATCATGCACCTCTTTTACTCCTTGAATAAGGAGCAGCGTCTCCTCGACTTTCCCGGCATCCACATTAGCAGGCGTTCCCTCCATTAAAATATGGACGGTTGATTTGATAACTCCCCACGCGCTTTTCAAAATAAGCACCGCCACGATAACGCTGATAATCGGATCGGCAATATACCAGGAGAACAAAGACATCAGGATACCGGCAATAATCGCGCCCACCGAGCCGATCGCATCCCCGATAACATGGAGATATGCGCTGCGGACATTCAAATTGTCCTTCACATCGGCCTTCCGCATAAGAAACCACGCGCTTGCAAGATTAGCCAGCAAACCAATACCTGCTATAATCATCATCGTGCCGCTCGCTACGGTTGGCGGCTCCCCGAACCGTTTGACCGCCTCGGCTATAATGAAAGCGGCAATGACAAATAGCGTAACGCCATTCAGCAAGGCAGCCAATATTTCAAAGCGGTGGAAGCCGTAGGTCCGACTGGACGACCGCGGACGTACCGCAATCCACATGGCCGCTAAGCTTAACGCAAGCGCCGCCGTGTCGCTAAGCATATGTCCGGAATCCGATAAAAGCGCTAATGAGTTCGTTACCAAGCCCCCAACAAACTCCAGCAGCATAATTCCTGCGGTAATGATCAGTGCGATCAGCAGCCCTGCCTTATTATTCGGCGCATGCGAGTGCCCGTGATGGCCATGGGCGTGACCGTGTCCGTGATGGTGTCCATGATGATGCCCGTGCGAATGGTGGTTGTGACTATGCTTGACCGCCTTTGCTTGCGGCTTCTTTAAGCCTTCATGCGTATGGTCGTGACCGTTATGACCATGCTCATGGTTATGTCCGCTATGGTCATGGTCGCGACCGCTACGGTTGTGGTCATGGCAACTTCCGCTATGATCATGCTCATGGCAATGTCCACTATGATCATGATAGCTACCGCTATGGTTGTGGTCATGGCAACTTCCGCTATGATCATGATCGCTACCGCTATGGTTGTGGTCATGCTCGTGTCCAACTTGGTCATGCTCATGCGCATGACAGCATTCCCCTTCTGAATGAAGATGCTCATTACTCTGTTTATCCCTGCCTCTTGCTGCTGCACTTATCCTTTGTCCTTGTTTATTGTCGTCGTGTGCTCCGCTCATCAGTTCTCCCCCGATCCATTCCGCAAACAAACGATAATAGTCTGCTTCATAACTCTGTTTTTCATTAGCTCTATATTCCCATTACTCAGAAACATATGAATACATGCTCATATGTATTAAATGTATTATATGTAATAGATACCAATGTTGCAACAACTTTTGCTTACGGGCAGTTATCGAACTTCAATCATTCGGGAATGAGAAGCGCTATCCCTTTTATCATACAAAAAGAGACGCATTTCTGCGCCTCCGCTTATTTTCACAGCCTCATTCGTTATTAGACGGTCACTCTTATTGCAAAATATTAGCTCCGCAGCGGCTCCACCGCCTCCACCAGCTTCTCTTCCAGCTCCGCTGCAAAGGCAGCTCGCTGCTCCTCGCTCCATTTAAGGCGCTCCGCCATCGCGGCAATTACCGGCCCTTTCCATTTCTGCACGTATCCGATGCGGAAGAACAAGTCGCCCGTACGGCGGATGAAGAAATCTGCCGGCTTAACCGTCATTTCCGCTTCAAGCGAATACCGCAGCTGCACCGCCAGCACAAGCGGCAGCTTAAAGGAATCGGCCCATGAAGCCGTGCTTTTCGCCAGCGCAAAGAGTTGATCTACATTTGAGCCATAGCGCTGCGCCAGAAAGGCCGAATCTTCCTTGTTAAAGCCGAAACGGGCGCCTTCGGCCGTTTTCTTCCGGACGAATGGCTCAAAGCCTGCCGATCCGCCAAGATCTCCGCCCGACATCGGTATCGTTTTTGTTGCGCTTTTGTCGTACTTAACGCCGCCGTCTTCCTGCCCGAGCAGCTCAACAACTTTATCGACGACGGTTTCGGCCATTTTGCGATACCCTGTCAGTTTGCCGCCTGCGATCGAGATAAGGCCGGATTCCGATACGAATATTTCATCTCTGCGCGATATTTCCGAAGGCGATTTGCCTTCCTGCTGGATGAGCGGCCGAAGTCCCGCCCAGCTCGATTCCACATCCGCTTCGGCTAGCTTAAGCTCCGGGAACATAAAGTTGACGGCCTTCAGCAAATAGGTGCGGTCCTCCAGCGTCATGACCGGATTAACGGTATTGCCCTTATAATTCGTATCTGTTGTGCCGAAATACGTTTTACCGGCGCGGGGAATCGCGAATACCATGCGTCCATCCTGCGTATCAAAGTAGACCGCTTGGCGTAAAGGGAATCGTTTCTTGTCGAACACGAGGTGAACGCCCTTTGTCAGACGAAGCGTTTTGCCCTTTTTCGAGCCGTCCATTTCACGAATATCATCGACCCAGGGGCCCGTTGCATTGATGATTTTGGCTGCCTTAATCTCATATTCAGCGCCGCTAATCGTATCTTTAACCAAAGCGCCGGTTATTTTGCCGTCCTTGCCGTACCGCAGCGTCTCCACCTTCGCATAATTGACGGACAAAGCGCCGGTCTCCACCGCTTTCTTCATCACTTCAATCGTAAGCCGCGCGTCATCCGTCCGATATTCCACATAATAGCCGCCGCCCTTCAAGCCCTCCCGCTTCAAAAGAGGTTCCTTCGCCAGCGTATCGGCCACGTTCAGCATCATGCGGCGCTCTTTTCTTTTGACCCCTGCCAAAAAGTCATATACGCGCAAACCGATCGATGTCGAAAACTTGCCGAAGGTGCCGCCTTTGTAAAGAGGAAGCAGCATCCATTCCGGCGTTGTGACATGCGGTCCGTTCTCATATACGATGGCCCGCTCCTTGCCGACCTCGGCTACGACGCCGATCTCAAGCTGCTTCAAGTAACGCAAGCCGCCGTGAACGAGCTTCGTGGAACGGCTCGACGTGCCCGCCGCAAAATCCTGCATTTCCACCAGCGCCACCTTCATGCCGCGCGCGGCAGCATCAAGCGCAATGCCCGCACCTGTAATTCCTCCGCCGATGATCAGTGCGTCAAGGGGCATCCGCTGCATCTCAGCAAGCACTTGCTCCCGATTTTGCGCCGCAAAAACTTCTTTATTTTTATTGATTGTCATTTTTATTTCCTCCCGGGTCACTATCTATTCATGTTATGCCCTATAATTTGGCTGTTCACGAATTATCCAAAACAAACAAAAAAACCACTCAAACCGCTTCCCAGCCCATAAATGGGTTTGGAAGCGGTCTTCGTGGTTTCTCCTGATCTCCAACCGTTATTAACTTGTCGTCAGTATAACATAATTATTGCGCAAACGCCATGGCTGCTTTAACCGCCCGATGCCAGCCGCTATATAGAGCAGAGCGCTGCTCTTCTTCCATAGCTGGCGTAAATACTTTATCCACCTGTCTCAGCTTGGCCAGCTCCTCGCGGTTTTCCCAGAAGCCGACCGCAAGCCCTGCCAAATAAGCGGCTCCAAGCGCCGTCGATTCATTGACGACCGGCCGTTCCACGGGAACGCCGAGCAGATCGCTTTGGAACTGCATCAGCATATTATTCGCTACCGCGCCGCCGTCTACGGACAACGACCGCAGCGGCAATCCCGACTCCTCCTCCATAACGGATAGGACATCCTTCGTCTGATAAGCCAATGATTCCAGCACGGCGCGGACAAAATGGGCCTTCGACGTTCCGCGCGTCAATCCGAATACCGCACCTCTGACATCGCTGTTCCAATATGGCGTTCCGAGCCCGACGAATGCCGGAACGACATAAACGCCGTCCGAGGATTCCGCCTGCTCTGCATAGCCTTCCGTTTCAGAAGCGGATTCGATCAGCTGCAGGCCGTCGCGAAGCCACTGGATCGCAGCCCCCGCGACGAATACACTGCCTTCCAGCGCGTATTCAAGCTTGCCGTCCACCTCCCACGCTATCGTCGTGAGAAGTCCTTTCTCCGAGACGACCGCTTTCGTTCCCGTATTCATGAGCATGAAGCAGCCCGTGCCGTACGTATTTTTGGTGCTTCCCTCATCGTAAGCATTCTGGCCGAACAAAGCCGCTTGCTGATCGCCGGCTGCTCCCGCTACCGGTAT
This sequence comes from Paenibacillus sp. J2L1-98, assembly GCF_056269405.1. NCBI lineage: Bacteria > Bacillati > Bacillota > Bacilli > Caryophanales > Paenibacillaceae > Paenibacillus > Paenibacillus sp. J2L1-98. Next base: position 21,586 of record NZ_JBWDNW010000006.1, on the reverse strand, counting down.
TTTGCATCCCAGCAGTTCCGCATCAAGCTGGCCGTAAACCTCGGAAGAAGAGCGCACCTCTGGCAGCATCGCTTTAGGAATGTCCAAAATTTGCAGCAGCTCGTCATCCCAGCTCCGCTCATGAATGTTAAACATAAGCGTCCTTGACGCATTCGATACATCCGTCACATGCACCGCTCCGCCAGTCAGATTCCAAATAAGCCATGTATCGATCGTACCGAACAGAAGCTCTCCCTTCTCGGCACGCTCGCGTGCGCCATCGACATGCTCCAGCAGCCAGTTCACCTTCGTGCCTGAAAAATAAGCGTCGATCAGCAGTCCGGTCTTCGAATGAAAGATTTGCTCATATCCGCTTCGTTTAAGTCCATCACTGATGCCTGCCGTTTGACGGGATTGCCACACGATCGCGTTATGAATCGGCTGGCCGGTCGCTTTATCCCAGACTACCGTCGTTTCCCGTTGATTCGTAATCCCGATTCCGGCGATTTGCCCGGGTGCAACGCCTGTTTTAGCTAGAAGCTCCGCCATCACCTTCTTCGTTGACTCCCATATAAAAAGAGCATCCGCTTCAACCCACCCAGGGTGCGGGTAATGGAGCGGAAGCTCCTCGCGCGCCATATCTACAATCGTTCCGCTTCGATCAATGAGCAGCGCACGCGTGCTTGTCGTGCCCTGATCGAGCGATAACATATAATTGTTCACTCGTTTTCCCCCTTCACTATTTGGCTCCAGCACTAGTACGCGGCCTTCCACAACTCCTTGCGCGATGTCGTAATCGCCGATGCTCCCGCTTCAAGCGCCTGCTTGACATGGTCCTGTGTGCGGATAAGACCTCCAGCGATGACCGGAATCCCGCTCCGCTGCTTTACCTCGCTAATAATGTCCGGTATGACGCCCGGCAGCACCTCTATGAAATCGGGACGATTCTTGTCCAGAACGGTATAGCTGCGCTCCAGCGCATCGGAATCGATAAGAAACAGCCGTTGAATGGCAATCAGCCCGTTCTGCTTCGTCCGGCCGATAACGCTGGAACGGGTAGAAATAATGCCTGCGGGACGGATCGACTGGCACAGAAACTCGGCCGCAAATTCATCGTTTTTCAGCCCGTCGATCAGATCGGCATGCAGAAGCACCTTTTTCCCATGCTGACCCGCCAAATCGACGATATTTTTCAATTGTCCCAAATGTCCTCCCAGCAGCACCATATACGAAAAAGGGGAGGCAAGAACCGCCTCCACATCCTTCAGCTTATGCACCGCCGGCAATACGTGCTGACCGTTCAAGAGCAATGACAAGCCCGCCACCTCCGCGTATACTTTACTTGCTTCCGCTGCCTTTAATTTTGCTGCTTCAAAGGATTACCGCTGCTCTCACGCTCTTGCAGACGGGTCGGCAGTACAATCTTCTTCGCAATTTCCCGCTTGGCAGCCATTCGGTCCGCGAGCAGCTCAACCGCCGTCTCGCCCATGTGCTCCATATGAACCTTTACGGTCGTAAGCGGCGGCTGCAAAAACTCAGAGATGGCGATGCCGTTGTAGCCAACGATCGAAATGTCTTGCGGGACCCGCAGCTTCGCTTCATGCAGCGCACGGAGCGCGCCGACAGCCATAGAATCATTCTCGATAAAAAACGCCGTTGGCAGCTTCTCCCCGCTTATGGCCTGCTTCATCAGCCTGTAGCCGTCCTCGGAATATAAATGCTCGCCGATAAACACCAGTTCCGCATCGAACAGCCCATGCGTGGCCAAACGCTCCATAAATGCGAGCTCGCGCTCATCCCGCACCCGCTTATTGTTCACCGTATTATGCCCGCCGATATAACCGACCGCCGTATGGCCTAGTCCGATAAGATAATCGATGACCTCGAAAACCGACTTTCGCAAATCGATGACAACCGAATCGAACCGGTTATCGTCAGGAGAAGAATCGACGAAGACGATGTTCTCAAAGCCTGACGGAAAACGGTCGACATCTTCTTTCTCGAAGCGTCCGATCGCTATCATCCCGTCGAGCGACTCGCCGGACCAGTCTCTGCTGTCCGGTTCTGCCGGCATGAACAGCTTCACCAGTTCCATTTGCCGCTGGAAGCATTCCCGTTCAATCCCAAGCCGAATGGCCAAATAATACGGATCAAGCATTTCCTCCTGGTCCGAATACCAGTTCACGAGCCCGACGCGGTAGCGCTCCTTCACGGCTACGCCGTTGCGCTGGCGCAGCGTCTTGTAATTCAATTGCTGCGCAATTTCAAATATACGTTTGCGAGTCTCGTCCGCAACTGAAATGCCCGGATCATAGTTAAGCACCCGCGACACGGTTGCGATCGACACTTTTGCTTTTTGTGCAATATCTTTAATCGTAGCCATACTACCGTTCCTTCCTGCTGGCTGCGGCTGCGCGCTGCATGAGCGAAGGACTCCCGCGTTATAACCTGTCGGCATCCACGATCCTGCTCTCGTACGGGCAAAGCTGCTGGCCTCGGAACGTCTTCACGCTGTCCGTATGGTTAAGCATGAACCAGAGACTGCGCTCACCCGCCTCCCGGACAACAACCTCGACGCCCTTGTCACTTTCAATATGCCAGATTTCCTGAGCCTTGACAATAGAATGGGCCAGTTCATCGAGCACCTTTGCGCTTAAGCCGCCGCCGATATAATAAACCATGCCTTTTCCGAACGTATTGCGCGTGACTGCGGCAGCAGGGAAGATCGGTTCGTCATAGCGGCACAAAACCTCCGCGGTCGTAGCGTCAACAAATCGCGCCATACCTCGCATGCAGCTGGTTGTTCATTAGAAGGATTCGCCGGTTCTGCCCGCGTAATCGGAATTTGCTTGCCAAGCGGCAATGCTTCCGGGCTAGTGTTGTAAGCGATTTCTCTTACTGAGCGAAATTATACGTCAATTTTACTAAAAATCAAGTATTTTTTTGTTTTACTTAATGGTATTCGTCCCGCCAAATAGAAAAGGCTGCTCCCGGGTTATTAACCCTGCAGAGCAGCCTTGATTTGATTATTCATGCTTCAAATGCTGCAGCGTCAGTAAAAAAATTTGCTCCACGTGATCGTCATCCAGCGAATAGAACACGGTCTTGCCGACCTTCCTCCGCTTTACGATACGCATGTTCCGCAGCAGCCGCAGCTGATGGGATACAGCCGATTGGCCCATGGAGAGCACCTGCGTCAGATCGTGCACACAAAGCTCTGATTGCAACAGCGCGTGTATCATCTTCACCCGCGTTGGATCGCCTAGCGCCTTGAACAGATCAGCCAGCTGGGCAGAGGTCGTCTCCGGAATCAATTTGCTTCTGACATTGTCTATGTTTACCTCCGAGCCTGCGCATGAATCATCGCATGCTGCGGCAACCTGATTGTCCATTATCATCCCACCAACCATACTTGTCTTAAAGCATATTATAGCATGTTTCAGTTGGCGGAGTGAATCTGAACGATTCGGGCAGCAAAGCGCAAATTTCATTCTTTATTCTGCTGACACTGCCGCACACAAATCGCGGCTAGAAAGCGTCTGCCAAGCAAATCGATAACTGCCCGATCCGGCTTTAACGGAAACGCCGGCTGCAGTGTCCGTCACTGCCGTTATACCGGCAGCAGCGCCAACCGCCCCGCCGCTTTCGGTAACCATCTCCACGGCAGCCGCTCCCGGCAAACGAATCTCTGCAGCTGTGTTTGGCGGAATGGTCACATCCAGCGTAAAGGTTCCGTTCTCCGCTTTGGACCATTTGGAGCTAACCGTACCGTACATCGTTTCCAGGCTGCCTTCCGCCCAAGTAAGTCCTTCGCCCGGCTGCGGCGCAATAACGATTTGCTTGTAGCCCGGAGCCGCTTCAACCGTTTGAATGCCTGCAACTGTGCGGTATATCCAGTCGCCGATTGCACCATACGCATAATGGTTGAACGAGTTCATATCTTTGCTCCAGAAGCTTCCGTCCTCCTTAATCCCGTCCCAATGCTCCCAAATCGTCGTTGCGCCCTTCGTAACGGGATACAGCCATGATGGGTACGTTTGCTGAAGAAGCAGCTTATAGGCCGCCTCGTTCTGACCAAACGCGCTAAGCACATGGTTCAAATACGGCGTACCGACAAAGCCGGTCGTCAGGTGGAACTTATTTTGCTCCAGCAGCTCGGCTAGCTTGGCAATTGCCCGCTTCTCCGCCGCATCATCAAGAAGACCAAACATCAAAGCCAGCACTTGAGCCGTTTGCGTCGGAACCGCCAGCCTCCCTGAACCGGTTACAAATTCCTCCCGCCAAGCCGATACGATCTTGTCGTACAGCTCCAGATACTCGGCAGCATCCTCCGACTTATCCAGCACTGACGCCGTCTTCTGCAGGAGCGACACCGAGTACGCGTAGAAGGCTGTCGCGATGAAATCCCGATCGGTCGCTCCTACATAATCGCCGGATTTCGCATCGAGTCCGAGCCAATCTCCATAATGAAAGCCCGTATTCCACAAAAACTCATTTTCCCCTTGGCATCGAATATACGATACCCAAGCTTTCATGCTCTCATATTGACCTTCTAATAAGCGCTTGTCCCCGTAGCAGACATAGATCGTCCATGGACATATAACAGCCGCGTCGCCCCATGCCGCCGAGGACATATCTGTCTCGTTCAGCACATGCGGTACAACAAACGGAACGCCGCCATCCTCTGCTTGATCGGACTCGACATCTTTCAGCCACTTGGTGAAAAATGGCGCAACGTTCGATAAGTATGAAGCGGTCTGGATGAACATTTGCGCATCGCCAGTCCAGCCAAGCCGCTCATCCCGCTGCGGACAATCGGTCGGCACATCGAGAAAATTCCCCTTCAAGCCCCATTTGATATTGTGCTGAAGCTGATTAACGAGCGGCTCCGAGCACTTGAATTTGCCGGTCTCCTCCATATCCGAATGAAGCACCACGCCTGTAAAATCATCCAGCTCAAGCGGCTCCGGGAAGCCGATTACCTGCACATAACGAAAGCCTTGAAACGTGAAGCGCGGCTCATACGTTTCCCGCTCTCCGCCCTTCAGCACATATTTAATCGTCTGCTTCGCTGCACGCAAATTATCCGTATAGAAATTGCCTTCATGATCCAGCACCTCAGCATGCAGCAGCGTTACTTCCCTCCCCGCTTCACCCTGTACCGTAAATTGAACCCAGCCGACCATATTTTGACCAAAATCAAGAATTGTCTCCCCCTTAGGCGTCGTGAGAAGAGCAATCGGTTTTAAACGCTCTTGCTTGCGAACAGGCTCATTTACCTGCGGCTTCAGCATATGCTTCCCGTGCCGGAGCGTATCTACAAAATGCCAGTCTTCCGTACTATCATCATAAGCAGCCGTGCTCCAGCCCTTCCGTTCAAGGCGCGCATCGTACGTTTCCCCATGATAGATTTCCGACAGCTGAATCTCGCTAACAGCAGCCTTCCACCCCTCATCGGTAACGATCAGCTCTTCCCGTCCATCTTCATAGACGATGCGTAATTGCAGCAGCAGCGCCAGCCGGTCGCCATACAAGCAGCGCCGGTCATTCCAAGTCAAATGCCCCTTGTACCAGCCGTTTCCGAGATAGGCTCCAATCGCATTCCCGCCTGATTCCAGCAGCTCCGTTACATCATAGGTTTGCGTTTGCAGCGTATGATTGTAGCTCGTCCAGCCCGGCGTAAAATAGCTGTCGCCAACCCGCTGCCCGTTAAGCTCAAGCTCGTAGAGCCCAAGAGCAGTCGCGTAAAGCCGCGCAGCCTTCACCTTACCGGTTAGCTCAAAGTTCTTCCTTAGCATCGGGGAAGGCTCGGCCACAGCAGGCAGCAGCTCAAGCGGCGCAGTAATCCATTCCCCGGCCCACTCCTCCGGACTAAGCAATCCCATCTCCCAGAAAGCCGTTTCCGACCATGCGGATTCCTCACCCTTGTGATTCCACGCCCGGACACGATAGTAATAACGCTTACACGACTCAGCGGCGAATGAACCCAACTCCACATGAGCCGACTGCTCCGATTCCACGCGTCCAGACTGCCAAATAACAACGGCAAAACCGGCTTCTGCCGCGATCTCAATCTCGTAAGCCGATTGGCTTACCGCTCTTTCATCCGACTGCAGCCTCCAGCTAATACGCGGTCTAGTCACACCGATTCCAATCGGATTTTGCTGATATTCACAACGCAGTCCCATAATTTCGAACATAATCTATTCCTCCTTAAGATAGTGAAGCAAATACTCTTGCCTTACCTGCTCATTACGTTGGCCGCATTATTTGCGTGTTCGCCTTCCTTGCCACTGCTGTTTCCTCTATAATTATAAAAAAGCACAGCGGAAATTTTGATGGCAAAGCGGACAATAGCATGCGGCAATCCGGACATTTTCGAGAAAAGCAGAAAAACATTCGTGAGGAGCGCTTACCATGAATCATCCTGCTGAAACGTTACGCGGGGAACATTTTTTCCAAAAAAATCAGCTGCTTTACGTCAATCGCGCCAGCGAGAGCATGATGAGCCCCTATCATGATCATGATTTTCTCGAATGCGTATATATCGCTGAAGGATCCGGCTATCATCACATTGCAGACCAAGTGCATAAGGTGCATAAGGGACAGATATTTTTCATTCCGATCGGCATTTCGCATGTATTCAGGCCGGTCTCCTTGAGTAAAGCCCGCAACCCTTTGAGCGTGTATAACTGCGTTTTCTCGCCGCTGCTGCTGCGTAAGCTTAGCTCATTCGCTTCCGATTACGGCATCGTCCAATTTCTGAATGACATGGAAAGCGGACATTTTCCGTACTACTCTTGTATGGATACGAACGGCCAGTTCGAGAAGCTGTTTCTGTCCCTGCACCGCGAATATGCACTGCCGCAAACCGGCTCATCCGATTATTTGCATACTTTGCTGCTGCAGCTGCTCATCGCTTTGCAGCGTTCGTTGGAACGCAAAAGTCCGGCTCCGGCTCCGCAGCAAACGGCTTTCATTATGCTCCTGAATGACCTCGATCAGCACTACGGCCAAGATCTGACGCTTGCCAAGCTGGCCGAAACAAGCGGCTGGAGCGAGCGGCATCTTCAGCGGCTCTTTCAGCAGCATACGAACCAGAGCTTTCACCGCTACCTGCAAAATTTGCGCATTCAAAAAAGCCAAGAGCTGCTTCGCGGCTCCCAGCTTAAAATCAGCGCCATTGCCGAAATGGTCGGCTACACGGATATTCATTCTTTTAACCATTTATTTAAAAGGTGCACAGGCATGACGCCAAGCGTCTATCGAAAAGAATCAATTCATCGTCAGTCACAGGAGGATTTATGACAGGAAAGACCCATTTGGCAATCGGAGCGGCTGTAGGTGCAGCCGCCTCCATTTATTACCCTTTCACATTGGAACATGCAGCTCTATTCATTGCGGTAGCCGGTTTCTCCGCATTAAGCGCCGATCTCGACGGCCCCAGCATGCTGAGCACCAAACTAAGCAAGCTCTCTAAGCTTATCCGCGAGTTAACGCTTTGGTCGGGCTTCCTGCTAGCCGGCATCGTCTGCTATTATTTCTTTTCTGAAAAATCGACCTCGCCCGTGTACATAGGTGTTGCTGCGGCTGTCTTCCTGCTTGGTCTCGTCGCTAAGCAAGGCGTCATACGAAATGTGCTCGCAAGCGCAGTAGGCGGAATCGTCATGTATGCCGGTTATTATTACCAGATGAACTGGCTCATCGGCTTCGGGCTGTTTGCCGCTTGGGTACCATGGCTGAAGCACCGCGGTATGACGCATACGATATGGGCCGTACCCATCTGGGGAGCTATCGGCTGGGGATTGCAAAATCAACTGCAAATCGAGGGTATCGCAATCGTCTCCATGCTCGGCTATTTATCCCATCTCGTTGCGGACACGCTGACGCCGAGCGGCGTAAAATGGCTTTATCCGCTAACTAAAAAATCATTTAAAATCCGGTTGTAAGCTTCCCATAGCAAGCAAACCAAATAGGCGCAAAACAAGGAGGCCATACCGCCCTTTGTTTGCGCCTATTTTTATTGTTAGTCCTCCCTATTCGGCAGAAATTCCTTTTTATTTAAGTACTGTTTGCGTTACTCCGTGGCGCACTAAACTATTGATCGCAAAAAGCTTGATCACCTACTTAAGAGGCCAGTTGTTGAACTAACGTTCTCCGAGGGAGCTTAACGACTACCATATGTACAAAATTTCTTATTTTGTGAAAATGTAAAGGAGCTGCCGCGGCACTCCATATTTAAAAAGATTATACTCCAATCCGAGGAATGACTGCGGCAAAAATCGCAGCTTCCGCCCGCAGAAGGTCTTGATTCATCCCGCTTCTCGAGCGCCGGAAAGCACTCCACCTTGTTCCCGTGTAATATAATTTTTTCCTAGTATAACTTCGAAGGAAGAAACGAATTCTAACAAAGGAAAATTATTATCGAAGGTGAGGTGAATGGAATGAAGAAATGGCTTGTGTGCAACTTGCTGGCAATGCTTTGCTTAGTCATAGTTGTGTCGCTGGTTACGGCCAAGCCGAAGAAGGAAAACGTGAAAGAAATCATGACTGTTGCATCCCTTGCTGCAGCTTCGGACGAGACGCCGGCAAAGAGCAGCGGCTCTCCGGAAGAGAATCTTCCGGAGAACATCACGCAGCTCACTCATTTCGGAGAGAGAGCATCCTGGTCGCCGGACGGTCGCAAGATCGCGTTCATGGAAAAGAGCTTTGGCGATGTGTTCGAGATCGACTTGGAGACAAAGCAGATCCGGCTTCTGACCCATTATCCTCATGCTGGTTATCTGAGGGCGCAATATCTGCCGAACGGCGATCTCTTTCTCATCGGGGCGCCGACGTTCGAGAATATCGACAAAACGCGCTTTGCCGATCAGGAGATGTGGGTCCTCAAACGCGATGGCCGATCCAAGGCTGTACCGCTCGGACACAAGATTTCGGAAGGGGTCGCCATCTCGCGCAACTCCATGAAAGTTGCCTGGGCGAACACCAGCAGAAATTATCCCGACCTGCTCGAACAGAACGAATCGGTCGTCTACATTGCAGATATCGTCTACAAAGACGGTGTTCCCAAGCTTGCGAACAAGCGGGAGGTGCTGCGTGCCCGAAAGCCTGAATGTACGCTGGAGGTGCAGGATTTCCGTAACAACGACAATGAACTGATCTACACCTGCTACCGCAACGTCTATGCAGACATCTTCGGTGTTGACCTGAACACCGGGAAGGTGACCACCTATCGCAAGGTGCCCGAGGAATATAATGAGGCGGAAGGTATTTTTCCGGACGGACGCTACATTCTGGTGGAATCGAGCAAAGATCAGCCAAACCCGCAAGGCTACGAGACAATCGACATTTGGAAGCTGAGGCTCGAGCCGGACAGCAAATCTTTCGAGCGGCTGACCCGTTGGGGCGACTATCCAGGATACAAGGCATCAAACCCCGTCGTCAGTCCCGATGGACGCAAGATCGCATTCCAGTCCGCGCGCAGGGGAGATGAGCCCGGAGTGGGGCACGGCATATTCTTGATGGAACTCGAATAGGCGAAGCGACTGTTGTCATCGCGCTTGGACCAGGAGCAGCTAGTCGGCTTCCGGCCAACGCTCGCCCCTCTGCGGCCAAGGATGCTCCGGTTCCGAATGTCACTTCCTGAGATCGGTGATGCATTTCTATCACCGACATAGGATATCCGGATAGTAGTCTCGCAGTTCCTCGTCAGTCAGGCCGTCGCACAGCCGAACTACCTCCGCCGCGGGCGAGGAACCACTCGATGTCCTTTTTCTTGTATGGTTCTAGTTTTAGATCCGAAGAACAGAAGCTATATTATTTGAACGGCCATGCCCCTTCCGCTCCCACTCCGTTAAATCAACGCAAAAAAAAACCTCACTTCAGTGAAGGACTTTAAAGATCATGGTCATTTCTCTTTTTTTTGGGATGAATGTTCTCTGGAATGAAAAATAAAGTCGCTGCGTATTGGATGATGTATTTCCACGCTCTCCAAGTTCCAGATGGATGAATACCTTCAACGAGAAAAAATAACCCCAAAAAGAAAAAGAAGATCATCCCCCAGACGAGGCTAGGGATTCTAAACATAATGATTAACGAAATAACAGGAATTAGGAAACTGCCAATTCGAACAAAAGGTACGTTCTCCACTAATTTTTCAAGTTTTTTCGATATTCCTCGAATCATGAAATCCCCTGCTTCTCGTTGGTCTTTATTATTAGTATTGCAAAATAAATAACAATTAGACTGAATATTAGCTTCCCTAATCATATTAAACTACCGAAGGGAGTTCAGCGCCGCCATGTGAGTCTTTATTTTTTATTCTTTATTTTCATCGAGCATTTAACGACCCCGATCATTCCATTTTTTGGTAATGACGGTTCATGACAGCTCCTTTCACTGAATGGAGGAAAGACTTTCAATAGCTCCCCTTCTTTCCTGGGTGCTCGACTTTGTATAAACTCGCGTATACTGAATATTCGCATGGCCTTAAATATCGGCAACTCTTTGAAGTGGACACAATTAGCGTTTAAACTAGTGAAATACGTCTGCTTCGTCGTATATAACACAATATTCATTGAATTACATTACCGTACTTAAATTTAAAATGCATCTACCCTCTTAACTACGTTTTGTTAGCGGAACCCTAGAATCCGCGACCAACCAGTCTATCGGGGCCAAATCAGACAGCCTCCTTTTAAATGTTGAACCGTCAAAACGGTCAATACCGGTATGCCCATTTCTTTAGAAATTCCCTCTATGTCTCTTTTTACATCAGTCAATGACGAAATGCGTAACAATTCTACGTAATAATCATAATCAGGGCCATAAGTAACGTATAACTGATTATGAATAACAACTATTCCAATGTAGCATTTGTTTTTCATGATGGAACACTTCCTCAAATTTCGATTACGAATATTTTTCAGGTTTCCATTTCATCTCCTGGATCTGGCGGAGCGGATTTCCCAGCTTGTCTCTTCACCCATTCGGAGCTCAATCTTTCCTGCTTTACGGGGGTGCTCCATAAGACTCACCTTCCTAGTTACTCTTTTTTCTGGCTTTACTTTGGCTGCTGAAGCTCGCGGATTTTCTGTTCATTCTGTTCTCGAAGGTGATCCATTTACGCGTATAGCTCTCGCAGCTTCGCCTGGTATTCCTCTCGTACAGCCAACAGTTCGCGCTCCTTCTCTACGTCTTTGCGCTCAGTCATGCGATCCAGCGCCTCCTTCCGTTTCTGCTGACGGATCACTTCGTCCTTGCGTTCCTGAAGCGCTTGAGGAAATCACTTCGGAGTTTATAATTTGGGTTACTTGGCCGCTGCAGGATAAGAACGGACATCCGGCGGTGGTAAACGGTTATAAAATCATTTTTGCGCCCGTGTCTAAAGGTCCCTTTTCCGCACGAAAAAAAGACCCAAAATGAGCAAGAATGAGCAGTACCATAAATATGGCCACTCTCGCATCATTTCGGGTCTTGCCTGAGAATTCAGTCACAATCCCACTTCTATAGTTTGTACAAGTACATTCTATGCCGAAGCAATCGGTTAATCAATAGGATAAAAGTAACATGCCGGACAGTTCCTCCATTCGGGATCTTAGAAAGTCCGCGCTGCTGCTTCTTCATTAAATGTCATGTTTAAATCTTGTAACATCAGCCGATACATTCTCGTTGTGCTCGTTTATCGGGTATTTATAATTATAACTATACAGCCCACTAGCTGAAAGAAGGGCCGCCACTAGGGAGCCCAATCCACATTTAACTATCATACCCGTTAGCTCAATGAGAACCTAGCATCTGTGCAATCATAAAAAGCCTATCGATAAGGTCAGGAAATTGCATGGCAATGTAAAGCAAACTCAAAGCGAGAATGAGCAAAGAAACGGTATTAATTATTTTTAAGATTTTTTCCATTTTAGATCTCCTTACCATTTCACTGGCTGCCGTCACTTCATGTTCATTGCGCTATCGTACCCGTTAGTTGAACGAAAACGATCGATCGGGTAAGACACTAACCAGTTACTTCCTCAGTTTTTTAATTACAAGGAATATGACATAAATGAATGCTATAACTAACACTATTGATAACACTTGAACAATAGCCGTTGAAAGTACAAAGCTCATGATTATCCCCCTTTGTCTTTTTCATAAATTTTACCACGCCAAGCGTGGATACAATAGTAAAAACTAACCTGCCCGTTAGCCATCCATGCATCTCTTATGCTGCACCACAGAGCATGAAAGTTAATCCATTCTTTCATGGTAGTTGAGTGAAGGGGCGACCACGTGGCAGCCCCTTCGACATTTAACTATCGTTACCCGTTAGTTCAGCGGGTTATGATACGGTTCAGCTTAACGGATCTATCGGCGAAAAATAAGTTTGTAATTGCAAGGTTTTACTTATAAGAAATAAATCCATACCACTTTCGTTTCTGCAACTGTGACTGTGCGCGACGCTTTCTTATGTTCGGGGAGCTCGATTTACTCTTGACACGTTACGTTTACACTTGTAAACTTTATATATCGTTTACAAGTGTAAACAAAGAAAATCAAGAAGGGTGAATACGATGCACGAGTCCACACACATTACCGAGGCCGAAAGCGAAGTGATGAAGCTCCTCTGGCAAAAAGAGCCTTTGTCCGCCAGTGAGATAATTTCCAAATTAACCCATAAAATGCAATGGTCGCATCAGACGATTAAAACCTTCCTGAATAGGCTTCACAAGAAAAAAGCGATTCGATTCGAAAAGTCCGGCCGGAACTACCTCTACTATCCGCTGGTTTCGCATGATGAATACTTAAAAGCCGAGAATCGTTCATTCCTGAATAGAGTTTATAAAGGAGCCGTAGGGATACTGTGCGCGAAATTTCTCGAAGAAGAGACACTCTCGGAGAAAGATATTGAGGAGCTTCAACAAATCTTGGAGAACAAGAAGAAGTCATGAAGTATCTGGAAACGGTCTTCTCTCTTCTGTTCACTGCGTCAGTGGCATCGACGGTAATCCTATTGTTATTACTCTTGATTCGGAAGCTGTTTCAAAAGAACCTTAAACCTAGAGTTGTTCATATATTGTGGTTTCTTGTGTTGATTAAGCTTCTGGTTCCCATTGCTCCGCAGAGTCCGATAAGCCTGTTTAATGTGCTGCCGCAAACGTTCCCGATGGAATGGAATTCAGATCAGAAGAGTAAGCAACCCACTCCCTTTACTGAGACCGGTTCCAGCACGGAAATTCAATCCAATTATATTGATGTAAAAAAACAGCTTCCCGAGTTCACCCTGAACCGGGCGGACGAACCAGGATCTTCAGTCGTAATACGTTCTTCTCAAGACCATTTCCCAGGGACCACGGATGGACTAACTTGGCTATCGATTGGCTCGCTGGTATGGCTTGTAGGGCTTCTATGCTTGGGTGGATATTACCTGTTTAGCGCACTGATTTTCAGAATAAGAGTCGGAAACTCCCTAAAGATCGAGGACGCTGAAGTACTCACCGTTCTTGAGGCGTGCAAACAGAAGCTGAACATTAAAAAACAGATATACGCCTATGAAACAAGCCATCTTCGCAGCCCTTGTCTTTATGGCTTATGGAAGCCGAGGATTTATTTGCCCGAAGATATCGGCACGATCGCCGATTCAAATCAACTAACGCATATACTGATGCATGAGCTGATTCACTACAAACGTAAGGACTTATGGTTCAACTCCCTGTGGGCTCTTTCCGTAGGGATGCATTGGTACAACCCTTTCGTGTGGCTTTCCGTAAGAAAGATGAAAGCCGATCAGGAGGTGGCCTGCGACGCGAGTGTTCTTGAAACGCTGGGCGAGCGTGAAGCTTTGTCCTATGGCATGACCTTACTCATGCTGTCGCGTTCATTTTCCCAACAACCCTCTCCTCAGATCAACCTATCGCATTTTGGGGACAGCAAATATGAAGCAAAACGGAGAATGATGATGATCACCAAGTTTAAGAGAGGTTCGTACAAGCTATCCGCCGCTGCTATTCTCTTGGTTATTGTCTTGAGCGCCATCTTGCTCACCAATGCGTCGGATGCCGGGAAGGGTACCGGGTTGGATACTGCTGCCCAAGCAGCAAACCTTAGTTTGGATCTATATCCTATATACAACGATTCGTTCAGATGGTTTCATAGTCTCGATCGGGCACTCGATTTTCCGAAATATAACTTTAAAATACCTGATTATCTTCCTGAAGGTTATCAGTTTGAGAATGTATTATATTATAGAAATTTCACCAGCCCCAACGATGCCAATCTTATTGATGTAGCATCCATTACTTTTGTATCTAACTTTGGTAAAAAAAATGAACAAATCATAGAGGTGAAAGCTTCCAAGGGCAATGGCAATTTGTTGGAGCACAATCAATTGCGGGGGGCTCCCCAAAGTGCAAACGAGACTCCTGAATACCTGCAGGAAGCTGTTACGATCGGCAATGTCAAAGGCACTTTATTCACGGATAGGAGACGCTACAAGCAAAGGCCAGAAATGGGCAAAAGCTTCTACTGGCAGGATGACAGTGTTTGGTACGCAATCGATTATTATAGCGAGCATATGTCGCAAGAAGAGCTCACAAAAATGGTGCAATCCTTTGTTTTCCCGCAGCAAGTTCAGCATGTCCGCTACGACGGAGATGGAAATTCATTTCCTCTTTATGATGAAAAGGATTTGCTTGCAGCGAAGAACATTCTCGGCTTTAAGGTGAAAATCCCGTTGGATTTGCCCGGGCTTAAGCTGAGTGGTTCGAGATTGCTCAGGGCTGGCGATCAGAATACCGCGTATGCGTTCAGACAAGCGACGGACGCTCTATGGACAGACTATGGCGCACCGCACGATTCCTCAATCTATGATGTAAACGATAATTTCTCGCTTTATCAGAGCAAGGAGCCGCTTTTCGACACGTCCAAGCTCTCGCTCACTCGGATGCTGAAGATTAATGGCGTCGAAATTTCGGCTTATGAAGACAAGAACCATGTGTACTTCGCACCCAGCAAAGAAGTAAAATTGCCTTATTACTTGTGGAAGCAGGACGATATTTATTATACTGCCGTTTTCTCTGGCATGGACAAGTACCAGGAAGACAACCTGAAAGCTATAATTTCGGCTCCCGTGCAATAGATCCGAGGGGGAAAGGGGATGCTTTCGGAAATAGCCTGAATAAGCAAGTCCCTCTCGATATTTTTCGGGAGGGGCTTCTCATGTAATCTTCCGCAATATAGTTCTCCGTTACTTGTGGTATGGTTCTCCGTATGGGCTCTAACGACGAAAAAAAAGCCTGTATTTAAACACAGGCTAGGGTGAGAACTCCCGATTGGCTGCAGTTCAGCCGCTCGGGCGCTTTTGCCGTGGGTCCCCACATTCCTTAATTTAACGTAAACGCAGCCAGGCTGGCATTGCCCATGCCCACATAAGTGAAATATAAGGCTTGCTTGCCATCTGGTATGACGATGTCCGCCGAATATTCTGTCCATTCGTTCGTAAAGTCGACCGAAATCCTGCCGAGATCCGGTCCGTCCCAAGCCGTCTTCACGGCGAAATAACCGCGGCAGTAGCCACGAACTTTGATTTTGACCTGACGGATGCCCTGGCAATCGAAATATTTGAATCCGGCCGTCGCAGAGTCCCGCATGTTGGCAACGTACCCGATTTCTTCGTCGCCGTCCTTACCGTCCTGAGTGATCTTCGGGAATCGACCGTCCATCCAGGCCCCATGTGTGCCCGTGTACAACTCCTCGTCCTGACAAAATAGATTGCAGGCCAGATAGGCGGGGTATTCCCCGCGGCCGATCAGCGGTCCCCCATTGGGCCCACAAGACGTTATCTCGACTTGGGGAATCGTCCCGTCCGCCCGGAACCCGATCGGTTCGATGCAGCCTTGCCGGCAATAGCTCGTACCGTTGGTATGCCGGTGATAGAAGATGTACCAATTCCCCAGAATCTCTACAATGCCTCCATGGTTATTGCCGCCGTAATACATCGGCTTGTTCGACGGTTTGTAAGTATCCATATGGAGATCGTTATTGCTGACGATGACGCCCTGGTAGACGAAGCCCTGGGTCGGATGCCGGCTCGTAGCATAACACAATTCATGCATGACAACCGAAGAGTAGATGAAATAGTATGTATCGCCTTTTTTCCGAATGGAAGACGCCTCGAAAAACTCGTGCCCCTCGTACCCGCTCCCCTGGCTGTACGGTTCGCTTGGTGCGATAAAAACAGGCTCTTCCACAATCGTAAGCATATCGGGTCCGATCACCGTTGCCATGGGTCCCATGCGGGTCTTGTCGCCGATGGCGCAGAATCCGGTGTACAGGTACGTTCGCTCGCCCTCTGTCAGGACGCCCGGGTCGAACTGGGGCTGATCGCCTTCCCGTTCGCCAAAGCGAGTGCCGTCGGGATACTGCACATAGCCGTAGAACTCGAATTTGCCGGCCGGCGTATCGCAGACGGCGACCGATACAACGGAGACCTTGTCCAGTACGTAATACAAATAATAACGGCCATCGGAACCCTGCGTGACGTCCGGCGCATAGAGACACATCCGGCCGTCCGGATTGAGTGGATCGTCCGTTTTCCGATAGATGATGCCTTCATACCGCCAGTCCGCCAAGTCATCCACGGGCGCCGACCAGCAGACGTAATCATTTAAGCAGAAGACATGTCCATTGAACCGGTCATGAGAGCCGTACACATACACACGGTTATGGTAGACATGCGGCTCCCCATCGGGAATGTATTCCCACGAAGGGAGATAGGGATTAAAACCTTGTTTCTTCATTATCGGGATCTCCTCCTTGGTGAAAGTAACAGCTTTACAATGGCGTTTGTAAACTTCATTTCCATTGTACCATACTTTGTTTAACCAGTAAACTAAGTTAATGGAGAACGACCATCCTGCTATTGGAGATGAGTCAATTAGCAAAATCATAAGGGGTTCGCTCCCTCTTGGCAATTTACGCCGCTACTTGTGATACGGTTCACTCAAACCCTGGTCTCTCTTCTTCATAATTCCATTCTGGCAATACATCGTGAACACCTTTAACAAAATCATATTCTTTACATGCCGCTCACCCGACGCGACACCACAGATTATGGAAGTAATTGCGTTCTTCCATAGGAGCTTAATGATACCCCATTTAAAAACGTGTCAGAAAGCATACTTTACAACAAAGTGAAAATGGGCTTGTTTTATTATGCCAAAACATCATAAATTCAATTTAGGCACGTGCCATGATGAAAAACGATATTTTGGCATAAAAATGAGAGGAACATAGATGGAAATGGCGTCCGTGAAAGACCAAAATCCCGAGCGGCAGCTTATTATTTAGATACATGGTTTAATACAAATCGCAATATCACAAAATAAGACGAAGCCCACTAACCTATGGTCGGTGGGCTTCTGTTTACTTATTTACTTTTCACAAGCTACTCCGTCTTTTATCAAGACCTAAAATTGAAAAATCCCATAAAATCATGGAGGTTTACATATTATACATAACTAATATGTAAACCCTATATTGTTGAACTATCGTTACCCGTTAGCTCAATAATTTCGCTTTGTTTGTTTCAACCTTGAAATGATAATTGAGATCTGGATGCCTAAGCCTGCTATCAGAATTGGTATTCCAATTGAGCCATGTTTAGTTAATATAAAAATAAGAGCCATGATAAAACAACTCAAAACGATGTAGTCTAGGAGTTGTTTTTTATTCATAGTATATTCCCCCATCCTATTTTTCGGATCCCGGATCCCCGCGGTGTCTGCTTCCTGATTACTTATTGTGCTATCGTTATCCGTTAGTTTAGGCTATGTAACCAGATGTGACCATAAAGGGTATGGTCTTCATTTCATAGATTTTTTGGAGAGTATGGACATGCTTCGTCTTCTCGTCATCAGCCTCTGTGTGGAGATACCCCTCCACAAGCCTGTACCCGAATACGAGAAGGATTATCTCATAGACACAATGATCGGCGATTCGGGATACATCCGCATACTCCGAAAAGCCTTTGTAATACGCAGGGATGCATCGCTGGTAGTGTTCGACCATGTGATCGATATCCGGTTCATCCGCGATCAGGCTTGCGAGATCCTCGCCCAGGTAGCCCCATCCGCTGGTATCCCAATCGATAAGCGCGAAATTCCCGTCAGCATAAATAAGATTGGTTACCCAGAAGTCCCGGTGACATAGCACGAGGGGCAATTTTTCAATACGGGCGAATATCTCGTCTGCTTGCTCATCAATGTCGATGAGCATTTGCCGCACGTGCAGAGGCAATTCGCAGTCCTCCGATCGTATATAATCGTAGACGACCGGCCATGACCTGTAATGCAAATACGTATTCTTCATGAGATCCGCATGGCTCAGGTTGGTCAGGCTCTGCAGCACGTCGGGTTGCTCCGCATACAGCTTGCCTTGAAAGCGCCCTAACTCCAGCGCGGCCTTTTCATACATATCACCGGTCAAGTCTAAACCGGTTACGCCATCGATATATTCCAGCCACAGATGGTATTCATTAATTTCGGCATTAAACTCGGCGTGATAACATGTCGGCCAGCGGAGGGCTTGCGAGAAAGTCGCTCCCAAGTCAGACGAATAGAGATCATATTCCCGACGCCATGAACCCGGATCGCCGTAACGCTCCCATTTGTTCTGGATTTTCAGCACTATATGGTAAGGCAATTTTTCGCCATCCACGGTTTCGGCGATCCCCGTTACCAGGTACACATTTCCCACAGTTCCGCCCTGTAACGGCATAGTTTGGCAGTCGGTGGAGATGATATTCGTCTTGAACCGTTGGTTTAAAGCATAAATCAGCTTTTCAAGTTCAATATTCATTTATTCCTCCATTTTCTTCTTTGTCGATGAGGTAGCGCGTATTATCCTGGATATACTCGTTATCATGTTGCGGGGCATAGATACCCATCTATTGAGAAAACGACAGCCGTTAACCAGCTGCTTAGATGATTATATCAAATGTAATCCCTTATTTTGGGAAAACTTTAGTTATAACTATTCTGCCCGTTCGTATAACGCCTTTTCAGCTACATATGTACAAAAATCATTATTTTGTGAGGTAGTCCTATGATGAAAAAGACGACTACGGCAGATTACGCTGTAATCGTCTTTTTGGAGATTAAACGGCAATAAAAGTGATTTTGCTTGGTGGTATGGCTATTATGACACCTGCACCGTTAACAAATGTTGCATTTCCATTTCAAACCCTGTCAACTTCATAAATAACCGAACAGTCCCGTTATCATACTCAACGCAGTTAACTACTTGGCCAATTGCAAGACTGCTTAGTACAACAAATAGTAGTACTTCACCAACCACAGCATCTATGACAATCACAGCGTCTATGACAACCACAGCATCTATGACAATCACAGCGTCTATGACAATCACAGCGTCTATGACAATCACAGCGACTATGACAATCACAGCGACTATGACAATCACAGCGTCTATGACAATCACAGCGTCTATGACACTCACAGCATTTATGAAAACCCCACATATTAAATCACACTCCTTTTTGGTATTCTATAATCTATGGAAACTGATAGGTTATGCTTGTACATTTGGTTCGGATTTTAGTAAATGGGCACTGCCTAAGCTCGACATCTGTACAAAATTCCTCATTTTGTGAAGATGAAAAAGGAGCTGCCGCGGCAGCTCCTTTTTCGTTTGTATAGAGTACTTCATTGAACTAACGTACCCGTTAGCTTAATGATACATGTACTTAGAAGTATCTTCGGGGGCGATTACCCAAAACACGATTAAATGCTGTTGCTGGCTTCTTAGAAGACTTCATCAAATGTTTTATTAATAGATTCCCTATCATAATTTAATATCCAATCGTTGTATTTAAGAAAAATATCTTTAATTCCTGAAATTGAATTTGAAATCACATCGCATCCACGATCATCATAAATATGATAAATTGTTCCTCTTCTAATATTGAGAAAGAAAACATCGTGATGAATTGAAGGCTTGATCCCTACATCTTGGTTACAAATAGCTTTAATTAAATTGAGATAATCTAGCTCATTAACTTTACAATTGATCATATATCTAAAAGTATTATCTAATTCGTCTGGTATTTCATCTTCATCTGCAAAGACATCGGGAATAACTTTTAGCTTTAGATTTCTTAACAAGTGTTTACTCTTAATGTATTTTCGATATAAACTTACCCTTTTAACTTTGTTTTTTAGGTTATAAGCAAAAACGGCATTTGTAACAATAATAATTTCATCATTTATCTCATTGATAGCTTTGAATAACTCAATAGCTCGTTTATATACTCGCTCCATATAGAAATTCGTATCTAAATCATACGCATTTGAATCCCCAAGTTCAAATCGAATTCCTACATTCCAGTCGTAGAATAATGGTGGCCTGAGAATCAAATTTGGAAAATGGTTACTCATAAATTGATCATAAGTTGTCATGTTGGTATCACCCACTTTAATAATACTTTCCACCCATTGTATATAACGATTTACAACTTCCCAATTCTCTATACCAGATATATAGATATAATTGCGTGATGATTAAACTATTCTCCCGTTACTTCAACGAAATAAAATAAAAGGAGCAGTTGCCGCAGCGGTCCGCTCCTGGATCGTTCAACTATCGTACCCGTTAGCTGAACAAAATCTATTCCAGCATCATTTCAAGTTGTAAAATTTTTCAAGTGTTTCATCAAATTCCTTCCAGTGTATTAGGATAGAACTTGTCGTCTTATCCTTCTCTATATTAACTTGTTCGGCTACATGACTAATTCTTTTTTCTGGGTAATCTCTTTTTCCCGAACGGAATATTTTAAGTCCCTTAAGTTCTTCTGTACCATTACCCCACCGCCAATTCAAAAGAGAGACTTCATCAATTTGTTTTCTTTCAGGGATTTTTTCCCCTTTCCAATCGCATATTAGGAATTCAGGATAGGTGTCACCTTGCCATTCTTCTATAACATCAACTACCTTTAGAATGATGTAATTACCTGAAAGCAATTGATAACTTATAGCATCCCCAATCTTTAAATTGGTTTTTTGAACATATCGTTTTTGAACATTCTTCGGTGGAGGTTGAGGTGAGGTAAGTTGTTCCTTTAATTTACTCAAAACTTTTTGGCGTTTAGTTTTGAGTTTTGGGTCTTCATCCCAACGCTTTAGCTCCGTTTCATTGTCAATAATTCTAATTGCGTTTGTTTTTACATTATCTTGAAGCCTTCCTAAATTTGACTGAATAGCAGCTAATGATAACCAAAATACAAGCAAATCATCTTCTTCATCTAATTCTTTTGCGTATTTTTCGACTAGAAGTTGAGTAGCTTGTTCAGCACTATATCCATCTCCAATTAAATCCTTAAAGTGAAACCGTACAGTTTCCGCTACATCATCTGAAAAAATAGCTACTCCCCATGAACCCATTGTATTCACTCCCTAAACTATCCTGCCCTTCAGTATTGAACTCCCTCGGTACGATATAATTTTCTCACGAATGCTCGCTTATTCGCAGGATTTCGCCCTGTTGGTAAGGGGTGAAAGATTAGACGGGGAACTCCGTGTTAGACTTCGGCAACATGAAG
>NZ_JBWDNW010000054.1:0-3210 GCF_056269405.1 Paenibacillus sp. J2L1-98 | reverse complement strand
AAAACTGCTTTAAATAAAATGAGCGAAAACAGTATATCTTTTTTTGAGCGACACAAGTCTGCTTAACTAAAGGTCATAGACTGGGTGGGGCGTTAAGCTAACGGGCAGAATAATGGAATCAATATTTCTCGATATTTCGCCAGCCCTTAACTAATCAGATGGTGAGGAAACGCCAAAGGAGTATGTCTTGAAAAATACAATAATGAAATCTTAATGAATTAACACATAGTTTCTTCATTGGAGATAAATTGTGTCTTTTGGTTGTTTTGCGATATTGCAGGAAAAATCATATTTTACAGTCGTTGATTTGTCGGATTCCTTAAATTCGACAGTGTTTTTTCGTGAAAATTTTATCTATGATTCAAATTGAAGAGGGAATCTGCTGGTGGGTCAGGACATAACGATCAACAAAGGAGTGTGTACAATTGACGCATTGTTTCTGAATGGAAAGAGCTTGGGCGAACAAGAGATGCCGCGAGCTTCAAGTTAACTATTGTTTAAACTTTGAACTACTAACGTACTAGAAATTGAGAGGAGATGTTTAGTGTGTCAAAAATAAAGCGCTTCATTTCTGGAATCATGGTTGCAAGTCTTACAGCTTCAAGTTTATTTGTGAATAGTACATTACTAATTCCTCAGGCATCAGCAGCTGAAGCTAATGATGGATGGACAGAAGTTTCTAAAATATTAGACAGATATGTAGGTATATATGATAAAAATACTCTTAGGGGTTCTGATTGGAATACAGATGTTAGTCCAGACGGACCAGTAATGGGTAACGGAACAGTTTACGCATTTATGGGTGGAGATCGAAATGAACAGAATATTTATATATCGCGGAGCGATATGTGGGAATCTAAAGCACCTGGAGAACAAGATATTAATGAATATGGCTATACAACCTTTGGAGGATTAACAATTAGACAAAGTAATACCGAAAACCTTGCTTTGAATAAGAATATTACTGTAAGCTCATTTAATTTACCTGAACAATTTGGAGGAGCCTTACTCGATGGCAATGTAAAGACGAAGTGGTGTGCAACCACTACTAATAACGGCGGATCTTCTAAATACTGGGCAATGATAGATCTTGGAGAAGAAAAAGATATTTCTCGTTGGATAGTCAAGCATGCTGGGGCCGGTGGAGAAGCTGCCAGCATGAATACTAAAGATTTTAAACTTCAGTATACTACTCAAGAAAATCCTCAGGGGGCAACG
Source organism: Paenibacillus sp. J2L1-98 (assembly GCF_056269405.1). NCBI lineage: Bacteria > Bacillati > Bacillota > Bacilli > Caryophanales > Paenibacillaceae > Paenibacillus > Paenibacillus sp. J2L1-98. The sequence continues at coordinate 1,992 of NZ_JBWDNW010000054.1, read as the reverse complement.
GATTCAGATTGGCTTGATGCGGATGCTGTAGTAGGAAATACAGCCAATATAACAGATAGAAACCTATCTAGCTCTATCAAGACAAGATATGTTCGCTTGTTAGTTACTAAAGCCGAACAAAATACAGGAACAACAGTAAGAATCTATGAATTGGGATTATATGGAAAGGCACCATCTGTACCTTCTCCCCCTTCAGAGTTTCGTTATGAACAAGATATGAAAAATGCAGAAGTTCGGGCACAATCCGAAAGTGGTTTTTCAATGAATACTTTCGTGTCCGCCAAAGAAAATGTTATTGTGTCTAAAATTCATAACGACTCGAACGAGTTGTTGACACTTGACGTTGACACATGGACTGCATACAATGAGGTTTCTTCTAAAATCGATAATGTTAATAAAAGAACTATATCCAGTAAATCAGTTGGATATAAAGATCGAACGGATTTAAATGTAGAAGTCACAATGAGCACTCAATTTATAAAGGACGATGATAAGCTATTTTTTAAAGAAGTAAGTAAAGGAAAAAACAGAGCAATTATTTCACTTGCAGCAGATGAATATATTACTATCGTCTCATCCATTGAAGGTGGCAAAAATAATAATATATCTTCAGAAGAGCTCTCTCTCGCTACTTTAAATAAAGTAACAAGAGATTTAAGCAGCCTTAAAGCAGATCATAGAGCGCACTGGAAAGAATATTGGCTAAAATCATACGTTGATTTCTATAACGATTCATTTAACAGGGTCTACTATGGGGCACTTTATGCGCTAGGTTGTGCTACTTCGGATGCAAGTAATAACAATGCTGGTATAGCTCCAGGGCTCTTTCCTTGGACCGCTAATAAAAACCCCAAGTGGGGAGGAGCTTATTTTGCAAATACTGACGCCACCAGACAAGTTCATCCATTGGTTCAGGCGAATCGGTTAAGCAATATTAATAATTTTATTAATGTAATAGGTAATTTTTGGGAATCTGCAAGAGAACAAGCGTCTAACCCATATGAGCTCAATCTGCTTAATCAAGGAAATAAACGACCAAGTTTTACTGAGGGAATAAGAGGTGTTTTATTTCGGAAATCGTTTACTCCTTTTGGAATGGGGCTTAATAATGTACCAGAGTTAAGATATCAAAATCAGCCTTCCAATGCAAGTTCCATGTTGATGCCAATGGTTAGAATGTGGAAGTACAATCAGGATGAGGTGTTTTTGGAAGATTGGTTATACCCTAAAATGAAAGATGTGGCAAATTTTTGGACAGACTATCTTGTTGTTGAAAATGGAAAATATGTCATATACGGTTCTGCCCACGAGGGTTGGCCAGGTAGAAATTCTATTTTTGATTTAATGGCAATTCGTTATTATTTAAGTAATACTATTGAAGCTAGTAAAATATTGGATCGTGATGCTGAAGATAGAGTTATTTGGAAAAACATTCTTGATAATTTAAGTGATTATCCCTATGTAACGGCAAACAACAAAAAGCGGTTTGCTGCATCTGAAGGTGACGGTCGTCTTAATTCGAACCCAGTGACCGCACAAGGGGCTTATTATTTTGATGCCATTAACATGAGTATGCCTCAAAGTGAAAAAGATAAAGTCATTAATTATATTGATGCGTCAAATGCCTGGGGAAGCTACAGAGGATTAAATGCAGCATTAAGAGCGGGTTATCAGTTAAATCCAGAAGAGTATGCCAAAAAACAAATAGATATCAAACCTGGAATTTGGTTTGGAATTCGTGCCAATAATCTCATTGGAGATATTGGAACCACTGGATTTGCGTCTGCTTTCCAAGAAGCGTTATTACAAAGTCAAGAAGGATTTTTACGTATTTTCCCTAACTGGAGTCAGAAAGGTAAATTCACAAAATTACGTGCACAAGGTGCCTTTTTGGTAGATGCTAAACAAAATGAGTTGGGTCAAACAACCTATGTAAAAATTTTAAGTGAAAAAGGGAAAGATTGTGCAGTCCTTAATCCATGGCAAGGCCAA
>NZ_JBWDNW010000038.1:0-31258 GCF_056269405.1 Paenibacillus sp. J2L1-98 | reverse complement strand
TTTGGCTGCGCATGTGCAGCGTTAATTGACGATAGCCAAAGATACGCTCTAATTTCTCATAAATGGTCATCATAACATGCGTCAACTCTGCGTTCTCCTGTTCACGGGAACCGGGTTTGCGATTTAGCCACTTGTAGTAGCTTGAGCGTGGAATACCTGCAATTTCACATAGAAGCTGAATACTGAACAACGCTTCTTCCCGAAGCGCTTGAATGGCAAGATAGACGTTCTCTTGACGGTATTGACTTAATTTCGCCTCCTTTGGAATTCCCGTAGCTTTTTTAGAAATGCATTTTCCGCTCGAAGCCGCTCCATCTCGTACTCCATCTTCTTCATTTCCAGTTTCTGTTGATCGGCCTCCGTTAATTCTTCTGACGCTTTCTTTCGTCCTCGGCCATCCTTTAACGCATCCTGACCGCCATCCTCGAACTTCTTCACCCATTGGTATACTTGCTGGTAGGAGACCTGAAACTGTCCTGCTGTCTTATGGTAGTCATGCTTATTTGTCAGGCAATATTGGACAATATCGATCCGTTCCTGCCACGTCGTAGAGCGACCCTTTGTCATAGCTTTTGCTTCCCCTTTATAGGCTTTTAAGATGCTATGACAATTATACTTCTTTATCCAGTTTGAGAGTTGCTTTGTACTCGCAATCTTATATTTATCGATAATCTGGTATTGGGACAATCCGCCCTCCAGGTAATCTTTCACTGCCTGAAGCTTGAGCTCATCCGTATAGCTTCGGATACGTGTACGACTCTCCAACCCTTCATAACCATAAAGCTTGTACCGACGTTGCCATTTCATCAGAGTCGTTTTATTAATCCCATATTTCTTCGCTGCGGCCAGAAAACCAATTTCCCCGTTTGATACTTCTTCGAGAATAGTGAGTTTCTCCAAAGCATTATATTTTCCTCTAGACATGAAAAAGCTCCCCTCACAGTAGCAGGTTTTATTATTTCAACTGTCTACCGTAAGGGGAGCATATCAGATACACGGTTCAGTCTGCCGCTGCGTCTTAGATCTATAAAAATGGGACTTGACCAGAGCTTAGGGTGGTGCCCGCTTTTTTTTACCAAAGCTGTTACTTCACCGGCCCCATGGCTCCGATAGTAAGATCCAGTTTCACGTTAATATCCGCATCCTTGACCGCCTCGCCCCAATTGTCTTCCACTTTTTTGAATTCCTTGTACTCAAAAGCTCTTGCATATATGCCAAGTCCGATCGGATCGATTCCATGCTTCTGAATGATCTTTATGACCTTTTCCATTTGTGCTTTCATCTGCTCCGCAGCTTGCTTCTCTAACTTATCCGCGTCCTTTGAGATGTCATATGGAAACAAATGCTCGGATAAACTGATGGACATCTTGATATGAAAATCAAAATGAAACCGGCCGTTTTGGTATGAGGTTTTTATTTTTGTTTTTATTTTACTGGCAGAGAAGCTTAACATATCGGTAGCGAATGGACTTTCTATCGGTTTGCCGGGCATGCGATAGGAGAGGCTGATCCCCGACTTGGCCTGCTTCTGCAAAATGCTGAGCAGGACCGTTTCCTGCGCGCCGAACGAAGCTTCATATTTACCTTTCTCACTGAGTAAAGCCGAACCCTCTAATCTAATTTCTTGCTTCTTTAATTTGACTTCTGCCATATAAGGCGTAATTCCCTTTTCATGAAATTGACGGTGGAGCTCTTGCACGGTTGTAGCATACGTCTCCGATTTTTTGCTTTTCGATTCGACCATTCCGCGCAGTAAAATAGGCAGTAGAGGCTGGTTATTCGCGTTTAAAAAGAAGATGTCCGAAACGGGTCCGTCGATGACGATAACCCGATCCATTACCGTATTTCTTGCATCGCGAAAAAGCACATCGAGCAAAGGAAACCAATCCTCATGCTGCAGTAAACGTTTGCCGATCAAAACAACCTGGAAATTCCTTCCTTGCGTAGATCCGGAAGTATGGGAATCCTGCAGCGATTTTGATTGACGGAGCGTAGACGCTGTATCGCTGAATTGTTGACTCTTTCTTTTACTATTTTTGCTGTATACAGGTGTCGAGGAGTAATAAGTGAATTTATCATTTTTATCAAGGTCAATGCCAAGCGCAAGGGGAGTTGCCGCATTTTCCAACGTTAATTCGTCGCTGCATCCCGAAACCAAGAGGCATATGATGGGAATGATGAGCAAACTGGAAAACAGCCGTATGTTCATAAGTCGTTCCTCTGCTTGAAATGCTTGCTCAGGACGATATATCCGAGCAAGAGAATCGGAAACACATATTCTATGCCAATTCCGAAATATCCGATCCAAACGCCGAAGAGATCATCTTGATTAAAGGTCGGCAAATAGAAATAGGAGCTTACGGCAAGCACGATGCAAAAGATTTGTACAGGTAGAATGGTGTCCTTCTTGCTAAACAACCAGCTTATGCAGAAAGCGGCAATATAAGCGGAAGGAATCCATGCTAACGAAAATATGAAAAGATAATAAGCGATAAAAGGGACCTCGATTCGTTCTATAAAGCGAAATTCAATTGTTTTTAATATGCTGACAATGGGCTCGTTAAACAATTTGATTTCGTCAGGACTGAAGTAAATAAAACTAATGATTGTGATATATAAATAGATGAGCATGGTCAGTGAGTTAGAGAGGAGGAGACTGCGGAACGCTTTTTCCTTGTTTTTTAAATGCGGATATAAAATAAAAGTTGTCACCATCCCAAGACTCGGATAAAGCATGGCAGGCACTGCTGACAATACAGGCGTCACACCTTCCTTAAACAGTGGAAGCAGATAGAGCCAGTGCGCGTGTTTAAGCGTAAACAAATAGATGAACGGAATCCAGCTGGATAGGAAAAAGATAATCTCGGAATATCTTCCGATTACTTGGGGTCCATGCTTACTAATGATATAAGTAGGAATGAGAAGTAAAAACATGAGCATATAAGACGGTGTGTTCGGCATCAGCCATGCTTTCGTAATGAGAATTGCCCGGTCGAGACTATCGTACATAAAAGACAGGAAATAGACGCAAAGCAGCAAGGCGAAGCATCTCCCAGCCCAAACGCCGATTAACCGCGAGAGTAGATCAAGGATGGTGCCGTCCGGCATGCTCTCCATAATTTTAACGATAATAAAGCTGGCCGCCACGCTTAACGCAAATCCGATCGGAATGGCCATCCATCCGTCCGTTCCAGCTGCATCCGCTAGATCTCTAGGCAGAGACAGGATAGAGACGCTTACTTGAATACCGGATATAATAAAAATGAATTGCATGGACGTAATGCTATTTCTTCCATTGCTATTCATTTGTCATCCTCCTTTCTACGAATATCACCTCGTCTTTTCTGCTGCAGAGGTACGCTATTGGTTGGCCGATTTTTTATGAGCCAGACCGGTACTCGAATGAGGGTATCCTTCCAATCCGATAATCGCACGGGCGCAAGCGGACTGCCATATGGCATACCTAACGACTTAAGGGTCAACAGATGAGCGATCATCGTCATCAAACCGACAATCAGTCCTACAAATCCGAACGAGGTAGCAAGAATCATTAAAATAAAACGGATGAGCCTTACCGCGGCAACCATATCGTAGTTTGGCAAAATAAACGATGAGATGGCCGTGAAGGCGACGACGATAACCATTACATTGCTTATTAAGCCTGCCTGTACGACTGCTTGACCAATAACGATACCGCCAACGATGCCTACCGTTTGTCCTATCGGCGCTGGAAGTCGAACACCTGCCTCGCGCAGCATTTCCAAGGTGATTTCCATGAGAATAGCCTCGACGAACGGAGGAAACGGAACTTGCCCGCGCGATTCCCCGAGTGTGAGCAGCAGCTTCATCGGAATAATCTCGAAATGATAGGAGACGACAGCGATATAGAAGGCAGGCAGAAAGGCGGCGGTAAAAAAGGCAAACAGCCGCAGCAATCTAAGAAATGTAGCTGTGGGCCAGCGGATGCTGTAATCGTCAATACTTTGAAAGTAGGACATAAAAGTAACGGGCGCTATAAGCACATTCGGCGATCGGTCAACGACAACGACGCATCTCCCCTGTAACAGCTGCGATGCGGCTGTATCCGGACGCTCCGTTGAAATAAACTGCGGAAATAGAGAGAAGGGGTTATCCTCAATCATTTCGGATAGTTCTCCAGCGTTTAGAATGACATCTACATCGACATTTTCAATCCGCTGCTCAAGTTGGTCAACAAGATCAGGATTTGTAATATCCGCCAAATATAATACAGTCACCATGGTCTGTCCGCGTCGTCCAACGGTAACACGTCTCATTTTCAGCTCGCGGTTCGCGATATAACGACGAATCATAGCTATATTTTGCCCGCCGGTTTCGATGAAGCCTTGATGCGAGCCTTTTAATGAAGATTCAAGCTGGGAATCTTGAATGGCTCGTTGCGGCCAGCCTATCGTATCGAGCCTAAAGGCTTCCTCTCTGCCATCTACGAACAATATGCTGCTTCCTTGAAGAAGTGTAGCTTCAATGCGGGACCAGGAGGTTTCCGGTACAATATGTCCAACATTCATGATTAACTCATCACCAGGCTGTCCGCTGCCGTTTTCGAGCTGGAGGGGGCGAAGGACGTCTTGATTAATGGCTGTCCGATCGGACAATCCAGCTATATAGATTAGCGCCGCTTGCTCGCCCGTCTGTTTGATCGTGATTTTTCGAATAATTAAATCCGGCGTTTCTGAAAATATGTTATGTATATAGGACAAGATTTCTGTCAGATCTGAGCTTATATGATCGGATTGGTCAGGATTCTCACTTTCTGTCAGATTTGAGCTTTTATGACCGGTTTGATTCGAATTCACATTTTCCGACTGCACATTCATCGGTCCGTTCCTCCTTACCCGCCAAAGTGATGAGTCGTCAGCTTATTTTGCCACGGTTTTCCATAGCTATGCATGACAAAAACCACCCCCTTGCCATTAAGCAAGGGGGTGGGAGGAGTTCTATAGAGCATAGCGGCTATCGAGTAACCATTATATGCTTGCTTTGGACAAGGTAGCTATGGAGCCGCCTTCCGTAATAATTTTGATCGCTGTAGCAAGCAGCGGCGACATCGGGAGAACGACAAACTTTTCCGTATGCGCCTCATCGATCGAGATCGTATCCGTAATGACGACCTCTCGGATATTCGGGTGGTTGAGCTTCTCCAGCGCATTAGCTGAGAATAACCCGTGCGTTGCACATATGTAGGAATCATGCGCGCCTTTTTTCTTAAGCGCCTCTACGACGTTAACGATCGTGCTGCCCGTATCGATTAAGTCTTCAATAATGATCGGCGTCATATCTTCCACGTCCCCGATAATATGCGTAATCTCGGATTGGTTATGAGCCGGCCGATTTTTAATCATAATGGCGAATGGGCAATCGAGCAAACCGGCCAGCTTCTCGGCGGTTGTAGCTCTTCCCGCATCAGGGGATACAACAACAGGGTTTTTGATTTTTTTGGCTCTTAAATATTCGATGATCATATCGAGCGCCGTTAAATGATCGACTGGAATATCGAAAAAACCTTGAATCGGATCAGCATGCAAATCCACCGTAATAATCCGGTTGGCGCCGACAGTCGTCAGCACATCGGCTACCAGCTTAGCCGAAATCGGTTCACGAGGCGCAGATTTTCTTTCCTGACGGGCATAGCCGTAATAAGGCATGACGATATTGATCGTTTTGGCCGACGCGCGCTTAGCCGCATCAATCATGACGAGCGTTTCGATCAAATGCTCGTTTACAGGATGGGATAGCGATTGCACGATAAACACGTCGCAGGTGCGAATCGATTCTTGGTAGGATACATGAATTTCGCCGCTCTGCTGCCTGGAAATAGCGACATTTCCTAGCGGAAGCTCAAGCTCCTTACACAGCTCTTCGGCAAGCCTTTGGTTCGAGGTGCCGGAAAAAATTTTAACCTTTTGCATGTGTTCCTCCTTAAAGGTTTGCGCTGCAAACCTGCTTCAAACGATTTTCTTTGCTTAATCATAACAAACAAAGCATAGGAGGACAAATATAAACTGATCATTATTTGAATGGGAACGAATAATGAAAGGACATTGGTTCGGTTGTCTTTTTTCACATCAGGATAATGGGTGGGATGCGCTCAAAACGGTAAGGCTGCGAATTAGAAAATTGGTTGGGCTATTTACGCACCAATTGGACGGTTACAGGCCGCAGAGAACCCTCTATGATAGTCCTATAAGGTTGGGCAGGGCCAATTGAACGGGGGAAGAAGGGGACGACGATGTTGAACGAACGAAATGCAAGGGCAGCTGTCGTTCAGGCGGCGCCGATATTATTCGATAAACAGTCCGCCATTCAGAAAATTGCGAGCTTTGCCAAGGAAGCGCAGGCGCAAGGCGCCCAATTGCTTCTCTTTCCGGAAGTATTCATAGGGGGCTATCCGAGAGGTCTATCCTTCGGTGCGAGAGTCGGCAGCAGAACGATGGAAGGCCGTAAGGACTGGGCAAAATACTGGAGAAGCGCAATCGACATTCCCGGGGAGGATACGGAGCAGCTTGGCGAGATCGCGAAGGAAGCAGGCGTTTATTTGATTATTGGCGTCGTGGAGCGGGATCAGGAGTACAGCCATTCGACGCTTTATAACAGCATTGTCTACATTGGCCCCGATGGCAGGCTGCTCGGCAAGCATCGGAAGCTGATGCCGACCGGCTCGGAACGATTGTTATGGGGACAAGGAGACGGAAGCACGCTTACCGTTATAGAAACTCCGTTTGGCCGAATAGGCGGTTTGATTTGTTGGGAAAACTATATGCCTCTGGCAAGAACGGCCTTATATGCGAAAGGAATCGATATTTTGGTTGCGCCAACAGCCGATGCGCGGGATACGTGGCAAGCCACACTGAAGCATATCGCGTGCGAAGGCAGATGCTACGTCATGTCCAGCAACCAGTTCGTCACGAAGGATTCGTATCCGGCTGACTTGAACGGCTATGCAGAGCTTGCGCAGGAACCGGATACGCTATGCCGGGGAGGCAGCGCGATCGTTGGACCTTTGGGCGATTATGTAACGGAGCCGGTATACGGGCAAGAGTGTATTTTATATGCGGATTTGGATATGGAGGCTGTAACGGCGAGCCGCTTTGACTTCGACGTTGTCGGCCACTATAATCGCGCTGACGTATTCCAGCTTCATGTGAACGAATCAAAGCAGAGTATTGTAACTTTTAAATCATGAAGATGAATGACGGGAGGAGATCGAATGGAAGTTCCGGTTGGCGTTTGGGTTGCCGCAGCCATTATTGTCGTTATTTTAGCATGGATCACGTTTTGGATTACGAATAAGGCGTATTCGCGCAGATGGGAAGACCATGATAACGAAAATAACGGAAACCGCAATTAGGTCGCAGCTCCCATGGAATCGCAATTAATGCTACAATAGTAGAAAAACATGAGGGGACGAAATCGGGAGCGGAGAAAGGGATTCGCCCCGGAATAACTAATGGATGAAACAGAACCTCTTGTCATGAAACAATGCGCGAATTGCAAGGAAATGAAGCCTATCTCACAATTTCTGAGACGGACAGGCAGGCGTTCAAGTGCGGGGTCGCGCCGCGGAGCATGCCGGGCTTGCAGAAAGGCGAAGGCCGCTGCAGCTCCTTCAACCGTCATTGCGGTTCAAGATCAGAAAGCAATGCGAAGGAGAGCTCAAGCTAACAAGCCGCGCAGTGTGCCGCCTTTGCCGACTGTCCCGCTGCCGAATGATCCTGCCGCCCTGAAGACGACCCGTCAAGGGACGATTTGGATGAGGGGCAAGACGGATAAGGGAAGGCGCTGGTATCAAGAAATCGAATTGGAGCTCGCGAGAACGCTCGTTAAGGAGCATGCTGCGGTTATCGTAAACCGTCACACGATTCGCCGGTTGTTCAGCAACAAGGATTTCCGGCATTATGTTTTGGAGCGGGACAACCATACCTGTTATTTTTGCGGCGAATTCGGAGATACGATCGATCATTTGCTGCCGCGTGCAAAGGGCGGTCATACGACGCCTGTTAATTGCGTTTGCGCATGCAATGCCTGCAATCAATCGAAGGCGGATCAGGATGTACAATCATTTATGAACAATGAAGAGATTGTCCCTTAAATGAGTTTAGGATTAGTTAGTCGAGCGGAAAAGGCAGTCCTTAAAGGTTCAATAGGCCTTATAGGACTGCCTTTTTTGCTTGTTTATATGCTCGCCAAAATATCGTTTTTAACATTATCACGCATTAACTCTTTACTGCATAAAAGAGTTAATGTATTATCGTATTAAAGGTTTATATTATGACTTTAAGGATGATTCCATTATGAGAGAGAAAATCGAGGTTCAAGCACGGAAGGCATTAGAGCTGATGAAGCCTTACTCACCAGGGAAGCCGATATGGGAAGTGCAGAGCGAGCTGGGCTTGCAGCGCGTAATCAAGCTGGCATCGAATGAGAACCCGCTCGGACCGTCACCGAAAGCGGTAGAGGCAATTCAAGCCGCATTGCTGGATCTCCACAGGTATCCGGACGCTCAGACGGTAAGCTTGAAGCAAACGATTGCGAGCCATTATGACCTTGAATCAGAGCAAGTGATTGTCACCAATGGCGGGGATGAGCTCATTACGCTCGTTTCTGAAGCCTTTTTGGATGCGGGCAATGAAATTATCGTTCCGGGGCCGACCTTTAGCGAATATGAATTCGGAGCTCAGCTGATGGGAGCCAAAGCGTTAACAGTACCGTTAAAAGCCGGGTTTCAATATGATCCGGAGGCTATTCTTGCAGCTGTGACGGAACGTACAAAAATCGTGTATTTATGCTCTCCAAACAATCCAACCGGTACTTACTTGTCGAAAACAGAGCTGCATTACATACTCGATTCCCTTCCTAAGCATGTGCTTGTTGTACTTGATGCCGCTTATAGCCATTTCGCCTCAGCTGATCATTATTCAGACGGGATGGAATTTGTGCGGGCAGGCTATCCGCTGCTGATCTTAAACACTTTTTCGAAAATATACGGGCTTGCCGGCATTCGAGTCGGCTTCGGAGCTGCTCCGCAGGAAATCATACAAAGTATGCTGCAGGTCAAAGAGCCTTTTAACGTAAATGCATTAGCTCAGGCAGCTGCAATTGCAGCCATTGGAGATAAAGAGCATGTTTCACGGTCGCAAGAGCTGGTCATGCAGGAACGTGAGCGCCTTTATATGTCATTTCGAAAGCTGGGAATCAGTTACACGGAAAGCATGAGCAACTTTGTGCTTATGGAGCTGGGGACAGAATCAGATTCCATTTATGGGAAATTGATGGCTAGAGGAATTATCGTTCGTCATGGAAAAACATGGGGATTGCCATTGCATGTGCGGATAACGATAGGAACGCCTGAAGAGAACGATAATCTCCTGTCAGCTTTTAGCGATATTTTGCCGGCAGTGAAACAAGCAGCAGAATAAGCAGCCTTCCCGGGTAAACCCGGATCAGGCTGCTTGTTAGAGTTTTGAAACCGATCGTCTACAGCGTTAGCCGGTAAACTCTTGAACCCATGCGCCTTTGAAATAACCAATGCCGATATGAGTAAAGCTGCTGCTCAAAATATTCGCTCTGTGGCCCGCGCTATTCATCCAGTCGTTCATGACCTGCTTGGGAGTAGGCTGGCCTTTAGCGATATTCTCGCCAGCGGCTCTATAGCTGATTTGAAACTTTTTCATCATATCGAATGGGGAGCCGTAGGTCGGTGAATTATGATCAAAATAGTTATTGTTAATCATATCCTGTGCTTTAACCAAGGCCATATTAGATAAATCGCTATCCATACTTAGGGAGCTTAAGCCTGCTTTTGCCCGCTCGGAATTGACAATTTGTAATACTTGCTGGTCAAATTGGAGAGAAGTTGACGGCTGCTCAGTTGGGTTCTGATTAGTTGGATTCTGATTAGTTGGATTCTGAGTAGTTGGGTTTTGATTAGTTGGATTTTGAGTTACTGGATATTGTGCAGCTGGATTCTGCACCGTTGGATAATGTACCCTTGGAGCTTTTACCTGCGTTTGGTCGCCGAACAGCCAGTTTGGAATGGTAATCCGGGATCCCTTCATCGAAACCGATGACTTTCCTAATGAAGGGGTAGCTATTGAAGAGGCTTGCGTTACGTTCGGAGCAGCGGTAATCGTTGGCGCTTTACTCCGCGTGTGAATTTGCTTGTTTGTCAGGTTAGGATTAGCGGAACACCCTGTAATCAATAATAAGGCTGCTATTACGATATACTTTTTCATTGGATGGACACCTCGATCGTTTGATATGGTGCTTAACAGCTTTTATAATTTCCCGGTGATGAGGCGGTTATCCGGTTTTTTTGCTGGTTTAATCAGTAATATTCAACAATTTTATAAAGAGGACTTGCATAATGTAAAAGCCTATGGTATATTGTGACTACAAACAGCAAATTTAAACCTTGAAGTCACATATCGAAAAGGTTGTCATTTGTATGATGATATCTTTTTCAATGTGTGATTTTTAGTTTTTCTGGAAAAAACATGTTAAAAAACTTATTGGAGGTAATTTATTATGGAACAAGGTACAGTAAAATGGTTTAACGCAGAGAAAGGTTTTGGCTTTATCGAAGTGGAAGGCGGCAATGACGTATTCGTTCATTTCTCCGCAATTCAAGGCGACGGCTTCAAAACACTTGACGAAGGTCAACGCGTTGAGTTCAACGTAACTCAAGGCAACCGTGGACCACAAGCAGAAAACGTTGTAAAACTGTAGTATTTACGCAAAAAGCCTTTAACCATTATGGTTAAAGGCTTTTTTTGACTTCCAAACAAAAGTTTCAGCGATGGCAAAAGGCCAATTCGATCGCGTTAACGATCGAATTGGCCTTTTTGTGGAACTATTATCGAAGATTAGGGATGCTTACATCCGGGTTGACATCTGCTTCATAGTCAATGCCGTCGGTTTCAAAGCCAAACAGCTGGAAAAATTCACGGCGGTAGCCTTCAAGATCCGATAGGTCATACACATTTTCTGTAGACAGCTTAGCCCATACGTCAGCAACTTCTGCTTGAATTTCCGGTCTCATCTCCCAATCATCGACACGGATAAGACCCTTCTCGTCAACGAGTGTTTCGCCTTTGCTGTACAGACGCTCGGAGAACAGGCGATACATTTGCTCGATGCAGCCTTCATGAATGCCATTTTCCTTCATTACTTTATATAGAGCAGAAATGTAAAGCGGCACAACAGGAATAGCCGAGCTCGACTGCGTCACCAATGCTTTATTGACGGATACGAATGCCCGGCCGCCATTTGCGCTTAGCTGTCCGTTAAGACGGCGGGCCGTTGCTTCGAGATCGTTTTTCGCAGCGCCGATCGTTCCTTCACGATATACCGCATGCGTAATTTCTGGGCCGATATAAGAATAAGCAACGGTAGTTGCGCCTTCAGCCAGCACGCCAGCCTGTTCGAGCTCGTCAATCCACATTTGCCAGTCTTCGCCGCCCATAACGGCAATCGTTTGGCGCAGCTCGTCCTCTGTTGCCGGTTCAATCGTCGCTTGCGTCACTTCACCGCTGTGGAAATTAACGGTTTTGTTCGTATACGTGCCGCCAAGCGGTTTAATAACGGAAGCAAAGGTTTCGCCTGTCTTCGGATGCGTGCGACGAGGAGAAGCGACGCTATATACAACAAGATCAATTTGTCCAAGCTCGGTGCGAATGAGATCAATTGTTTTTGCTTTTATTTCGTCAGAGAACGCATCTCCCACGATGCTGTAGGATTTACGGCCGGCGGAAGCAGCAGCCTCTTCGAAAGCAGCGGAATTATACCATCCTGCTGATGCGGTACGCGCGCCCTCAGCGGCTTTATCAAAGTAAACGCCGATCGTGTTTGCGCCTGCTGCAAAAGAGGATACGATACGGGAAGCTAAACCGTAGCCTGTTGAGGCACCGATGACCAATACGTTGCGCGGTCCTTCGATAGCGGGCTGTGCAGTTACGTAATCGATTTGGCGCTGCACCTGCTGAGCGCAGCCCTCCGGATGGGCGGTCGTACAAATGAAACCCCGTGTTTTCGGTTGAATAATCATATTAGAATATTCCTTTCTTTAATGGAATTCGTTCGGTAATGGTTATGTAACGGGACAACTCTATCCCATTTTACCGACTTTTGCTGCAGAAGGGAAGTTCCCTGTCCATGTCATACCATTTATTTATGCAAAATCGGTATTTTCTTAAACAAATAAGCGCCGAGACAGCAATTCTGCTTTCTCGGCGCTTATTTATGTAAAAATTAACGGCTGCCTGCGAGCTGCTGCTCAGCTATTTGAACGAGCCGGCGTGTAATCAAGCCGCCAATGGAGCCCATATCGCGTGTAGTCATATTACCGTAATATCCGTCTTGCGGAAGTTGAATGCCCAGCTCTTGAGCAGCTTCGAACTTTAACTGTTCCAGCGCTGCGCGCGCTCCAGGTACGAGAAGTTGATTTGTATTTCGGTTTGCCATCTTTTCTCAGCCTCCTTTTGACCCTATTATGTGAATCCGGACGAGAGATTATTCGCTAATTGCACCTAAATTTACCGCCGATTTTTAGAATGAGTCCGTGCTAAAATGGATACACGGGAGGAGGCGTCGTTATGTTTATGAAACCTATGCTCATGACAGAGCGCGAGAAGCCTTTTGATGATGAAGATTATATCTTCGAACCGATCATTGACGGACACCGGCTGCAGCTTTCCTTTATATCGAACAGAGCGAGATTATATACGAGACACTATAATGATGTTACGCGGCAATATCCCGAGTTACATAATGTTCCGTTAAGTGTGCCTGCTGATGTTGTATTGGACGGTGAGGTAGCTTATGTAAATCCGTATACGGGAGCCGTTGAATACGGAACGCTGCAGGAACGTTACAGGTTAAAAAAGGAGCCGCGTATCCGAGATGCCAAGAAGATACATCCAGTGAAATTTTTTGTATTCGATATTCTTTATTATAATGGAGAAGATTTGAGGCAAACTCCGCTGCTTGAGCGTAAGAAGCTGCTGAATTATATTTTGGAGGATAACGCTTATTATAAGAAGATGCTCTTCGTGGAGAGAGCAGGCAAAGCCTTATTCGATCTCGTTAAACGCTCCGATCTTGAGGGTGTGGCTTGCAAACGGAAGGATAGCGTTTACTCCGAAGGGCGTGCGGAAAGCTGGTTAAAGGTTCGGAATGAGGAATACGGCGCTTTACCTATAACGGACATGCGTAAAGAAGCGGGCACATCAGAACTGAATAATTGTTCATGAAATTATTAATTAATACACTTTTTATGGAGTCTAATACAAGGATATGAAAAGGATGCTGCCGGCAGATGCCGGATCGGGCACAGCCTGGTATGACGCAACAACGGGGCTAAAGATCAATTCCGGACAATGAACAGGCGGCTAAGTTCAATAGGAGATCGCGATTTTGGCCGATATGACGGAATATCACAAAAGACATGCAGACTATGTGAAAAAGTCGGGCATGTCTTTTTTCGTCATTTCTTATATAAACCCGGTTGTCCACCAGTCCGAGCCGATATTTTTCAATATATTGCTTTTCAAACGGCTCGAAAGTTGCAATACTATATGATAAAATATTGTAATTTTGTCATTAAGGGAGGCGCTATGAATTTTCTGTTCGATCCTGTCAAATTTGAAGGAGATACGTTTATTTGGTCGCATGGCGTAAAAACAGATTCGGCATATCCCGGCTTTTATCACTGGCATCAATGCATGGAGCTGCTGTACGTGCACGAGGGGGAAGGCAGCATCATCGTAAATCAGCATACATATGAGATGCGGCGCGGCATGCTGTTTATGTTCCAGCCCTTTCAATTGCATAAGGTATTCGCGAATGTGAGTCCGGAGAAGCCCTATAGGCGCTCGATTGCTTTCTTTGAGCCTTCTGTTGTTGCGGACAGCTTGCTGTCGTTCCCGCTCAGGCACAGCTTGTTTATGAAGGTATGGCAGGGACGCTCGACCGGGCCTGCATTTGATTTATTGGAGGGATGCGGCCGCTTGGAATCCTGTTTCGCTAATTACGACGACATGAGCAAGCAGGGCAGAGGACAGGAGCAGGAAGAAGTCGCGATGCTGCTGCTGGAGCTTATGGGCTGTATTCATAAAGCTGGAGACGGGAAGCGGGATGCCGGTGCGATGGAGCCGAGCGGAAGGGCATTGCGCTATTCGGAGCAAATTATGCAATGGATTGAAGCGCATTATGCGGAGGAGGTTAGCCTTGACCAATTAGCCGAGCGGATGCATTTATCCAAATTTTACGTATCCCGCGTTTTTCATGAGGAGACAGGCAGCAATATTACCGACTATTTGACCGCACGGAGAATCAAACAAGCCAGCAGGCTGCTTCAATCCACTTCGCTATCGATCGAGCAGGTCGGCATTCAAGTCGGATACCCGAATGTTTCATATTTCATCCATATGTTTAAAAAGGTTGTAGGGGCAACACCGCTTAAGTACCGGCAGCGGCATGTGGGAAGCTTGAAGTGACGGAAGGCATCCGGGTAAGGCCGCTCAGATTGCCTGGGCAATCCATAAGAAAGAGCTGCAATCGCCTACTGCGATCACAGCTCCTTCCTCAAGCTTTGTAGTTGTTAGAGGTGGGTTTATAGTACGCGTCTTGCCGTCACGTAGTTCTTGCTCCAGTAGCTGGTGTTAAGACTCGAAACCGTAATACCGTTGCTCGAAGAGCTGTGAATGATTTTGTTATTGCCTGCGTAAATGGCTACATGGCTAATCGATTTGCCGTTCGTTTTGAAGAAAACGAGATCGCCCATGCTCAAATAGCCTTTCGGGACCTTTTCGCCTATCGTCGCTTGTGCAGCGGAAGTGCGCGGAAGGGAAACGTGAAGTCCTCTGAACAAAAACTGTGTGAACGACGAGCAGTCAAAAGCGTATGTAACGCCAGCTGGCGCACCGAATTTATATGGAGTGCCAAGGTATTGTTTGCCTACGGAAATAAGACCAATCGTTTGAGGTGTTGCTGCATGCGCTTTCTGCGCAAAAGATCCAAAAGTGATTGCCGACATGACGATCGCGCTGCATAGGCCTGCTTTTGCAAATGCTTTCATTAGTTTTGATTTTTTCATGCTGTCAGGATGTCCCTCCGCGTTTCGTATTATGTATTATGTATTATGACTATAACACATCTACAAAACGGCGATTTTCGCTCATGAGAGCGAAAAGTTAGCTATAACAAGGATTATGAGTAATTATGAGAAATAAATGAAAAATTATTAATAAAATAATATTAATATTGCGACTTATGGCATATTTACGCCTCTAGCGCTTACGAGAAGCGTGTACCATTGATCTCTAGTCATGATTTCCGCCTGTTTTACAGCATCTTTACATGCAATAATGCGCTTTGGATTTACTGTGCCGATAACCGGCTGTATGCGGGCAGGATGCTTCATCAGCCAAGCAAGCACGATCGCTTCAGGCGTCGTTTCATTCTCCTCGGCGATCTGCTTAACGAGATCGGCAGTCTTAATTTCCGCTTCGGTCGCGTTCTCCGATGCTCTTCCTGAGAATCTGCCTTGAGCCAGCGGTCCCCATGCTTGAATTTGAATATTTTCCATTTGCATAAATTCCATAAGCCCTTCAGGAAAGTTGTCCTTTAAGCCAGCTTTTTGGTTTACGTGAATACCTTGATCAATCCAGTCATGACGCAGCAGGCTCATCTCCAGCTGGTTTACGACGATTGGATCAGGTAATGCGCTTTGCAAAAAGCGGATTTGGCCCGGGCTCATATTCGATACGCCAAAGTTGCGCACCTTACCCGACAGCTTCAGCTTCGTGAAGGCTTCGGCGATTTCGTCCGGCTCCATTAATGAATCCGGGCGGTGCAGCAGAAGCACATCCAGGTATTCTGTGCCAAGCCGCTCTAAAATGCCATCCACCGAAGGCAAAATATGCTCTTTCGAGAAGTTGAAACGCCCTGGCAAAATGCCGTCGGAGAGCTGAATGCCCACTTTGGATTGAATGACGATCTGTTCGCGAAGCTTAGGCTGCTGCTTAAGAACTTGTCCAAATACGGATTCAGCCTTGCCTCTCGTATATATATCCGCATGGTCGTACATTGTAATTCCGATGGACAGAGCAGCTTCCACCGCTTCTTCTGCCTGACGGATGTGGCTGGATGTAATAGGGTCTGCAAGGTCCCAGCTCCCGCCGAATCCCATGCAGCCCAGCGCTAAACGGCTGTCCGATATTCCGCGACGCTCTAACGGCATCAATTTCATCTTCTATCAACCTCCGCAAAATTAGTATACAACCTTCAACCGGATTCTATTATACCTCGCTGTTTCGAATCATATAAGGACTGAAAAAAAGTTCACTAACTAACCTTAAGACGAAGATGGCGTATGTAAAGGCGCTGCATATCAGCATTTATTGCAAGCGCTTCATTTTGATGCTACATTACTTAAGTATTCATGTTGATAGGAACAGCTTGCCAGCAGCAACAGATACGGTTTCAATAAATCTATCTAAGGAGGAATATCGATTGGCACTAATCACCTGTAACTTTTTTTCGGATACGCTGGGTTTAAGCACCTCTATGACTGTTATATTGCCTCAGCAGACTTCCTCGCAAATCGGTATGAACAACCGAAGCAGCCAGAAGCTGCACAAGACGTTATATTTATTGCACGGCTTCTCCGATGACGATACGATTTGGTCAAGAAGAACGTCCGTCGAACGTTATGTGGCAGAGCTTGGACTCGCCGTTGTGATGCCGAATGTGCATCAAAGCTTTTATACGGATATGGAGTATGGCAATAAGTACTGGACCTTTCTAACGGAGGAGCTTCCGGCAATCGCCCGATCCTTCTTCCCTTTATCTGACGCGAGGGAGGATAATTATGTTGCAGGCTTGTCGATGGGCGGCTATGGGGCGTTCAAATGGGCGCTGAGGCATCCCGATCGCTTTGCTGCTGCGGGCAGCTTGTCCGGTGCGCTTGATATGGCAAACCATATAAAAGACCCGGCAATGCCTCATATGAAGCCGTATTTCCGTCTTATATACGGAGAGAATGAAATGAAAGGGAGCGATGAGGATCTGCTTCATCTTGTCGCCGGGCTGGCTCAGTCTGATTTGGCAAAGCCATCGCTATACCAGTGCTGCGGGACGGAGGATTTTCTTTACGATGACAATATCGCCTTCCGCGATGCCTGCAGGGAAGCGGATTATCCGCTAACTTACGTTGAAGGTCCGGGCAGTCATGAATGGGGCTACTGGGACACGCATATTCAGCATTTTTTGCAGTGGCTGCCGCTGGAAAAATAGCAAAACACCGATAAAGAAGCGCCGCCGGGAGCTGAATAAAAATCACACGCGATTATTTATTATCGCGCGTGATTTTTTGTTTTTCCGTATTTTCACCGGATTTATCTTACTCCAAATATTTTTATGAATTATACGCATTTAAGGGTTGCAAAATGTATCCGCTCCCTTTATGATTTGAATAGAATTAATATATATATTAGTGGATAAACGAATATATTAATTCAATAAATTGATAAATATATCCAATTCTATTCTACTAAAGTGAGGGCGAATCATATGGCAAACCGGGTAACGATTAACGCAGATTTGGCTGCAGGCACGATTAACCGTAACATTTATGGACATTTCTCCGAGCATTTGGGACGTTGTATTTATGAGGGCATTTGGGTGGGCGAGGATTCCCCAATTCCGAACACGAACGGTATCCGCAACGATGTTGTAGCTGCGCTTAAGCAGCTGAAAATACCGGTTCTGCGCTGGCCGGGCGGCTGCTTTGCCGACGAGTATCACTGGAAGGACGGCATCGGACCGCGCGAATCGCGTAAGCGGATGATCAATACGCACTGGGGCGGCGTCGTTGAAAACAATCATTTCGGCACGCATGAGTTTTTGATGCTTTGCGAAATGCTGGAGTGCGAGCCGTACATCTCGGGCAACGTGGGCAGCGGCACCGTTCAGGAAATGTCCGAATGGGTAGAATACATGACGTTTGACGGCGTTTCGCCAATGGCGGAACTGCGTCAAGAGAACGGCAGGGAAAAACCTTGGAACGTCAAATATTTCGGTGTCGGCAACGAGAACTGGGGCTGCGGCGGTAATATGCGTCCCGAGTATTATGCGGATCTGTATAGAAGATATCAAACCTATGTACGCAACTACGGTGAGAACAAAATCCACAAAATCGCTTGCGGACCGAACGTCGACGATTATCGCTGGATGGATGTCGTGATGCGTGAAGCGCACGGGATGATGGATTCGATTTCCTTGCACTATTACACGATTCCGGGCGAATTTTGGACAGGAAAAGGCGCGGCGACGGGCTTCTCCGAAGATGAATGGTATATTACTTTGAAGAAAGCGCTTTGGATGGACGAGCTGATCAAGCGTCATTCCACGATTATGGACCGTTATGATCCTGGCAAGCGGATCGGTCTTATTGTAGACGAGTGGGGCACGTGGTTCGATGTGGAGCCAGGCACCAATCCGGGTTTCCTCTATCAACAGAACACGATTCGCGATGCGCTCGTTGCGGGCGTGACGCTTAACATTTTCCACGATCATTGCGATCGGGTGCAAATGGCGAATATTGCACAGGTCATCAACGTGCTGCAATCCGTTATTTTAACCGAGAGCGAGAAAATGGTGCTGACGCCAACGTATCATGTATTTGATATGTACAAGGTGCATCAGGACGCTACGCTGCTTAAGACGTCGATCGACAGCCAGGATTACGCGCATAACGATCAGAAAATCCCGCAAGTATCCGTGTCAGCGTCCAAAGATGCAGAAGGCCGTATTCATGTAAGCTTGTGCAATCTGGACAACCAGTCGGGAGCGGATGTTGAAATCGATCTTCGCGGCTTAGCCGGGGCGGGTCTGAAAGTTTCAGGAACGGAGCTTACCGCATCAATTAAAGATGCCCATAACACTTTCGAGCAGCCTGAAGCCGTAGTGCCAAGCGCATATCAAGCATTTACCGTGGAGGGTTCGAAAATTAATGCGAAGCTCTCGCCAATGTCCGTAACCGTTCTTGAGCTGATTGCGGAATAAGGCAGCTCTTATGATGAGCAGCAAAAATCAGTGCAAGGGCTGCAGGGACGATTATCGCGTGACAGACGAGCAGATCGACCGCATTTTGGCGGCGCCGATGTTCCAATCTGACATTAGCGTGCCTGATGACGTGTACGAGCAGCGCTTGCGGCAATGCAGCAGCTGCCCGAAGTTTCAATATGGCACGACATGCGCCGTCTGCGGCTGCTTCGTGCGCATTGCCGCCAAATATAAAGATCGCGCATGTCCAATGCCGGGTGATAGCCGCTGGACGAAGTATGCTTAAAAGCAAGTGAAATCGTTCAAAAAGCCGCTTTCCGTTATTACGGGGAGTGGTTTTTTTGGAGCACTTCCGATTTCGTTTAGTATTGCTGCTGGCGGTGATGATGACCATACATTTGATTGTAGTGGCTTTGGCTTTGATTGACTTGATTGATAACCGGCTGAATATAAGCTTGCTTAGTCTGCGGCTTATTCGTCGCTTGCCCATGCACGGAATTGTAGCTGCAATTGCTTGGAGGGCCAAAAACTACTGTTTTTGTTAACGGAGCCAGCGTATTTTTTAATTTTTCTTCATCCAGACAGTACGTATAGGCAAGCACATTGGGAGGGGTTAAACGCAAAATGTCCGAGCCGTAAATGACATCGGGGATCGAAGCATCGAAGATGGCAAGCAGATGCGTATGGTCGACCGCAGCTATCTCGTAGTGCCACCAGCCCTGCGGAATGTTCACGACTTGGCCTGGTACTACATAGAAATGAAGGAGCTCATTGCTAAAAGGGTTTAAGAGGGCAATTTCGGCTGCGCCTGAGATACAATAAACAAGCTCTGCGGCATTTTGATGGTAATGAGGCTCGATTACATTTCCTTTACTAAGAAAAATATCCAGCAGCGATAAATTGGTTAGTGTATTCAATTGCTTGACGGATAATAAGTTGAAGTAATTGTAAGGGTCTTTCTTGAAGGTAGTATTGTTGTTCAAATCATAAGTGAATTCCGTCTCTGGGGACGTGTAGTCGATATATGAAGTCATGCGAATACCCTTCCTCTCTTCCATAAGCTGATTGAAGTCTTACGAGGATAGGATATGTGGTTGCCTACACCAATGTGAGGATTCAATAAATAAAACACGGCCGTCCGCAGCAAAAATACGATGCTTAGGACGGCCGCTTATTACGGATGTAACACTTATTTATAGCTCGGAAGCCAGCTGCCGTGCGCTTCGATCAGCTCATCGCAAAGCGATACGATGTCATCCATAGACAGTTCGGCGGATGTATGCGGGTCGAGCAGGGCTGCATGGTAAATATGTTCGCGCTTGCCGGTAATCGCAGCTTCGATAGTCAGCAGCTGCGTATTGATGTTTGTGCGGTTTAACGCAGCCAGCTGTGGCGGCAGATCGCCGACATAGGTTGGCGTAACGCCATTCGCATCGACTAGACACGGCACCTCAACGCAAGCTTCCTTCGGAAGATTTGTAATCAAGCCGGTGTTCATGACGTTGCCGCCGATTTTGAACGGATTGTTTGTTTCAATCGCTTCTAGAATATAAGAAGCATATTCATGGCTGCGGCAGTGCTCAAGGCTGCGGTCATTGACGAGCGAATCGCGCATTGTTTTCCAGCCCTCAATTTGGTTCACGCAGCGGCGCGGATATTCATCGAGCGGAATGTTAAAGCGGTCGACAAGCTCCGGATAGCTGCGCTTGATGAAGTACGGATGGTATTCGGCGTTATGCTCGGAAGATTCCGTAATGTAATAGCCAAACTTAAGCATAAGTTCGTAACGAACCATATCATGATGCTTTTCGAGTTGCTTCTCAGCGGCACGGCGCTTGATTTCCGGATATAAGTCAACGCCGTCCTTGCTCGCTTCGAGCAGCCAGGCCATATGGTTGATGCCTGCGATTTTGTATTTGACGCCGGTTGGGTCAAGATTCAAATGCTCGAACAGATGCGGAACGCAAACCTGCACGCTGTGACAGAGACCAACGGTATTGACGCCGCCGTAAGTGTTCATGACATTGGTCAGAACAGCCATCGGATTCGTGTAGTTCAGGAACAAGGCGTCCGGGCAAACTTCTTTAATGTCGCGTGCGAAATCCAGCATAACCGGAATCGTGCGCAGATTTCGGAAAATACCGCCGATACCGACAGTATCGGCTATCGTTTGGCGTAAGCCGTATTTTTTCGGAATTTCGAAATCGGTGATGGTACAAGGATCATAGCCGCCGACTTGAATGGCGTTAACGATGTATTTAGCTCCGCGAAGCGCTTCCTTGCGGTCGGAATAAGCTTTAATCTGACAGGTGCTTTCGCTCGTCAATTTAAGATTGAGCAGCATTTGCTCGGAATCGCGGAGACGCTCCGCATCAATATCGAATAAAGCGATTTCAAAGCCTTGAAGCGCTGGCGTCTGCATGACATCGCCGAGAATGTTTTTGGCAAATACGGTGCTTCCTGCGCCGATAAATGTAATTTTGGGCATTGTGATGGCCTCCTAAAGGTTGTTTGCTGACTCCTTTAGTATAAGGAGGCCGGCTCTAAATGAATATGGAAGGAACGAAGCATTATATGGAGAAATGTTGCATCATTTAGTATGATGGTTAGAACTAGCCAGCTGGAGGTGTAACGTTGGAAACGCATCATAGTCATTCGCTCACTATTAATGCAGCTCCGTTAAAGGGAGAAATGTCGGTATTATTTAGCGGGAAGGGACAGCCGGTTGCCGGCCATTTTATTGGGCCGGCTGTTCATGACTACTACTTAATTCATATTGTGCTTGATGGGGAGGGGATGTTTGAAACACTAGGAAACGCTTATCCCTGCAAAGCTGGCGATGCATTTGTCATCTTCCCCGACATCTTGGTGAAATACGAGGCAAGCACTAGCAATCCTTGGGAATATATATGGGTTGGCTTCTCAGGCGAGATCGTAGAGTCGTCGCTTGCCTCCATCGGCATTTCACCGGATAGAGCAGTCATTCGAGATTGCTCGCTTCCCGCGATGAAGCGGATGTTCAGAAATATGCGAAAAAGCATGGAGAAAACGAATGCTCCAGCGCTCGGAAACATGGAGGCATCGGGCTGGCTTAGGCTGATTTTGCATGAGCTCGGTCTGGTTCATCTAACGATCAACGCCGATGTGAACGTACCGGTGTCTCGTTCCTACCGCCAAATCGATCAAGCTATCCGCCTGCTGTCCTTACAGTATGGGCAGCAGCTGTCGATTGAAGGAATTGCCCATACGCTCGGTTATCACAGGGCTCATTTAACAAGGCTATTCAAGGAGGCGACGGGCTTGCCGCCCATGCAATACTTGTATAAGGTGAGAATGAAGAAGGCCGAGGAGCTGCTGGAGGGAGAGCTCACCATCGCTCAGATTGCCGCTTCTGTAGGCTACAATGATCCGCTTTTTTTCACCAAGCAATTTCACAAATGGAGCGGACAATCTCCTACGGAGTTTCGGAGGAAGTTGTTTAATGAATAGTTTTTGACCTCAAGAGTAAGGAAGGTGAAGCGAGTCTGCAAAAAGTTTGTCTGCAAGGAGGTTGTTTGCAAGAAGCGTGCCATTAAGAAGCATGTATGCAAGCGTATCTGCAAACCGTTTAAAAAACGTAATTCCGCGTTCAGAGCCGTCTCCGGCATCGATCAAGATCTTCTTGATGGCGTGACTGCCAAAGTTCAATATCAGGTAGAAGAATTGGATCTAAACAATGAATATAATTCGGCGAACTCGACATTTCGTCCAAAACAAAATGGTGTTTACTCCCTTTTTGCAAGCGTTTTTTTTCAAACCGTTACTATAACAACATTTACGCTTTATTTAGAGATAAGAGTAAATGGAGTGCCGAGAATTACAGACCAAGAAGACTTTACTAATGTAAGCGGCATTATTGATGCAGGTGGTATCGTAAATTTACAAGCCCGCGATAGAGTGGAGGTATTTGAAACGGTTTTTGAAAAAGACGTCGAAATTCAAAGCGGAGTAAATACCCGTTTCGAAGGAGCTAGAATAAGTTAGATGAATTCAAAAAAGTGCCTTGAGGATAGCCTCGAGGCACTTTTTTGCGATTAAGAAGCAGGATCATTAAAGCGGTGTGATCTTCTTCACCGACCTGCGGATCATTAAGTCAGCGGGTAAAACGATTTTTTTCCACGGCAGCGCCGTTTCACGTTCCTGAATGCGCTCGATGAGCATTTTCATACCCATGTAGCCGAACTGATAAGCCTGCTGAGCAGCAACGGTAAGGAACGGCTCGATTTCCGAGTAAGGACCCAAATCATCAAAACAAACGATAGACATATCATTGGGCACGCTTACTCCGCGTCCGCGAAGCAGCCTCATGACTTCAACCGCGAGCACGTTATTACCCGCAACAATTGCGGTTGGCGGGGGATCCATCTGATCGATCCATAGCCCCATTTCCGTCAAATCGTTCAATGGGCCGAAGCTCGTTTCGTACACATAACGTTCATTAAACGCAATATCATTCAGCTTCAGCCCGTCCTGATAGCCCTGCAGCCTTAAACGGGCGCTGGAGATTGAAGGGGAGCCGTTCACTATCGCAATCCGGCGATGGCCTTGAGACACCAGATGCTCGACGAGCATCCGGGCGCCTTCCTTGCTGTCGCCGAGCACGATGTCGCATTCGATGCCGGGCACTTCACGGTCAAGCAGCACGAATGGCACGTTATGCTTGCGCAGCGATTCCATATGCGGCAATGACGGATCGCCGGCCGGAGCGACCAGAACGCCGTCAACGCGTGCCGTTAATATCGTCGTCACATAATCCGCTTCTTTTTCAAGGCTTTCATCGCTGTTGCCAAACAGCAGGCGGTAGCCGGATTTTTTGGCGGCATCCTCCGCACCGCGCGCGAGCGTCGTATAGAAAGGATTCATAATATCGGTTATCAGGAGAAACAACAGCTTGGTCTGCTGGAGTACGAGACTGCGCGCCGTTTGGTTCGGTACATAGTTCAGCTCCTCCATGACGCGCTTTACCTTTGCCCTTGTTTTCTCGCTTATTTTGCCAGTGTTATTGATAACTCTGGAGACGGTCATAGCGGATACGCTTGCCTTGGCCGCTACATCATATATCGTTACCATATCCTAGTCCCCTTATCGTTAAATCATAGTTTCTATCATACAAAAAAGTAGTCATTGACAGCAAGCCTTATTATTGTTATTTTGAGGTTATCGGTAACATTATTATAACTTTATGGAGGTTTTATTCATGACGGACACTAACTTGCGTTTCCAATCCGGCTTTCCTAAGATCGGCATTCGTCCAACCATTGACGGCAGACGGAAAGGGGTCCGCGAATCGTTAGAGGAGCAGACGATGAACATGGCAATCGCGACGGCTCAGCTTTTATCGGAGCATTTGCGATATCCGAACGGCGAGCCGGTCGAATGCGTTATTGCGGACAGCTGCATTGGCGGAGTGGCTGAAGCGGCTGCGTGCGCTGATAAATTTGCCAAAGCCGGAGTAGGGGTATCGATAACGGTAACGCCATGCTGGTGCTACGGGACCGAGACAATGGATATGGATGCATCGATTCCGAAAGCTGTTTGGGGCTTTAACGGAACAGAGCGTCCCGGCGCTGTATATTTGGCTGCCGTATTGTCCGGCTATGCGCAAAAAGGTCTTCCGGCGTTTGGGATCTACGGCGAGCATGTTCAGGATGCAGGCGACACCTCCATTCCGTTCGATGTGAAAGACAAGCTGCTCGGATTTGCCAAAGCAGCGCTTGCAGTCGCATACATGCGCGGAAAATCCTACTTGTCGATGGGCTCCGTATCGATGGGTATCGCGGGATCGATCGTGAACGATGCATTCTTCCAAGAATATCTCGGAATGCGTACCGAATACATCGATATGACCGAATTCGTCCGTCGTATGGACGAGAAAATTTATGATACTGCGGAATTCGAGAAAGCGCTTTCTTGGGTGAAAGAAAATTGTAAGGAAGGGCCGGACAACAATCCTGCCGGCATCCAAACGTCAAGAGAGCGGAAGGACAGCGATTGGGAAACGGTCATTCAAATGACGCAAATTGCGCGAGATCTTATGGTCGGCAATCCGCAGCTCGCCGAGCTCGGCTTCGGCGAGGAGGCATTTGGACATAACGCGATCGCAGCAGGCTTCCAGGGCCAGCGGCAGTGGACGGACCATTTTCCAAACGGCGATTTCATGGAAGCGATTCTGAACTCCTCCTTCGATTGGAACGGCATTAGAGCTCCTTATATCGTGGCGACTGAAAATGACAGCCTGAACGGCGCTGTTATGCTGTTTGGTTACTTGCTGACGAATACGGCGCAAATTTTTGCCGATGTCCGTACGTACTGGAGCCCGGAATCGGTAGAGCGCGTAACGGGCCATAAGCTGACGGGAGCCGCGGCGAATGGCTTGCTTCACCTTATTAATTCCGGACCGGCAACGCTTGACGGCACCGGTGAGCAAACGAAGGACGGCCAGCCTGCGATGAAGCCTTTCTGGGAAATTTCCGAGCAGGAAGCGCAGCAGTGCCTGGATGCGACTTCATGGCGTCCGGCCTCCGTTGAATATTTCCGCGGCGGCGGCTACTCATCCGATTACTTAACGCGCGGCGGCATGCCGATGACGATGTCGCGCATCAACCTGGTTAAGGGAATCGGACCCGTACTCCAAATCGCGGAGGGCTATTCGGTTGATTTGCCGGAGGACGTGCATGATACGCTCGATAAGCGTACGGATTCGACTTGGCCGACGACTTGGTTCGCTCCAACGTTGACCGGCGAGGGTGCTTTCCATTCGGTCTATGAGGTGATGGACAATTGGGGAGCGAATCACGGCTCGATCAGCTACGGACACATCGGCGGCGATTTAATTACACTAGCTTCGATGCTGCGGATTCCGGTTAATATGCACAACGTTCCAGAGGAGCGCGTATTCCGCCCGCGGGCATGGGGACTGTTCGGCACTGCTAATTCGGAGAGCGCCGATTACCGTGCTTGTCAAAATTTCGGACCGATCTATAAATAAATTGGAGGTTTTACAATGAGCAGCACGGACATTCGCAACGAGCTTTGCAAGTATGCGCGCAAAACAGTAACGAATAAGCTGGTTGTCGGGCCAGGCGGTAACATAAGCGCTAAATTCGAAGGCAAAATGTATCTTTCGCCAAGCGGTTTCGCGCTGGATGAGGTAGAGCCGCATCAGTGGGTTGAGGTAGATATTGAGACGGGCGAAATGACGGATATCGGTCTTCGTCCGTCTTCCGAGGTGCTGATGCATCTTTATGCATATCGGGCCAATCCGGACATCGGGGCTATCGTTCATACGCATCCGCCTTATTGTATTGCATTCACATTAGTCGAGCAGGAGCTGCCCATCATGTTCCCTGACCAAGCGGCGCTTGTCGGCAAAACCGTTTACGTTCCATATGTTCTTCCAACGACGGATAAGCTTGCCGATGCCTATGTGGCAAAGGTAAATACAGCAAGCTCGGTGCTGCTCGGCAATCACGGCCTTGTTACGTCTGGACGCAATTTGCGCGAGGCCTATTACCGGACCGAAGTTGTGGAAGAGAGCACGAAAATTTATTTGATCGCCAAGGCGATTCGCGAGCCGAAGGTGCTGACGAAGGAAGAATTCGAAGAAATCGCATCGCTTGAAAGCGAAGCATACCGCATTGAATTGCTGCAAAAGATGAAGTGATCGACCGTCGCTTTAGATCGGTGTCAGTAATTACTTAAGGGAGGATCTAGGCATGACGAAGCTTGCGACCGTGCTCGCATTCGATCTGGGCGCCAGCAGCGGCAGAGCGTTAATCGGCGAGCTGGTACCGGAAGAGGCGAGCGGACAGCATAAGCTGCAGGTGACGGAAATTCACCGTTTTCCGAATCAGCCGATTACAGCCTTAGGACATTTGCACTGGGACATTTTACGGTTGCTGCAGGAGCTGAAGATTGCCATCCGTAAAGCTTTCCAAGAAGGCTACGAGCCGCAAACATTCGGTATTGATACATGGGGCGTGGATTTCGGGCTGCTGGATGCGAATGGAGAGCTTCTTGGCAATCCCTATCATTACCGCGATCCGCAAACGGAGGGGATACTGGAAGAGCTGAATGAGCTTATTGGCAAAGACCGCTTATATGAGCAAGGCGGCCTGCAGTTTATGCCATTCAATACCATAAACCAGCTGTATGCGATGAAGAAAGCGGCTTCTCCCAAGCTTGCGGCGGCCAGCACGCTGCTGCTTACTCCGGATTTGCTTGCGTATTTCCTGACAGGCGAGAAGGTGTGCGAGTTTACGATGGCGACGACTACGCAGCTGTATCGGCCAAAGGAACAGCGGTGGAATAAGGAGCTTATGGAGCAGCTCGGTATTCCGAGCAAGCTGTTTCTTGAGCCGATTCATCCCGGAACGAAGATTGCCCCGTTAACGGCGGAGGTATGCGCTGAGCTTGATGTTCCGCCAATTGTTGCTGTAGCAGTAGGAACGCATGATACCGAATCGGCGGTTGCGGCAGTACCTGCTGCTGGCGAATCCGCATTTGCTTATCTCGTTTGCGGCACCTGGTCGCTGATGGGTACGGAGCTTGCGAGTCCGCTTGTGACGCCGGAGGCGCAGGCGTTAGATTTCTCTAACGAAGGCGGAGCTTTTGGAACCTATCAGCTGCTCAAAAACATTATGGGGCTGTGGATATTGCAGGAATGCAAGCGGGAATGGGAGGAGCAAGGAAACGGAATTTCGTTCGCAGAAATTGTCGTGCAAGCGGGCAGCGCGGAGCCGTTCCGCAGCTTCATTCATCCCGATGATCCGTCCTTCTATGCGCCGTCCGGCATGATTGGCCGCATTCAAGCCTTTTGCCGTAAAACGTCTCAGCCGGTTCCACAGTCGGTTGGTGAAATCGCACGCTGCATATTGGAGAGTCTCGCGCTAAGGTATCGCCAGGCGCTAGCTCAAATGGAAGCCTTGACCGAGCAGTCGTTTAGTGGATTGCATATGGTTGGCGGAGGCATTCAAAACGAACTGCTCTGCCGGTTAACGGCGAGCGCCATCGGCCGTCCCGTCTGGACGGGACCCGTGGAAGCAAGCGCGATCGGCAACATGCTGATGCAGCTTGTCGCACAAGGAAAATGCGCCAATCTGCAGGATGCGCGCACGCTTGTAGCCGGTTCGTTTCCTATTGAGGAATATGCTCCTGAGCATTCCGAGGAGTGGAATGCCGCATTTGAGAGATTTGAGCGTCTGAGGGCGGTTAAGTAGTTTTATCCATTTATCTATTAAAGCTAGTTTTACGAAAGGAAGAGGCAAGCATGCTGATAGGCATATCGAAACTGATTTCTCCCGAGCTGCTCAAGGTGCTCAGTGAAATGGGACACAGCGACGAAATCGTGCTGGCGGACGGCAACTTTCCGGCGGCTAGTCACGCAGAGCGGCTGATCCGTGCTGACGGACATGATGTGCCCGAGCTGCTCGACGCCATTTTGCGGCTGTTCCCGCTTGATCAATATGTTGCGAAGCCGGCTGCGCTCATGCAGGTCGTTCCGGGAGATACGGTGCAAACCCCGATTTGGGAGCAGTACCGTTCCATTATCGAGGAGCGCACCGGGCTATCGGAGCCGTTCGAGCAGGTGGAGCGCTTCGCTTTTTATGAGCGGGCGAAGAAGGCTTATGCGATAATCGCGACAGGGGAGAGCGCGTTGTACGCGAACCTGATTTTGAAGAAGGGCGTTATTAAGGATAGCTAGCCATTATTCTTAGCGGGATCTTTTATAAAGTTTGATAAGGCTGCCTTCACGGTTAATAACCGGAGGCGGCCTTTTTAAGTCATTTGAAATGATGATGAGATGAAGATTTGTATCATGAAGAACAAGATTAACAAGATGGCATTCCAATAATTCTGGATGAGTAATGGTTTTACATAGATTTCTTAAAATAAATCGATTAGGTCGATTTGATAGAACTAATCCGAGCTAAGCGGAAAAAACTGCGTGTTTAAGTTAATTACGTCGAATTAAAAGACCTGTTTTTAATTATTCATCTGAAAAACCACGGTTTAAATCGATGTTATCGAACTAAACGGCAAGCAGCCATGCCTATGTGTAATTTAGATGCTCAAAATCGAACTAAACGGCAACAGCCATTACATATGTGTACATAGTTGCTCAAAATCGAACTAAACGGGCCGCTTTAGCTTTTTTAGGTTTAGCCGTTTTTCAATCATGCGGCTCTCGTGCTGAACGAACGATTGAAAGCGTCGAAGATGAGCTCTGTTCAAAACGACGAGCTCGATGAGTTCGCGGCGCAGCCTGCGTGATCAGCGGAATGAGTTAGACAGAAACCGCCTCTCTCTTAGAGAACTATCCTATTATTGTTTTAAAAAATCCTCATTCAAAATCCCGTAATAATCGACGTCCTCGTACGCATCCCATTTCAGAAAATGCTGGCGGAGGGTGCCTTCATATTTCATTCCTATCTTTTTCATTACGCTTGATGAAGCGGGGTTTTTTGTCATAGCTGCTGCATGAATTTTATGCAGCTTAAGCTCCTCGAAGCCAAATTGAGTAACTCGTTTGACACCTTCCGTAACGTAGCCTTGGTTCCAGAATCGTTTTCCCAGCCAATAACCTAGCTCGGCTCTGTTATTTTTATGGTCAAGCTGCATGCCGATTGTTCCCATAAATTCCGTTTTTTCTTTATTTATAATGGCAAAAGAGTACCCTTCCCCTTTTTTGGAAACCATAGCCCGATGATTAATAAAAGCCATAGCTCCACCTTTGGGATAAGGATAAGGGATATTTAAAGTTGTTCGTGCGACGTCATAGTCATTAATTAAAAATTCCAGAGCGTCGGCATCATTTGCTTCTAAGTGTCGAAGAATTAGCCTTTCCGTGTGCAGCACAGTCACAATAAATCCCTCCAAAACGTGAATTTCAATCTAGTATAATGGAAATTGTGGAAGTTACAAGAGTCTTTAGTAGACTTACTTGGCTCGATATGGCATGCGGAACACTTTTGGCTTCGTACTCGTTTGCTTGTTGAAGCAATGGACGAAGTTGGGGAAAGAGCCGGATGCCGTTTATATGGAAATTTTTCCGATTGGATCACAGATATGAAGGTGGCCCAAGCTTGCTGCACATACGTGGACATCTTCGCGCACTTTCACATACATGGCATCTAACGTAACAAACGGGTAAGTAGCTTCGTACAGAAAGCGGTTATTCCACCCTTGAACGATTGGATCGAGATGTTTGACAATTGGTTTAAAAATTGGTGATCTAGTGTAACCTGATATTGAGCCATGAATAAATACTCTCCTCTGGAATGGTCTGGACAACTTTTCTAGATGAGTATTTGCTTCATGGCTTATTTTTTATGAAGATCGTCATTTTACACAATTATATGGACTCAACTGTAAACACCGTATTTAAGTAAGTATCCAAAATCGAACTAACCGGCAGAGTGAGGAGTAAACTTCGCATGAAGTACCCAAAATTCCAAGAGACGGATGGAGGGGGGCGCGCGTTTAAGTTGGTTTGGTCGAACTAATTCAAGCTGTCTCTTGAAATGAGGTCGGTTAGTTTGATTTTGTGCAGCTAAATGACGTTTTTTCGGCGGGACGTTCGAAAAGGCGTTTTTATGCATCCAAAATTGAACTAATGAGCAGAGTGGAGAGTAAACTCCGAAATTAAGTATCCAAAATCGAACTAATAAGAGTGAGATGTAAACACCGAATTCAAGTGCCCAAAATTGAACTAATGAGCAGAGTGGAGAGTAAACTCCGAAATTAAGTATCCAAAATCGAACTAATAAGAGTGTGGAGTAAACACCGAATTCAAGTGTCCAAAATCGAACTAATGAGCAGTGTGAGGCGTAAGTTCCGTTTTTAAGCATCCAAAATCGAACTAACCGGCAGAGTGTGGAGTAAACTTCGCACGAAGTACCCAAAATCCCAATAATGGGTGCAGGGAATCGAACTAATCTGCAGAGCGAGAGTTGAGTCCATATAATTGTGTAAAATGATGAACTTCATAAAAAGTAAGCTATGAAGTAAATACTCATCTAGAAGAAGTCGCCAAACCATTCCAGAGGAGAGTATTTATTCATGGCTCAATATCAGGTTACACTAGATCACCAATTATTAAACCAACTCTTTATCGGAG
>NZ_JBWDNW010000055.1:0-3108 GCF_056269405.1 Paenibacillus sp. J2L1-98 | reverse complement strand
CTTCAATACGTTCAAGTACGGTTACGGCAGCGCCCTCTCCACGTTTTTGGTCGTTTTCTGTCTGATCGCAACCGTCCTGCTGAACCGGCTGTTCAAACGTGCGGAGGAATCCGCTTCATAGAGGAAAGGAGTTGTTCAAAAGTGACAACGGAAGCCATTCGAAAAACAGCAAAGCAAACGGGTTCCTCCTCCATCGGAATTCTGAAATGGAGAAATCTGAAAAAGGCGGCGGCATGGTGCTTTTTGGGCGCCTTGGCCGTCACGCAAGTTTATCCGCTCCTTTGGCTGCTGCTCTATTCTCTCAAAACGACAAGCGAAATCTTGGAAGGCCGGTTTTTTGCCCTCCCGAAATCGTTCCAATGGGGCAACTATGTAGAAGCCTTTACTTCAGGCGAGTATCCGAAATATATTTTTAATAGTATCATCGTTACGGGGATTTCTCTTATTCTGACGATATTTTTCGGGGCCATGGTTTCGTACGCGATAACACGCTTTAAATGGCGTTATGGGAATGCCGTACTGCTCGTCTTTATGATCGGAATCATGATTCCGATCCAGTCGACACTGCTGCCGCTGATGGTCATTTTTAAAAACATGGATATTCTGAATACGCATGCGTCGATCATTATTCCGTATGTCGCGTTCGCGCTTCCGATGGCGGTTTTTATACTGTCGGGATTTCTGAGGAGCGTGCCACATGAGATCGAGGAATCCGCCATGATTGACGGCGCATCGATCTACCGGACCTTCGTAAGCATCATTTTGCCGATTATCGTACCGCCGATCATGACGGTCACGATCCTGACCTTTATCTCGGTTTGGAACGAGTACATCATTGCGGCGACTTTTATTTCTTCCGAATCGCTCAAGACGCTGCCGTTTGGGCTGAACAGCTTTGTCGGGCAATATACCGCCAATTACGGTGCAATCGGGGCTTACCTCGTATTGGGCGCTTTACCGGTTATTATCGTCTATTTCGTTCTTTCGGAAAAAATCACAAAAGGAATGGTTGACGGTGCAGTCAAAGGCTGATCATTTTTCTACTCGAGGCATCCCGTATAGTAACCAGATTTCCCTAAGCCAAACAGATTGATGAAGCCTGGGAGCGCGTACTAGCTTCAGATGCCCGATATCGATTTATGATCGACATCAGCACGATGGAGGAAGAATAACGAGAAATCCATGCAATACTTTAGGGGCATGCCTACACGGTGTGCCTCTTTACTTGGTGGAAACTCATTTAGCTCAAACAATAAGAACATTAAACGCTTTATGATAATCAACGATTTTGATTCACATGTTGAATACACAACGATTTGCGTTCATTTAACCATTGTAAGTACCCTGTTTATATTTATAATTATAAACGGATATTGATTAAACGATCGGTGATGATTTTTTGTTGGGCGAATTCAAAGGAGGAATATTTTTTGGCTAAACAAAACAACAGCTTGCTAATATTTATATTAACCATCGGTGCTTTCGGACTTATTAATACTGAACTGGGAATGATGGGGATACTGCCTTTCGTTGCTGAACATTTTCATGTTAGTGTATCAAAAGCGGGATGGTTGGTGAGTCTTTTTGCCCTTGTCGTTGCCATTTCAGGTCCAATTATGCCTTTATTGCTTTCGGGATTAAATCGGAAGAAGGCCATATTACTCGTACTTGGCGTATTCGTTCTCGGGAACATTGTTGCCATATTTACAACTAATTTTACCATTGCATTAATTGCTCGTGCAGTTCCAGCCTTTCTTCATCCGGTTTATTTTTCTTTAGCTTTTACAGTAGCTGCTGCCTCGGTAAGCAAAGAGGAAGCTCCAAAAGCTGTTGCTAAAGTATTTATAGGAGTATCTGCCGGTTTGGTTATCGGTTCACCGATCGCAACTTTTATTGCTAGTGAAATTTCTTTCCAAATGGCGATGGTATTCAATACGGTTGTAAATGCTATAGCATTTATTGCTACATTAGTATTTGTACCCTCTATGCCTGTTAGGGAAAGACTTTCTTACGGAGCACAATTATCCGCATTAAAAAAACCAATTGTTTGGCATTCCATTCTTGCTGTCATTTGCATCAATTCAGCTATATTTGGGGTTTACAGCTATTTTTCTGAGTATCTGAAAACAGTAACGAGTATGTCTCCGAATACAATTACATTCATGTTAGTCATATTCGGTGGAACCAATATTATTGGAAACATTGTGGCAGGGAAGTTGCTTACTAATAATGCCCTTAAAACTGTAGTAGCTTTTCCTTTTGCGTTGGGAGCTGTCTACATCATATTATTCTTTTTTGGACAGTTTACCGTACCTATGGTTATCTTTACTACTTTTTGGGGAATTGTAGCTGGAGTAGGAGCTAATATTACTCAATATTGGATTTTGTCTTCAGCGCCTAAAGCTCCAGATTTTGCTAATGGATTATTTTTAACATCCGCTAATTTAGGAGTCACATTGGGTGCATCAGCAGGTGGATTATTTATATCAGGATTAGGTACACAATCCATCGTATTAGTGGGATTTTTATCGTTAATATTGTGTTTGGTATTTATTTTAATAAGGAATTACATGTATAATCCTGCTAAACAATTTTCGTAACTGCTTAGGTCTCTCTAAATCTTTGGAGAGATCTTTTTTTGATTTTATAAATATTACCACTCTGATTTGGTGAAGTTAAATAGACCAGGACAGTGAAAGGACACTCGTTTTATGGAGTCTAGCCTTTCGGAAGTTGTTGAAATTTTAAACATGACAAGTTGAATTTTTGTATAACATATCATCTGAAATAAACGGTAAAGTTATATTTGTAAGCGACATCATTAGTCTGAGGGGGAAAAGCAAGTTGAAAAAAATGCGTGTAATGAGTCTAGTCGTTACTGCTGTATTGACTTTGACATTGGCAGCTTGCGGTGGAAACAAGACCGAGAGCGGAAGCGGCGAGACAGGAGGTACGGCAAAGGATAACGGTGGAGAAAAAAAAATTACGCTCACCTTTCAAACCAATCAGACGGACAAGAGTACAGCCTCTTATCAGATCGAGGAAGAGATTGCAAACAAATATATGAAGGAACATCCAAACGTGAAAATCGAATGGGACCGTCTGGAT
>NZ_JBWDNW010000056.1:0-3020 GCF_056269405.1 Paenibacillus sp. J2L1-98 | reverse complement strand
CGATCCTTCTCAGCTTGATAACGGCTATTCGACCGCGGGCGCAACGCTCAAGTCGAAGCTTTCGACCTGGCTCGGCTCGTTGCGCAATGCCGCGGGTCAGGCGCTGCGCAATGCTGAGGAAAACGCTCCATAAAGGACACAAGTAACAACCGATGAACGAATAACCGGTGGCTAAGGAATCATTCCTTGGCCTCTTTTTTTCTTTTCAAGAAATATAAAACACCAGTAGTAACAACACAAGTTACAATAAATCCAATTCCATAGCACATCATACTGACAAGTTGAGCTAGCCCGTCTTTTAAAGTAAGAAACCACCAAAAGAAAGCAGTACCATATAATAGAACCGCTAAACCGATGGTTTGCAGTAATGAACGAAGAAAAGAATTTGTTTTTCTAAATCTAATCACTGCAAATAGGATGACCGAAATAAACGCTATGCCCGGTATACCATAAAATAATAGAACTTCTAAATTGATTCTCAAGGGGTTCTCCTATCTAAAGTTATTCCTCAGCAACATTGTAATTAAAAAATATAAAGAAGAGGAGTACCAACTTCAGCTAGTACCGCTTTAAAGATTTACATATTACGCAGACAAACCAGTCAAATCACCCCGATCTCTAGCTAACCCATTTAGACCACAGATATTCTTTTTGAACTTCAAACCAAATGATGGAAATGATAGAATGAGGATAACCGTTCTGAGGAATGTTATGTGCCGAATAAACAAGAATAGCAGCCCGGGCACACATCTGTGTGCCTCCTACGGATCCGCCAGAAGGAGGACGAATATGTCGAGGCAACGAAAGGTGAAAAAGTCCTTGATGCAGGAGTTAAAGAAAACCCTTCATTCTCTCACGAGGCCAAAACGCCTCCCCAGGAAAACCAAGAGTCGGAAAACCGCCTCTGCAAAGACGACGACTAAAGCCAAGGCCGAAAGCAGCCCAGAATTGCAGAAGAAATTGGAGCAGGATTTAACCAGGAAAATGACGCAGGGTATGCAAAAGATTAAGCAGGAAATGGAACAAGAACTCTTGAAAAAATTGACAAGCAAGAGGGCTGCGACGAATAGTGATGAAGGAGTTTCTTCCGAAGAGAAAATGCGAAAATTCTCCAAAGGCGTGACTACAAAGTCATCCGCTAAAACGGCAATGGGAAAATTTAAACCGGAAACGGATTGTACATTGCTTAAATTACTTACTTTATCCGAAAGTTTAGAACGCAGAGTAGTTGTCGGCTACGAGGTTTTAGATAATAGCAGTCAGGAGATCTGGGGCATTGACATCCATGAAGGTGCCAAATTGGGTAGGGCTAAAAAGATCCTGAATACAAAAGTAAAAAGCCGTAAAGTTGGTCCGGAACGACAATACTATTTAGTGCATGTAACGGATGATGCCCTGTATTACTCTGATGAATACGCTAAAGCGGCCCTAGAGCGAGGAAGACTGACAATCCGGAACTATACGCCCGAATTGGCTGACGCTATCAAGAGCGCATACGATTCAGGATACAAAAACAATAGTAAATTGCCTAAACTAGGATAATGGCCCGCGATTTTCATCCCGTCGTACGCTAAAAACATGCAGGAGCTGCCCATTAAGCTAGAGGAAGTGTGACACAATACCGCAATAACCACGGAAAAGGCAGCCAGTATTATCGGCTGCCTTTTCCCCGCTAACAGGTGAAAGAGGATGGACTGAGGATTCGCAGTAGTCGGAGATGGGGAAAGTCTATTACATGGCGAAGGGATCCAGTCTAAAGTCAATACATATTTGCAATGTAGAGCCCGTGCTGATTCAAGAACCTGAAATTATTCTTTCGTGCGGAATTCGATCAACCCTTAAGCCAGAGATCATTTTTACGGAAATAATTCTCCAGATAAGCAACCTCTTCTTTATACACAGAGAGAATCCTTCGTAAAATTTCGAATTCGTCTTCTGGTTCCTTTTTGTTTTTACGAAGTTGTATTCTCCATTTTTTTTCTACAGGGATGATCATCACAATCGAATGACCACCCACAGCGGTCGCAATTATTTGCTTATCGTAAACCAAATCTATCAGTTGAGAAGGGTGGAAAATGCTTGAGAAAGCAAAGTATGAGCCTTCTTCTTGCAGCCTTAAGGCCTCTTCCAGCAATTCGTTCGTCTGTTTACGGTTAAACGTAGGTGGAGTGGCTAGCTGTTGTGCCCATAATAAAATCAACCCTTTTTCTTCATAAGTGAACAAAAAAGCGAAAGCATACAGGGTATAAATTCGGTTATTGTACATGGTGAACAGTTGTTCGATTTCTTGCATCACGATTGGCCTTAATTGAGTAAAATCTATATGCGCCACATTCCCTTCCTTCAGAATGGGAGCAGTATAGGAATCGGGATGGAAATGAAACAACACATATCTGGGGTCTTTTTGGTTTTGGATTATAAACGGGTTATACTCTGCAAGTTGGCTCATGTTATCCAGATTTAGTTTCATTGTTCCGTGTGTTTCTCGACGTACACATGTCATTAACGTAGGTAGCATAGGAGCCCTCCTTGCTGTAGATTGTTTATTTTGGGGTTTGAAAAAATAGAAGCGCCTCAGTACGATGGGAATACTTAACCGGTCAAATTCCCGTCATCCAGGAGAGTGCTGTACTATGAAGTTTAAAGTGAAATTCAAACAAAATCAACTCCGTTTCTTACTTTATGTAAATTTATCTAACATATATCATTGCAATCAATCTATTAAGTCATATTTAATGACATTAGGTCCTCTAGACATGACTGGATATGGTCTGGAGATGAATTGTGCACCGGGCGAAAGTTAGTATATATTGATGACTTAATCAAAGATAACACAGCTTTTCGAAATTAACGCCTGAACCTGTTTACCCACGAAAGCTCAATAATCACAAAGAGACGGCAGCCGGTGTATGATATGCTCCCCATACGGTAGACAGGTGAAATAATAAAAAGCCTGCTACTGTGAGGGGAGCTTTTTCATGTCTAGAGGAAAATATACTGCTTTGGAGAAACTCGCCATT
>NZ_JBWDNW010000007.1:0-290934 GCF_056269405.1 Paenibacillus sp. J2L1-98 | reverse complement strand
ACGTTGAAACTGGCCCTGCAAGCAGCTCCAGAAAGCAGTCCCATGCTTCATAGCGACCGAGGCTACCAATACACCTCCTTGGGCTTTAAGAAACTCTTGGATGACAACAAAATGAACCAGAGCATGTCCCGTGTTGGGCGATGCATCGATAACGGTCCAATGGAATCTTTCTGGGGGACCCTAAAATGTGAGAAGTATTATTTGCACACGTACCATACTTTTGAGGAGCTTAAGAGGGACATCGAGGCCTACATCCACTTTTACAACAACGAACGGTTACAAGCAAAACTAAACGGCCTCAGTCCAATGGAATACAGGACCAAGGCCGCCTAATTATTTTTATTATTTGTACTGTCTACTTGACGGGGAGCAGTTCAATCATAGACTGCCGCTGCAATATTATTGATGGAAGAACGCTTCGTGAGCTTTCGGCGGTTCCTCGAACCAATGGGCTATACGGTCGGCGATCTGTTGATCCGCAGCTGCCTACATAAGCATTTGAACGATGTGTTCGGGCAGCGGCCCGGTCATGGCATTGGTCCATTCTGTCACTGCCGTCAAATAAGGGCGGGTGCGGCTCCAATACTCGATTCCAACTTTTTCATCCCATGGGGATTCCTTATATGCCATAAGGGTCTCAAACAACTGCTCCGCACAATAGGAGGCGGTATTGCAGCCTTGACCCGTTATCGGATCTGCAAGGAAGACACTGTCACCGCATCCCAACACCAAAGTGCCGCTTTGCATCAAATACGGCCTCCGGATGACCGGTGTAACCGCTGTTTGGAGATAAGCCGCCTCATCCGCAAGGGAGAACCGATCGGGATCTACTCGACCGTAAATCTCCGGCAAATGTTCCTGCAGGATGCGCTTCATCCGTTCCTCAAAATCTTGAGCTGTCCTTACCCCTTTAAAGACATCCAACATCCCGTCAGGCAGCGCTTCTATGAATAAAATGGTAACCGCTCCCTGCTGGGTTAAAGCGGGAATTTCAAACATTTCACCGGCCCCGGGCAGTACCGTAATCGAAATCCCCCCGGGATCAACCGGAGCTATTCCCGTAAAATAGCCGACGATGCATTTGCGCTGCGGAGTATGGAATGGCGTGAGCCCGGCTTCAACTGGGAAGGGGACCAGCGGGCCGGATTTTCCGGTGGCATCGATCAAGAGTTCATAAGATTCTGCCAAGCTCTTAATATCGTTCCGGGATACGCGGGCTTTGCGAAAGCGCACTCCGTGCTGCGCCAATTCCTCCATCGCCCCGGAGAAGGCCAAGCGCTGGTCGACAGACGTTGCCGCGCCTGACAGCTTCCCTACAAACAGCTTCTGCTGGCCCATATTGAAGTGGATCGTATGAATGGAAGGAGCTGCTTTCGTT
Organism: Paenibacillus sp. J2L1-98; assembly: GCF_056269405.1. Classification (NCBI taxonomy): domain Bacteria; kingdom Bacillati; phylum Bacillota; class Bacilli; order Caryophanales; family Paenibacillaceae; genus Paenibacillus; species Paenibacillus sp. J2L1-98. Next base: position 289,556 of record NZ_JBWDNW010000007.1, on the reverse strand, counting down.
TCCGGCATATGAAAGCGATGCTCCCTGTGAAGCGTCGGACGAAAATGAACCTGGGTCGATTGAATTCTTCCACGGCGGATCTCATCCGGTTCCTCATAATGAAGCAGCGTTACGTCAAAATCATTTTTCAAGGAATATGCAAGCTGCAGTCCTGCTGTACCGCTGCCGATAATTCCAATCCGTTTGTGCATAAAAGACATCTCCTCACCCCGATTATAACCTCAAAGCTTCCGCGGTTTGCGTATCATTCGTCATGGCCGTAAACCAATTCGGATACAAGGAAACTGGCCGCGTTATCTCTTCCAGTCTCGCAACATCCCCGGCGCTCAACTGGAGCTCAACCGCTTGAAGATTATCTTCCAATTGGGCTAATTTACTGGAGCCGACCAATACACTGCTGACGTGGGGTTGTGCCAAGAGCCAAGCCAGCGAGACTTGTGCCGGTGTTGCACCATATACTCCAGCTATTTCACGAACGGTTTCCAAAATGTTGAACCCCCATTCTTTGTCATGCGGCAGAAAATCAAAACCGCTTAAACGATTTTGATCGTCATTCAAGCTCTCCCTGGTATATTTACCGCTCAAGAAGCCGCCTGCGAGCGGACTCCAGACGGTTATTCCGACTCTGTTCCGGACCGCGAATGGAACCGTCTCATGTTCAATGTCGCGGCCAACCAAGGAATAGTATAGCTGACCGTTAATAAAAGACGCCCACCGGCGTTCGCGCTGGATCGATACGGCCTGCGCCGCTTGCCAAGCCGGCCAATTCGAGTAGCCGATATAGCGGACTTTCCCCTGCCGGACCAGATCATTCAGCGCTTCCAGCGTTTCCTCGAGTGGTGTGTACGGGTCGGTTTTATGTACGATGTAGAGATCGATGTAATCCGTGTCAAGGCGTCGCAGACTCACTTCGCAAGCTTCGAACAGATGTTTGCGGGATAAGCCCGCTTGGACGAGCCCCGGACCTACGCGAAAGCCGGCTTTCGTGGCGATGACCGTTTCCTTGCGCCGGGAACCGAGCAGCCGTCCAAGCATCTCTTCGCTTTGACCATCCGCATAACCGTCTGCGGTATCAAAAAAATTGATACCCGCGTCTAATGCGCGGTCGACAAGCTGCTGCGCACCGCTTTGATCCACCTTGTAGACGCTGGGATTGTTTCCCGATCCGAAAGTCATCGCTCCGAATGCCAGTCTGGAAACAAGCAAGCCTGATTGGCCCAATACTGCGTATTTCATCCTTTTGCCTCCTCGTCTTTCCTTAAATTGGCTCAGGCATCCAGTATACAAAAAAAGTAAACGAATAAAATGAGACTCAAGTCGGGAAGTGCAGGGGTCTATTTAACGAGTCTGAGTTCTATCCAACCTTAAATGGGGATAGATAGGCGTAGTAGATACGTCTTATGCTTAATAGCTCGTTCTTTCTCATAAAAAATACACCCCCAAAAGGATCACCGGTTTCCCATTTGGGATTTTCCAATGTCAACTTTAAGGGATGCACTTTAGTTCGGGCGGTGTTCCTTTGTTCTCGCATGCTGTTGATTTTACTCTGTTTTCTCTTTGAACAGCAGCTTATGCTCCCGTAATTGCTCCCGCTGATAAGCTTCCGCAACGCCGTATTTCGCAATGTCAGCCTTGCTGACTTCTTTGTAAGCAAGCTTCGTTTCCACTTCTCTGCTGAAAGGAAACGGATTCAATTCTATCGTCGTTTGATTCTTCCAATCGGCAAGCAAGGACGTTTGTCTTGTACGGTCGAACCAATACGGAAATCCGTCAGCAAACCACTCATAGCGCTCCCGCGGCGTGCCCGGCTGCTCCATGCATGCAAAAAGCGAGAGCTCATCGCAAAGCAGAAGCGCTTTCGCATGCAGCTGAAGCAGCTTCACATCAAGCTGCTGCCGCTCTATAATCGCGCTCTGTCTAGCAAATTCACGTTCTACGAACGCAACCGTATCCGCGTTTCTGAATCTCTCGGCAAGCGTCGTATAGAGGATGCTGCCCAGCAGCGCTGCATATTCGCTCGTTTCCTGAACGCGGTCCAGCCCTTTGGAATAGAAGAAAAATCTAATATTTCCCGGAAAATCCCGGAATGAAAAAGGAGTATGAGCTGCATCATTCCAGAGCGGAATGCGGTCAAGCTCAATCCAGCTGCTATCATGCTCATAGGCTGCGTAGGCTAACTCTTCTCTGCGCTCATTGCTAAGAAATAATTCGCCTTGCCATGCAGAAACAAGATCTCCGGATATACGGGCATGATCATGCTGCGCAATGAGTATAAACGCTTCTTCCTTCTCGTACACAATCATCGTTACCATCCCTTCCTTCATGACAAAACGATCGATTAGTAGGCTTCAATTTGTCCAATCCGGCTGTTTTGCTCATACGATTGCTGTATTTCTTGATGCCGTAAAATAACAACGTCAATCAGACACCTATAAATGGCGGCTGCATATTCCGGATTTAGCTCTTTACTATCCGCAAGCTTCGCTATTTTATCAAATTGCTTCAATTCGCGGCCCGTATCCTGAGCTGCCAGCTTATTTATTGCTTTATAAATACCCACCTCTTCTGTTAATTGAAACCGTTCTGCAAGCAAAGAAATAATTTTATGATCCAATTGATCAATGCCTTGTCTTAATTCATCGAGTCTGGAAGCTTCCATGCGCCTCTCCCTTATTCATCATTTTTTTTATAATTGTACCATCTCCTCCGCCCGACCGGCTATGGACTTTCGCAATAATCATGCGGATATCAGCTCTTATCAGCAGCCAAAAACAAAAAAGCTCATTCAGGGGGCTGCCGTTCTTCCCTAAAAAAAACAGACACCGCACAAAAAATGCAGCGCTTACAAACAAATTTTATACCGCTTACAATAAGGCCACGGGGATGAACAATTCCCCGGCGCATAACAGAAATAAACCGCAGTTTAGAAATTAGTAAGGCTACACAAATCGTTAGGGGGATGTATTCACATGAGTAAATCAAAGAAAAAGCTGCTCACGATCGTATCAAGCTTCATCGTATTGTCTTCCCTGCTTGCAGGCTGCGGAAGCGGCAGCAGCAACTCGCCAGCCGCAAGCGACGGTCAAGCGGCCATGGACGGGGAGCGCTACGTGGAACCCGTTACGCTCAAGCTGCTGATCGACAATCAAACCTCGCTTGACGGCATTAAAGCAGTAGCGGAAGAAATCGAAAATAAATATAACATCAAAACGGAATACGACCTGCGTCCAGGCGGCTCGGAAGGCGATAACCTCGTAAAAACGAAGCTTGCTACAGGCGAAATGGATGACTTGAATTTCTACAACGCCGGCTCCTTATTCAAAGCCTTAAAGCCCGAGAAATATTTCGTCGATCTGACGAATGAGCCTTTTATGGCTAACGTGCTGGATACATTCAAAGGAACGGTGACGGTTGACGGTAAAATATACGGCGCCCCTAGCGGCTCCTCCCAAGCGGGCGGCTGGCTTTACAATAAAAAAGTTTACGCCGAGCTGGGTTTGTCTGTTCCGAAAACATGGGCCGAGCTGATGGCAAACAACGAGAAGATCAAAGCATCCGGCAAAACAGCGGTCATCGGTTCCTATAAGGACAGCTGGACTGCCCAATTGATTTTGCTCGCAGACTACTACAATCTGCAGAAGAAAGTGCCGGCGTTTGCCGATGATTTCACAAACAACAAGGCGAAGTTCGCGACGACGCCTGAGGCGCTGCGCGCTTTCGAGAAAATGCAGGAAATCAAAACAAAAGGCTACATGAACGAGGATTATTTGGCTACAACGTATGATACGGCTCTAAAAATGCTGGCGGAAGGCACTGGCGTACACTATCCGATGCTTACATTCGCACTCGCGACCTTATATGCCAACTTCCCTGAGCAAATGGATGATATCGGCATGTTTGCCCAACCGAGCGACAGCGCGGATACAAATGGCTTAACCGTCTGGATGCCGGGTGCAATCTCGATCTCGAAGGATAGCAAAAACCTCGAAGCCGCAAAAAAATGGCTCTCGTTCTATGCTTCCACAGAGGGCATCGCGCTTATGTCGAGCAAACGTAAGCCGGAAGGTCCTTATTTGGTGAAAGATGCCAAGCTCCCTGAAGGCACTTACGGCGCTGTACTGGATATGATGCCTTATTTTGATAGCGGCAATACCGCTCCGGCACTTGAATTTCTGTCACCTCTTAAAGGACCGAATCTTCCGCAAATTATGGTCGAGAACGGTGCCGGCATGAAGACGCCTGAACAAAGCGCGAATGCTTATGACAAGGATGTCGAGAAGCAAGCGAAGCAGCTTGGCATTGAAGGCTGGTAAGCATAGCAAGAAGTATTAGCTTGAAGTCAGCTTATGGATGCAAGCCGTTCTGACCATTGACATGGCCCTGTGAAGTTCGCTCGCAGGGCCGATTTTTTACACTGATCTAGGAGAGATAACGATGACAAAAGCATCAAGGAAGTTATATACCTATGCGTTTCTGCTGCCTGCAGGCTTGATTTACTTTATGCTTTTCCTACTGCCAACGATTATGTCGTTTTTCTTCAGCATGACGAGATGGGATCTCGTGGACTGGGAATTTATTGGCTTCGAAAACTACGTGACGTTCTTCTCGGAATCGTCGCTTAATATCGGTTTCCGCAATACGATCATTTATGCAGTAGTTACTTGCATCTTGAAGGTTGTGTTCGGTCTTTTGCTAGGCGTGCTGCTTGCATCAAAGCTGAAGACGAGAGGTTATTTGCGCTCTGTCGTTTTCTTTCCGACTCTGCTCAGCACGATTGCTGTCGGCATCGCCTTCAGCAGCATGATGCATCCGAGCCAAGGCATCATTAACAAAGCGATTGCCGCCGTCGGCTTAGCCGGTCCCGATTGGCTGGGCGACACCAGCATCGCATTATTATCGGTTGCTTTAGTCGATGTATGGAAAGGCGTCGGCATGGCCACTGTCATTTTCCTGGCAGGCATCATGTCCATACCCGAGGAATACTACGAGGCGCTGCAGATCGATGGCGGCAACGGATTCGATAAATTCCTTCATATTATGCTCCCGCTTTCCCGTTCGGCGATGAATTCCGTTATCATTCTTGCTTTTATCGGCGGTCTCCGTTCCTTCGATCTCGTTTGGGCAATGACCAAGGGCGGCCCCGGCTTCAGCACCGACCTTATCGCCTCAATCATTTACAAGCAATACCAGGGAGGCTTCTATGGTCTGGCAACGGCGGGCAACGTTATTTTGTTCCTAGGTGTATCGCTGCTTGCCTTCCCGTTGTATAAGTTTCTTACGAAAAGAGAGGTTGACCTATGAAAAAAGGAGTTACGAAGTTTATTGCCGAATCGGCTGCCGTTTTGCTGTCTATCGTCATATTCATTATTCCGTTATATTTCGTCCTGATTAACTCGTTCAAAAATCGTACGGAATCAGCTGAGCTGTCGCTTAATTGGCCGACTTCCTTTCCGATTTGGGACAATTACAAGGAGGTGCTGACTGCGCAGGACGGCCTCGTTCTGCTCGCCTTCTTCAACAGCACCGTCATTACGTTTCTATCCATTATTGTTCTTATTATCGTTTGCGCGATGGCGGGCTATGTGCTGCAGCGCCGGACAGACAAATGGTCCAGCTGGATCAATTTTCTCATTCTTGCCGGCCTTATGATTCCTCCGGCTATCGTGCCGACGATTTGGGTGCTCGATTCCATTCACCTGTTCAAAACGATGACAGGAATCGTACTGATTGAGGTTGCACTATCCATTTCGTTCTCGACGATTCTCTACAAAGGCTTCATGGTAACGATCCCCCGCGAAATCGACGAGGCGGCAGTGGTTGATGGCTGCGGCAGCTTCCGGATGTTCTTTCAAATGATATTGCCGCTGCTTATGCCGGTTACCTCGACCGTTATCGTTTTGTCCGCCGTAGGCATTTATAACGACTTTGTGAATCCGTTGTATTTTTTCCCGGGCGCCAAAAATGCTACTATTCAGCTCACGCTCTACAACTTCACCAGCATGTATAACACATCCTGGAACCTGCTCTTTGCCGACGTTGTGCTCATTTCCATACCGCCGCTTCTTCTGTTTATGATCTTCAACAAGAAGATCGTTTCAGGCATGACAGCAGGCGCGGTAAAAGGCTAACCCAACTTGATAGAATGGATTGGAGATGAAGATTATGAATACGAATAAAGAACTTGTCCAAATTGCCGAGCAGTTAACGCCTGATCTGTATACCTCCGAGGTGCGACCGACCCGGCTCGTAAAGATGACGGCAGACGACGATGCTTTCCAAGGCTGGAGGACGGAGCATGCGGCAACGATTGAAGAGTGGAAGCAAGCGTCCTATGGCAAAAACGACAGCTTTACGCTCGACTTCGGCGATCATCAGGTTGGCTATTTGACCCTGTCGGTTAAGCCGGTCGGAAGTCCGCCGGACGCACCGCTCAAACTGAAGCTTATTTTTGGAGAAATGCCCTGCGAAACCGCTGAGCCCTTCGAGTCTTATGAAGGCTGGTTAAGCAGCTCCTGGCTGCAGGAGGAGCTCGTATTCGTCGATATTTTGCCTGCCGTTATCAAGCTCCCAAGGCGTTATTGCTTCCGTTATATGAAGGTCATCGTCATGGACACTTCACGTAAATATAAGGTTTCGTTCGAGGATGCCGTTTGCTTGGCCGTAACCTCGGGAGACGTAACGCAGATACCGCCGCTCCCGGATCGTCTCCCCCAAGACTTGAAGCAAATGGACCAAATCGCCATCAAAACCTTGCAGGATTGCATGCAAACCGTGTTCGAGGACGGTCCGAAGCGTGACCGCAGGTTGTGGATCGGCGATTTGCGGCTGCAGGCGCAAGCCAATTACTATACATTCCGCAACTTTGATCTCGTCAAGCGCTGCCTCTATTTATTCGGCGGCATGACGCTCGGGAACGGAGCGGTTGGGGCATGCGTGTTCGAAAAGCCGCAGCCGCATGTTGACGATACGCTGCTCTATGATTATTCCTTATTTTTCGTCGCTACCTTATTTGATTATTACGAGGCCTCAGGCGACAAGGCGGCGCTCATCGAGCTTTGGCCGATTGCGATGAAGCAGTTGGAGCTCGGTTTAGACCGGCTGGATGAACGGGGCATCGTTGTCGACGACCCCTCCTGGTATTGCTTCACAGACTGGCATCCGGATTTAAATAAGCAAGCTCCGGCACAGGCCGTGCTTATTTATTGTCTGAGAAAGGGACTTAAGCTGGCGTCCATATTGGAATCAGCTGCGGAGCAAGCTTTCCTCTCCGGCCAAATAGAAAGAACGGTGCAGGCTGCAATCACCCATCTCTGGGATGCCGGTAAAGGCTATTTCGTAAGCGGTGAGAACGAGCAAATTTCATGGGCTTCCCAGGTGTGGATGGCGCTTGCCGAAGTACACAGTCCAGCGCAAACGAAAGCGATGCTGGAGCGTTTATTCGTAGAACCGCCAAGCATCGGCATGACGACTCCATATATGTACCATCACTTCATCGAAGCATTATTTGAAAGCGGCAATCGCGAATTGGCAATCGGGCAAATGCGCGCTTATTGGGGAGAAATGATGCAGGACGGCGCGGATTGCTTCTGGGAGCTTTACAACCCGATGGACAAGAAGCAGTCCCCTTACGGCAGCAATCTCATCAACAGCTACTGTCACGCATGGAGCTGCACGCCGACTTATTTTATCCGCAAATATTTATTGGACGGACAATAACATTAGCGGCGAAATGTAAGAAGGCACCGGAGCCGTATGCGCTGCATACGGCTTCGGTGCCGATCTTTATTCATTCCGCTGCTCATCGATCGCCCGCTGAAGCTCCTCCATATACTGCCGGGGGGTCAGCATCTCACTCGAGACAAGCAGCTGGGCATTATTCCAGGCCACGGTTTGCGTCCTCGTATTGAAGAAGGCTTCAAACCACAGTGCGCTGTTCTTGACGCCATTCATCTTCTGCTGAACCATACGGGTAAGCGGCGGAATATTGTCCGGCACTTGCTCTACCCGAAAGCCGGGAATAATGCCTAATTCATTCAAAGCCTCATCCCCATAACCAGTGAACACTTCTTTGATCCAATCTTTCATCGTATCATCGTAAGCCGCTGCGGAGAAAGACGTCGTCAGTCCGGCATTCATGGACCAATCATCTAGTGTCCCCTTGCCTCCCTTCACGAGCGGAATATTGAAAAAGCCGATATTCTCTGCCCCGATCTTATTTTTATCAAGGTCATTCAAGTCCCGCAAAATCCAACTGCCCACATAAAACATCGCGCTCTTCCCCGTCAAAAACATTTGTACGGACAAATCGTTATCCACGGAGTTGACGTTGCTGCCGAAGTACCCTTTCAAGCCCATATCCTGTACAACCTGAGCGGCTTCAACAAACCCTGGCTCCGTGACCCGCAGCTCGCCTCTGTTTACCCTTTGCATCGCGTCAAAGCCGTACTTTCGTATGACATAGCCGTTAATGAGCCGCGTAATCGGCCACTTATGCTCCCCGCCGACCGAGAAAGGCTGAATGCCGTGCTGCTTAAACGTTTCTGCGGCACGCAGCATCTCGTCCCAGGTGAGCGGTTCCTTCAGGCCATACTTCGCAAACAGCTCCTTATTGTACCAGAAGCCTTCAATATTCATCTCAAGCGGCAGCGCATATAACCCCTTACCGCCGACCATGGACTTCAATAAAGCTACGGCTGCCGGGTTCAATTGGTCATAGAGGCCAAGCTCCTTAAAGGTCTTTTCCAGATCCAATACAAAGCCGCTTTCTGCGAGCTGCTTGAGCGGATTCCCAGACTCGAAGGAAAATAGATCGGGCAAATCGTTAGACGCGGCAAGCAATTGGATTTTTTGCAGCAGAGCCGAGGTCGTCACATTTTCAAACTCATACTTCACATTGGGATGTGCTGCCGAATATTTGTCCGCCAGCTGTCCGATAATTTTGGCACTACCCTCATTTCCCTGATTGGATGAGACATAATGAATCGTTCGCTGCTGCGGCAGCTTCAGGACAGAAGGACCGCTGGCGGACATACAGGACGTCAAGAGGATCATCAAAACCAGTACTACTGGAATAAATTGCAACAACCGTTTCACTCCAGCCCCCTCCCTTTCATAGGCATTGCCTCGCGGGTTTGCGTTTGCTCCATCGATTCCCGGTATTGACCAGGCGTAATCCCGTAGATCTTCTTGAACATCTCCGTAAAATGTCTGTAATTATGATAGCCGACCTTCTCGCTTACCTCATTGACTCTCGCCCCTTCCGACAGCAGCGCTTTCGCATGCTCCAAACGGATTTTGGTCAAATGCTTAATATAAGAAATTCCGACCTCCTCCTTGAACAGCAAGCTGAAATAAGTCGCATTCAAGCTCGCCTGCTCCGCTACCTCCTGCAAGGATAAGTCGCGGCTGTAATGCTCGTTCATATAACGCAGCGCTTTCTCTACCGCGCTATGCTTGGAAGAAGCCCTCGTTTCTGTCGTCAAATGCAATGCCGCCATCATTTGATTGCTGAGCCACTGAAACATCTCCGAACGAGAATGCATCTCGCTCAGCTCCTGATGGGATACAGCTGAAATGCTGCCCGCTTGCCGGAGATCGATGCCCGATTCCTTCGCTACTCCTGCACTTAAAAAGGCGAGTTTTAAAATTTCTTGCTCCGCAAGCTCAGGGCTTAGCTTCTCCTCTTCCATCCACTGACAGAAAGCTTCCAGCTGCTTCAGCAGCCCGTCCTTGTCACCCTTTCGCATGTGAAATATGATCGCTTCCTCCCGCTCCGTCGAGCCCCCCTGAAACGTATCATTTTGGCCGGCATCCTCAAATCTCACCCAGCCCTTCTCTTCTTGAAACCTGCCATACCGCAAAGCCCGCAGCGCTTCCTTATAGCTCTTGGGAGCGTCCGATACGGATGGGTACGTTTTTCCCGATCCGGCAGTGCAAGACATCTGCTTCATCTGCGCATACAGCTGCTCCGCAATGACGTCAGGCGACAGGTCAAAGTGAAACACGACCGAAAGCCGCTCCAAACCGTTCCAAACGTGAACGATGCGATAAGCTGGTTGCTCCCGGAGTGCTTGATTAAGCTCTAGGAATGCAATGACGGTCACGCCGACGACCCGCTCCGCGTCAAGCCCAAAGCTCTCCCGCCATTTCGGTTCAGCCTCCCCGCCTACAAGAAGCAAGTCAAGCGTCGCTTTCTCAAGCAGCTCATTGCGGCTTGCTTCCCACTTTGATTTCAGATTCGTCAATTCCTGCTGCTCACCTATACGTCCGATCGTTTTCTTCAGTACTTCGTCGATTTTTGCGATTGTGATTGGTTTCTCCAGATAGTCAAGAACACCGAGATTAATGGCCTTTCTTACATACTCGAATTCATTAAAGCCGCTGAACACGATGCATAACGTCTCGGGTGACTCCTGCAAGATCGCTTCAACGAGCTGCAAGCCATCCATACCGGGCATCCGTATATCGGTCATCACGATATCAGGCGTTAGTTCGCGGAACATGTCGAACGCCGTTTTGCCGTCACCCGCCGTACCGGCCAATTCTATGCCGTACTGCGGCCAATCGATCATCGTTCGCAGCCCCTGCAGCACGATATACTCATCGTCAAACACAACTGCCTTCAACATCTGTTATCCCTCTCTTCTGCCTTCTGGCCGGAATCGAATCGTTATCTTGGTGCCTGCATTAGGCTCGCTCGAAATATCGAGCGAGCTGCTTGGCCCGTAGTATAATTGCAATCTTTCCCGAACGTTTCCGAGGCCGTAACCCTGCTTCGTCACTTCCAAATCCGCAATGCCGATTCCGTCGTCCTCTACCGTGAAAACAACCATTCCAGCCTCCAGCTTCCCGGTCAAGCGAATCGTTCCTTCCCCTACCTTCGGCTCCAGCCCGTGATAGATCGCGTTCTCTACAAGCGGCTGCAGCATAAGCTTTAATATTTCCAAACCCATCAGCGAAGACTCCACCTCTTGGATATATTGAAAGCGCTCGTTATAGCGTAAATTTTGAATGGTCATATAATGCTCGATATGCTTTAATTCCTTAAAAACCGGAATGGTTTCCTTCCCTTTGTTCAAGCTGAGCTTGAAGCTTTCCGAGAGGGATACGGCCATTTTGGCGATATCCTCGTTCTTTTGTATAACAGCCATCCAATAAATAGAATCCAACGTATTGTACAGGAAATGAGGCTTGATCTGCGCTTGCAGCGTTCTCAGCTCGGCTTCGCGCTCCTTTAACTGCGAGTGAATCAGCCGCTCGTTGAGCTGAACATTTTCAGAGGTTATGCGCTTGAACGTCTCGCCGATCACGCCAACCTCATCCTCCTCGAACGACTCCCGCGTGCTTTGCGTCCCTTTCGACCAGTCGACCATCATTTTTTTGACCTGCAGGAGCGGACGGATTATCGTACCCGATAAAAACAAGGATAACAATAAAGCAATTAAAGCAATGAGACTTGCAATCAGTGTCGTAGCGACTCCAATCCGGTCGGAATCCTTAAGCAGCGTTTTCTCCGCTACGAAATGCAGAAACGTCCAGCCGGTCGTTCTGTTCGTATAGGTTGTCGTCAGGTATCCCTTCTCCTGCAGCTGCTTTAAGAAGGTCGATTCCGTATTTGCCGAAGGGAAAAGAGACGTTAAAGCCGGGAATCGGTCATAAATGATATTCAAATGATTGTCCGATGGATCAAACACGACAAAGCCGCTATCTCCGCCTTCATTGATGACCTGTTCAAATAACGTTTTTTTTATATTAATGACTAACAAGCCGATAGTCTCGTAATTGGAGGGATCACGCAGCAGCTTCACGCTCGAGAATGCGCTCCCGTTCGAGGTTCCCTGAAGCACGTTATAGCTGAAAAACTGCTCCTTTCCCTGTGCTGCAAGCGCCTTCCGGTACCAAACCGTATCAGCAAGGCTCGCTCTTCCTTCATCGTTGCCGTAAATGCCGGCACGCTCCGGGGTACTGCCATAGCAAACGGAACGGTAATCGCGGTCAAATATACAAATCGATTCGATATGGCGAGTGTCAACCAGATTGTTGACAACGACGTTATGAAGACGATTCGCGGTTCGTAAATTAATGACTGGATGACCGTCCATTCCGCTCTCCCTTACCTCGCGGCGGAGATCATCATTCGCTAAGATTAACCGATTCATATTGATCAGATTACGAAATAAGAGATCCGCTACCTCGCTGGCCGTTTTCAGATGATACGCATTATTGTCTGTATGATTTTGAACAAGGGTATCTCTAGCCACGTCATACGAAATATAGCCAAGTACAAATAATGGGGGTACAGAAAGGCTGATCATTGCAAGCACAAACCGGCTTCTAAGCTTACGAGGACGATAATGGTTTATAAATTGAACTAATTTTTGCCAATACATAATCACCCCGCCTTTATCCATAACGATCCATCCTCTAACTAATAAAGATACTATGCCCATCTTCCATTATTGTAAGCGAATTCAACAGTTTTGAGCATCGCCGTTATTTTCGGATCATGTCTGCTTTTTTTAGGTGCCGCAATAAAAAAGAGACTTCCCGCAGCCGATGCGCCGCCTTGGACAGTCTCCTCTTCCATTTCTATTCGTTCTAGCGCTGCGCCGCGTATAAGCCGGATTTGCTCAGTTCTCTCCGGACAACCGGCGCGACCTTAACCGCCAGCAGCTCGATCGATGCCGCTACCTTGGAGAAAGGGATTCCTCCGATATCGAATTGAGCCATGAACCGGTTATGCCCAAACAGCTCATGCTGCGCCAAAATTTTCTCGATAATCTGCTCGGGACTGCCGACAGCTAATGCATGCAAGGGATTCGCCAGCTGTTCGAACTGCTCTCGCGCCAGCCTCTCGCCCCGCGCATTTCCGCCCATGAACTGACCGGCGTAATTAGCGTAATAAGGATAATACTCGTCCTTCGCCTGCTGAGACGAATTGGCGATACAGCCATGGCTCGTTATCGCTACCTTAAGCGCTTCCCGTTGATGTCCCGCCTGAATGGCTGCGGCCCGGTACACATCGACAAGCGGCTTAAATTTAGCCGGATCGCCTCCAAGGATGGCAAGAGCCATTCCCGCGCCCAGCTTTCCGGCCAGCTCCGCACTTTGCGGAGTACCCCCGACTCCGACCCATACGGGCAGACGGGGCTGCAGCGGACGAGGGGCAATTTCAGCATTGTGCAAGCCGGTGCGAAAACGGCCGTTCCAACTAATGCGCTCGTTTTCGTTCAGCCGGAGCAGCAGGTTGATTTTCTCGTAAAATAAATCCTTATAATCGTCCAGCTCATATCCGAACAGCGGGAACGATTCCACGTAAGCCCCGCGTCCCGCGATAATTTCCGCCCGGCCATCGGACAGCAAATCCAACGTTGAGAAATCCTCAAACACTCTTACCGGATCAGAGGTTCCAAGCACCGTAGTGGCACTCGTTAACCGAATCTGCCTCGTAGCTTGCGCGATCGCCGCTAATACGACTGGCGGCGACGAAATAACAAAGTCTAAGCGATGATGCTCGCCGACTCCAAACACATCAAGGCCGGCCTCATCGGCAAGCTTCGCTGCTGCAACGATCTCCTTCATGCGATCACCGGCACTTGGCAGCTGTCCGCTTACAGGATCAGCGCTAATATCGCCTAACGTATAAATGCCAAACTCAAACTGTCCCGATCGCCCCTCTTTTAACGGAACGCCAATCTGTGTTTCTTCTTTGATGACAAACACCGCTTTCTTACATTATATCCAAAGACGGGTAACGTCTCTTTAGGTAGCTTCTAGTTACTTATTGTAAGTAATGATACATAAGTTATTGAATATCGTCAAGCTCAGGAGCAGCGCGCAGCTGTCCTTCTCATTCGCTTTAGCATACACAAATAAGGCTGAAACAAGTCCCGCTTGTTTCAGCCTTAACCTTATCTATTCTTTAATAATAAGAAAGCCCCAAGGCGCAAGCTCCAGCTGTTGACCGCTTGCGATGCTGCTGCCCGTCAGCAGCTCCGTACCAGCTTGATGCGTATAATTGAAAGCGGCAGGCTCATTCGAATAGTTAAAATAATAACGGATTTGTTCTCCATTTGTGTTCAAGCCTGATTTCACGATAATCGGGAAAGAAAGCTCCTGATTTACGCCCCATAACCCGGCATCCTGCAAAGCGCCGCTCAGTACGCGTCTGACAATATCGGCCCCTGGCAAACATCCGATATAGGTCGCGGTTCCTCTGCCAAATTTGTTGCGCGTAATCGCCGCATATTCGCCCCAATGCGAATGATCGTAATAAGCAAGCACTTCGGCGGTCGTTGGTGTAATGAGCTCCATCCATGCTTCAACCCGGCTGCTCTCCGTGCCTTCCAAGACCAGCTCACCCTTCAAACTAACATTATTCGGCGATACAAACATGCTGTAAGTGATGCCGCATGCCTCATGTATAATACCAGGCTGCTGCGCAGCGCGTACCTTAACGACTTCATCGGCAAAGCCGCTCTTGAATGAATAGACGACATGCCCGCCGCTGCGGACAAACTCATTTAACCGCACAAGACATTCATCAGCTGCCGCGTAAAGCGCAGGAACGACGATTAGCTTATAGTCATTCAAATTAGTATGGGTAGGCTGGATAAAATCAACCTCGACATTTAGCTTGTACAATTCATCATACAAGGCACGAACGACATCATTGTACGTTTTTCCGTCGGGCAGCTTGAACCACTCCATCGCCGACAATGCCTCGTTGCTGACCATTACGGCTACCTGATTGCTTTTCCGCAAGTTAATAAGCTCATCGCTTAGTCTTGCAAAATCGGCTCCAATCGTTTTCGCTTCGTTATACACCGGATTCGGCTTGAAGTCATGGCTCAGCAGCCCTTTCCAATACGTCTCCGCCGAATTGTGAATCGAATGCCAGTGCCAATAAGCGACCATATTCGCTCCGGATGCGAGATGGCTGAATGCTTGCAGCCGCAATTGGCCGGGATATGGCGTCCAATGAGGGAAGGCCTGCGCTTGCGTCTCTAAAACCAAATAATTGCTGTTTTTCAGCGAACGCGTCATGTCGCCGCCGAACGAAATTTCAATGCCGGTCAAGTCGTCCTGAGAAGGATGATAAATATCGACGCCTGCAATATCGAATGGTTCCGAAGCCGCAAAATGATCAACGGAAGGCTGTACGCCGAATGAATAGCCGCGCCATTCGAAATCGAAGTTTTGTGTCACGAATTGTCCGGGCTGCTTGTATTCGTTCACAATAGCTACCTGCCATGCCAAAAATTCGTTAACCAGCTTCCGCTGGAATTTTGCGAACTCCGCTCCAAGGCTTCCATTGATCGTGCCGACCATGGACGGAAAGTCCTCCCAGCTATTAATGCGGTTGCTCCAATAATCAAGACCGAACAGCTCATTGACACGGTCTAACGATTCATACGTCTCGCGCATATATTTGACGAACTGCAGCTGAACATTCGGCCCGGCCGTATCGTAGTGCTTTGTCTCATTGTCCGTCTGATACCCGATAACGGCTGGATGTGCACTTACTCGGCTAATGAGCTTACGAATGATACGTTCGGAATAAAAAAGATAAGCCGGATTAGTAATGTCCATAATTTGGCGGGCTCCGTAGGAGCCGGGTCCGCGCGCAGTGACCGCCAGCACATCCGGATGCTCCTTCACCATCCATGTCGGAACCGCATAGGTCGGCGTCCCGACAATCACCTTGATGCCTGCGCCATGCATCGCATCCAGCACCTTATCGACAGAGGAGAAATCGAAGACGCCGTTTTGCGGCTCATGCGTGCTCCAGGTTGATTCCGCGATCCGGACGACATTAATGCCCGCTTCCTTCATCATGCGAATATCATCTTCAAGCCGCTCGCAGGGCATATATTCATCATAATAAGCAACGCCGTATAACAGTTTTTTCATCATAAGAGCTCCTTCTCTATAGCTGATTATTCTCTAGCCGCCCGGATTCAGCGCCACTTGACATTAGCCCTTGATCGCACCCTCCGCAATTCCGTGCATAATGAACTTTTGGAAGAACGAATAAATAATAATGACAGGAATCGCCGTCAGCACAAGCGCCGCCAAAATGAGCGACCACTCCTTGTTATACTCGCCGAACAAAGTGTTTGTAGATAAAATGAGCGTGTAATTGTCCACATCTGTCAGCATAAGCAATGGCAACAAGAAATCATTCCAGATCCAAAGGAAGTCAAGAATAGCAATCGTTACGGTAATCGGCACAAGCAGCGGAAAAATAATTTTGAAGAAGGTTTGGAATTCATTACAGCCGTCAATTTGTGCAGCTTCCTCCAGCTCCCTAGGGATCGATTTCACGAAGCCATGGTAGAGAAAGATCGCCATATTAACGCCCAGTCCGATATATATGATTGCAAGCCCATACGTACTGCCTTGAACGGACAAGGCTTTGGCCATTCTAGTCAACGGAATCATAATCGAATGAAACGGAACGAGCATCGAAGCAATAAATAAGAAGAAGATGATATTGCTTAGTCTGCCGCTCGTACGGGAAAGCTTGTAACCAGCCAAAGCGGCGCAAAATACGATCCCGCCGATCCCGACCACCGAGATAATAATCGAGTTTAGCGTGCTGTGCAGCAAATGAATTTGACGAAAAGCATCGGCATAGTTGCTGAAATGAATCTTCGAAGGCAGCGCAACGAACGAGCGGAACATTTCGCCTTGCGTCTTAAACGAGTTAATGACAGCTAAGTAAATCGGGAAGAAGGAAACAGCAGCCCCGATCGACAGCATAACGGTAATAAGCAGGGAGGTTGATTTTTTCTGACTCATGCTTCCACCTCTCTTTTCTTCATGACACGGATTTGGATAAGCGTGAATATTAGGATAATTACGAATAGAATGACTGATTTTGCGCTGGCATAGCCGTAACGGAAATTATTCGAGAACGCTTCTTCGTAAATATTCATCGTAATAACCTGCGTGCTCCGGCCAGGACCCCCGCCCGTTAAACCATATACGACCTCAAACACTTTAAACGCGCCGTTCAGCGTCAGGAAGAAGCAAATGGTAATCGCATGCGTAATCATCGGAAGCGTCACGTTGCGGAACGTTTGGAATGCGGTAGCGCCATCAATGACAGCCGCTTCCTTCAAGCTCTGCGGCACGCCCTGCAGGCCAGCCAAATAAATAATCATCATGTAGCCGACGCCATTCCAGAGCGATACGATCAGAATGGAGTAGAAGGACACTTGCGGATCTCCGATCCATGATTGGTCCAGAAACGTAAGCGCTGTCTTCTCAGCGAGCTGCGGCAGCACCTGAGCGAATACGAACGTCCACATAAATGCGCTGATAATCGTGCTTATCATGTTCGGCATAAAGAAAATCGTCCGGAAGAAACCTTTGCTTTTTGCGCGTGATTCAATAAATACGGCGAGCAGCAAAGCGAATACATTTTGCAGAACGACCATAAACAGCACGTATTTCAAAGTGAAAAATATCGAACTGATGAAATCGGGATCTTCCTTAAGCGCTTCGATAAAGTTGCCTAAGCCAATAAACTCATAGTTAGTATTCAAGCCGTTCCAGTCGGTAAAGCTGTAGAACATTCCGCCGAGCGTCGGTATCAGCAGGAAGATCGCATATAAAACAAATGCGGGTGCAACAAAAGTCAGTAACGAGATGTATTTTTTGTAGCTTTTGATCGGCACAGTTTCAGCCCCTCTCCTTATGTGTCTCTATTAAACCGGGATGGGAGAAGCAGGAATCACCTCTCCCCTGCATCCCGGACTAAAATCAATTACTTGTTTACTTTATTGAACGATTTCCAAGCCTTGTCGAGCGCCTTCAGCACATCATCCTGTGAAATTTGACCGGCATAATAAGCCTGCAGCCCTTTACCAACCTCGTCCTTTACAGACTGCGGAATAGCTGGATCCTGATACGATTTGCCCTCTTTGACATATGCAGTTGCATCGTTTACCCAAGGGTAGCTTTCATACGTATGCACAGTGGCGATCGGATTAAATTTAAGCGCTTGGAAGAACGCGTTAGAAGCGGTATCATCGAGCACATAGTTGATGAAATCAAGCGCCACTTCTTTGTTTTTCGTCGTTTTCGATAAAGCTAATGAAGTGGATGCGCTTAGGTTAATGAGCGTTGCTTTTGGATTGTCGTTGATCGGCAGCGGTGCTACGCCAAAATCAAGATCAGGATTGGATTTAAGAATCGTTTCTGCATACCATGGACCTTGCAGCCACATCGCGCCTTTACCTGCCGCAAACGCTGCAGCGCCGTCATCGCCGCCGACTTCCGTCGCTTTTTCCGTTCCGTTCGCATTAATGAGATCAAAGATGTCAAACATCGATTTCATTTCAGTAAACGAGCCTTCGTCCTTATTCATCCGCTCAATGAAATCGGGATTTTCGGTACTGATGAGCGCGCCTGCAGTCAGAGGCAGTATAAGCTGCGGAATCCAAGATTCTTTGTAAGACAGTACGAATGGCGTTACTTTATTCGCCTTTAGCTTCTCAATAACCGCTTTCATTTCGGTCAAAGTCGTTGGAGGCGTCAGCCCCAGATCCGTAAAAATCTTTTTGTTGTACAAGTAGCCCCACGATAAAGTTTCCAGAGGAACGGCTACAACCTTGCCGTCTGTCGTCGTAACGGATGGCTTGACGCTATCCAGAAGCTTGCCTACAAAAGGCTGATCGGATAAATCCTCTAAGTAGCCCGCTTTATAGTAGGAAGGAATTTCGTTGATGGCATGAAGTGCGAAAATATCCGGCGCATCGTTGGATGCCAAACGCGTTTTTAAAATTTGCGCCGCGTTATCGGCAGTCGGCATTTCGAGCTGTACCGTTACGTCGATATTTTTCTCCGCTTTCTCCTTCGCAACAAAATCCGCAATATATTTATCGTAGTGTTCTTTAAACCGCGGCTGTGCGATAAACATTTTAAGGTTCACGCTTTTGGCTTCGCCGCCGCTTGCCGCATTATCCGTGCTGCCCGCGTTATTAGCATTGTTTCCGCAGCCGGCAAGCAGCGATGTCGCAAGCACGGTGACGAGTAGACCTTTAATCATTTTTTTCATCTAATTGACCTCCCAGAAGCTTGTTTTGTTTACGCTTTCATTGTACCTAAAAAATGAAAGCGTTTAATTGGACGGAATTAGACTCTTTCGTTGGACAATATTAAACCTCGGCATTCTTTCTCATTTCACCTGGCGCGATGCCAAAATGCTTTTTAAATACACGATAAAAGTAAGTGATATCCTCATAGCCGGCCATTTCCGCAATCGCTTTGATCGGAATACTCTCGTCAAGCAGCCACTCCTTCGCTTTCACCATCCGCAAATGAAGCATATAATCGGTAACGTTACGGCCGTATTCCTGCTTAAACATTTTGCTCAAATATTCCTTGCTCACGAAGAAGGCTCTCGCCAGCTGCTCCAGCGTAACCGGCTCGGTATAATGCTTCTCCATGTATAGCCTGACCTCGTCTAAATTTAATTTATTCTTGAACTTCCGCTGCTGAATAAGCTGCTCTAACGCAGCCAAATAATGATGGGTGAGAAATACAGATGTTTCCGAGCATGACGCAACTACCTCGTGACTATAGGGAGCATGCAGGCCTTCGCTGTCCTGCGAGTTGGCAGCCATCAATTCCTTGAGCAGCAAGAGCAATTCCTGAATGACTTGCTCAAGCATAGCCGCTTTCGTAATCCCGTTTCGCTCAAGCTCCTCCATCATATGGCCGAGCGTTGCCGCTACGCCTTCTTTGTTCAACTCATTGAAATGGGACTTCAGCAACTGCTTATAGCTCGCTATCGAATAGGAAATATCGAGATCCAGCGACAGAGGGCTGCGATCCGCTTGATCTGCTTCCAGTCCGCTCTTGCAATTTTGCAGCGCCGTGTTCAGCTCCTTCGGATCAACCGGCTTAAGCAAATAATCGACTGCTTTATACCGCAGCGCATGCTTCGCATATTGAAAGTCATCATAGCCGCTAACGACGATGGCCTTAATGTCCGGATGCCGGTCATTAAGCAATTGAAGCAGTTGAACACCATCCGTTCCAGTCATCCGCATGTCCGTAATGACAATATGCGGCTGCAATTCCTCGGTCATTTGAAGCGCCTCCTGGCCGTCCGCAGCTTCGCCAATAACTTCCATTTCAAGCCTATCCCATTCTCCGAATGCCTTGATGATGTCCCTTGTCCAGCTCTCATCATCGACAATTAACACTTTAATCATGAAGCTCCCCCCTTGATTCCATCGGAACAGTCACGGTTACCGTCGTTCCCGTGCCCGGCTCGCTATCAATCGTTATCCCGTACGACGGGCCAAAATGCATATAAAGGCGCGAGGCCACATTTTGGATCCCGATCCGATCGCCCAGCGTCCATACTTGTCCGCTTTGATTCGTTATCCGCTTGCGAAGCTCGTCGAGCTTATCCGCACGTATCCCTATGCCATTATCGCGAATTCGGATGCGCACCGCATACGGCTCGCGTACGACGGATATGTTTAGCTGCCAGTCGCCTGATTTGTTTTCCAATCCATGGAAAAAAGCATTTTCCACAATTGGCTGCAGCGTCAGCTTCGGAATAGCGCAGCGCATAGCCGACTCGTCGATATCGGTCGTGTAACTGAGCCGGGATGAAAAACGCTGCTTTTGTATAAGCATGTAATTGTTTAAATGATCGATTTCCGCTTTTAAGGTTGCGAGATCATCCGGATCCCGGATGACATAACGAAACATATCGCTAAGCGAACGAATGATTTCATAGCTTTCAGCCGGTTTTTTCGTAAACAGCATGCTGCCGATCATTTGAAGCGTATTTTGCAAAAAATGCGGGTTAATTTGCGCTTGAAGCGCCTTGAGCTCCGCTGTCTTCTTCTCGAGATTCATGCTGTATTCGGTTTTAATATGCTCTCTTATTCGATAAGACATGTTATACAGCTTCGTCTCGAGCAAGCCGATCTCGTCCACGCGCTTGCTTTGCGGATGCTCGGTGTCCTTGATGATGCCAAGCCCTTGCATCGATCTTGCCAGGCTGACGATCGGAGTTGCCATGCGCCATGCCAGCAGAAAAGCGATCAGTATCGATAGCGCAACAGATATGCCGCCTACAATAAGGCCAAAATGCATCGTAGACTGCGCGCTCTTATTAATAAAACTGGTCGGTACGATCGTAACGAGCTTCAAGCCGACCGGGTCAATCGTATTGTAGAAGACATATTCCTCCGGTGTCCGGAAGTAGCCTTGCCCATCGTCAGTTTGCTTGACCCGGAGCATAAGCTCCTCCGACGGCTTATCGCCATATGGCTGATACAAAATTTTTCCGTCCTCCCCGGCAATGAGCACCTTATGCTCCTCGCCGCGGCCGATTAAATCCAATGTCTGATCGAGCATAGACCACCGGATGACTAAGGAAATTCCGCCGAGCTTATCGCGGTTCTCAAAGCGGTTGATACTGCGTATAAGCTGGAACTCGCCATTTCCCCCGTCCGATGGCTGGATGAAAAAATCCTTATTTTGCTCGAATAGCTGCTTATAGGGGGATGGAATGACCGGTGTGGATTCAAGATCATTTTGAGAAGCGTTAATCGTGAACAATTTGCCCGGCTCCTTCAGGTAAAGCTCCACGCCGATGACTTTGTTTCCCGCGGAATAAAACAAATTGCTGAGCGTATCCATAATATTTTTTTGCGCTGCAAACTGGTTGTAGAGCGAAGCCCCCTCCGTGCTTGCCAAATAATCGCTTAGATGCGGACTAATAAGCACGGTGTAAATGAGATTGTTTAATTGCGAGAATTGCTCTCCCAGATGAATGCCCGTCCACTTCATATTAGATAAGTTAGTGCCGATCACTTCCGCTTCCATCGACTTCCGGTTATTTTCGGCAGCCAGCACAGTGACCGCGATGATTGGAATGACGGACAAGATGATCATCGTAAAAATCAATTTATTGCGAATGCTGCGCCGGAAGGGATCCGTCAACATGCGCGAAAGCTTGGCAAACATGGATACTCTTCACCTCCCGATTCTTTTATGCCCATAGCTTAACCGATTCCGTATAATAAAAGCTTATTTCTGAGCAAAAAACTAACGCCCCATTGAATTGCTGGCGTTAGTCCGTATGCTTTCGTCATCCGCGAGGAATGATGATCGTATGAAAGGATTCTGGTTCAAGCCGGAACAGCTGTTGCTTCGTATCGATGGACAAGCGCAGCTCCCTAGTGTCCTTAAATGGATTCGTGAGGACAATAATCCGGGTGCCGTCCGGCTTCTCGAAGGCGACCGCATTGCCGGCCCATGGCCCCTTAAGCCCAACTCTTCTGTCATTTGGCGATGTGAAATGGGCAAAATGCTTCATCACATAAAATTCCGGATTGCGCGTTGCAGCTTTCTTCTCCTTATCGACCGTTAGCATCGCATTTTGCTCCCAGCCCCATGTGCTTCTGCCCTTTGGCTCAAGCACCATGTTCCAGTAGATGTAGGCATTCACGCCGTTAGTGAAATAATGCTGATAGAGATTAAATACGTACCTCGCATAGAACCAAGTGTTCTCGCCGTCGCCGCATTCATTCTCCGTTTGCATGTACCGAAGCTCCGGATAGCTTTGAACCGTGCGCTGTATGGCATGCTTCCCTGCCCATTGGTAGCCTACGCCCTTCACATATTTGTAGGCTTCCGGATCGCTTAGAACCGTATTCGCATAGGCATCGAAATCTGTCGCTTTTTTCTTGATCCATTCATCCCAAGCCTCGGGAGCATTGATCGTGCCCAGCCATATTTCCGTATCCAGGCCATGCTTCTCGAAGGCCGGGCCCAAATAATCGCGGATAAATTCGCGGAGCTGCTCGCCCGTCCAAACGCAGGAAGGGAATTTTTGATCCGCGACAACCTCGTTTTGAACGTGAACCTGATGAATCGTAATGCCTTCCGCCTTATACGCTTCAACAAACTTTACGAAGTACAGCGCGTACGCCTCCAAAATTTCCTTTTCCCAGCGCAGCGTGCCGTAATTGTATGACTTCGGAAATTTCATCCATGTCGGAGGGCTCCAAGGAGAAGCGAACAGCTTCAAATCCGGATTGAGCTGCATCGCTTCTTTAATATAAGGAATCAAATATTTTTGATCGCGGGCGATCGAAAAATGCTCCATTTCCAAATCCCCGTCTGTTTCGTTCAAGCTGTACCATTCAAGCGCATAGTCGCTCGCTCCGATCGGAAGTCTGCAAATGCTGAATTTATGCTCACCTTCCGGATGGAAGAGCGCGTGCATTACGCTGCTCCGTTCTTCTTCAGGCAAATGCTGCAGCGCGACATAACCAAGCTCGTTAAAGCAGCCCCCGAATCCTTCTAACTGCTGAAACCTCTCGTCCGTGAACGCTAAATTGGCGTTTCCGCTAACCGCTTCCTCTATATGCTTATCGGTCCAAAGCTCGGTTTCCGTGCTTGCAAACCATTGTATCCGTTTCTGTTCCATAACTGCAAACCCAACTCCTTGTAAGCGTTTTTTTCATTATAGCCTGAACATGAAAGCGTTTAATTGGACAAAATTAGACTTTGCTCTTGGACAATATTAAACCAGTTGGCGCTTTACAAGCAAAAACCCGACTGGACGAATGATGTCCAAGTCGGGTTCCCGTTACAGGCATGCTTTTTGCCAAAGCTGCTGCACCAATTGCTTCAAATAAAGAGACTGCGACCAGCGGTCGCTGATCTCAGATTGTCTGGAGCCGGCCTCGTCTGCGGTTATCGCATAGGGCGGCGGACCCAGCTCAATAACGACGGGAAAGGTTTCGCCCTCTTCTCTTGGAACGCTGCGCCAATGCCGCATGGCGCTTTCCCACCATCTGGCAAAATGGTGCAGCATCGGATGATTGCCCGCTTCGCCAGGATCGATCTGAATTTGCTCGCCGTTTGAAATACGCGTATGAATGCTGTATGCGTTCGGCAGCAAGCTCTGCAGCATTTGCTCCGCTTCGGGCGACACCGTGTGCAGCTCGCCTGCCACGACGTAATGGGAATAATCAATTGTAAGCTTAAGCATTGGCAGTGCCTCTAAAAACTGCTGCGTGCGGATAAGATCCTGCGTGATCGTACCGCGATGCGTCTCGACATAGACCGGAATGCCCGCTTGCCGAGACAGCGCGTCGATGCCCGAGAGCAGCTCGACCGCCGAATCGCCGGTCAGAAAGGGCTTCATCACTTGCGCATTGATATAGTCAATTTGACCAAAAGCCGCTGCTCTATCCAAAAATTCAGACATTTCCACTAACGAGGTAGGGTAGGCATTTACGCTAAACGATAAGCCGTATTGATGAAGCAGCTCCTTCCAAAGGCCGCTCTCCTCTGGTCCCGGCACAAATGCGTTTATGCCGTCAAAGCCGTTCATCGCAATGAGCTCGAATTTCTCCTCGATTGCAGCCCCATGCCCCGCCGTTCCTTGGAGCCCGTTCATTCCCCACCATGACATCTCAACCCGTAATTTATCGTTCATTTTCATCCTCGTTTAGTGCGGATAAGCCATTTCGAATTCCATTCCGCAAGGGCCTCCGTCGGTGTTGATTTCCAAATCGATAGTCGTGCCGTCTTCCCGGAACAATGGGCGGTAGTGGGTATTGATACGGGTTGCCGACGAGTTCGCATAGTGGCAAATAAAAGCACGGCGGAATTGATCCTTCGTCTTGTTCCGGTAAGAGCCATGAATAAGATTTCCGTTAAAAAATAAAACATCGCCCTTATCCATAACGACCGGCATCGCTTTCTGATCCTTCGGCGGCTTGACGTAATGGGTCGTGAAGGATTCGGTCGAATCCGCTAGTTCAGGGCAGCTAATCTCATGCTCGCTCGTCTTCGGAACGACAAGCAAACCGCCGTTCTCTTCATTCGCAGCATCGATTGCCGTCCATGCGGCAATGCAATTGCCAGGTTCCACCTGCAAATAAAAATTGTCTTGATGCAAAGCTTGACCGCGTGAGCCCGGCGGCTTGTAATAAAACATACTTTGGGCTGCCAGCGCCTCTTCGCCATATAGATCGGCTAGTACAGCCATAACCGGTTTATGCAGCAAATATTTTTTGGCCGTTTCATTGAAGCGGTGAGGATGCATCACACGCGGAAACCGCTTTAATGGATCAATCGCAGTTCCTGACAAATCCGGCTCGAAAAAGCCCGGCACAGCCGTATGGCTGATCTCCTCAAATGTATCCTCGATCGTACGAATGTCCTCCTGCGAGAAAAGATCCTTAATAATAATATAGCCCTCTGTAATAAACTGATTGATCTGCTCCTCCGTTAATACGTTCAAAGTTCTGGCCATCGCACAGCACTCCTTCTCTGATGAATTCCTTGCTCTTGACATCATCATAGAGCTTTCGTTATTTTTAAGGAAGAATGATTACTGCTGAAAAGTACTGGTATTCTGCTATTTTGATTGCATTGGAGGAGATTGGCTTGTACCCGTCTATCGGAAACGAGGCCGGTAATGATTCGCCTGGAGGGGTTTTGCTAAGCGGTCTTTTTGAACAATCCGACTCCTATCGCTATCGAAGGCCGAACGGAATGAGTGATTGGCTTATTTTTTTCACCCTGCAGGGGGAGGGCTATTTGCGCACGCCCGAAGGAGAAAAGCGCTGCCGCAGCGGACAGATCGGACTGCTTCGCTCCGGCATTCCTCATGAGTACGGAACCGTGCCGGGCAGCCGCTGGATCTTTTATTGGGTGCATTTTCAGAAACTGCCGGAAATCGACTACCTGCCGAATGAGGAAAGCATCGTCGCCACCATACCGGAAGGCGATATGCAAAGCAGAATTCAGCAAGCCTTCCATCATATTCTGAATGATTCCCGCGAGAGGGCAAGCTTCTGGCATGCGCTGTGCGAAAATGGCCTGCGGGAAATTATTTTGCTTACAGCCCAGCTGCTGGAGCGGCGGCTGGACCCCCGAATCGAGCTCGCCCTGCAATATTTATCCCGCAACATGAATAAAACGATTCGTATCGAGGATATAGCCAAATCGGTTGGGCTTTCGCTCTCCAGGCTGTCCCATCTCTTCAAACAAGAAACAGGCGCTAGCGTGCTCGACCATCTGAATCGGCTGCGGCTCCAGCAAGCTGCGCTGTTAATGGAGCGTATGGGCCGAACGGCTACCGAAGCCGCACTGGATGTCGGATTCAACAATTACAATCATTTTGCCGCTTTATTCCGCAAAACGTACGGGATCAGTCCAAGAGCGTACAAAAAGGACAAAGCTGCTCAAATAGAGTAGCTTTGTCCTCTTGAACCATTGATTCGATTGCCAGCCGCATTAAACCTTCTGCGTCGCCAGATCGAGCCAGCTCAGCTCTTCCTTCGTCAGCTTAATGAGCGAGCCCGCATCGCAGGAATGCAGTTCTTCCGCTGATTGCGCACCGATCAAGGCGCAGGTAGGAAACGGCTGATTAAGCACGTATGCAAGCGCAATTTGAATCGCGCTAACGTTTTTCTCCGCTGCCAGCTGCTTTGCGCGCTCAAGCCGCTCCCAGTTGTCGTCGCTGTAAAAAACGCGGACCAAATCAGCATTATCGCGAATTTCCGGAGAGAATCTGCCCGTAAAGAAACCCCTTGCCTGCGACGACCAGGATAGCAGCGGAAACTGCTGTTCCTCATGCCACGCGCAGGTTTCCTCATCGGCGGACACGCAGCCTGCCCAGAACGGTTCATTCGCTTTCGCGAGGCTTAGGTTCGGACTGCTGAACGAGAAGCCGACAAGTCCTTTCGCCGCTGCATATTCATTCGCTTCCTTAATCCGCTGCCAAGACCAGTTCGATACGCCAATCGCTCTGATGCTGCCCGACTGAACATGCTCATTCAGAATATCGATGACTTCTCCTGCCGGGACGGAGGTATCATCGCGATGCAGCGCATAGAGGTCGACATAATCGGTTTGCAGACGCACGAGGCTATCGGCCAAATCCTGCCGGATCGCTTCTTTGTTGACACGCGGACCGGTTTGATCATGATGCGCGCCTTTAGTCAAAATGACCATTTGCTCCCGGTTGCCGCGCTCCTGCATGTAACGGCCGATGACCTCCTCGCTTTGTCCGCCGCAGTAAATATGTGCCGTGTCAACCGAATTGCCCCCAATCGCCAGAAAAGCATCCAGATTAGCTGCCGCTTTTTCGTAGGAGTGGTGGAAAAAATAATCCGAGCCCTTCATTAAACGCGATACCGGTTTTGGTGATCCTTCAATTTGAATGTATTCCATCTTTTTTAGCCTCCTCGATTATCGTTTCTTATAGAGTAATTCTTGTGCGCTCGCGAGCCGAGAGCAGACAAGCGTCTATGACTTTCATATTGCTCAAAGCATCCGCTGAGCCGAATTGCAGCGTTGTCTCACCTTTGATGGCACGCGCCAAATGATCGGCTTGCGCGGTATAAGCGTTCACATACGGCACCTCAATTTCTTTGCGCTCCCCTTTGGAGCTTACGAAGAAATTAGCGCTGCCAGGCTCGCCGGTCACATAAGCGGATGGAACCTCTATGACCCCATCCGTGCCCAGCACCTCAAGCGGGTTCCGGAACGCTGCCCACATGCCGCAATCGAAAGTCAGCGAGACCGCTCCTTCAAACTCGACTAATCCGGATGCCATCATATCGACATCGTCATGCTCCGGCGAAAATAAAGCTTGAACCGTTACCGCCTCGGGTTCCTTCCCAAGCAGCAGGCGGGCGGCGTTGATCGGATAGCATCCGACATCGTAAATCGAGCCGCCGCCCCAATCCTTGCGGTATCTTACGTTTTCCTTATGTCCCGCATTATTGAACGTAAAAGCGCTGCGAATGCCGCGAACCTCGCCTATTTCTCCAGCAGCGATAATCTCCTTCATCATCTGGTATCGCGGATGGTATCTATACATGAAGGCTTCCGAGAGCAGTACGCCTGCGCCCGCGCAAGCTTCAACCATCTCCGCCGCTTCCTTCTCCGTCAGGGCAAGCGGCTTCTCGCACAAAATATGTTTACCCGCCTCGGCTGCGCGTATGGTCCACTCCCTATGTAAATGATTTGGAAGCGGAATGTATATAACATCGATCGAGTCATCTGCAAGCAGCGCCTCGTAGCTGCCGTAGGCGTTTGGAATGTTATGCTCTTCCGCCGTCTTCTTCGCGTTGTCCGCATCGCGGCTGGCAATCGCTGCAACCTCGTTTAATTCAGAAAGATGAAGGCCGGGTATTACCGCTCTTTTCGCGATACCTGCGCAGCCTAATATGCCCCATCTCAGCTTTTTCATTGTCATCCCTATCGTCACCTCAGCATTTTTTTATTACTATATTGTGATCACAAGCATAGAGAGAAACTAACGTTCAATTTCAACAAAGCAGCTTAAGCGATGTTATAAAAGTAGAAACTGAACGGATAACCTATGCTTTCCTTCAGTTTAAAGTAGAACTGCCAAAAATAAAATGATATTATTTTGCTATGAGTTATAACAATATTGTCATTGAGGTGAACGATCATGCAAAGGCAATCCCACCTGCTCACGCTGCCGCAAAACCCGTTCTTTTGCTTTCCTGAATCAGTCGGAAATTACTGGGACCACCCCGAACATTTCGCAATGCGGACAGCAGGCTCGCTAAACAACTTTAATATCCATTATGTCGTTTCCGGCAAAGGCTATGTGGAAGTAGACGGTAAGGCGCATACGCTAGAGGCTGGGGAGGCCGTGCTTTATTTCCCCTTGCAGCGGCAGCATTACTACAGCAGCAAGGACGATCCGTGGGATATCAGATGGGTCCATTTCTACGGCACAGGCTTGCAGGATTATATGATAGAAAGAGGCTTTCACAAAAGCCAGCTTTGGACGATTCGCCAGCCCGCCGCATGGGAACAAGTGCATGAGGAGCTTCTGGTCGAAGCCGAGACGCACCGGATGCTGCGTCCGACGAAGCTTTCCGCGCTGACCTATGCGGTCGTCGCGGTGTTTGTCGAGCAAGCCGTGCCCATCTCGGGAAGCAAAGCGAGCTCGTCCGGCAACCGCATACTGGAGCTGCTCCCGCTCATGCAGCAGGAAGCGACGCAGCCTTTCATTCTTGAGCAATGGGCCGAGCAGGCGGGTGTCAGCCCGTACTATTTCTGTAAATTATTTCGCAGCGTCATGGAAATGACACCTATGGATTTCATTACGCGCTGCCGGCTTCAGATGGCGAAGCAGTGGCTGCTGGAGCGCAAAGAGGCCAACATCGGTCAGATAGCAGGCGATGCCGGCTATCCAAGCGTCAGCTATTTCAACAAAAGGTTTATGGAGCATGAAGGAATGACGCCTACCTTGTACCGGCAGCTGTATGGCGTCTGACCCATGTCATGATTTTGTAGTTGATTTGTCCTTTTCTCGCAATTTAAAGCCCGGTAAGGCTGTGCTAAAGTAGAAGCAACACGATGAAAAGAGGGACAAATCATGGCAAGAACGATACGGATTGGAATTATAGGAAGCGGCGGCATTGCTAGAGCGCATGCTTCGGCTTATAAGAAAATACCTCATGTAGAGATCGTTGCGGTAGCAGACAGCCTGGCGGGAAGAGCGCAGGCGTTCATCCGGCAGGAGGAGCTTGTACATGCAGCGGCATTCGAGGATCATAGGCGGCTGCTGGAGCTTGATCTTGACGGTGTCAGCATCTGTACGCCGAACATTGCTCATCATGAGACTTCAGTAAACGCTTTAAACGCCGGCAAGCATGTGCTGGTCGAGAAGCCGATGTCCGTCACGCTGCAGCAATCCATCGAAATGGTCGAGGCGGCTGAACGCAGCGGCAAAATGCTGACCGTAGGCTTCCAGCCCAGATACGACCCAAATATGTCCTTGATTCAAGAAATCGTTCAATCAGGCAAGCTCGGCAACGTTTATTTTGTGGAGACTGGCGGCGGAAGACGCCGCGGCATGCCCGGCGGCACGTTCATCCGCAAGGAGCTTGCGGGTGCGGGCGCCATGGCCGATATCGGCTGCTACTCGCTCGATATGGCGCTTAATGCGCTTGGCTATCCTAAACCGCTAACCGTGTCGGCATATACGTCGAACCATTTTGGAACAAACCCGAAATACCATAAAGAAGCGGACAATTTTGACGTGGAGGATTTCGGCGTAGCGATGATTCGCCTTGAGGGCGACATCGTGCTGAATTACAAAATTAGCTGGGCCATGCATATGGATTCGCTCGGAGCAACGATGTTTCTTGGAACAGAAGGCGGCCTCAAGGTTACGCCGGCAGGCAGCGGACCTTGGAGCGGCGTATGGGACGGAAGCGTGGGCAGCATGACGCTTTATCATGATGTCGTCGATCAGCATATACAGTCTACTATTCCGGTTATAACGCACGGTCTGAATTTATTCGACGAGAAGGTAAAGGACTTTGTCGCAGCCATTGCCGACAATCGTCCAGCCCCTATTCCCGGAGCGGAAATCTTGTATAACCAGGCGATCATCGACGGTGTGCTCCGCTCGGCTGCAAGCAAACGTGAGGTTGCGATCGAATTGCCTTAATAACAAAGGGACTGCGTCATTTGGTCATTGACCTCTTGAAGCAGTCCCTTTAGCTTAAAAACTTCTCCACTAAACAGATGATATAATGCCGCGGTTGCATTTTCTTGCAAAATAAATAATGGATTCGTATTGCGTCTTAGCTATACGGCGGTCCGACATCGGAAGGTACGGGTTTTTGACAATCTTAGCTAGCTTCTTAAGCTCCTGCATCTCTTCTGAAGTCACTTTGACCGTTATTTTCCCCATGCGCATCACCCTCCTTAACGTTTTTTCTATGGTCATTATACGCAGTACGCAAGCAAACTTGCATATTATTTGGCATCCGTTCGCGGATTTGAGTCATCTATTTCTTCCGGAAACAGTTCTGCTAGCTCTTTATTCTGTTTGTTCTTCAGATAGGCTAAGCCGGCATAGCCCGCCAGCAGCGAGCTGCTCACTACTGCAAAATTGTCCGTCGTATCCGCCATGGATAGCGCCGTCTTTGCAAGGATGCCCGTTCCTATTGCGATTAATAGATCGCCTAGAAAGCCTAGATCGAAAAAAATCTTTTTCTTCGCGTTGCTATGGTTTCTAAAGCCAATAACGAAGATCACAAAATAATAAAGCCGTTGAAACCACTTTATAAACCAATTTGAAGAAAGCTTCAAATCTTCTTCATCATATTCTATGACGAGCTTTGGCATTTCGATAATGCCATTTTTAACGAAATGTCCAATTAGACCGCCCACTAAGCTCATCGAGATTGACAAACCAAACACCTGAATGAATGCTTGAAAGCTAGAAATGACCATCGCCGCATGTCCACCCTTCATCAACGCTTTGCGCTCGGTAGCATTTATCGCACTACTTTCACTCTATGTCGCTGATAAAAGGTTCACGACTATTATTTTAGCCGGCTGTCGCATCGCTGCCTTGTTTGGCAGCTATTCATTGAGAAGTGTAAATATACGTTTTAAATGCGCTAAATCTTCCAAAGAAATTCGCTCGCTCATATAGCGGATGATAGCTTCGTCATTTGCTTTAAACGACTCGATATACCGCTTGCCCTCATCTGTAATTTCTACATAAACGACACGCCTGTCCTCATCGCCGCGATATCTGCGGATAAGCCCTTTTTCAACTAACTTATCTCCCATTAGCGTAACTCCGCCAGCCGTAATAAAAAGCAATTCCGCAATGTCCGTAGACTTCATCGGACTCTGCCTATTCAAATATTGAATCATTCTCGTTTGATTAACAGAGAAGCTGTAATCAATGTCCTTAAACCATTCCGTTTTTATTTTTTTATAAACACCCTTTAAAAGCGGAAACAGCTCCTTCCATTCCTCATAGTTGTTCATCCTGCACCTCATCTCTCATGCTTGGTTGACTTCCGGGTCACATCCTAACTATAATTGCGTTGGTAACCTAATTAATCTAAAAAATAAATTCACCGAGGTGAATCGAATGAGCACCGATAAATA
This sequence comes from Paenibacillus sp. J2L1-98, assembly GCF_056269405.1. NCBI lineage: Bacteria > Bacillati > Bacillota > Bacilli > Caryophanales > Paenibacillaceae > Paenibacillus > Paenibacillus sp. J2L1-98. The sequence goes on along the minus strand of NZ_JBWDNW010000007.1, from coordinate 257,591 downwards.
TGAAAATGTTACAGATTTAATAGATGTATTCCAACGGTTTGCAAGAGCAGACTGGCGTAAAAAAACGATGTGGGGCGGACTTAAAGCCAGCGAAATTAGAATGCTCGTATGCGTGAAGCAGAGCAATGACAAAGGCGCATCCGGCACGACCGTGTCGGAAATCAGCAAAATGCTCCAGGTAACCTCGCCTACCGTTACGCAAATGCTTAACAGCTTAATCGCCGCCGGCTATGTGATTCGCTCCGCTGATAAGACAGACCGGAGAATGACGGAGATCACATTAACCGAAAAAGGCGAGCAGCTTGCCCAGAAAGCGACAGAGCGGTACCTTGCAATATTCACAGGGATGATTGATCACTTGGGGAAAGAGCAAAGCGATCAGCTTGTCGGCTTGCTGAATCAGGTTTTTCAATATCTCGAGTCCGCACAAAATAACGAAGAGCTTTAATGCAGAAAGGGGATTTCGCCTGCTGCGGCTGCGGCAGCTAGCGAAATCCCTACAAGATGATCCTCTCTAAACATTAATTAAGAGCAGGCTCATTTTTCATCTGTTCCTTCTGCTCCTCGTTCACTTTGGCTTTCATATCATTCGAGGAACGGAGCGGAATTTCTTTCAAGAACAGTACGAGAACGAACGCAACGATCAGTAAAGACATGCCGAATAGAAATACAACCGTTAGCGATTCGCTTAATACCGAACGCACCATGTCAATGATATGCGTAAATATAGGCTGAATCTGCTCCGGCAGCGTCGCATGCAGTTCCTTTAATTTCGGTTGATCGAGCAGCATTTGCGGGTTGAGGAAGCTCGACAATTTCTCGGCCGTCGCAGCATCTACTTTTGACAAATCCGGGCCTTCGCCGGCTTTAACGGCAGACTCCAGCCTGCTTGTCATGGCAGAGTTCATCACTGTACCCATTACAGCGATTCCGATCGTACCGCCTAAGTTGCGGAACAAGGTAGCTGTTGCCGTAGCTACGCCTAGCTGCGCTGGAGCAACTGCGTTTTGAACCGTTAACGTAAATACAGGCATTGAAATGCCGAGGCCGATACCGAAAACAATCATGGCAGCAACCGCAACGCCCACATTATTCATAAGGGCCATCATGAGCATTCCTATGACCATAAACGGCATACCGGCTATCGCAAAACGTTTGTACTTGCCTGATTTCGAAATCCAACGTCCCGATAAGGTGCTGAGGAAAATCATCGCAATCGACATCGGCATATTAACGAAGCCCGAATAAGTTGGCGAAATGCCCAGAACCCCCTGTACGAAAAATGGCAAATACATCATTGCGCCCATCATCCCGGCGTTCATAAGGAAGCCGATTGTATTGGAAATCGTGACGATACTGTTTTTAAACATGGACAATGGCAGTACCGGACTTTTTGCTTTACGTTCGACGAGAAGCAGTATAACTAAGAAAACGGCCGCAGCTGCCAGCATACCGATAATTTGCGGCGAATCCCAATCATATTTTGTGCCCGCCCACGAGAAGCCGAGTAGCAAGGCGATAAGCGTCAGCGTAAGAAACAATGAGCCAAAGTAATCAATCGATTCCGTCGTTTTCCGCGCTGTTTTCGGAAACATCGACCAAATCATCCCAAATGCAACAAGTCCAAGCGGCAGGAAAATCCAGAAAATCCATTTCCATGCGATATGATCAACCATGAAACCGCCGAGTGTCGGGCCGATTACGCTTGAGAAGCCAAACACAGCCATCATCACGCCGGTCCATTTCGCCCTCTCCCTCGGCGCGAACAAATCACCAACCGCTGTGATGGTAGCAGACATCAGAATACCGCCTCCCAAGCCTTGAATGCCCCGGTAAGCAATAAGCTGAAAGACCGTCGTCGATGTCCCGCAAAGAAAAGCGCCGATTATAAAAAACACAATCCCGGTTAACAGAAAAGGCTTACGTCCATAAATATCAGACAGCTTCCCTACAAGAACGGTGGCAATCGTAGAGGTGAGCATATAAATGGTAATTACCCAAGTGTAATACTCGATTCCCCCCAGCATTGCAATAATGCGCGGCATTGCCGTACTTACGATCGTCTGATTGATGGCGGCAAAGAACATTGCTGCCATCAGAGCAATCATGATGGTAACCTTCTTCTTTTGAGTCAATTGCTCCATATGTCTTACACTCCTAAACCACTTAATTTATTATGACCGATTGGCAGCCAAACTACTTTTTTTGAAAATTTAATTAGGTTGCCTACCTATTATATGATGATACAATAACTTTAGTACTAAAACAACTGCCAAATCGTTTCTAAAAGGGCAAAACATTAAATGACCGCTCATAAGAACATAAAAAAACAGGCCAGAGAAAACTCTGACCCGTTCTTCTTACGCATATCTATATTAATCGCCTAGCGGAAACCAACCTGGCATATGAACGATAGTCTCCCAGAGTGGTGCCGGTACGACCAAACGTTCCTGATCGTCCTTGCTAAGCGTTGTTTTGATTTCTGCTTCCCGTCCTTCGGTCACCTTCTCGACCCAGTCCGGCTCTATAATGAGTTCCCGGCCAATAGCAACAAGCGGAATGCCTGTGCCCAGAGCTTTTACCGCATCATCCGGCGTATGAATGGAACCGACACCGATGATAGGCACCAAATGTCCTACCCGCTCTTGTATCCACTCAATGCGAGCTTTGGTCTCATCCGCGCCGCGTCTAGGCAGCGACCAGAAATCCTGTAAAGACACATGAAGATAATCGAGCTCTTTGCTTGCCAGCTCATCAACGAGTCTGAACGTATCCTCCATCGTTATGCCAGGCGTCGTCGCTTCCTCCGGCGAAAAACGGTAGCCGACAAGAAACGGCTGCTTCGAATGAGCAGCGACGATTCGCTTCACTTCATCAACGATGGCAAGCGGGAAGCTCAGACGCTTGTCAATACTCCCGCCCCAGCGATCATCCCGCGTATTCGAATGGGCAGAGAAAAACTGCTGCACGAGATACCCGTTGGCGCCATGGATTTCAACACCGTCAAAACCCGCTTCGATCGCTCTTCTTGTCGTTTCTCCGAAGTCGCGAATGATTGCCTCGATTTCCGTATCCAGCAATGCTCTGGGAACAACGCCGGCGTTTTGTTCGGAAGCTACCGCGCTGGCGCTGACCACATCGCCATGCGGCACAAGACCAGGCGGACATTCTCTGCCGCCATGGAAAATTTGAAGCACCGCCTTAGCTCCTTTTTCTTTGATCGCAGAGGCCAAACGCCGCAGGCTGGGAATCATCTCATCGCTGTCGCTTGCAAATTCACCTTGGAATCCTTTGCCGTTCGGCGATACATAGACGCAGGCCGTAATGACCATACCAACGCCGCCCGATCTGCGTCCATAATAATCCAGCTCAGGACCCGACACTGTTCCATCTTCGTTAGAGGAGAAATTGGTCATAGGCGCCATCACAACACGATTTTTTAATTGAACGCCGCTCTTAAAAGCAATCGATTCGAATAATGGCTTATAATTTGAATTCATTCTATACCTCTCTCCCGTTATGCTGTTTATTCATACGAAGCCCTTAACTGTAACTTTTTTCAATACTGTAATATTAGTTTATACAGTTAGAGATGTCAACCAAAAAAAACATTCTGAACCGCTAGGCTCAAAATGTTCTCTTCGCGCTGCCGATTAAATTGCCATGTACTACGCCGTTCTGGAGGATGACTTACTCTCCTTCAGCTTTGCCTTCATCCCCGCTTTACCGCCGGACGAACTGAATGAAAAATAATAAATGCCGACAATGATTGCGGCCAGGATGGCCAGTGCAAAGAAAATATTGCTGTACAGATAAGCCCCGCCATGGACAGCGAGCGGGTTAAGATGGAATGCCGTTTTCTTCGCGTCCAGCAGCTTGCCGATAATGCTTGTCGTCATCGCGCCCGAGATAAAGTTAAGCAAAGACATCAACCCCATCCCGACACCGATCTGTTCCTTCGCCAGGGTCCGCGAGATGGTGTTTGACATGGCTATTTGCATGAAGGTTTGGCCCATGTTGCCGAATATAAGCAAAAATAAAATCAGATATGGCGAAGCTCCAACAAATACAGAGAGCAGAACGAAGCAAACAAAGCTAAGCGAAATTGCCGTGTAAACTAAGAAAGAGTTACCCTTCTCATCCGCCAGTCTGCCCCCTCTTCGTCCCATGAATGCCGAGGTAATAGCAGCCGGAAACATAACAAGACCGATAACAGCCGGAGACAGATTATTCAGACCCGCCAAAAACTGCGGAGTAACAAATGGCATGCCGAAGCTCATAGCAGTCGCGAGAAAGGTAATAAATAAACCGAAGGAATATTTTTTATTGCTGAACAGCTTAGGCTGGATAAAGGGCTCCGCTGCCGTCCGGATACGAATGATAAACAGAATAAGCGATACGACGCCGCTGATGCAAAACAACCCATTTCCCAGCGAGATCGATAGCAGCAGTAAAGCGACCGATCCTCCTAGCAGAATGCCCCCGTAGAAATCAATCCTTTTCGCTTCGCCTTTTTGATCGTCTAAATATTTTCTGAAGAACGGCAGTGCAAGCAGCGGAATTAACGATAGCAGGAACAGGAATCTCCAGCTGGCGAAGCCCGTTATTAATCCCGATACAATGGGAGCCAGCGCGGTACCGAGCGCCAATCCTGAAGCTACAGTGCCAAGTGCCCTGCCGCGCTTCTCGGGAGAGAAGTATCTTACGGGAACGATCATTGCCGTAGCAGGGATAACGGCGGCTCCGCTGGCTTGCAATATTCGTCCAAACACAATCATCCAATATTCGGTTGCTGTCATCCCTACGACTGAGCCAAGCGCAAAGAAAATCAATCCGAAGGTCAGTAAGTCCTTCAAACGGTACTTATCGGCAAGCTTTCCGTATGTAACGGAGCCAACAGCGTATACGATCATATAACCGGTAAGCAGCCAGCTCACCTGCGAGGGCGTAATGCCAAACTCCTTGCTGATGACCGGCATAACGACATTAAACATAGAAGCATTCATAATCGAGAACACTAATGTGAACGCCAATACGGGCAAGAGCTTCTCGCCGTTGTTTTGTACGCTGGCAGTTTCCATCTCCCTTAAACACCCTCTCCAGATAAAAATCCATTATTGTTTGAATTCAAACTAAATCGGCAAAAAAAATTCATAATTAGAAATAAGCCTACTCGTAAGCGTTAATGATTTTTCTCAGCAACGCCTGCAGAGTAGCGGATTCTTCATCCGTCAGCAGTTGATTGGATTTATCCTTCGCCTGCTTGACAGCGTTAGATGACTTCTGGTGCATCTCTTTCCCTTGTTCCGTCAAATAGATCCTTTTCATTCTCGCATCCTGGTCGTGGTCACGCCGAACGACCCATTCCCTCCTCACCATTCCGTTGATCAAGCTCGTAACGCTCGATTTATCTATGAAAAGCAGCTTCTCCAAATCGGCATTCATCGCGCCAGGCATCATCGACAGCAAATGGAGAGACTGCGATTGCTGAGGAGTTAATCCAAGCGGCCTGAGGGCTGCTTCAATTTCACGCCGAATATTAATGAAAGCAAGCTTGATGAGCAGCGTATTGCTATCCTCAAGCTCCCAAGGGAAACGGGTTATATGACTTTGTTTTCCCATATGGAGCTTCACCGCCTTAAACTAGTTTGAATTCAAACTAATAATAAAATGGAGCGGATAATTTGTCAATGTAAACTGACAGTCTCCGCTCTATAAAAGGGAGGTGCGTAAAATTATAGCGTTTGTCCGCCATCCACGGTAATGAGTTGGCCGGTCATGGATTCTTGCTGCAACACCGAGCTAATTAAGCTGGCGATATCCTCGGGTGTCGAAATTCGCTGCAGCAAAATATGGCCCGCTAGAAGGTGCATGGCCTCTTCCCTTCCCTCCCACCATCTTGTAGCAACCGCGCCTGGAACGACGCTGCATACCCGTATTTCAGGGGCAAGAGCGCGAGCCAACGATTTCGTTAAGCCATGCACCGCGGCTTTGGAAACGGCATAAGGAAGCGATGATCCCAAACCGGTTAAACCGGCTATGCTGCCGACATTAACGATGGCTCCCTGTTTATTTGCCTTCATATAAGGACTAACTGCCCGCGCGCAATAAAACATGCCTTTCACGTTAACATCATAGAGCTCATCCCAAGCCTCCTCTGTTACCCCCTCTAAATCATCTAGCGGAATATGGCGCGTTATGCTTGCATTATTAACGAGTAAATCAACGGTCCCAAATTGCTGCGCCATGGTATGGACCATTTCCCGTACCTCCCTATCTTTTGACACATCTGCTTGTATCGCGATCGCCCTGCCCCCCCTATGCCGGATCAGCTCGACTGTTTCTTCCGCTTCGTCAATAGAACGGGAATAGTTGACGGCAACTTTGACACCTCTATCAGCAAGAGCTATACTTGTAGCCCTTCCGATTCCAGTCCCCCCGCCGGTAACTAAAGCTGCCTTATTTATTAGTTCCATCCATACCTCTCCTCTGACTTTTTTAATACAAATCCGCTTTATCCTAGAGCTCTCATTGGTTCTACATTCATTGTAATCAGTCATTGGTTTTATGTATAATGATCATAAAAGATACTGGATATCATAATTTATGATAGCTAGCGGCGACTTCCACATCAAAATCAACCTTTAGGAGGCCGGTAACGATGGAGAGTGCAGATTTACGCGTTTTTCATATGGTTGCTCGTGAAGGCTCCATTACGAAGGCAGCTCTTAGGCTCGGCTATGTGCAATCCAACGTAACCGCAAGAATTCGCAACCTTGAATCCGAGCTTGGCACAGCTCTTTTTCTCCGCCATAACAGGGGAATGACCCTTTCCTCAAGCGGCAAAACGCTGCTTGCTTACGCTGGCAAAATTATCGGCCTGTTAGAGGAAGCGACGCAGGCGCTGACCTCCTCGGACGAACCCAGCGGCCCGCTTACGATCGGCTCAACGCAGACGGCAGCAGCAGTTCGGCTGCCTGCGCTGCTGGCTTCCTATTACGGACAGCATCCAAAGGTGCTGCTCTCCTTGACGACAGGACATACGCAAGCTTTAATGGAGAAAGTGCTTCAATATGAGCTTGACGGCGCTTTTATCGGATGCGAGTGCGATCACCCGGAGCTCCAGTCCTTTCCCGTTTTTAATGAAGAGCTGGTCATTGTATCTCATGAATCCGTAAGCAGTATTGAAGAAGCGATGACGAAGCCCATCCTTGTGTATAGTACTGGCTGCTCCTATCGGGCCGTCTTGGAAAAATGGCTGCAAGCGAGCGGCTTAACTCATCCGCCGATCATGGAATTTGGCACGCTTGAAGCGATCGTTGGCGGCGTGTCAGCTGGACTAGGCATTTCATTGATGCCGAAGATTGTCGTTACGAAGCAAGAAGCGGAGGGCTCTATCCGAACGCATGTCATTCCGGAGTCGATCAAGCATATGAAGACGGAATTTATTACGCGCAAGGATTCTTTTGTAAGCAGCGCCCTGCACGCGTTTATAAAAACACTGCCTCGCGTAGAAAGCGAATGATTAGAAAGCATATGACCACACGATTCCGGCATGGCAAGATAATAAATAATAATGGTCAAATCACACAGAAGGGGATATTCAATGAACTGGTTTCGTGAAATAGCGCAAAAGCTGCAACTCATTAAGCTTCTTTCTATCCTATACCGCGCTAGGCTGCTGCGGATTCTCATCCCCTTCGCTATTATCGCTCTTGTTTACTGGGAAGGGCAGAAAGAATTCCGAGCGATCGATTGGGGCACAACGCTGCACCATCTTCACCATATACATCCCAAGACGATCTTTCTTATGTTAATCTTTTCCCTGCTTGCAGTATCTGTAATGAGTACATATGATTTTTTGATCCGAAAACATTTTCAATTTTCCATAGGCTTATGGGATACATTCCGTTATGGATGGATTGCGAACACCTCCAACAATCTCATAGGCTTCGCGGGTCTAACAGGGGCTGGGCTTCGAACCATCCTCTATCGCAATCGCGATATCCCGATTGCAAGCATTGCTGCATCGGTTGCTTTTCTTTCTACGATTACGTTTACCGGCTTATCTCTGCTGGCATGGTGCAGCATCATCGGTATTTTTCCAATAAAACCAATGATCGCAGCTCATCGATGGCTCGCTTATGCCCTGTGGGCAATCGGACTATATTTACCGCTATTCGTGCTGCTGCAGCGAACGTCGCTGTTCTCCAAATGGTTTAACCGGAATCAAGGGCAGCTGGGCTGGCGAACAATGACCGCTTCAGTCGGCGCTTCTTTTTTGGAATGGTTTTTTGCAGGGATGACCTTCTGGGTTATCGGGGCGATGTTGCTTCCAGATCTCACCTTTACGCATGCGCTCGGCATTTATACGATCGCTGCAATAGCCGGTATCATCAGTATGGCACCCGGGGGGATTGGAGGCTTTGACCTAACGGCCATGCTCGGTTTGCAGCTGTTAGGCTTCTCTCCTGACAAATGCGCTGTCGTTCTTGTATTATTCAGGCTGCTCTATTACATCGTGCCTTGGTTAATCGGCCTCATGATGGCTGCGTTCGAGTTCCCCATCAGCCTCAAACGCAATGACCAGGCGGACGGAAGCATAATGGAACGCGCTCTGAATATATGGCAGACGGTTTGGCGCTGGCCGGGGCAGTTCGGGTTTATTGGCGAAATAGGCGCTTGGTCGCTCGGCAAGCTTGTATTCGCAAGCGGGGTCATATTGCTGCTGTCCGCTGCAACGCCCGGTATGCTCTACCGGCTTCATTATGCGGAAGAACTATTATCGCTCCCCATTATGAGGCTTTCCCATCAGCTCAGCGTCATTATCGGCATCATGCTCATCGTGCTGTCCCGCGGAATATCGCTTAGGGTCAAACGAGCCTATTACTGGACACTCTTGCTGCTGTGCGCAGGCTCCTTGTTCACTTTAGCCAAAGCGTTCGATTACGAGGAGGCGCTCTTTCTCCTTATCGTAGCATTGCTGCTGTGGATAGCGAGGCACCGGTTTTACCGTCTTGCAGTGCCGCTCGGAAAATATAATGTCGCCAGCTGGGGCTTAATCACTCTCCTTATCGTCTATGGCTATTATCTGATCGGCTCACATACGCATCCGGCATTTCTAAAGCATCTGCCTGCCACGGCTAATGCTGCATGGCTGTTAGAGCCTGACGAGCATACTATCGTTGCGGTATTCGGTCTCTTAGTCGCTTGGCTAATGCTTTCGCTGCTTTATCTATTCCGGCCAAAGCGTTTAACGATTAACGGAGCCTCTCCGGAAGAACAAGCCAAATTAAAAACTTTTCTGGAACATGAACAAGGAAATTTATTGACGCATATGCTCTTTACTGGCGACAAAAGCTTCTTCTGGGCTATGGATAACCGCGTATTAATTCCATATGCCAAAATTAGAAATAAGCTTGTCGTACTGGGTGATCCGATTGGTCCCAAAACCCTGCTGAACGCGGCTGTACAGCAATTCCAAAAATTTTCGGATCAATTTGCTTTAGAGGTCGTGTTTTATCAGGCTGCGCCGGATTATTTGCCGCTCTATCATGAAAATGGCTACCGCTTTTTCAAGCTGGGCGAGGAAGCTCTCGTTCATCTGGATAGCTTTACACTAGCAGGAAAACAAAATACGAACCTGCGGACGGTCAAAAACCGCTTTGAGCGCGAAGGCTTTCGGTTTGAAGTCGCTCAGCCGCCGCATAATCCATTACTTGTGGAAAGATTGGCATATATTTCAAACCAATGGCTGGATGGCAAGCATGAAAAGGGCTATTCCCTTGGGTGGTTCGAGGCAGGCTACATGCAGACGGCGCCAGTCGCGCTGCTGAAAAATACTGACGATGACATTATCGCGTTCGCTTCATTAGCTCCAGGTTATGACGACGCTACGCTGTCCGTCGATCTGATGCGCTATTTGAAGGCCACACCGAATGGAACGATGGATCAGCTCTTCATCTGTTTGCTCGAGTGGGCCAAGTCTCAAGGTTATACCCGCTTTAATCTGGGCATGGCTCCCCTTTCGAGTGTAGGACAAAGCCAGAAGGCGATTAAGGAAGAAAAGCTGGCACGCATCCTATTCCAATATGGCGGCAGCTGGTATGGCTTCGTAGGTCTAAGAAGGTATAAGCAAAAATTTTCTCCGGACTGGGAGCCGCGCTATCTCGCCTATCCCTCTTCCGTCTCATTGCCGTTATTATTGGTTGAACTCGTCCGCTTAATTGCCCGTCGCCCAAGCAAAAACAAAAAAACGCAAAGCCCATGACCACGATGGGCTTTGCGTTTTTTTGTTAGGCAAGCTGTTTAATTGATGCTGTTCACAAGCTTCATAACGGCATCTCTCGTTAATTTATTGCCGCCGGCCGCTATTAAATTAACCGTTGCATGCGCTAAGGTAAGCGGAATTTTGCAGAAATCCAAGGCCGGTCCGCCATTTAATTCCACGATATAAGCATCCGCCAATTTCAGATTGCGGCGCGTATACTGGATCATCTCTTTCGGCCCCCAGCCGTCAGGAAAGAAGTCTACGCCGCGTTCCAAATCTTCTTTGCGATTGCGGAGAATATTAACGGCTTGCAGCCCTCTGCCAAAAGCAACCGCTTTTATATTATCGGTTTTCGTACCGTCATACCAGAACCATATTTCAGACAGCATTTCGCCTACCATACCGGCTACGCTATAGGTGTAACGGTCCAGATCATCCTCCGTCCGAATGTTCCAGCTCACATGAACCCAATCAGCCATCTGCTTGGCCATCATTGCAATATAACGGTATACGACTTCAGCAACAGAAGGAGGACAAAGCTGTGCCCACTCGTCCAACTGCAAGGTAACGGCAGGCAGCACTTTGCTATATGGGGCCATCAGCTTTTGCGTGCCCGCGATAACGTCTGTGGATTGGAATATATCATGGATTCTGAGTAACAGCTCCACCTTCAAATCATCCGCAATTACTTCATGATCCTCGATTTCATCAATAGCCCTCATGCATAGATAAGCAGACGCGACGGCTTCTTTTAATCCTTCTTTTAAACGGTTAATGGGAATATAAAAAGTTCGGCTCGTTTTCTTTAACATGATCATTGCATCATTCAAGATAAAAACTCCTTCATCATGGCAGCTTGGCTTTAGCTTATTTTACTAATATATTTATCATGATACCATACATAGATTTAGATGTGCACCGTTACTGCGATTTCCTGCCCTTTTCCGCTTAAGTTTTGGCAGCGCTTAATCTTCGCACTACTATCCGGAGCTTTATCCACCCTCTCTAACGTTAATATCTCCCAAAAAATGCGGTTTAATAATCATCTGCTGCAAGTGTTTGGTTCATGCTTTTCTTTCCAAATAAAAAACGCCCACCCATCGGCAAACTGCCGTATGGATAGGCGCTTATTTCACCTGCTTAACCTAAAGCTTTACGTTCGTCCCGCTTCATTCGGCTTAGTTGCCGTATCCGAGCGCCTTCAACTGCTCGAATCCGCTATCCAGGTACGCTTTATAATTCATGGATGTCTCCAGCGTTTTGATGAACGCGTCGTATTCGCTAAGCGGACGCTTGTTATAAATAAATTTCGCGATCTCTTCCTCGATATACCGGATGGCGTCAGCCGAATTAAAGCCTTCGGGATTATCGATGAATCCGTTGAGCGCTTTGATGCGAGGCTCGTCGTTCGCGAACTTGATGAAATCGGACTGCGTGGCGAATTTTGCCTGCAAATATTCCATTTCCGGCCTTCCGGTAAATTGATACAGCCAGGAATAGCCGACGTCGCCTGCCTTATCCGTCATTGTCGGCTTTCCGTTGTTGAGGGTGAAATGCGTGTCCTTCACTCCGAATTGAACGAGCATCGAGCCGCCGTCCGGATTCGAGATATAGTTCAGCAGATCGAAGACGTGCTGCAGCTTCTCCGGATCCTTCTCCAATGCCTTCGGAATAGCAACCCGCCCCGGTGCCGCGCCAATATCCCACGGGCCGTCGAATTGTCCGCCAGGTCCGCTCGGCGCGGCAATCTGCACCCACTCCGCATTCGGATTAACGGTCTTGATTTGATCAACGAATTGCTGCTTCGTCATATTCGGCCAATCGATATAGACAATGCCCGCTTGCCCCTTAATCGCCTTCTCCTGATGCTGAAGCGCGTTGTTGGCCATCAGCTCAGGATCAACCGCACCCGAAGCGATCATCTGCTGAATGAACGATAGTGCGTCTTTCATCGCCGGATCGTATAAGGCATTAACGACAGCTCCATCCTTCTCGTAGAAATTTCCAGGCATACCGACGTCGACAGGCATACCGACGCCGAAAGCTCCGAATACGGTAGAAAATGCGAGCAGCTTGCTTCCCGTCAAACCGTACGTGTCCGGCTTTCCGTTTCCGTCCGGATCCTGCGTCGTGAAAGCGACCGCTACGTCCTTTAATTGTTCGATCGTCGTCGGTACCTGCAGCTTCAGCTTATCCAGCCAATCTTTGCGGACCCAAAGGGTGTTATAAGGAATTTGCGGCGATTTGGTAATGGCAAAAACTTTTCCGTCCACCATGCCCTTCTTAACGCTGTCTTCGCCGATGTAGTTGACCGTCTGCTGCAATTTATCCATATAAGGCGTCAAATCAAGCAGCAAGCCTTGATTGGCATATTGAACGAGCTGCTGCCGGTTGTCCACAATGAACAAGTCCGGAAAATTGCCGGAGGACATGCGGACATTCAACTGGTTAACATAATCATCTTTCGAAGGATAGACGGTCAGGCCCAGGTCAATGTTTAGCGCCTTGTCCAGCTCCTGCTTAATGATATCCTTATCTGGCGTTGGGAGGTTATTGCCGATCCCGATAATTTCCAGCTTAACCGGCTTGCCATTTGCTTCCTTGACCGGATCGCCTGCGCTGCTTGAAGCGTTGCTATTGGTCTTTGTATCGCCGCCTCCAGAACAGCCAGCAAGCAGAGCCCCTAACAGTGAAATGGTTAACAGGAAAGAAAACACTTTTCTCATTATTTTATCCCCTTTCTTATCCCTATCTATTGAATAGCTCCGTATAGCTGATTTATACGGCAGCTAGATCAACCTTTAATCGATCCGAGAAGCATTCCCTTCGTAAAGTGCTTCTGAAGGAAAGGATAAATAACGATAATAGGCAAACTCGCAATCATGACGGAAGCCATCTGCATCGTCTGGGTAGGCATCATGTTCTCTGCATTCTCAAGCGGCTGCTGGCTTTGTATCAAAATTTCTCTGACGATGACCTGCAGCGGGAACAGTGTCCGGTCCGTCACATAGAAGATCGCTTGAAAAAACTCGTTCCAATGACCGACTAAATAAAACAATCCGACAGTTAGCAGTACAGGAATCGAGAGCGGTATGATGATCTGGAGCAGAATCCGGAATTCCTTGGCGCCGTCCATCCTTGCGGATTCGAACAATTCCTCGGGAAGCCCCTCGAAGAAGCTCTTCATAATGAGCACGTTAAAGCTCCATACAGCGTTTGGCAGGATCATCGCCCAGATCGAGTCGAGCAGTCCCATCGATTTTACAACCAGGTAGGTTGGAATAATTCCTCCGCTGAACAATAAGGTAAACACGATCATGAGAAGAAAAAACTGTCTGCCCGGCAGATTTTTACGGCTGAGCGGATAAGCCATTAATCCGGTCAATACGATATTGACAGCCGTGCCGATAACCGTAATAAGAACCGTGATTTGAAATGCCTTCGGAATATTCGACTCCGTTAACAGCGTGCGGTAAGCGGTGAAAGTGATCTCCCTCGGGAACAGAATAAATCCGCCGTTGCGCAGTACTTCACCGAATGGAGTGATGGATACCGATATTACATAAAGCATCGGAAGAATGGCGGCAAGAGCGCAAATCCCGAGAATGATATATACGATGCCATTGAATATTTTATCGTCCAAGCTTTTTACCATATTCCGCCACCCCACTTTTTCGCCAGCCGGTTAGCTCCGAGCACCAGTATCAGTCCGATGAGAGATTTGAACAATCCGACCGCCGAAGCCAAGCTGAAGTTTAATTGCTGCAAGCCTGTACGATATACCCAAGTATCCAGAATGTCGGCAACCGGGTACACCTGAATGTTGTACAAGATATAGATTTGATCGAAGCCGGCGTCGAGCAGCTGGCCCAGCTTCAAAATGAAGAGCAGAATAATGATGCTTTGAATGCCAGGAAGCGAGATATGCCATATCATCCGCAGCCGGCTTGCGCCATCGACCTTAGCCGCCTCGTAAAGCGTAGGATCGATGCCTGCCATAGCTGCCAAGTAGATGATTGCGCCCCAGCCCAGATTTTGCCACACTTCGGAACCGACCAGAATGCTCCGGAAATAGTCCGTCGAGGTCAAGAAAGGAATGGACTGTCCGCCTGCATCCACGATCAATCGATTTACGAGCCCCCCATTCTGGGATAACAGCGTCAGCAAAATACCGAAAATAATGACCCACGATAAGAAATGCGGCAAATAAGTGAACGTTTGGACAATTGACTTCAGCCAGCGAATGCGGCATTCGTTCAGCAGCAGGGCCAGCAGAATCGGCGGAAAGGTTCCGAAGATCAGCTTGTAGCAGCTAATTAACAACGTATTAGTCAATAGCTGGCTGAAATAGGGCGACTGATAAAAATCCTGGAAATGCTTGTACCAAGGGTCCGCCCAGGCGCTTCCCGTTATGCCGTCCATGATCGAGAAGTCTTTGAAAGCAATAATGACCCCGTACATCGGAAAATACCGGAAAATTATAAAATAAATCACACCCGGGAGCAGCATGATATAGAAAGCCCGGAAACGCCAGACGGTTCTCAGAACCGAATGCAGCTTCGTTTGCCGGACAGGCTGTATCCGTGCGGTGGTTATATAGCTTCGATTGGCTTGCATGAAATCCCTCCTTTTATGAATGCGCTTCCAATCTATGTTTTAAGTATAAGCACTGCTGCAAACTGCCGATATACATAATAACGTAAAAAGTGTATGAATTTATGACAAGCTTTACGTTGTTCTTTTATTTTGTGCCAACAAAAAAAGCCGTCCGATGGACAGCTTCAAATCTATGAATGCCGTTTAGCTGATAACGCCTAACAGCTCATCATTTTCGGTAATTACAGGGATGTCCACGCGGATAACGGTTCCAACACCATGAGCGCTTCCTATTCGCAAGCCATATGGCTCGCCATGATGAATACGGATCCTTTCATGCACATTGTGTAAGCCGATTCCGGTAAACCGGTATTTGGAGCGTTCCTGTTCAAAATGGTCATGCAGCGCTTTGCGAACCTCGGTTTGTGCAATACCGATGCCGTTGTCCCGAACATAGAGCCTGATTATGCCCCGCTCCAGCTTCCCTTTTATCGTAATGAGCCCTCCCTTATGCGGCAAAATGCCATGAAACAAGGCATTCTCTACAAGCGGCTGCAGCGTCAGTTTAAGTATCCGGTACTGCAGCAGGCAGGGCTCGATATCCAGCTCGTATTTATACTGCTTGCCGTACCGCACCTGTTGGATGTGCATGTACATGCGCAGCCCTTCCAGTTCTTCTTCGATCGAGACGTATTCCGATTGTTTATCGAAGCTGAAAGCTAACAGCTTGACCAGCGATCGGATCGTCTCGCGCACCTCATGAATTCTCTGCTGCTTGGCAAGGCTGCTTATGCAGGCAAGCGTGTTATACAGAAAATGAGGCGCGATTTGGCTCCGCAGCATTTTCAGCTCGTATTCCTTTTTTTGCTCCTCCGCCGACTTCGTCTTTTGCAGCAGCGTTTGAATCCGCTCCAGCATGCCGTTATAGCTCTGCGTCAGCCGGCCGATTTCATCCATTCTAGTAACCGGCAGCTTAGCGACAACCTGGACATCGTTCAACCGGTCCATCTTCTCCACGAACCGGCGGATCGGCTTCGTAAACGAGCGGCTGAGCAGGTAGGCGCTTAATAGCAGTACAATCATCCACACGATGCTGGCCGTACGGTAATTGTTATAAAGCTTCTGCAAATCCTGATAGAAATAGTCTTCCTCAATAAACGCGGCCAAGGACCAGCCGAGACGATTTTTCGCCGACTTCACGACCACAAGCAGCTCGGAGCCGGTTCCTTCGATTCCGCTGACCCCGATCTTAAGTGAAGCCAGCTGCTTCCGAAAGCCATCCTGCAGCAGAGGGGGATATGTTCCCGGTTTAAAAGGAAGCAGCTTATCTTGGGGTTCAAGCTGGTTAATAATATTTCCGTCTCTCGTAATTAAAGCATACGATTGATAGATCATCGGAGCGATTCGCTCCGTAAGAATACCCAGATTCACCTCGGCAACGATAACGCCCTTCACTTGTCTGTTTAAATCGGTAACCGGCAAAACATAGGCCAGCGTTTGGCCGGACATCGGTGAATAATAGGGCTCGCTTACATTAATCGCTCCGTAATTTTCCAGCGCAAACTTATACAGCTCCGGCAGCATCGGATTGCCTATAATATCGTAATTTACCTGTGCATTCGAAAACACTTTTCCGTCGGTACGGATCAAATAAAGCGTCTTTGCTATCGAACTGTTATAACTCGCAAATTTTCGCAAGGTGTCGGCGGCAAGCGCCTCGTTGCCATCCTCGAGCAGATCGGAACGGGTAGACAGCTGCAGGAGCATATTTTCAACATTGTCGAGGCTGGCATCAATATATTGATTCGTCCGGCCTACAAGCAGCTCGGCATCGCGAATGACTTGATTTTTCAACAGATTTTCAGCCTCGCTGAGATTGCGCCACGCAAGCACCATCACGAGCACAAGCGTCACAACGAATAAATAGATAAACTGCTTCGTGGCAAGACCGAGGCCGCTGTACCAATTGACCAACCTAAACATATCCGCTATCCCCCCGTATCCGAGCTCGCAGGCCGTTTAAGGATTCCGTTTATAATCCGTCGGAGACACCCCTGTCCAATTACGAAACGTAACGGTAAAATAGCGATAGCTCGGAATTCCGACCTCTTCCGCGATCTCGTACACCTTTTTGTTCGTTCGTTTCAGCAGCTCGACCGCCTTTTCCATTCGCAGACGGGTAATGTATTGATTAACCGTGTCGCCCGTCTCTTCACGAAATAAACGGCTGACATAATGCGGACTTAAGCCGACCTGCTCAGCAATGATCGGAAGTGAAATAGGCTGCTTCATGTTCGCTTGAATCCATTGTATCGCGGAGCGGATTTCGATGCGCGAGCACGTCCCGCCGCTCTCGGTTACGGAAATATTATGAACCAGGCATGCAATCATTTGCTTCAAGGATTGCGCTCCCATCAAATGCGTAATGGCCCGGCTGTCGAGCTCGGCACCCTCATGCACCTTCAGCCATTCCAATTGCCAATTCAGCATGCGCTGCTTGAGCTGCTGAGGCCGGATGCGCCGCGCTGCACACCACTCGGGAAACTCCCCTTGCAGGCAGTCCTTTAGAAGTGCAGCAGACCTGCTGGCCATTCTTAACAGCTCGTTCATTTCCTTCGTTTGCTTATCCGTCAGCTCTGTCAAAGGAAGCGGTCTGCCTATCAACACGCCGCTCACAGGCGAGCCGTCATAGAAAAGCGCTTCCTTCCATTCGGTCGTATCGGCTAGTGAATAGGCAAGCTCTTCCTGCGAAGTGAACGGTTCGCTGACAACCGCATGCACCGTTACGAATGGTTCAGGCAGCTCCGCATATTCCTTCATGATGACGGTGAGCGCATGCACGACGCCGCTGAGTGATTCAACCGTATGCTCTACAGCTTCGGATTGCTGCACCGCCACAAGGATGAAATATTCCTTCTCGCCAGTCGACAGCCAAGTCAGCCAGTTGGGATCTACTTCTTCTCTCTCATTCAAAGTCTGCTCCATTCGCTGCCTCGCAGAAATGTAAGCCGCATCCGGCGCATCAATGATCAGGCGTGCTAACAAATAAGGCACCGCTCCATCCAGCCCGATAAGCTTCCAATCCGCGCTGCTGAGCTCATGACCGTGCAGGAGCATTCCGAACGATGCCGCTTGCAGCAGCCGGCGTTCAAATTTATCATTTTCCCGCAAACGGCGTTCCTTGCCGATCACTTCTCTTACTTTGATCAACGCCTGCTTCATTTCCTCTTCTTCCATCGATACCTTTAATAGATATTCAAGCGCTCCAAGCCGGAGCGCATCCTGAACATAATGAAAATCGCTGTGACAGGTCAGCAAAATAATTTGAATGGCAGGATATTTTTGCCTAAGCTCCCGTATGAGTGTAATTCCGTCCATAATCGGCATCGTGATATCCGTAACGACGACATCCGGCGCGCAGACCCCGCACATTTGAAGCGCTTCTTCGCCATTGCCGGCCTCGCCGATTAAGACGGCGCCGCAGCTCTCCCATGGGAAAAGGCGAAGCTCCTGCCTTAGTGGAGCCTCGTCATCGACAATTAGAACGTTCAACGGTTTCGCAGTCATGATACCCTCTCCTTTCAATTCGCTAAAGCCATTTACTAGTTTATGACGCAAGCGATTCTAATAGTAAAGGTTAAGATAAACCATAGACTCTGATCTCGGAAATCTCCGCATGCGGACTACCATTCGTTGCTTCAACGCATAGTTTTATTTTGTCAGATATAATCGCATCTTTGAGGCGATGAACTTTTTTTCGTTTATAATTATTTTGCTCCGTTAGGATCGTAACCCATTCTCCGCCCATGTAAGCTTGAATCCGATAGCTTTGCACAACTTCGGGAATGGCCGCAAACGGTGTTCGATGATGATGAAGATTAATTAAATCTTCATTTACGTCATCATTAAAAGTTAGATGAATCTCGCCAATTTCCTGCTCCTTCTCCCAAATTAATTGTATCCACTCCTCAGAACCTACGGATAATGGACTGGATATCCAGATATGCGGGCCTGCAAAAGGCCGAATATAGCCGTCGGTAACCTGATTTGCCGCGTATGCTTCCGTATTTGGCGTTACACGCAAACATACCGGCCGGCGGTTCCAATTACGCATGCTCCATTGCGCCACCGGCTGATCGGGCTGATGATCCTCCAGCAGCGTGGATACGACCGGCCGGGGTCCCTTCTCGAAGCAAAGCACGCCGGTTAACGGTTCATCCGATACGTGCAGCGATATGGCCTCATTCGTTTTGACAATAACAAAAGCATTGCAAGCTGACCCCGGCTGCCAATCCAGGTCGAGCTTAACCCACTGGTTATTGCCCGCGGCAACCGCTGCGGAAGCTGACTTCACCAATTGTTTGGGCACATAATTCTCCCCCCTGCCTGTATGCCACAGCTCCGCCTCAAGCGTCGTCATTTGCTTTGCATCGACGAGCAGCTCAAGCGAAGCCAGCTCGGGATGAACCGGGAACAAGATGCCGATATCCTTATCGAGCGGATTTCGATCTGCAGCGTTTTCTATCGCAATGCGTTCCAGCGTGCTGGATGCGGTAACACCGGCGGATTTCGCCAGGTCCTTCGGATCATCACTGGCCACTCCGATAATTGACGCATCCTGCTTCAGCATAACCTGCTGGAATTCATTCATATATTCGCGGTGAAGCATACGCGGAGTAATCCCTTTCTGCACGGAAAGCGCAGCACCGCTGCCTGCCGCTTCCCCGATAACAGCACAGGTCGCCATCACTCTTGTCGTGCCGAAGGCGACATGAGTCGCGCTAATGTCCCGGCCAGCGAACAGCATATTGCGAACATTGCTTGAATATAAGCTTCTGAACGGGATATGATAGATACCGTCCGAATAGAGATGCTTGGAACCGCTTTCTGCCGAGTACATGCCTTGCGGCGGATGAAGGTCGATCGACCAGCCCCCGAAGGCGATACGGTCTTCGAATGGCTCCTGCGCGATAATATCGTTTTGGTTCAGCACATAATCCCCGAGAAAACGCCGGTATTCCCGCTTGCCGGGAATCGATCCGACCCATTCGAGCGTCATCTTCTCTGCATCGAACTGGCCTGAATTTTTAATATAATCCCATATCCCGTAAATAACCGACCACAGCTCGTCGCGTATTCTTTCATTGTCATGGACCGTATCCAATTCTCCGCCCCATTCGATCCACCAATAGTGACATCCCGAATCCCCGCTGCGGATTACCCGCTTCATCGGAATCGTCGTTTGCGTTATGTCCTTGGCAAAGCCGGGCGGGATAAATTTGACCGGCCGGTCGGCCTCCTTCGTATAAAAGAGCAGCGTGCTGCCGAGCGTAATGTCATCAGCTTCCTCCGGCGCCCAATCCTCATTGTATTCATCCTTCGCTTCACGGCCGATTCGATATTTCGCTCCGGCAAGGAAACCGACTAGACCATCTCCGGTACAATCGATATACATCCTGCTGTCGAACCGGATTTTACGCTCCGAGCCCATCATCCAGCCTGTTACGGATTGTATGACCCGATCATTCTCCGGTCCGTCCGCCTCCACCTCATGAACATCCGTGTTGAGAAACAATCGGATATTTTTCTCTGCGCGAACGGTCTCAAGCACGACTAGATCCCATAAATATGGATTCCCTTCGGGGTTGCGGTATTGGTTTTCGACAAACATCTCGCCCATGATGCCGGTCTCTCTTGCAAAACGCTGCGTTCCATGCGCCGTTGCGCCGCATACCCATACCCGGACCTCACTGCTGGAATTGCCTCCGAGAACCGGTCTGTTATTCACTAAGGATACGGTCTGCCCAAGACGGGCAGCCGCGACAGCGGCGCATACCCCTGCAAGCCCTCCGCCAATAACGGTAATATCGGATACAATTTGTTCACTCCTCATAAGGCTATACCTCCATTACATAGATTTGAATTCATCATAATATGGAAGGCTAGTGCTTTAACATGCACTGCGCTATCATATAACCATATACTTTATTTCACACTTGGAGGTGCAGATAAATGACACTTCAAAGCTCGAGCTTTTATCCTGTTCTTTCGCATCATATATTTTGGAATAGCAAATCCCGGTTTCAATTAAGCGTGGATACGTATGAGCATTGGGTGATGTTTGCAGTCGAAAGCGGGAGCTTCGACTATCGGATAGGCGAAGCGGAGGGAACAGCCCGTATGGGAGACGTTATCGTCTGTCCGCCGGGCCTCAGCTTTCATCGCTGCATAATCCATGCGTTAACTTTTCATTTCATCGGTTTTACGCTCGGCTCGCTTTCAAGCGGTATGCCCGGCAAGGCTGAATGCGAACAGAGCGTTCAACTTCAGCTAGCCGAATCGGCGTACAAGCTGAACATTCAGCAACGCAATCGTTTGGCCGATAACTTGAAGAGCTTGAAGCAGTATGCCCTAAATACCGAAAACCGGAATTCATATTGGCAAAATCATGTGTTGAACGATATTTGGCAATTTTGCCGGCAGACGGATACCGCCCCAGTCATTCAGGAGATGAAACCTGATCCGCTTATTGAACAGGCCATGAGCTTTATTCAGCAAAATCGCTACGAGGATATTAGCATGCACAATCTTGCAGCTGAGCTCGGCATCAGCCCGGTACAGCTTAGCCGCAGGTTCCAGAGGAGTGTAGGATCAGCGCCGTCCCGTTACCTGACCGCTCTTCGATTAGATAAGGCCAAATCGCTGCTGACCGAAACCCACTTGTCCCTGGAGCAGATTGCCCAGGCATGCGGCTACAGTAACGGATTTTATTTAAGCCGTATTTTTTCAAAAAAAATGAAGATTAGCCCCTCAGAATACCGGAAGTTGAATCGGGTATAGCGCTGTTACAGCATTAGGAACCAAGTAAATGCCGCCGCCTTCTTTTGTTGTATGTAAAAAAGCCCCAAAGGAAGTATTCCTTCGGGGCTTTGGATATTTCACATTCACTTTTTCACCAGATCTTACATGGATTGCACAAGCGGCCTTGCATTTACTGCGCACACTTTAAAGCCAGGCATTCTGCATGTCGGATCCAACGCTTGATTCGTAATTTTGTTAACGTTTTGAATATCGCCCCAATGCATGGGAACAAATACGGTATCCTCCCGAATCTCCCTTGTCAGCTTGCTGCGGACTACGATACTTCCGCGCTTCGACTCCAGCCGTATTAACGAATCATCCTCGATCCGGTATTTCCGAGCTGTTTTCGGGTGAATTTCCATGAAAGATTCAAAGCTGCGCGCCGCAAGCGTTTGGCTTCTCCGGGTTTGAACGCCGGTCAAATAATGGGAGAGGACGCGACCGGTTGTCAAATATAGCGGAAACTCCCCGCTTACCTGCTCGTCAGGGAAATGATTATTGACAGCAATCAGCTCCGCCTTACCGCCTTGATGCGCGAATGACTTCTCGAATAACCGTTTCTCACCGGGGTGATCGAGGCTCGGGCAAGGCCAATAAACTCCTTCTTCCCGCCGCAGCCTATCATAGGTGATGCCATAGTAATCAGCAATTCCGCCGCGGCTCGCAATCCGAAGCTCCTCGAAGATCTGCTCTGCATCCTGATAGGAGAAATACTCTCCTTTTCCAAGTGCATGGGCAACGCCGCATAAAATCTCCCAATCATGCTTCACTTCGCCCGTCACTGCCCGGCTAGCCTCTCGCAGCAGAACACGGCCTTCCAAGTTCGTTAACGTGC
The DNA here is from genome assembly GCF_056269405.1 of Paenibacillus sp. J2L1-98. Classification (NCBI taxonomy): domain Bacteria; kingdom Bacillati; phylum Bacillota; class Bacilli; order Caryophanales; family Paenibacillaceae; genus Paenibacillus; species Paenibacillus sp. J2L1-98. The sequence continues at coordinate 235,029 of NZ_JBWDNW010000007.1, read as the reverse complement.
CTTCATTCTCCAAATAAGAGGAAGTCGGCAAAATTAAATCAGCCAACCGCGCCGTTTCCGAAAGGAACATGTCGGCAACCACAAGGAACTGCAGCTTACGCAGACCCTCTTCCACCAAGTTTGCGTTAGGATTGGAGACGATCGGATTGGAGCCCATGACAAACAGCGCACGAATCTCCTCTTCGTGGATTTTCTCCATCATTTCATAAGCGGAGACGCCTTTTCCAGGCAAATCTTCAGGCTGCACGCCCCATACATCGGCGATATAAGCACGATCAGCCGGATTTTCAATCGAACGGTAACCCGGAAGCTGATCGGCCTTTTGTCCGTGCTCTCTGCCCCCTTGGCCATTAGCTTGGCCGGTAACCGCGCCGTAACCGCAGCCTTCTTTCCCGATCTTGCCGGTTATCAGCACCATATTAAGGAAGTTCCGCACGGCCATATAACCATCCGTCTGCTGTTCCACGCCTCTAGCGGTAAACACCATACCGGTTGCTGCTTTGCCGAAAGCTTCAGCTGCTTGGCGAATTTGCGCAAGCGGAACGCCCGTAATTTCCGCGATTTCGTTTAAGTCAACAGCCGCAAGATGCTCCTTCAGCTCATTAAAGCCATTGGTTCGGTCGCGGGTAAACGATTCATCCACATAACCTTCGTCCATCAGCACCTTCAGCATGCCGTTGACTAAAGCGGCGTCCATCCCCGGTTTTACTTTTAAATGCAAATCCGCCAACTCGGTTGTGCCTGTATTTCTTGGGTCAATGACAATAATGTAAGAGCCGTTCTCCTTCGCCCTTGTGAAATAAGGCATTAACGTAGGCTGGCATTCCGCAATATTTGTCCCCGCCAAAATGATACACTTTGCAGATGAAATTTCAGATAGTTGGTTGGTCAAACCACGGTCAATTCCGAACGCCTTATTGCCGGCCGACGCTGCCGCGGACATACAAAACCGGCCATTGTAATCGATATATTTGGTTCGCAGCGCGACCCGCGCGAATTTTCCAAGCAAATATGCGGATTCATTAGTCAGTGATCCTCCGCCGTATACGCCAATCGTATCGTTTCCGAACTGCTGTCCAATTTCCGTAAAGTTGGATTGAATCAGCCGGTATGCTTCCTCCCAACTGATTCTCACGAATGCTCCATCCACTTTGGCCATCGGGTAAGTAATACGTTCGCTGCTGAGAGCATGCTGATAAGCGTTCATGCCTTTGATGCATAACCGGCCTTCCGAAGCGGCATTCGGCTTTGGAACAACGGTATACGTATTTCGTTCTTCGCCAAAATGCTCCATGACCTGCATTTTACATTGCACGCTGCAAAAAGGGCACTGTGTGTCCATGATATGATCATATTGTGCGCCAGCTTCTGCTTTATTAGTAAGTACCGTTAATGGTTTCATCTGATCACCTTATCACTGCAGCTGTCGGCTGCTGATTTGCTTGCTCCGGCGAATCTGAAAGCGCCTTTTCCATGCGGCTTCCTAATATCTGCAAGAGATACGGATCAAATAACGCTTCTCTGATCTGCATCAGGCCGAGCCGTTCGATCCATTGCGGCACCCGTTCCGCATAATATCCCGTCTCCCTGTAATATTGCAGGAAGGCAGCTGCAAGCGTCAGCAGCTCCTCATCCGTTGCGGCCGTATATAACAGCTGACCCGGTTTAACATGCCGTTCTCCGCTGCCGCCTACATAAATTTCCCATCCACCGGGCGCTCCTACGATTCCGATATCCTTCGTAAGCGATCCTGCATGGTTATGAGGGCTCGCAGATACCCCGATTTTTATTTCATGCGGCACTTGCAGCCGTTCTAATTTCTTCTCCAAAGCGACACCTAGTGCGATCGAATCATGCATAGCATCTACGGCATATTTAATACCGCTGCATGTTCCAACCGTGCCCACTGATTTACCGTATAACGGTCCGCTGTTTGGTAAATTCAGATCTGTCATTACGCCCTTAACATCCGCAGCAGCAATGCCGAGCAGGCCAAGCTGTGGTCCTTCCAGCAGCTTCACGAGCGGAATTCCAAATTTCTCAACGATGTCGGCAATTTGCCGCAGCTGTTCCGCGGTCGTTATGCCTCCATACATTTTAGGCATAACCGCATAGGTGCCGTCGGCTTGCCTTCCCGTCGTCACATTCTCGTCTGCTTGCAGCACAGCCGAACCATGCACACTTAGATAGTAATGCAGCGCAGGGCGGCATACATCGCAACCCGACTCCGTTTGCCAATCCAATGCGCTTCTAATTTCAGCCGTATCTGCGAAGCGGCGGTTCTGAATCTCCAGCATAAGCTCATCATGGCTATATGTTGTGCAGGCGCAGACGGTCTCTTTCTCGACCGTTTGCTCGAAGCCGTGAAGGTGCACATAATCCAAAATGCTGCTGACCATCGTTTTGCAGCTTCCGCAAGAACTGGATGCTTTCGTACATTTTTTCACTTCATCGACCGTTTGCAAGCCTTGCTCTTTAATTGCCTGCATAATCGTCCCTTTAGTTACCCCGTTGCAAGAGCACACCAGTTCCTTATCGGACATGGCCGCGATTAAAGAGTCCCCCGCTTCCTGGCCGCGTGCTCCGGCACCGTTCATTTCTTTCTCGTAGACCGAAATATCCGTCTGCTGCTTGATCATGCCGAGCAGCTTCGTACCCTCGCTAATATCGCCAAACAAAACCGCTCCGACAATTTTATTATCGCGGATGACAATTTTTTTGTATGTGTTACGGATACCGTCAATCCATTTCAACGACTTTACCTCGTCGCTGTCCATAAATTCGCCGGCAGAGAATACGTCTACTCCCGATACTTTCAGCTGGGTTGCCAGCACTGAGCCATGATAGCCTTCGTTTTCCGTACCGCAAATCGTTTTTGCAAGTACTTTCCCCTGCTCATATAGCGGTGCGACAAGCCCATACACAATACCGCGATGTTCCGCGCATTCGCCGACCGCATAAACATTAGGTACATTCGTCTGCATATAATCGTTAACCACAATAGCGCGGTTTGTTTCGATCTTACCGTCTTTTGCCAGCTGCACGTTAGGCCTAACGCCTACTGCCATAACAAGCAGGTCGGCATCGGTTTTGGTGCCGTCTTTGAACTTCAGCCCCACGATGCGGCTCCGTCCGATAATCTCTTCCGATTGCTTCTCAAGCAAAAAACGCATCCCTTGCTTTTCGAGCTCAGCTTGCAGCATTTTGGCTGCTGTGCGGTCGAGCTGTCTTTCCATAATACTGTCAAATATATGAACGACATCCACTCTCATGCCGAGGTTTAACAATCCGCGAGCCGCCTCGAGCCCAAGCAATCCTCCGCCGATGACAACAGCCTTTTCATACTTTTTGGAGGTTTCGACCATCGTTTCACAATCGCGAATATCCCGGAAAGCGGTAACGCCCTTTTTATTTGCACCCGGCAGGGGCAGCATAAAAGGCAAAGAGCCCGTTGCAAAAATAAGCTCATCATAGATGACGCTTTTCCCGGATTCGGTAACGACCCTCTTGCGTTCAATGTCTACATTCGTAACCGTTTCATTCGTGAAAAGCTGGATATGATTATCTTTGTACCACTGCCAGTCATTGATCGTGATGTCTTCTATAGTCGTATCGCCCTGCAGCACCTTCGATAACAAAATGCGGTTATAGTTCGGATGGGGCTCTTTGCCGAAAATCGTAATCTCAAAAGCTTCCGGGTCTATATTTAATATTTCTTCGACGCAGCGTACGCCGGCCATTCCGTTTCCGATCACCACTAATTTTCTTTTCGCCATCATGAAACCTCCATTTAGATCGAAACGACAGCACCGCCCTTATCAAAAAGAGCGGTCCCGTTCGCAATCCGGTTTTTCCGGTACGCGCAGCCGGCACCGGGCATCTATGCTGTGTATTCCATGCCCTTCTTTACTCCCGTTTGTTTCGGCCTCAGGGCAGTGTAATTAAGGATTAAACATGCCGTGGCAAATATCATCATAAAAATAAAGCCCAAATTGTAATGTCCTGTCATATCTTTGACGATTCCGAGTACAATCGGCGGAAAAAATCCGCCAATGCCGCCTGCGGCGCCGACAATTCCCGTAACCGCTCCCGTATTGCCGGAAGATACCTCGGGCACCATTTTGAACACAGCCCCATTACCTAAACCAAGCAGTAAGGAAATAAACAAGCATAAGGAGCTGAAATAGACAAACTGATTAAGCGAAAAAGATAAAAGCGCCGCTGCAACCATAACTCCGCAGAAGACATACGTTAATACTTTCCTGCTGCCGAACCGGTCTGCCAAATAGCCGCCTGCCGGCCGAATGAGCGTAGCCGCCAGTACAAAACCCGCTGTCCGAAGTCCCGCATCGAAAGCGCTAAGCTGAAACAGATCTTTAAGGAACGTCGGCAGATAAACGCTAAATGCGACAAAACCGCCGAAGGTCAAAAAATAAAAGATAGATAAATACCAAGTCGCTTTATCCTTTGTTACGGACAATGATTGCTTCAAGGTTTTCGGTTCGGATGACTGCAGTGCGTCCTTCGTAAACGTAAAGAACACTAATGCCATTACCGCAATTCCGATCGCCAGACTAAAAAATACCCAAGAAATGCCGTACGTGGATGAAATGGTAGGAAGCAGAAAATTCGCTCCCGCTCCCCCTAAATTGCCTAGTCCGGCAATGCCCAGAATAAATCCCTGTCTTTGCGGCGGATACCATTTGGATACAAAAGTTAAAGAGATAGCAAACGTGGTGCCCGCCATACCGATAAATAAGGCGCAGACCAACATCCATACATAAGAATCAGCAAATCCGGCTGCTACCACCGGCAGGATCAAGAACAGCATCGTGAGCGTGAACACTTTCCTGCCGCCATGACGGTCAGTTAAAATACCCATCGGAATCCGCATAATCGACCCGAGCAGAACGGGGGTTGCAATCAGAATACTCTTCTCAAGCGTACTCAGATTGAATAACTCCTGAATCTGCCCTGCAATCGGCGGAAACACTGACCAGATCATGAATGACACGGTCATAGCGAACGTTGAATAAATGAGTGCTTTTGTTTGATTCATTGCCATTGGTCCGTTTCTCCCCGATTGTCTCCCTTAGGATGCTTGATAGGCCTTTTCTTCCACATAAAGAATGATATTGCCGCTTTCAGCGTCCGTTTCCACCTTGAAGGAAACGACACAACCTTCATCCGGATCCTGCACCTTGCCGTCGTTCAAATCGATTTTCCAATCGTGAAGCGGGCAGAATACGTGATGATCGCATACGATACCTTCGGAAAGCTTGCCCGCTTTATGCGGGCATTTATTTTCTATCGCTTTTATTTCACCGTTTGAGAGCTTGAACAACGCAATTTCCAATTCTCCGACGAAGATTACTCTTGAACGCATGCTCTCAATTTCCGAAATATGACCGATTTTAACTTGTTTCATGCTGATGACACCCTTTCTAGTTCATTGTGGGAATAGGTAGATTTTCGAATGTTGTACGCAATTTATCAGTTTCCACAATTTCTTTCCATGGATCTTGCGTCAGGCTGAGCGCAAGTTCAATCCGCTCGACGAGTGCCACTCGGTCTTCTTTCTTCTCCAAGGCAGCCTTAATCGTATCCAGGCCGACTCTTTCAAGCCATTCCGCCGTACGTTCGTTATATTTGCCGGTTTCACGGTAATACTGCATGTACGCTCCCGTCCATTCCAGAACCTCTTCCTCCGTCTTCACCTTAACGAGCAGGTCGGTGACTCTTACTTTCGTACCGCCGTTTCCGCCGACATGAATTTCCCATCCGCCGTCAATCGCAACGACGCCCAAATCCTTGATTGTCGCTTCCGCACAGTTACGAGGGCAGCCGGATACGGCCATCTTAAATTTCGCCGGTGTGCTCAAACGTTCGAAGCGCTTCTCCATTTCGATACCCATGGCCATCGAATCCTGCGTTCCGAATCTGCAGAACGTCGATCCCACGCATGTTTTAACCGTACGAAGCGTTTTGCCGTATGCGTAACCCGACGGCATGTCGAGATCCGTCCACATCGAAGGCAAGTCTTCCTTCTTAACGCCCAGAAGGTCGATCCGCTGTCCGCCTGTAATTTTTACTAGCGGCACTTCATATTTCACCGCTACTTCGGCAATTTTCTTCAGATCCTGCGGTGTCGTTACCCCGCCGTAAATTCTCGGAACAACAGAGTACGTACCGTCCTTCTGGATATTGGCATGATTTCTTTCGTTAACGAATCTCGATTCACGCTCGTCTTCATGCTCCTCCGGCCACACCATGCCGAGGTAGTAGTTCAACGCCGGACGGCATTTGGAGCAGCCTTCCGGATTGTTCCAATTTAGTACGTGCATAACTTCCTTCGAAGTCGTTAATCTCATCTCGCGAATACCGTCAACCACTTCATCACGGCTAAGCGTTGTACAACCGCAAATGCCTTCCTTGACCGTTTTCACGCCGTCCGCGCCAACTACATAAGTCAGCACATCAGCAATCAGCGGTTTACAGCCGCCACAGGAAGCGGAAGCTTTCGTGCACGCCTTAATATCATTAACGCTCGAGCATCCTTTTTCATTGATCGCAGCTACAACTGCGCCTTTGGAAACGCCGTTACATCCGCAAACAATCTCATCATCGCTCATCGAGGCAATCAAATCAGCGTTGGAAGGAGCCGATCCGCCCGAGCCGAGCAAAATTTCTTTTTCTTTCCCCGTAACATCTTCGCCGCTGCGGATCATGGCGAACAGGCGAGCGCCGTCGCTTATATCGCCGAACAAAACAGCCCCGACGACTTTTCCGTTCTGAATGACGACTTTCTTGTATACGCCGCCGAACTCATCCTGCACACGAACGGCGCGTGTATCAACATCATCCAAGTATTGACCCGCCGAAAATACATCCACACCCGAAACCTTCAGCTTCGTAGAAACGACGGAGCCGTGATAGCCTTCCGTTTCCAGGCCCGCCAGTTTCTTGGCAAGCACAGCGGCTTGCTCGTACAATGGCGCGACTAGTCCGTACGAAATGCCGCGGTGCTCCACGCATTCGCCAACCGAGTAAACATTCGGAATGTTCGTCTCCATGAAATCGTTGACGAGAATACCGCGGTTAACTTCAATGCCACTCTTCTTAGCCATCGCCATGTTAGGCTTGATACCGACTGCCATAACAACTAGATCTGCAGACTCTTCGGAGCCGTCCGTAAATCTTAGACCCGTTACCCGCTCTTTCCCTACAATCTTCTCTGTCTTTTTTCCGAGAAGGAATTTCATGCCTTGCTGCTGAAGTTCCTTCTGCAGCATAATTCCACCCGTTTCGTCCATCTGTCTGTTCATCAGAATTTTGTTGCTGTGAACGACGGACACTTCCATATTCAGATTCAGCAGTCCCCGAGCCGCTTCCAGTCCGAGCAAGCCGCCGCCGATAACAACCGCTTTTTTGTACTTTTTCGCCGTCTCCATCATCGTTTCGCAATCTTTAATGTCGCGGAATGCGATAACGCCTTTTTTGTCCGCACCCGGAAGCGGAAGCATGAAAGGCAGCGAGCCCGTTGCAATAATGACTTCATCGTAAGGCACTTGAATGCCGCTTTCCGTGCTGACGATCTTGCGTTTCGTGTCGATATTGCTTACCGTATGCCCAGCGTGGAGAATAATGTTGTTTTCTCTGTACCATTCCCAACTATTGATAACAATATCATTTATATCCGCATCGCCTGCTAGAACAGATGACAGCATGATTCGATTATAGTTCGGATGAGGTTCGCTTCCGAAGATGGTAATGTCATACCGGTTCGGGACCAGCTTCAAAATCTGTTCGATACAATTCACACCCGCCATACCGTTACCTATCAAAACCAGCTTCTTCTTCATCCCATTCACACTCCTAAATATTTAAGCATTCGTAAATTTGACTATCGATCATTAAGATAAGCTCTCAAATTGACGTCACATATACTAACACATTTAATCTTACTTATAATTTAACGCATTTTGACGTATATTTCAATGAAAATTTGTGAGGTAATTTAACATTTGTAACAAAATGACGTATGTTATCTTTTCCAAATACATAATCGTTCGCTTTTTACCCCATTTTTTCACTTGAATGCGTCTTCAATTGTATATTGATTCCAGCAACTTCGAAATGTTTACACACATTTTTTTGATATGTTAATTAATCTCACGCTGTTAAGTGATGGTTCTATGGCAAGATGCATGGATTTTTTGCGATTCAGCACTTAAATAAGCGAAACATCTATTTAAACAAGAAAAAGGTGTTTCCTTGTGAAGGAAACACCTCTTTCACACATGCCCGGTATACAGGCTTTGATTATAAATGAAGTTGTTTACAGCTGATTACTAACGAGTGTATCAACATTTAGAAGAAAAAAGATTATACAGAAAGTTTAGACGGCTTCCAGTGCTTTTCGTTTCCTACAAATGCCTCGTTAAATTTACTTACACAATCGTCTTCTACCTTATTATAATTAGCTACCGATAGCATACCTGCAATAATAATTAACAATTTCATGGAACCCACTCCTCATGACTTTTAGTTAAAACCAACGGTGCGTAAAATTATATAACACGAGAACCAAGTTTTTTTCCTTGCGTAATTGTTTATATGTCACATAATATAACACGCATGATAAAGAGTCAATTCAAGAGGATCGCAAATGCTATTCTGTTTTTTTATAGAGATGTTCATTTATTCTAATAAAGATAAGAAGTCAGATCCCGGCTGTGCAATAAGATCTCAGCCCGTGTTATAACGTCTACGATTGAGAAATTCAATCTCACATCCCTCTAAACATTACATATAAATGACATGTCATGAGAAGGAGTGCGGTCAGGACTTCTGGGAATATGCAAAAAAACCACGTCAGATGACGTGGTTTTTGCGTAAGGTATAGCTGCACAAATTTAGACGAAGATACTTAATACCATAACGAGGGCAAAAGCCGTAAAGCCGAGTATAGTTTCCATTACTGTCCACGTTTTCAACGTTTGCGGTACGGATAAATTCAAGTACTCCTTGACGATCCAGAAGCCGGAATCGTTAACATGGGACAAAATAATGGAACCTGCTCCTGTAGCGAGAACGAGGAGCTCCGGACTAACACCAGGCATCGTTGCCGCAATCGGGGCAACAATTCCGGCAGCGGTCGTCATTGCGACAGTTGCCGAGCCAACGGCTGCCCGTATGAGGCCAGCGATTACAAATGCAAGCACAAGCGGCGACAAATTCGCATTTTGTGCAAAGCCGGCAATGGCATCGCCTACGCCGCTGGTAGTCAAAATTTTGTTGAAGCCGCCGCCCGCGCCGATCAGCAGGATGATGGAAGCTACCGGACCAAGGCAATCATTCGTAAATTTCAGCAGCTCTTTGCTGCTGTAGCCTCGTGCAAAGCCGAAGGAATAAAGTGAAAACAGCAGCGCAAGCAGCAGGGCAATAATCGGACTTCCAATAAAGTCGATAACTTGTCTGAACATATTCGTCTCCGGCAGCATAATATCGACCACCGTTGCCAATAGCATAAGAATTACCGGCAGCAAAATCGTAAAGATTGTAATGCCGAAGCCAGGCAGTTCTCTTTCTTTCGTTTCCGTAAATTGCGCCATCAGATCGCTCGATGCTTCCGACTTGATGCGCTTCGCAATCCAAGAGCCGTAAAGCGGACCGGCAATAGCAGCCGCCGGCAATGATACGATTAGCGCCAGAAAAATGGTTTTACCGATATTGGCATTGAAGATGCCTACCGCCAGCATCGCTGCCGGGTGAGGAGGAATGAGACTGTGCACTACGGCCAAGCCTGCCACGAGAGAAATCCCGATTTTGATCAGCGAGGTGCCCGTATGCTTGGCAATTACGAATACGAGCGGGAATAGAAGCACGATTCCGACTTGAATGAACACGGGTATACCGCAGATAACGGCAACGACCATCATCGCCCAGTGGACATTTTTCTCACCGAATACACGCACCATCGTTTTGGCAACCCGCTCGGCGCCGCCTGATTCGGCCATCAGCTTGCCCAGCATCGTACCGAGACCTAGTACGATCGCTATAAAACCAAGAACGCTGGCTACCCCTTCCTGATAGGCCTTGACGATACCTGTCAGAGGCATTCCCGAAATAAGCCCCATAAATACAGCTCCTACAATTAGCGCGACAAAAGGATTCATTTTGACTTTCGCGATAAGCAGGATCAAACCAATAATAGAAATTACCGCATACAGCAGCAGACTTGCATCATGACTGAGTCCAAATACAGAATACATCGTTATAACCCCCCATTTAATGTAAACGCTCTCTTTTATGAAATGAAAACAGGGTCAAGCCCTGTTAGCAAACAATGAAACGAAGCGGCTCATTACCGGTACAATAGCGTTCTCCAGCTCAGACATGACTGACGACAGATGAGCGCTTGGATAAGCTGCCACGTGATCTTTCAGAAACGATACGGCAGCCAGCGAAATTTCGGTATTTACATTAATTTTGCAAATGCCGCGTTTGACCGTTTCGACAATGATGGCATCCGGTGTGCCGGAGCCGCCGTGGAGCACTAGCGGAATGTCAATTGCAGCGCGGATTTGCTCCAGAAGCCGAAGATTAATGTTCGGCTCGCCGCTGTACATGCCGTGTACCGTGCCGATGGCTGCCGCCAGAAAATCGACACCCGTTTCCGTTACGAACTGCTTGGCATCAGCCGGGTTAGTCAGTGTTCCGCTGCCTTCTTCTTCGTCCGAGAATGCGCCTCTTGCGAGCGAGCCAATTTCCGCTTCCACGGATACGCCCGCAGCGTGTGCGATCGCGACGATCTCTTTTGTTTGTTCAACATTTTGCTCAAAGCTGTACTTGGAGCCGTCATACATAACGGAAGAAAAACCGCTGGCAATCGCACGCTCAATTGATTCCTTCTCGTAAGCATGGTCCAGATGAAGCGCAACCGGAACGGATGATTTGGCTCCGATAGCTTTGACCATGGCAGCGAAACCTTCAACATCAACAGTAGGGAAATAACGCTCCCCGAGAGCAATGATGACCGGTTTACTCTGGCTTTCAGCCGCGCGAACAGCTGCTTGTACCGTTTCCTGATTGTACACATTGAAAGCAGCTACCGCATAATTTCCTTGCTGCGCCGCTGTCAGCATTTCTTTAGTATTAACAATCATGAATAAATACACTCCTTTCTCATTCAATTTAATGCGGATTCTATGAGCGGCAATGAGCTCTGCTATTTACTCTCGATTTTCTCGACAGTCTCAAGCAGTGTCCTCTCCCCGCCTACATTGCCCGGGAAGACGATGTACGGAATGCCGCTGAATTTGGCTTCATCCCCGGTTTCCCACACAGGTATGCCCGCCGCAACCTGGCCAAGGACACGCGCCTTGCGGATGGCAAGACCCTTTGTCGCCACATCGCTGGAAGTAATGCCTCCTTTGGCAATAATAAACTTCGGAACGACCTCAAGAGACTGCACAATTTCAACAAGCGCTCCCGATACTGTCTGGCTGATTTTGAAATTGTCAGCTACGTTGTCCACTGCGATTAGCTTGCGGCTGCTGAATACGACGACATTGCTGCCTTCGGCAATATGTTTGTTCGCTTGAGCAATGACCCGGCTAATCTCAAGTTTGTACGCTGCAGGATCGAGAACCTGCTCCACGTCGATCTCCAGAGCAACGATACCCGGAAAAGTGAGCAAATGCCCCAGCTGCCGCGTTGTTTTCTGCACATAAGATCCTACGACGACAATACCGCCATGGCTCTCCTGTCCGCTTGCAATCAGCTTCTCCTTCGGCAGGTAATCCTGATCCGAGATGCCGGCATATGATTTCACGAATGATGCCGCTGTGCGGAAAATAAACGACTTGCCTTCCTCCTCCGCCTGCAGCAGAGCCAGTGAAAGCACATCCATATCCGCGTAAGTGAGCGCGTTGACGACTACCGGCACGTTGCCCGCAGCTTCGAGCAGCACCTTTTTGACGACGTCAGGCCCCTTGCGCAACTGCTCCAGTGAAATCACTAGACATTGTTCGCTTTTGATACGACCATCGGTTTTCTCTTCAACCCACGCAGTCAAGTTGCCGTTCTCATAGCCAAACACTTTATCCTTGGCGAATTCCGTCTCTTGCACGGGAATAAGCGTTTCTCCCTCTATCATGTAATGGGTGTTGCCGTACGTTACGCGTCCGGCCTCGAAGAAAGCAGGGATAATAAGCTGTCCGTCGTAGCTATGGCCGCTCAGACGCGACACTTCCTCCGAAAGGACATCCGTTTCCAGCGGATAATACCCGCGCAGCATGGAATCGCTGCGGCTGACAAAGGTGAACGACTTCCCTTTCTCGTTAGCAACCGCTTGCACGTTGCGGGCAATCTCGCGATTAATCCGCTCTGCGGTTTCAGCGTCAAGTCCCCTGGTATTTGTCAAAATATAAAAGAGCGATTCCGGAGCATCGAACGCCTCCGACAGCAGTTCTTTATCCCACTCAGTCAATACATTAATGTCATGAACCGTCTGTACTCCTGTTGGATCATCGTCCAGAACGATAATTTTCCGGTTCCGGGAGTCGTTGAGCCGCTTGATTTCCTGCCGCAGACCGCTGTTGTCCCATTCGGCCGGCAGCTCTGCCTGTACAGCCGCAAGCGTAGTATGTTTTGCCTCGCGAATCATGTTGTATCCACCTCATTTTGAATGACTTATGATCAAGCTTTAATAACGGTATGCAAATTTTCCTGTTGGCCAGGCTTTTGTTACACGCCTTTAACCTCAACGCCTGCAAGCTTCTCGAAATATTGAACGATGCCGCCATGATCGTCGGCAGCTTTGCCATCGACTTTAAGCGCGTGGAATATTTCCAGCAGCTGGCTGCTCAGCGGCAGCGGCACTCCGATATCATGAGCGGTTTCCATCACATTCGTCATGTCTTTAAGGTTAATATCGATGCGTCCCCCGGCTACGAAGTTGCGCTTCAGAATGAGCGGCACTTTAGCATCGAGCACGGCACTGCCCGCCAGACCGCCGCGGATCGCCTGATACATCTTCTCGACATTGATTCCCGCTTTTGCCGCGAATACGAGCGCTTCCGACATCGCCGCAATGTTGAGATTGACGATAATTTGATTAGCCAGCTTCGCTGTTGCGCCGCAGCCATTGTCGCCGACCAGCGTTACATCTTCTCCGAGCACGTGAAGCACATCCTGCACGCTCTCAAATACGCTCTCACTGCCGCCAACCATAATCGCCAGCGTACCGTCGATCGCTTTCGGCTCTCCTCCGCTTACAGGCGCATCCAGCATATTTAGACCAGCATCAGCCGCTTTCACCGACAGCTCCTTGGATACAACCGGCGAGATCGAGCTCATATCAATGATGACGCTTCCTTTGGATGCCCCATTCAAAATCCCGTTCTCACCCAAAATAACTTCTTTGACATGCTGGGAATTCGGCAGCATCGTAAATATAATTTCGCTGTGCTCTGCAACTTCCTTTGGCGACGCCGCTGCCCTTGCGCCCTCGGCCGCAAGTGCTGTAACAGCCTCTTTATTAATATCGAATACGCTCAGCTCATAACCAGCTTTCAGCAGGTTTGATGACATCGGGCGGCCCATAATGCCCAATCCGATAAATCCGATTCGCTTCTTCATGTTGTTATCCCTCCAACCAATTTTGTAAACGTTGTCAATCGCTATCACTTTTCATATTGTAAACAATATTTTTTATTTTGTATACAGTTTTTTTATTTTGGAATACATTTTCAATTAGCCTAGCCATAAAAGATTGTTTATAGCTGAGCTTTTCGCTAAAGTAGACAGTAGAGGTGAATAAGGATGCAACGCAGCAACCATAAATCCATTACTGCATACCAACAGTCTTACAAAGAGATAAGGGACATGATTCTGAACGGAACGCTTGCCCAAGGAACTAAGCTGGTTGAGGAGAAGCTTGCCGCCGAGCTCAACGTCAGCCGTACACCAATCCGCGAGTCCATCCGCAAGCTGGAGCAGGAAGGGCTTGTCGTCAATAAACGAGTCGTGAAGCTATCGGAAACCGATTTGCGCAACACTTTCGAGCTGAGAAAGCTGATCGAAGGGCATGCGGCTAAGTGCGCTGCCTCCTACTTGTCCGAGAAAGAGCTTCTTGCACTGGAGCATTGCGTAGAAATCGGCCGCTCCGGCGAGCTGGACGAAATTATGGAAGCCAACAAGGAATTCCACGAAATCATCATGCGTGCCAGCAACAATTCGCTCATGATCGATTTATTCGACCGCATGCAATCCGTTATTTATCTATTTCGGCACACCGTCGTTTATCACCACCGCCCCTTTCTCATTGATGAGCACCATGAAATCTGTGAAGCCATAAAGGCGCACAACGGCAATTTCGCAGAGCAGCTGATGAAAGAACATCTGCAGTCTGATCTGGAATTTTGCTTACACCTCATCCGTTAGCGTTTTTGCTTTTCCATCAATCGATACGCATTATGATTTCCTAGCATCACGCAAAAAAAACGGACTTCCATCTCCAAGATGGAAGAGCCGTTTTTTTCTTGATATCGCATATTTCACTCGAACTAATATGAATAAAAGCATGGACTACCGGTAAAATAAAGACGGATTAACTCTGTCTCGTCTCATGCAGGCTGGTCGATCAACGATTGTAAAAATGCAGTTTTTAACGATGAGAGGTCATGAGACTGCTTGCAGCTTCTGATGATTACTCTGTGTCGCTTTTTCTTTTTGCAGCTGTTAAATGAGCTGACGTAAAATATCCAATAACTGTTCGATACGAAGTGTTTCTTTCAAAATATGCCTCTTGCCTCTTACTGCCCCTTGCCAAGAAAGCGCCAGAAATTCCGGTTCAACATATCATCCAAATCTCTTTTTATTTCCTCTTCTGTCACGTTCCAACCGCTATGATGCAGCTTCTCGTATTTGTCCGCCAGCACATTCCCGATGATTTTTCTCGAATACTCCCATTTATAGATCAGCTGCTCGAAGACACGGCAGTCGGAGTGCTGCGGGATCATCGAAGTACCAAGCAGTTCCAAGCGGAATCGCGTCATCTCCTCAACCATGGATTCGATATGCAGAAACCACCAGCATCCAAAAATCATCAGATTGCGGAACTTACGGGCAAGCACCGTCAATTCATGCTGATTTTCTCTAGCCAGCATCGTGATAAGAAACTTCTGCTCCGGATAACGGCGGCATAATGCTTCAACAGCCGACACATCAGACAGCATGCTCATATCGCCTGCTAATCCAAGCGACGGGTTCACTTTTCTCCGGACGCCAATCATAAGCGCAAAAGGAATATTTTGCTCTTGGCATACCGGAATCATAACCTCGTCAATCATCTTGCTTCGATGATCTTCGGCCGGATATTTAAAGTCGCCAGGCATGGAAACAGCAAGATAGAGGGCATCCATACGGATGATCCATTCCGATAGAAAACGGCGGGTTTCCGCTTTCGTCCGATCTGTCCACTCGGCTTGCACATCGTAACCAAGACTTTGAAGCTCATTGACGGCATGCGGCCAGTCATTCAGCAGTGCATCAACCCGAAGCGCTGCATAAAATCGGGGATCTGTTTTCCCTTTGCCTGACTGCCAGATAGGACGTTCTGCGGGATCGAACGGGTCGTTAGTCATGACGATCTTCTCAATACCCGCGATTTGCATGACGGCATCAACCTGTTCATGCACCGTGCGTTTCTCAAGTGCAAGGCGGTAATCGTCCAGGTTACGCGAGGATACGTCCAGTCCAAGGCGTTTGAGAATCGTAATGAAGCCGCTAGCAGCCTCGCTTACCGGAGAATGGTCAAGGAATAGCAATTTCCATATCCAGTCCGCTTGTTCACGTTTGGACATAGACCAGAAGTGACTGTATTCTTCCTCCGACCAGCGGAACGATTCCGAAATCAAATAATGATAGGTCAGCAATTCATCTATGCCCCACAAAAGCAAGTTTCCAAATTCAGGCGCATATAAATGCGTATGCATATCGGTGACGGGCATGCTGAGAGCCAAGCGTTCAACAGTATTTCGTAGATCAGCCAAACTAACAACCGTTTGAGTAGTCATTTTCATTTCCCCTTTTTAGTTATTCCATAGACAGTAATAATTGCCTTATTCCACTTACGTTATATCGCCGATAACAACGTTGTTAAAAAAGACCGCAATTACTCTAGCAAATAGCTTACTCCAAGAACAAAACTGAACAGGCAAGCGGCATACATCGTAATTGGAAGCATTGGACGAATTTTTTTGGATAAATCATGAAACCAAATACTTATAATGGCTATGATCGCATGGGAAATTAGTAAACCGCAGCTGAAGGCCGCGACTGCAAAAATCCCGTGATTAACCGCCGCGGCTCCTGCCACAGTTGTAAACAGCAATAGCTGAGTCGGTGTTTCCGCGCCAATGCCGTGTATAATTCCAATAGTAAATACATTCCGCCGCGTAAAGGTAAACGGCTCGCTGTTACTCCGCCTAAGCTTCTGAAACATGCTAATGCCGCGGCTCCAATAAGCAGCTTTACCATTTCGTCTTCCAAGCAGCATAAGGACCGACATGAATATTAGGGTGAGTCCTACCGCTTTACCCATCAGGTGGTCGGCCCAAATAGGCACGGTCCAAGCAAACAACAAAATGCTGCAGCCCAAAATAAAAATGACTGCCTCATGACCGCCCGCGTACCATAGCGACAGCTTCAACCTTTCTTTTTTCGAACCAGTGCTCCCACCGGTTATGTCGGCCAAAGCCGCTATATGGTCATAATCAATACCATGACGTAAACCAAGCAATATAGACAACGCTAACAAACCTATAAACTCCACTAATATCCCCCTATGCTATTCTTTTAACCGTTTATATACTTCGCGATAGACGGTTTCAAGAGAGACACCAAACGTTCTTGCAGCTTGAGCCGCATCTTCAAATTCTGGAGATTGGCGAATAATCCTCTCTCCGTCAATAGCCTGCTTCACCCGAATGGATCCGAAAGGGGTTTCCACCTGAATCCACTGACGTTCAAGCGCTCTGCGCTGCCATTCGCTCCTGCGTACGCCGAAGGTGGACGTTTCCGCGAGAAGTGTCTCTTCACAACGTTCGCTGTTTGCCGGATAGCATAGAACACTAACGAGAACACCGGGACGATTTTTTTTCATATATACCGGAGTATGATAAACATCGAGTGCTCCGGCTTCGAACAGCCTTTCCATCGCATAACCAAGCGTCTCACCCGTCGAATCATCCACCTGCGCTTCGAGTACGACAATCGTTTCTTTGGCGCTTTCCTTCTGCTCCTGCTGAAATAAAATCGCTCTTACAACGTTCGGATGGTCGAAATTTTTGGTGCCTGCGCCATATCCAATTCGGTCAATCGTCCCAGCAGGCAATGGACCGAATTCAGAGGCCAATGCCTTGACGATCCCAGCACCGGTTGGCGTCGTCAATTCACCCATAGCCGTGAACGAAGATAAAGGCACGCCGCGCAGCAGCTCCGCCGTCGCAGGAGCCGGGATCGGATACAAACCATGGGCCATACGGAGCCTGCCTGTTCCAGTTGGAACGGGAGAAACGATTATTTTTCCGGCATCGAGGCTCTCCAGAGCCAAGCAAACGCCAATAACGTCCAAAATGGAGTCCATCGCTCCCACTTCGTGAAAATGGACGTCGGCCGGGTCCATGCCATGGATCTTGCCTTCCGCTTCGGCGATCAAGCGGAATATCGTCAGACTCCTCTCTTTAACACGCTCTGGCAAGCTTGAAACTTCGATCATCCGAAGAATGTCGGATGCTTTTCTATGCTCGTGCGAGTGCTTATGAGAGTGCTCATGGGAGTGCGAATGAGAATGACCATGTGAGTGAACATGTGTATGCTCATGCGAATGTGAACTCTTATGATGCGTATGAGACTCAATAGAAATAAGCAGTTCATGATGTTGATCATGTTTGTGATCATGTTTATGATCATGGCTGTGATGGCTATGATCATGTTGGTGATCATGTTGGTGATCATGGCTGTGATCATGTTGGTGCAGGTGTACATGACCGTCGTTACGATCAATTTGATCAAAGTTTAGCTTTAGCCATTTCGCCGTAATCCCCCTTCGATCCACCTGTACGAATTCCATCGTAAATGGATCGATTGGCAATTTCACTAAATGGCTGATAATGTAGTCCGGATCAGCACCCAGATCCACCAATGCGGACAGCGCCATATCTCCTGCGATGCCAGAAATACAATCCAAATAGACCGTCCTCATCCTAAGCGCCCTCCGCTACCAATTGTAAGATCATAGCTGCTTGAAAGCCCGCACCGAAGCCGTTATCGATGTTGACCACCGTAACGCCGGCTGCGCACGAGGTCATCATAGCAAGCAGCGTTGTAATGCCTTGTAGATTTGCACCGTATCCTATTGATGTAGGTACGGCTATAACCGGTCTGCGCACAAGTCCTCCGACTACGCTGACCAAGGCGCCCTCCATACCGGCGACCCCGATCACAACCGAAGCTTCCCTAATCCGGTCCTTTTGGCTAAGCAGCCGATCGATCCCAGCAACACCGACGTCAAAGATACGATCGACCTTGCAGCCCATCCATTCAGCAGTCCCTGCCGCTTCCTCTGCCACCGGGATATCTGAAGTCCCTCCGGTCAGCACAGCTACCTTTCCTGGTAGCATCCGCGCAGATTGACCCAGGGAGATGAGTCGGGATCTTTCATCATAACTCGCCTCCGGGTATCTTGCGATCACTCGCTCCGCCATCTCGAATGTTGCCCGGGTAACAAGCGCCCTGCCGTGAATCTCCACGAGCCGGGAGAAGATCGTTTCAACTTGATCCATTGTCTTTCCCTGCCCAAAAACGACCTCCGGATGTCCCGTCCGTTCGCTGCGTCCCACATCAAGCTTGCAGAAACCAAGATCTTCAAACTCATTCATATCGCCGAGCCTCCACGTTCAAGCACTTTATTCATACTGCCGCTGCGATAACCGGAAAGGTCCATTGCCACATAGATAAAACCAAGCTCTTTCAGTCTGTCTGAAATGTGCGAAGCATGACCAATGAGCAGCTCCATTGCTCCTGGTTCCACTTCGATGCGGGCAATATCACCATGACTTCTTACCCTTACTTGACCAAAGCCAAGTGAACGAATATAGCGTTCGGCTTCTCCGACACGGCCAAGCTTCTCGATCGTGATGGTCTCTCCGTATGCGATCCGGGAAGAAAGACAAGCGAATGAAGGCTTATCCCAAGTTGCGAGTCCGTGCTCACGGGACAGATCCCGGATTTCTTCTTTATAAAGACCCGCTTCCTGCAAAGGTCCCCGCACGCCTCGTTCTTTCGCCGCTTGAACCCCTGGCCTATGCTCATTCATGTCGTCTGCTATAAGCCCATAGACGATATGACGGTAAGCCCCGTCCTTTACAAACGGCTCTAAATGCTCGAATAAGCTCTTTTTGCAAAAATAACAACGGTTCGCGTTATTCTCTTTGTAGCCTGGAATATTCAGCTCAGACGTCTCTATCACCTTATGAACCGCTCCTAATCGCTTCGCCAGCTCAATCGCTTCCGCAAGCTCTTCTGTGGGATACGTTTCCGAATCAGCTGTGACGGCCAAGACACGCTCGCTTCCAAGCGTCTTTATTGCGGCATCCAGAAGAAAAGTGCTGTCAACGCCTCCTGAGAACGCAACGACTACGGATTCCATCTCAGTTAGAATCGCTTGCAGCGTGCTATATTTATCATGCATGTTATTGATCCCTCCTTCAGCTAAAGTCACCCGACAGCTGTATGCTGCAGTTCCGATATTTCCCTCATGGACTCTTTTAATCTATCATATATATTTAAATATAGCGGAAGTAATCCTTGATACAGCTTGTGGTTCGCTTCTACCGGTTCAAACAGGATGCCCTCTATCTCCGTCCACCTAAGCAGCGGTCCGCTGCAGCCATCCATGGCATACAATCCAAGCTGTGCAGCTCCTAGTCCTGAGCTTTCTACTGACTCGGGTACACGAACAGGTACGCCCAGCATGTCAGCCATCATCTGGCACCATAATGCAGAACGGGCAAAGCCTCCCGATGCCCGAACCTCCTTAGGCTTTCCTCCTGCCCGCTTCATTAAAGAAACGATCGCCGTAATTTGGAACAAAACACCTTCCATTGCGGCTCGGAGCATATCCTTCTCGATATGAGCCAGTGTCAGTCCGAACATAACTCCTTTGGCCTGCGCGTCCCAGAATGGTGCCCGTTCTCCCGATAAGAGCGGTAGAAAGAGAAGGCCGTTCGCCCCCGGCGGCACAGCAGCAGCTAGAGGAAGTACCTCTTCCAAAGGTTTTCCGGGATATAGACGTTCTGAAATCCACCTGGCAACGATAGCTCCATTGTTGGAGGCCCCTCCTATAATCCAATGATCCTTCGCCAAAGCATAGCAGAACAGCTTCCCTTCCGGATCAAGTGCCGGCCTTGTTACAGTGGCCCGAACAGCGCCGCTCGTGCCAATCGTCACTGCCAGCACCCCTTCGTCCACCGCGCCAATACCGAGATTGGCAAGCACGCCATCCTGCGCTCCGACAATGAACGGTGTGGCCGAACTTAGACCCATACGCTCAGCCGCCTCTTTCTTCAGCCCTTCGATGCGTTCCGTGGTCGGCACTAATCGGGGCAGCTGATTCTCACGGACACCTGCAAGAAGCAAGGCTTCACTATCCCATGTCAAGGTTTCCAGGTTGAATAATCCGGTAGCGCTCGCGATGGAATAATCCATAATCATAATTCCGAATAGCTTATTCAAAATATATTCCTTTATGCCGACGAAATGTTGCGCGGAGCGGAACAGCTCCGGACGTTCTTCCCTCATCCAGATCAGCTTGACGAGCGGCGACATTGGGTGGATCGGTGTCCCCGTCCGCAAATACACCGGCAATCCCGTTCCATCCTTCATCAATCGCTCCGCTTGGGCCGCGCTGCGCTGATCCGCCCAGGTAATGCTTGAGGTGAGCGGGCGTCCATCCGCATCCAGCAATATCAAGCTGTGATTGGCTGAGCTGAAGGCAACACACCGTATATCGTCTGCACATAAACCGCTCTTCTTCATCACATGTCAAACAGCATCTAATACAGCCTCGAATATAACATCGAGATCCTGCTCCGCAAAGCCGGGTCTCGGCGTATGCAGCGGATATGCAATGGAGTGGCTGCAGTGAATTTTCCCTGCAAGATCAACGGCCAAAGTCTTCGTGCTGGTCGTTCCGATATCAATGGCTATAACCATTGTTTTATCTGCACTCATTTTGGTAAATAACCTTCCTCGTCGAACTTCCACTCGTAAGGACCTTCCAAAATTTCAATGCGTGGATTGCTTTTTGCTTCCTCAAGCAGCGCTTCGGAAATTTCAATGGTTCCGAGATGAAGCGTATCGCGTATGCGAACCAGCTTGCATTGTGAATAATCCAGAATGTTACATGTTTTGATCGCAGCTTTAATGGCATCACGGTCATTCTCAAGCGTTGTCGCCTGTTTCGTAGGCGCACAGACTGTTGAGGTTAGTCCATTCGCATAGGTGGCGGGCCAATCTGTCTTACTGACTAACCGGCTCGTCGTAAAATCGGCTGTGCCTACCCCATTTGCATTGCCCTGGGACTCCGGCGTCAGATCGAGGACAACCATCTTGTTCACCTCAGGTCCCCCATGCGCATAAGGTGTCGGGTACCTGCCTGTAATATTCGGATCGGCTCCGTCTCCACTGATGTTCTTACCGATGTAATCGATAACGAGAACATCCAAATCGGTGAAAAGAATTTGCGGGAGCCGGCTCTTCGCCTCTACTAGCAGCTCCTTCTCTCTTTCCTCCATCATGTCCGTTCCGAGTACCTCAATCCGGCAAATTTGGTCGTACGCATTCTCAACGACAGCCACCCCGAACCGGATCGGAAGCTTCTCGATCATAACACGGGCCATTGCGGGTACGTTCTCCGCCATATATTTAAAGCCAAGCTGGTGGCAAGCCTCTGCTCCCTTTTGCTTTCCTAGTCCGATAGAAATCATTTTAAACATACCGCTTTCAATTGTCCCCCGAAAAGCGGTATGCGGCTTGATACGGTTTATAACGACGATTGCGTCAGCTTCCTCAGCTGCGATTTTGTCACAGTAAACCGGCAAGCCATTCGGCAGGCGATCCAGCAATATAACATCCATCGATGATCGGACCGGGCAGCCCATCCGTTCCTCGTCTATACCAAGATGGGCAAGCACCTCTGTCTGCCCTTCAGCTGTCGCTCCTCCATGACTCCCCATACATGGCACAATGAAAGGCTCTGCGCCGATCCTCTTCAACTCATCGATGACTGTCCTGGTCAGCTCATCGATTCGGGAAATTCCACGGCTTCCAACGGCCACCGCAACCTTCTGACCTTCTGTAATTCCCGTTATGGAATCGGCTGTTCGCAGCTGCTCAATCAATTCTCCGATTGGATCCTCAAGTATCGTGTCGTCAAACGATTGACGGATCTTCACTAACTTTGGAATCGGCGTATTCTCAACTAGCTTTCTAAGAATGTCACTCATATGGTCATCGCTCCAAATCCGCCATCTACCCGTAATAAAGTGCCTGTTACAAACGAAGAAGCTTTTGGCGAAGCCAAGTAAACAACCGTTCCCTTAAGCTCCTCCGGATCTCCAAAGCGGTTCATTGGCGTATGCCGCATAATCGATTCAACTCTTTCTGGAGATAATATTTTCTTATTCTGCTCAGCAGGGAAGAAACCTGGAATGATTGCGTTAACCCTTACCTTGTCCGGAGCAAATTCCCGGGCTAAAAATTGGGTAATACTATTCACTCCCGCCTTCGATGCGGAGTAAGTAAACACCTTAGATAGCGGTGGTGAAGAGGACACGGAAGAAATATTAATAATGGAACCGCCATCACCCTGTTCAATCATCCTTTTGCCAAAAACCTGGCATGCCAGAACTACGCTCTTGAGGTTAACATCCATGATCCGGTCCCATTCATCCATTTCTAAGTCAAAAAAAGGTGTCGGGCTATTCGTACCTGAGGCATTTACTAGTGTGTCCACACGTCCGCCCCAAGACAGCACATCCTTCAAAACAGACTCAAGCTCATCTTTCTTAGTCGCATCCGCCTGGAAGGAAACCGCTGTTCCTCCGTTCCGTTCAATTTGCCCGCAAACGAGCCTTGCTTTCTCCATATCCCTGCCGACGACAGCTACCTTTGATCCTGCTTCCGCGAGCGCAGACGACATCGCACTGCCTAAAACCCCATTGCCGCCGATAACGACCGATACTGTATTTTGTAAATCAAACATGAGTTAACCACCCTTAACACCAAATTAACAACGTTGTTATTTTTATGATATCCGATTATGATAGTACTGTCCAGACGAAAAATATACCGCTTTCTTTGGCTAAACCTGTATTTTATGATAAAGTGAACGACAATGAACCCGTACACGTAAAAGTTCCTTCCGGAGGGAAGCCATGGTCACGATCAAAGATATCGCAGAGAGGGCAGGCGTCAGCTTCTCCACAGTCTCCAAGGCGTTAAGAGACAGCCCGCTCGTTCAAAACAAAACAAAACAGCATATCCTTTCAATTGCAAAGGAGATGGGTTACCAGCCCAACATTGCAGCCCGAAGTCTCGTCTCCAAAAGAAGCGGGGCGATAGGCGTCGTATGGCCATCCATCGAACGCGCTGCGCTCTCCACCCTGATTACGAAAATAAACGAACAGCTCGAAAAACAAGGCTACGTCACATTACTTTCGATGAGCAATATCGATTCAGCGATTGAAATCTTCCGCCGGTATCAGGTGGATGCGATTCTTGTTTTCGGGGATAAGGATAGTGTTTCCAGCTCCATGAACTTAAATCCGCTGCAAATACCGGTTCTTACTTATGGGGCAGCCGGTTATTCGCCGTACTCGGCGGTTGACGTAAACCGGGGCCACGCCGTTCGTCTAGCCGTGCGTCATTTGGCAGGATTGGGACATAAAGATATCGCCTATATAGGGAATCCTCAGTCGCCTGATCCGTTGCAAACCGTTAAAATAGAAGCCTTTATAGAGGAACTAACCCGTCTGGGGCTCCCATTCGATAAAGACTCCATTCTCCAGATGAACGGCCTGGAATTTCATGACGGCTATATGGCCGCTCGAGCAATGCTGGACAAGCCGATACGTCCAACTGCTGTCATCAGCGGCGGCATCGATCTGACCCGCGGCATTCTTAGAGCCGTCGGCGAGCGTGGGCTCACCGTACCACAAGATATCTCTATCGTTAGTTACGACAATCTGCCTCAGATGGAAGACCTTGAAATTCCAATGACCGTGGTCGGCGTTGCTATAGCTACCATCACCTCGGTAATCGCAACAACGATTCTCGAGCTGATAGAAACCCCGGATTCACTTAAAACCGTTTATTTGGAGCCAGAGCTGGTAGTCCGCGCCTCCACTACCCGACGGACAGATTAATTATATTCGCGGACGAAACATTATTGTACTTCTGCAAGATTAGATGAACGATATCATGCTATCCGGTTGCGATTTAGGTCCATTTCGTCTGTTGCTTCGGACAATATGATCCGCCGACTGCGGTCCCGAGCTTCACTGCGTAAATCATAACTATAGTAAAAATGATGTAAATAGCCTCGATTGGCGTCTCTGACATTGCTTGAATTTGTACAAATCCTCCCATATTCCCTAAGGTAAGAGCAGTTAATAAGACAGGGTAGCCGATAATAAATAGCAATGATGTAATCTTTCCGCCCCCTTTCGATAGAGTTGCTTAAAACGGCCCGATATTTGACTCAAATTGCTCACCTGTCCTGACACAGCATTTGTAACCGAACAAGCTGTTCCACAAAATGCTAAAAGAGGCTGTCTCAGAAGAATAAATGGCTGCAGGGGCTCTGTTCATTACCTGGCCGAAGCATCGTTCACCGCCCGGCAGTTTAATTCGATTTTCTGAAACTATTGGAAGATCGTTTTCCGATAGCGGCGAGTTAGTTTGATTTTGCCTAATTAAACAGCGTATTAGGAGAGCAGCTTCTTAAAATGACCGATTACGTTTGCAAAATAGAACTAATCCGCCGTTCTCGCATCCCGAGCGCGATTTAGTTTTGTGAAATGAAACTGAATCACTTTTTACATCAGCGAATCGGCAGCTTTTACCCGCTTGCACAAAGCCAAAAAACAAAAAATGGCTGTCTCTCAGGTTTTTATACCTTTTGAAACAGCCTCTTGACATATTTATAATGGAACATCACCGGCGTTAGTCCTCCGGGCAAATACCAGGAGATACACAGCTCCAAATAAAAGAAGGGAAGACACCTGCATACAGGCGCCTTCCCTTCTACTTGCTATTCGGGACGTTATTTGTATATTAAGAGGCCAATGACGCTTGTCTGCCGAAAAATAAGTTAATTTCCCTTTCAGCACTTTCGATTGAATCAGAACCGTGAATAATATTGCTTGCCACGTCCGTAGCAAAGTCGCCGCGAATCGTTCCTATGACTGCTTCTGCAGGATTTGTTGCTCCAATTAAAGCCCGCGATTGTTTGACGACGTTCTTGCCTTCCCATACCATAGCAAATACATGGCCAGCTGAAATAAAATCAACCAGCTCTCCAAAAAATGGCTTATCTTTCAAATCAGAATAGTGCGTTTCTGCTTTCTCCCTTGAAACCACCATAAGCTTGGCATCCCGCAGAATGAAGCCCTTCCGTTCAAATCTCAAAACAATATCGCCGATAAGACCTCTGTTTACTCCATCAGGCTTAATCATAATAAACGTTTGTTCCATCGTAATACCCTCCATTAATTTATAGTTGAACATACAGGCACCAGCTGTTCACATCGTTATTAGACAGCGGCTGTAATATCCTTTTCTTTCTGATAATGTATAGCTGCTTGCGCAGCGGCAATTCGGGCCAAAGGAATGCGATAAGGTGAACAGCTGACATAATCCAAGCCTATTTCATGGCAATAGAAGATGGACTTGCGATCACCGCCATGCTCCCCGCAAATTCCGGTTTTAATGCGGGGTTTCACGCTGCGCCCTGAAGCAACGGCCAATTCAATCAGCTGCCCGACGCCTTCTGTATCCAGCACCTGAAACGGATTATGCTGCAAAATTTTATGATCAAGATAATGAGCAAGGAATTTGTGCTCTGCATCGTCACGGCTGTACCCAAACGTCATTTGGGTCAAATCATTGGTGCCGAATGAAAAAAAGTCAGCATGTGCAGCAATTCTTTTAGCCGTCAGCGCAGCGCGCGGCACTTCGATCATGGTGCCCACTTTGTAATGGCAGTATCGTATTTTTTCCTTGCCGAGCACTTGTAAAGCTACCTTGTCAACGAGTTCCCGCATCACCTTTAATTCAGTAACATCCCCAACCAGCGGGATCATTAATTCCGGGATAACATCCGCTCCCTCGTCTAAGCAGCGGGAAACCGCCTTGAATATGGCTTCGATTTGCATATCATAAATTTCCGGATATACGATCCCGACTCTGCATCCCCGCTGACCTAACATCGGATTTTTTTCTTGCAATGCCTCGACCTTTTGGATCATTTCGCTTAACTGCTGCCGTTCCGCCCGCAGAGCCTTCTTCTCTTCTGTTACTGCTGCAAGCTGCTCCTGACGAATTACATCCAGCATTTGCTCGTGCAGTTCATCAAGATTCGGTAAAAATTCATGAAGCGGCGGATCCAGTAACCGGATCGTCACAGGGAGCCCGGACATCGACTTGAACAATTCATAAAAATCGGATTGCTGCATCGGAAGTATTTTTTCCAAAGCCGCTTTTCGCTCCCCGATTGACTCCGCCAATATCATCTTCTGCACAACAGGCAGTCTAACCGGAGAAAAAAACATATGCTCTGTTCGGCAAAGTCCAATGCCTTCTGCACCAAGACGCCGTGCCACAACCGCATCGCGGGGAGTATCCGCATTTGCCAATACCTTCAACTCGCGAATTTCATCGCTCCAACGAAGAATTTCCTCCAGCTCCCTTGACATTTCTGCTTCTCGCAAAGGAACCTTCCCTTCGATTATACGGCCTGTTCCGCCGTCCAAAGTAATCCAATCGCCTTCGCTCAGAACTGATGAACCGGCATACATCACCTTGTTTATCGGATCAATACGAACGGCCTCGCATCCGCATACACAAGATTTCCCCATTCCGCGAGCAACAACCGCAGCATGGCTTGTTAATCCTCCTCTGCTGGTAAATACGCCCTCAGAAACTAACATGCCTTGAATATCTTCAGGAGTCGTCTCCGGCCTTGCCAGAATGACTTTTTTGCCGGCCTTGCTCCATTCAACGGCTTGCTCGGTATCGAATACAAGCTGGCCCGTCGAAGCGCCTGGAGACGCTGCCAAACCAACGGCTAATACATTTCGAACCTTGGATTCGTCCAGGCCTCTATGCAGTAATTGATCAAGATGGGAAGCTTCGATGCGCATGATGGCTTCGTTCTTGGTAATGACCTGTTCATGTACGAGTTCGACTGCCAATCGCACAGCGGCCTGAGCATTTCGTTTACCGTTTCTTGTCTGGAGTATGTACAATTTCCCCTGCTCAACCGTAAACTCGATATCCTGCATATCCTTGAAATGTTGTTCTAACTGCTTCGCCGCAGTAATCAGCTGCTTATATACTTCAGGCATGCCTTCTTCTAATTGAACGATCGGAAGCGGAGTCCTAGTACCGGCAACCACATCTTCTCCTTGAGCGTTGTAAAGAAACTCGCCAAACAGCTCGTTTGCGCCTGTAGACGGATTTCTGGTAAATAGAACGCCCGTTCCACTCGTTTCGCCTGTATTACCAAATACCATGCTTTGAATATTGACAGCTGTCCCTTGCTTATCTGAGATATGATTTATTTTTCTATAGTATTTCGCTCTAGGATTATGCCAAGACTTGAATACCGCTTCAACCGCCAGCAGCAGCTGCTGCCGTGAATCCTGCGGAAAAGGCTGTCCGGCCTGCTCAATTACACAACGTTTATATATTTCAACGAGCTGCCGTAACGCCTCATCGGAAAGCTGCTGCTCCTGATTAACCTCTTCCTTTTGCAGAAGCATAGAGAGCTTGTTTTCGAAAAAATGATGCTCGATACCAAACACAACATTGCCAAACATTTGGATCAATCTTCTATAACAATCAAAAGCAAAGCGGGGGTTTCCCGTTGTAACGGCCAGGCCTTGAACCGTCTCATCATTCAATCCTAAATTTAGTATAGTATCCATCATGCCGGGCATAGATGTTACTGATCCGGATCGAACCGATACAAGAAGAGGACTCTGAGAACCGCCAAACCGTTGGCCTTTTTGTGTCTCTAATCTCTCCATTGCTTCAAATATTTCGTTTTTCAATGGATCATCCATAAGATTTCCGCGTTTAAAATAGTGCAGACATGCTTCAGTCGTAATCGTATAACCCGGCGGAACAGGCAGGCCGGCCCGTGTCATCTCTGCCAAATTCGCTCCCTTGCCTCCAAGGAGCGATCTCATTTGTCCGTCACCCTCAGTGAAGTCAAAAACCCGCTTCGTACTAGTCAAACTCCTTCACTCCCTCGTATTCATTTTCGCAGCCTTCAGAGCATTCACTATAGAAACGTTTAACGCGGTTTGTTGGAAGAGTAGCGATTATCGAGCTGCATCTTTTACAAATCACATAACCAAGCTCCAAATTATCCGTCTTTTTGTTGCTAACGCTATTCACAACGCTTTGGCTTTCCATCCGTACTCCGCCTCCCGAAGATCGTTTTGTAATTTTGCAATTGCATCCAAATGATCAACTTCTATACGAATACCCCTTACGCAGTCGTACCTAGCAAGTTGTTATGCGAAAGGCTGTGAAATGATCGGCACCCCCTTTATATGTTACATCATAATTCTAATTTAGAACACACTATATAGCAATTAAAAAAGTTAAATAAAACGCATTAATTACATCATAATTCAAATATTCGTCACAATGTCGAGAAATAGAACAATAAAAAAAGCACTTTTGACTCAATAGTCCAAAAGGCTTATTATTATGATGATTATTTCCCCCTTGGCTTCAGCCAACTGATCAAAGAAAGGAGCAAAGCCGCTGCAACCAATGTAATTGGCATAATCCAGGGTGTTTGCAGCACAATGCTTGATTCCCATGGAAAGTGAATTTTCATTACGCCGCTCTCCTATTTTTCAAATTCACGAGCAATGAAAGCAAAAGGATAATCCCTGGAAGTACGATATACATCGGAACGACAATCATATTTGCTATGCTTCCTAACCAAACCTGTAAATGCTCGGATAAATTATGAGCCATTGTCATGGACATTACATATGCAATTAAAGCCGTTATCCAGATGGCCAGATGATCATTGGCCGCATATGTCAGTTCGCGAATGCATGCAACGGCGGCAAACAAATAGACAGATATTTTAACGAATGCCGAGCACATAAAGTACATGGCGCCAAAAACCTCTAAATTCTCCAAAAAATCAGCGACACTTGTCAATTTCAATATCGTAAAAGCGGGAAAAACCATCTTCTTGAACAGATATTCGCCTAAGGACGTGATGGCTAACAAATCAAACAGCACGATAAAAAATCCCGCAAATAAGGCCGCCCCAACACTGACGCGCCCCAAATATTGTTTGCTGTTTAACTTGTACCAAAACACACCCATTACTAAACATTCTCCGTATGTTGTCGTTACGCCCACTGGCCATATATTTTTCGACACCCTGCCGAAGCCTTCGGCCATAAAAGGTCTGAGATAGTCGACATGCAAGCTTCCGGAAGCCCAAAGCACGATCGTTTCGAATAAAATAAATAGGATCAGCACCGGCAGAAGGATACCGGCGATTCTAAACAAAATCTCAATGCCGGCATACATGACATATAAGATTAACATGATAAGAATCCCGATAAAAAACCATGCCGGTGTTTTTGGAAGCAGCGTAAGAGGCAGAAGAAACCTGAGATCACAAATAATACGCGCAGCTGTATAAATGAAGAACAGAGGATACAGCCAAGCGAGCGGTGTACCGAGCCATTTACCGAACCATTTTGGAAACCAACTAACTAACGAAGCAAAATGATTTAACTTAGCGATGGCTACATAGCCCGCAATGAGAATCCCCCCGAGTAAAGACGATATTAACGCGGTGAACCAGGCATCCCGTCCTGAATCGATACCGAAGCCGAAAATAACCGTTGTTCCGAATTGAAACATAACCATGAGTGCAAACAAATGGTAAGATGATATGTTATTCATTTCATCTCCTCCTCCATCGATCCATTTCTTAGCAATCCTGTCTGAACAAGCTGTACCTTCGCCGAAATATCGACTTTCATATCCGCAAATAACGTCTCCCACTTTCCGGCATAATCTTTATGCCATACTTGAGGATCTTGTTTATAAATGATTTGTCCAAAGCCGAAAATATCCGAACGGAATTTTTTTTGAACTTTCATACAAAGCATTTCCATTCTTTCCTTCACTTCATTCGCGAATAAATTGCTGAGCATTGTCCTGTTAGCAGGTGTGTTCAAGTCAAGCTTCGACGTGTTTTCGGTAACGTTTAATAATGCTGAAAAATCGATATCCATCTTAATCGCGCCTTTGTGTGCAGCCGGCAATACTTGACTCCTGACATTTGCAAATTCCCCGCTTACATACCCCCCGCCGAGATTACCGGGAATATTTACGGTTAAGGTGCCTTCCTTCATCTCATTTCGAATCCAAAGCAAGCCCATCGTCTCTGTGTCGTTGAGCCAACCGATCAACTTATCTTCTTGGAAGACGGCAGCCCCTTTGGAAACCATCAGGTTATCCAAGCCAATCTCCCCGTTTTTCGAGGGGACAATGGAAATCTGCGGCGCATAAGCTTCCTGCCCTACGTCCATTATCATCGTTAAAAACTTTCCTAATTGGACGGAAGAACCCATGCTTACCTTCAACTCACCCTTCATGACTTCCGAGGCCAGCTTCTCAAATTTAGGTTTAAAGTTCAGTACATCCTCCGCTTCTGCTTTCGTGAATAGAATAAAGCTCTTCAGCTGTGCCTGCCTGTTGCGTATGAAAAAATCGAAGATCGGAAACGTGCCTTTTTCCGCCAGCTTCTCACCAATGACGATTACGCGATTATGCGAGAAGAAAATTTTGCGGGGGAGCTTTCCCTGCAGTTTGTTATACGCTTCCGTAACCGTCTTCCCTTGCTCCGAGACGACCCAGCCTGCCGTAGTTTCCAGCTTGGATTCCCCACCGCCGTTTCCGGAAGAAGTACCTACAAGACGTGGAACGGCTAAGAGCAGCGTTACCCGAATAAGATCATTTTCCGTCAAATCTAATCCTGTCGCGGACACAATAGCGATATTGTTTACTTCCGTTCTGCCCCAGCAGCCGGAAAGCAGGCAAATAACGAGAATAAATAATAAAATTCGCTTAGTGAGATGCAGCATCAGCCATGTTTCCTTTCGAAAAACTTCGTCGCAATGGGCTATCCGATACGATCCTCATCTTTTCCGATCTGATGTCACTCGTCCCCCTTTATTGCGGTTCCACCAAGGCACACGCATGAGAACATCCTTCATACCAACAATGTTCATCGTAGATACAGGGGAAAGATAGGAGACTCCAAAAGATTTCAATTTCAACAAGTGAATAAGCAGGGCAAGCATGAAAATAAATATGCCGTAAAGGCCAAGCGTACCCGCTACGATCATTAAAGGGAAACGAAGCAAGCGAATCGGCAGCCCTTGACTGTAAGACGGAAATATAAATGATGCAATTCCTGTAAAAGACACAACAATGACAAGCGACGATGCGACGAGGCCCGCCTGCACCGCTGCTTGTCCAATGACCAATGCCCCTACAATGCTGACGGCTTGAC
This sequence comes from Paenibacillus sp. J2L1-98, assembly GCF_056269405.1. NCBI lineage: Bacteria > Bacillati > Bacillota > Bacilli > Caryophanales > Paenibacillaceae > Paenibacillus > Paenibacillus sp. J2L1-98. Next base: position 203,111 of record NZ_JBWDNW010000007.1, on the reverse strand, counting down.
CTACTTGGCGCGGCAGCCGTATTCCCGCTTCTCTTAAGCCTTCAAATGAAAGCTCCATGATGAAAGCTTCCACTATAGCGGGAAACGGGACAGCCTCTCGTGACGAAGCGATACTAAGCAATAGATCGCCCGGCAGCATTTCTTGATGCATCGTCGTTATGGCAATATACAAGGAGGGAAATATAAGAGCAATGAACGACAAGCTTAAGCGAAGCCAGCGATTAGCCGTCACTACAATAAAATTTTGGCTGTAATCCTCTGCGGCTTGAAGCATTTCAAAGGGTGTCGTAGGCGCTATAAGGATAAAAGGCGTATTATCCACGATAATGACTACTCTCCCTTCAGCCAGTGAAGCAACAGCGCGGTCCGGGCGCTCGGTAGGCATCAGCTGCGGAAAAATAGAATGACGGGAATCGGCCATCAATTCTTCGATATATCCGCTTTCAAGCACGATATCGATATGAATATTTTGAATTCTTGCTTTCACCTCATCGATTAGATCTTGCCCGGCGATACCTTCTACATACATGACCGTTAATTTGGTTCGTGACAAGGCGCCGACTTGGAAAGATTCGCTTTTCAGCCGTGGCGTTTTCATTCTGCGCCGGATCAAGGTAGCATTAATCTGCAAGCTTTCCGTAAATCCGTCCTTAGGTCCTCTAATAACAGGTTCTGATGCCGGCTCTTCAACGGATCTCGTTTTTAGCGAACTCATACCGATCATGAGGGAGCCTGGCATACCATCGACCAGCAAAATCACATCTCCGCATAAAATCGCCTCCGTTGCCTGATCTTCCCGCATTTTGACGCTGATTCTTTCCGTTGGCAGCACATTGTAAGTCAACCATGCCAGCGTGTCGTTTTTCCATTCCTCATCCGAACTTGTGCATGACAGCAGCGGCTGAAGCACTTGAAGCTCCATTCGCTGCTCATCCACCATGCCGTCAATAAATATAAGAAGACCGCCTTGACTCCCTCCCAAGCGGAAGCTCCGGAACACGATATCATCCCACCGGTCAAAAAGAGCGCGAAAACGCGCTTCGTCCCTGATCAGATTTCCCGATATCATGTTCTCCTTATCTTGCTCTTCCACTTGGATCCCGCCTTTACCACCTTTTATGAATTAATATGTCCATTTGTTCAGCTTGCAATGCCAATATTATTGATTTCCGTTAATAAGAAACTGAAATAACAACGATACGTCGCTCGGCTCGTGAGCGATAATTTCAATATCCTCGATTTGTGCATCCGTAAATATTTTACTTAAAGCAACATACTGACTTAATTTTGACTTCAGATTTAACCGGTCCCCTTCCGATGTAATGAGTTCGACAACCCCCTTGCATTTGTCCAACACTTCAAAAAAACCTTCCGTATCTTTGATGTTATATATTTTCATTTATAATGCCTCCCATTCCCCTAAATCGATATATTTGCCTATACTTTAAATTTACTTATAAGGTTTTGCAGATCCGATGCCATATTGGCCAGCGCGGTTGCTGATGCATTAATTTCTTCCATGGAAGCGAGTTGTTCTTCGGCAGCCCCTGACACACTTTGTGTATTCGCTGCAGAGTTTTCGGCTAAATTGGCCACAACTGCGATTGAATTTGAAATATGTCCGGCTCCAGCCGCCATCTGCACGACAGCAGCGGAAACTTCCTCCGTCTGTCTTTCTACGGATTTCACAGCCGCTTGAATATGCACGAAAGATTTTCCTGCCTGATTGATCATATTCATTCCTTCAGTTATTTCCTGTGCGCTAATCTCCATAGATTGTATGGCATTTCGGGTTTCAACCTGGTTGTTAGTAACCAGTTTTGAAATTTGTTTTGCCGACATTCCCGTTTGTTCAGCCAGCATACGCACTTCATGAGCGACGACGGCAAATCCTTTGCCGTGCTCGCCTGCTCTCGCAGCTTCAATAGCTGCATTAAGAGCCAGCAAATTCGTTTGGGCAGCAATGTCGGTAATAACGCCGATGATTTTGCCCACTTCGTTTGAGTTTTCACCCAGCCGCCTTACAATTTCCGCTAGTTTCTGGGCAGTGCCTTGAATCGTATCCATTTGCTTCATTGAGGTTTGAATCGATTCATTACCATTTAGCGACAATTGGTTTGCTTGAAATACGGCAGCAGATGCATGCTGCACAATGATGACGATTTGCCCGATGCCTTCCGACAGTTCATCAACGATACGTTTGCTTTGTTCTAAATCTTGGACCTGCTTCTGGACATCGGTTGCAACCTCATGAGCAAGTATAGCCACATGCTCGGAAGCCGAGCTTGTTTGATCCGCGCTAGCTGTCAGTTCTTGCGATGATGCGGCAACCAGCTCGGAATTGATGCCGACATGAAACATCAGCTCTCTCAGGCTGGAAGCCATATGAGAGAATGATCCGGCCAGATCCCCCAGTTCATCTTTGCTTCGAATTTCCAAATCTTTTACCGTCAAATCGCCGTTTGCCAAACGGTCTGCCGCGGCTGTAACTCTTATAAGCGGTTTTGATATCATCCGGGAAAGGAAATAGGCCAAGCCGAAACCGGAAGCAATCGTGATCAAGCTTAAAATGATAACAAATAACCTTCCTGATTCGAATGTTTGAATGGAGCTTCCTGTCGCCAGATTAGAGCCTGAATCGCCCAGGCTTCTTAACTCTGATAAGCCATTCATCGCTTGATTAAAATGCGGTAGCGACTGGGAGATCAGAAAATTGGCAGTGATGAAATCATTTTCTTTCCTGGCTTGAATGACCTCCGGAAACGACTTCAAATACTGCTCTTCCGAGTCGATAAATTGTGTGAGCAAGCTTCTTTCGTGATCATTCGATGTGTAAGCAGCATTATATTTTTTTTGAATCGTTTTCAATTCTGCTATCAAGTCATTCATTTTACTTTGATATTGAATGATTTTCTGATCATCCGTTTCCAAAATAATCGATAACAAGCAATGCTGTATTTCGTACAAATCCGCCTGCATGCTTGCTAATGTTTTAACGCCGGGCATCCATTTTTTTTCAATTGAGATAGCCGCTTGACCCATATCGGACATTTTCAAAACACTGATAAAACTGACCATAACCAATAAACACAACATGATTAAAAATCCCGCTAATATCTTTCTGCCAATGGTAAATCTCATCGGGAGCCCCTTTAATAAATTCTCTGTGTAGTGTTTAAAAAAACAAACCAATACCGGGCCATACAGCCCGGTATTTCCGCTTATTAAATATGACGGATTACGCCAGCATCTATTAGAATAGAGTTGCCGTTAATCCCATCGTTGCAAGCTGCGAAAATGACCGTTTTCGCCACTTCCTCCACCGTTAGAAATCTTTGCAGTAAGGAAGAACTGTCATTTCCTTCCTTGAAATAATTAATCTTCGCTTGTTCGAGACTGATACCGCCGCGTTCTGCATAGCCCTGCAGGTATGTTTCGATTCCCGGCGTCCAAGTCGTAACCGGCAACACACTGTTTACGGTAACTTTCGAGCCTTTGGTAAGCTCCGCCATTGCCCGGCTCAAACCGAGAAGCGCTGACTTCGTGGTAGAGTAGTGAACAAGGTCGCCATTTGGCCGAAAACCTGCTTCACTATTGATGTTGATGATCTTGCCCGAGTTCGCTTTAAGCATATCGGGAAGCGCTCTTCTGCAAAGCCGCACCGTACTCATCACGTTCACATTCCATATATGATCCCAATCTTCGTCAGTAATTTCTTCAAACGGCTTTACAGGGAAGATGCCAAGATTATTTACCAATAAATCAAGTTTACCGTCTTTGCTCGCTTCGTCGTAAAGCCTGTTTGCTTCTTCCAGATTGACAAGGTTAGCGGTGATCCCGGAAATTTTGACGTCCTTATACTTTTGCTGCAATTCATTTACCGTGTTATTTACCCGTTCTTCCACTGAGCCATTGAGGATTACGTTAGCCCCTTCCTGCGCAAATGCTTCCACAATTCCTTTGCCGATCCCCGTTGTTGATCCCGTAACCAGCACTTTTTTTCCTTTTAATCCTGTATCCATCGTTGTATCCTCCAATTAGGTTTTAGTTTTCGTGGGACTTCAGGTATTTCAATGCTTCTCTTACCGATTCATCCAGCTGACGGTCATCTTTCCCGAGAGAGAGGTCCCGGTACAGACCGATGTCCTTTCCTATTTGCCCGCCTGTCGTAATAAAAGATTCTATCGTTACAATACCGTCGAAGTTAACCGTCTTGAGCGCATCATAAAATGCATTCCAATCCGTTCTCCCCTCCCTGCTCGGAAGGCTGCGATTGCACTCTCCTACATGCAGACAAGCTAATTTATCTCCTGCAGTTATAATGGCATCCTTAAAGCTAACCTCTTCAATGTTCATATGAAATGTATCCAGCAAGAGCTTGCAGCTTGGGCTTCCGACCTCCTCGATAAACGCTATACCTTCCGCAGCTGTATTCATTACCGTCGTCTCAAAGCGGTTTACGACCTCAAACAAATACGTTATGCCGAGATCCTCCGCTGTTTTAGCCAGCTCCTTCATGCTCTTGACGCTGTTAGCGACATAGGCATTGCGGTCAAACTCGTTTGGTTCAAGCTTCCCTGCCCAAGCCGCGTAATTGACGCCGCCAAAAGCTTTACCGCCCATACTGGATATAATATCCAGCGCGTTTTTCACATACTCGACCGCTTGTCTGCGGATTTTCTCATCTTTGGACGACAAATCATGCTCTTTCGCAAGTCCGGTTGAGTAAGTCATTTCCACGCCGCAATCATCGGCGGCTTTTTTCAATTCCTGATATTCATGCTTAGGTCTGTTCAAAAGTGTAGGAATAAAAATTTCCACAACATCAAACCCGTTTTGCGCATGTCTTCGCACAGCTTTAAATAAATCGAAATTCCAATCTTTCTCGCCAAAAGAACTGTGCACTCCGTATTTGTACATGTGCTAAACCTCCCACGATTTTTGGGTAAACTCTATCGCGCTACTCTTCTTCTGAACGTATCAAGCGCTACTACGCTAATAATAACGAGGCCTAAAATAACCTTTTGCCAAAAAGCGGAAATGTCCAGAAAATTCAATCCGTTACTTAGCGTACCCATCGTAATGACGCCAATAATCGTTCCGCCTATCGATCCGGCTCCGCCAAATAAGCTCGTACCGCCAAGAACGACGGCAGAAATGGACAGCAGCTCCATCCCCTCGCCCATTAAAGCGTTTGCAGAATTAAGACGGCCTAACATGACGACACTTGCAATCGATGCGCAAAATCCGGAAAAAGCATAGACGAGCAGTTTCGTCCGATTAACATTAATCCCGGAAACCCAGGCCGCTTCCCTATTCCCGCCCAGAGCATTTACATTGCGTCCAAACGTCGTATGCCTTAATATGACCCAACCGATTATGGCTACCGCTACAAAGACCAAAAACGAAATCGGAATTCGGGCTATGCTTCCATTGCCGATAAACAGAAGACCTTCGGGAAGCCCCGAAATAGGCAGCCCGCCGCTCGTCAACAAGGCAAAACCTTGAATCGCTGTAAGCGAACCCAGCGTCGCGATAAAATCTTGCACTTTCAGTTTTGTAATAATCAGGCCAATCAATGAACCGGTTAAAATACCGCCAACGATGCCGATCATAACGGCAACGACCGGATTGACACCGCCATTGATAATAGCTACAGCGATAATACAGCCGGTTAGCGCCATCACTGAGCCTACAGCTAAGTCAATCCCCGCAGCGATGATGACCATCGTTTGTCCGATCGCCAAAATACCCATGACAGAAGATTGCTTGGAAATATTCAAAAAATTGTTCACCGTGAAAAATTCGCGGTTCGCGATTGCCATATAAACAATTAAAATCAATAACGGAATAATAGGGCTGATTTTGTTGACGTAATGCATCATTGTTTTCTTTTTCGCTTCGGCTTTTTCTTTTTGAAAGACAGTTAAATCAACACTTTGCATCGGTCATAGCCCTCCTGCCGCTTTTTCCATAATAAGTTCCTGACTGCATTCACGCGCATTAAAGCTGGCTACCAGCTTTCCTCTATTCATTACGACGATGTTATCGGACATTCCGATTAACTCCGGCAGCTCCGTCGAAACGAGGATAACCGATCCGCCCTGTTCGGTTATTTGATTCAACAGTTTATAAACTTCCACTTTAGCTCCAATGTCAATACCGCGTGTCGGATCATCCATAATAAATATTTTGGTTTGATTGCAGAGCCATTTCGCAATTGCTCCTTTTTGCTGATTGCCTCCGCTTAGCTTGCCGATCTGGCTGGCTACGCTCGGAGTGCTGATTTTTAACAGCTTTTTATATTGTTCCGAAACGTCCTGCTCCTTTTTCTTATTTCTGAACCCCCATTTGCTATAGCCGGAGAAACTGGAGACCGTTATGTTTTCTGCCACTGACATGTGCAATAGCAGGCCTTCTTTACGATTTTTAGTAACAAAACCGAGCTTCCGGCTAATTGCGCTTTTTGGATTATGGGGCGAATAAGGCTCGTTATTTAATAGTACGGTCCCTTCATTCGCTTTCCTTAGGCCGAATAAGCTTTCAACCAGCTCCGTTATTCCCGAGCCTACCAGACCGGCAATGCCCAAAATCTCTCCTTCATGTAAGGAGAACGAAATATCCTGAATCGCTTTTCCGTCTCCAAGACCTCTTACTTGCAACACTTCTTTGGACGTGCAATGATTAACCTTCGGATACTGTTCATTAATGGAGCGGCCAACCATCATACTCACAAGCATGTCTTGTGTAACGCCGGAAATATTATGGATGGTATCGATCGTATGACCGTCTCTAAGCACCGTTACCGTATCGCCTATTTCAAAAACTTCATCAAGCTTATGGGTAATATAAACAAAAGAGATCCCCTGTTTTTTTAAACGCTTAATGGCATTGAATAGAGCTTTGACCTCTTTATCGGTTAAAGCGGAGGTAGGCTCGTCCAATATGATTAGTTTCGCATCTCTTGAAATCGCCCTAGCAATCTCGACTAACTGCTGAATGCCCAAATCATAATGGGATATTTTTTCATGCAAATTAATATCCAGGCCTAAGGTGCTAAGTACTTTTTCGGTATTATCGATCGATTTCTTCCAATCGACTAACGGAATGGCTTTCCGGTTAGGCAAACGCCCTAGAAAAATATTTTCCATCACGCTGAGCTCTTTAATCATAGTCAGCTCCTGGTAGACCATACCGATCCCAAGCGCAAGCGAGTCGGAGGGAGCCTTGAAGGCAACAGGATTTCCTTCCCAATAAATCTCTCCTTCATCGGGAACATAAGAACCGGATAAAATCTTCATCAACGTGGATTTGCCGGCGCCGTTTTCTCCTAAAAGCATGTGAACTTCACCTTTCTTGATTTCCAAGTCCACATCGGCCAATGCCACTGTTTCATAAAAACGCTTTCTGATTTTATTCATCTTCAATAAGATATCTGTCATCTTCACCCCTCCTGTATCCAAATTTCAAATGGAAGTAAGAAATATCGAATGGCCTTTGTGTTCAAACCGCAGCATTTAAATTTGAACACAAAGGAGTCGAAGCGTTAAACAAAACAACTAGCGGAAAAATTATTTGGGCTTAGCATTGCTAATAATTTCCTGCCAATCGATCGGTTCGAGCATAGGATTCGGATAGAAAGCATCTGCATTGCCTTTATACTCTGTCCGCGGCCGGATATCGTAGGTTTGCGGAACTTCTTCTCCCAAGTGGAGCATCACCCCGAATTTAACACCGTACCAGCCCCATTCAGGGAAGCCGTGCCACGTTTCGAGCAAGAGCTTTTCTTCTCTAATTCTGTCGACGCTCTCCGATGTGCCGTCATTTGTCGTTACGAAAACTTTTCCTGTAAGACCGGCGTTTTGAACCGCATTAATTGCACCGAGGCCCATCTCGTTAGAAGCCGCCCAGATGCCGTCAATTTCTTTGTGCTTCTGAAGAATGTTTTCTGTTACGGAAACTCCCTTTTGTCTGTTCCAATCTGCCGGAAGCTTTGCAACGACCTCTACATTCGGGTAATTTTTCAACACCTTATCGAAACCTTTTTGACGTTCGTTATCATAGAAACTTCCTGGAACTCCGGAAAGAATCGCAATTTTACCCTTTATCGAGCTCGGGTCGACTTCTTTATAAACGTTCTGCCACCATTCCAAATCCAACTCTTGATTCGGTTGAACGTCCACTTTTTTTCCTTTCCCATCCAGTACGCCTGGTCCGCCAAGAGCGTTAAGCATCGCGTATGCTGAAACTTCTGCTGCCTTCGCATTATCAAATCCGATATAAGTATCGACCTCTGTCCCCTCAATCGGTGTGAGCAAATTGACGATGATGACAGGTATTTGCGCTTCTTTTGCTTCTTTTAGTACAGGTTTTAACGGTTCTACGTCTGCCGGGGAAATAATAATCGCACTGACTTTTCTTTGAATCATGTCTTCTATGTTCTGAATTTGTGCATTGGCATCGCCGTGGTTGTTGCTTGCTTTCGTAAGTATTTCCACATCTAATCCGGATTTTTTAGCGTCTTCTGCCGACTTTTCCATATAGGTGGTTGCGATTTTGTAAACTCCCGTAATATCCGGCGGAACCCATCCGATGACGATTTTTCCTAGTTTTTTGGCAGGATCGTCCGATCCTGCGGGCGCTTTCGTCTGCCCTGCTTGATTCGCTTCGTTCGAAGAGTCGGTCTGGCCGGAACAAGCAGAGAGCAAGGCTATAATCACAGTGAAGATAAGCAGCATGTACGATGACCGCAAATGAATCTTTCTCATTTCATTTCCCCCTTATTTACATCATGATTAATAAAGCGCTTTCATTTTGGGTTGATAAATTTTGTTCAATCTGAAGCGACCGAACAAGCTTGAAGCCATGTTATTTAATTCATCGTGATCACCTCCCTTAATATGCCAAGGTGACTGATCTCTGCTGTAATTGGTATTAGACAATTTCACCCCTCATGGGGGGGACCTGAATAAGGATTCAGGTCCCTCGTTGCCATTTGCTTATTGAGCTCCCCATTTGGGATTGTCTACGATTTCAACCTTGCCGTCATTTTCCACAATCAGTTTTCGATAGCCTTTCGTTTCAATCGTTCCATAGTCATGGCCTGCATCCGCACGGAATACAAAGAACGTAATCATAGGCTCATCGCCTACGTTAATACTGCGGTGAGCGTAACGGCCCGGTACATATACCGCTTTTCCCGGAGTCATTTCTTCTGCGACCCAGTCCCCTTCAGGATTTTCCATGAGCATATACCCCTTACCGCTCAGACAGTAGTAAACTTCAGCCGTATCCAAAATGGTATGAAAATGTCCCTTGGTCATGAAATACTCATTGCCGACTTTACCTGGATACACGATGCTCGTACCGAATAATAGATGACCGTCTTTTTCAGGCATCTCCAATTCGAAAAATTCATACATCAGCGTATTGTCTTTTTCAATCAGCGCTTCCAGAGCTTCACTGTTTGAGAACATGCCTCTCATGTTGGATAGATAACGTTTCGTTGTGCTTTTTTCGTTTGACATGCCGCTGATGAGATCAAAATACATGGAAAATGGCTTAACCGTTAATTCCTTGCTCATTATAAACACCCCTCGGTCTTTAATTTGTTATTTGATGCTTTCTGCGATTTTGGCGCATTTTTGCAGCAATTCACCTTTGATTTCTACATGGAACACTTCTGCAATAACCTGCGTCCAGCCATGGATGAAATAAATCCATCCGTCTTCGACATGCAGATTCCTCTCATCTTTCTTACTCAATGCTTGATGCATAAAATCAAGCTCGCCGCGGTAATTCAGCTCCCAAACCAATCCATTGTCCGGATATTGGCCTTGATTCGTAAGTGGCGATCCCGGTCTGTCTTTGCCAAGTCCTGTAGCGTTAATAACCAAAGAATGCGGCTTAAGGGAAGCCATCACATCGTCATTTTGGGCAGGCTCCGGACAAAGATGATATTCGAACGGCACTTTCGTTTCAAGCTGTGACAGCAGCTCCTTAGCTGAATCCAATCTAGGCTTACTGCGGTTCGTTAAAATGATTTTGGAAGGCACGTTATTGCCATGTTCTTTTTCCGTTAAATAGGAACTGATAGCGAGCGCGCTTCCGCCGCAGCCTAGAACCAGCACTTCGCCGCCGTGATTGGTCCAATAATTTTCCGGTATAAAAGCTTCCATCGCTAGTCCGCTCGATATCGGATCTTTCGCGTAGCCTTCCAATTTGCCGTCTTTCTTGGAAATGGAGGAAAGCTCTTTGAACATTTGCGCATGGGGATCCAAATAATCGAACAGGTCGCTGGCCGCATGATAGAGGTCGATTTTATGCGTCGTTACGAGTGCGCCAAGCGATAATTCATCGTTTTTAATAAATTCCACGACTTCTCTGTAAACTTCCGGCTTGGCATGAATATCGATATCGATTCCTTTTATAACGGCGTCTTTCAAACCTAGAGCTTCTGCCCAAAGCGGAAACAGTTTCATGATGGAAGATTTTGTCGTCGTTACACCAATAAAGTACATGGTCGGTTGAGTTGCTTTGGATGGTAGATTCATATGGATACTCCTTTTAACCCTTTATTTAATCTCATAAATCACTTTCGTAAAAGGATACTTGCGGTCTACAAGATCAACGAACACTTGTGGAGCATCAGACAGATTGTACGTATGAGTCACTAATGGTTGAAGCTTTAGAGCTCCGCTCTTAACGTAATCGATTGTCGCTTGCCACTCTACGCCAGGGAAAGGCGCGCTGTAAGAATTCCAGGAGCCTACAAGAGTCAGCTCGTTTCTAACGATGCATTCGAAACTTTTTGGCGGTAAGACAACGTCCCGGTGAGCAGTTCCCAGATAGAGAACGCGCCCCTTCTTCTTGGCAATTCGCAAGCACTGCTCCTGTGTTTGGACAACCCCTGCCGTTTCTACCGCCACATTCACGCCTTTGCCGCCTGTCAGTTCCTTGATCTTCTGGGCAGCATCGAGTTCTCCAGAGTTCAGGCATATATCGGCGCCTAACTGCTTCGCAAGTTCAAGCTTATCCAAAGCGACGTCTGCTGCGATAACCTGAGTCGCACCCATGATTTTGGCAAACTGGATCGCAAACAAGCCGATCGTGCCGCAGCCAAGTACCGCAACGGTATCTCCAACGTTAATGCCTACACGCATCATGCCGTGCAGAGTGACAGCTGCCGGTTCAACCATGGCCCCTTCGGTAAAAGACATGCTGTCCGGTAAACGAATCAGGTTTCTGGATGGAGCAACCGTGTACTCGGCATATCCGCCATGTGTCCGGGAGCCGAGATAATTATAGTTGTCGCAAAGACCGACATCCCCCGTCTCGCAAAACTCGCATGTTCCGCAAGGAAGAATAGGGGCAACGGCAACGCGATCGCCCGGTTTGAAATCTTTTACGCCCGCGCCGACCGCGGCAACCTCGCCGCAAAATTCGTGACCCGGAATCGTAGGAAAGCTGTACGTTCCCGTCTTCATGACACGTCCCAAGTCGGAGCCGCAAACGCCTGCTGCCCGGACGCGCACCAGAACTTCGTTCTCGCTATAGGTTGGTACCTTTACCTGCTCATAACGCAGATCGGCCGGCGCATGCAAGACTGCAGCATTCATTAACTTGTTCATTTGGTGCCTCCTAAAATTTAATTTTCGGATGTAATTAGTGCCTTCATGCCTGTACCCTGTGCCGCATAGTCCAAAGCGGCAACTGTATCTTCAATCGAAAATTTTGCTGTAATAAGCGATTTTACATCTATTTTACCTGTGGAGATCATGTCCATCGCTTTGTGTACATCGAGCAAACTTGAGCCGGTTGTCGCAGTCACGAGAAGCTCTTTATAGTGAATAAGGTTTGTATTTAAAGTTACGAATTCCTTGCCTTTCGGCAATCCTCCGAACAACGAGACCCGGCCGTGATAACCGGCAACTTCAAGCGCTACCTTCTGCATCTCGGGATCGGAGTTGGAAGTAATAACAACATCCACGCCAAAACCGTTCGTAATTTTGTCGATTTCTTCCTTCAAATCCTTTTCCCTGTTGTTAATGACAATATCTGCGCCGTATTGCTTGATTTGCTCGAGACGCGCGTCTGATCTTCCCGCAACGATAATGCGTCCGCCGGCCATTTTGTTCATCATGACATGAAGGGCGCCGATTGGTCCGGGGCCGATAATAAGAACCGTGTCGCCTGGAACCGTTTTATGAGCTTCATAAGCATGAAGCACGCAAGAAAGCGGTTCTGCGATTGCTGCCTCTTCGTAGCTTACATGATCCGGAATTTTAATGACGTTGTTTACCGCGAACGAAGGAACCTTTACATATTCGGCGAAGCCGCCGTCCATACTGATCCCGAAAGCTTGATAGTTAGGACAAAGCTGGTTGTAACCGCGAATACACATATGGCAGGTGCCGCATCCGACATTCGGGGGCAGGGCAACACGCTCTCCACCCTTAAAACCTGTAATATCCGATCCGACCTTCACTACTTCTCCGGAGGTTTCGTGACCGAGCACGCGCTTTACGCCTTCAGGAACTTTAAAATGTCCGTGCCTGTAGATGCGGTTGTCCGTTCCGCAAACCGAGCACGCCTTAACCTTCACAAGCATCTCATTTTCTTGAATTTCCGGAATGGGTACATCTTCTACACGAATGTCACCGATACCGTAATAATACGCTGCTTTCATTTGTAAGCTCCTCTCTAGTGATCATTCCTATTAATCGAATTATACAAAATTTTATTCTACTAGGTCAATAATAAAATATAATTTTATTTTATTTTGGACGCAAGAAGCCCCGCCAAAATAATTATCCTTACTTTGACAGAGTCAAATATTGAGTTTTGAAATCACTTCTCTCTTGAGCTTCTAAGCACCTTATAGGTTTCTTCCATATAATTTAAAGTTTGAGTGAAATTTTTCGCAGCGTAGGACGCATAAATTAAATCAAGCACTAAAATTTGGGCAGTCTTGGAGGCCGCTGCTTCCCAATAAAGCGCTGAGCCTTCGTTTGACGATTTGGCAGAAGTGAATAAAGCAATATCCGAGTACTTCGTTAAAGGCGAATCTTCAAATGAAGTAATACCAATCGTACGTGCCCCTTTGGATTGAGCAAGCTTCATGGAATCGATAACGTCCTTCGAACGGCCTGAGTTACTGATCCCGATCATGACGTCTCCTGGACCCGCAATCGCGGCACTCATTAATAGGGAGCTCTGCTCTCCGAGCAGCATACTCTTCTTGCCGGCCCGAGTGAAGCGCATAACTCCCGATACCGCAGCTGCCCTGGAAGAGCCCATACTGCTGAAGAGAATCACTTTCGCTTGGTCGATTGCTTCCACAGCTTTGCTAAGCTCTTCAATATTTAAGCGCTGCTTCGTTTCCGTCATCGTTTGTACGTTACGATACAAAACTTTTTCAAGAATCATTTCTTGCGTATCGTTCCGGCTAATGTCTTCATAGACATATTTTTCTTCAGATGACGGACTGGTGGTATCGTTCATCGTTAACGCTTCGGCAATGCCGATTTTCAACTCCTGATAACTGTCGAGGCCAATCTCTTTGACGAAACGGGTAACGGTAGATTCTGCAACATTACATGCTGCGGCCAATTCCTTAGTCGTTATACTTTTGCACTGGCTCGGATTTTCCAGAATATACTCAGCGATCCGGCGAAGAGCAGGATTTAGGTAAGCTATTTTTTTATTTATAAGTCTAAAAACGTCCTGGTATTGGGTGCGATTTCCTTCTTCCAATGGCAGTACACCTCGTATCATGAATATTCACCAGGATTTTTGTAAATCCTAAGGGCGATACAGACTATTCTATTCAAATAGCAACATTTTTTCAACTCGGGTTCGCCTTTTCTCCAGAAAACCGGTCAAGTACGTTTTTTCTTTTTAAGAGAATCGACATAAACGGCCGTTACAATAACTAGTCCTTTGATGATCATCTGCCAGTAAGACGACACATGCAGCAAATTCAAACCGTTATTCAGCACCCCGATAATCAATGCGCCGATAAACACGCCGCCAATCTTACCTATACCTCCGGAGAAGCTTGTTCCGCCCAAGACAACCGCTGCTATTGCATCCAACTCAAATCCGCTGCCGGACGTCGGCTGCGCGGATGACATTCTCGCAGCTAGAATAACTCCGCTTAATCCTGCCAAAAGACCCGATATGGTGTAGACCATCATTTCAATCTTAGAGATACGAATGCCGGAGAACCTTGCAGCCTCGCGATTTCCGCCTACGGCATAAACATGTCTTCCGAACTTCGTTTTATTTAATACGAATGATGTGATAATAAGACAAATGATCATAATGATTACCGGTACAGGTATGGGCCCGATGTATCCGTTCCCGATGAAAGACAATATCTCGTTATTGAAGCTCATCGGTCTTCCTCCGGTTAATACGTACGAGAAACCCCTGGCCATAATCATCATAGACAATGTAACGATAAAGGGTGGGATCTTCCCTTTTGTAATCACAAATCCGTTTATTAAACCGAGCACGCCGCCAATCAGTATCCCGCCTGCGAGAGCCGGAACAATGGGCACGCCCATAAACAATAAACCGATCGTTATGACTTGTGAAGCTGCCAGAATCGAGCCGACAGACAGATCGATGCCTGTAATCAAAATAGTAAACGTCATCCCGAACGCGATGATCGCGTTAATCGAGATTTGTCTTAGCACGTTTAATATATTGCTAGTCGTCATAAACGTAGACGTTGTTAAAGCGAAAAACAGAATCAGACCGATAAGGGCAATCAATATCCCTGAGTTCGAAATGACAAAATGCACAACCGGCAGCTTTTTCCATGAATCCTTTTTCTTCGGTGCTAGTTGGCTATAACTTTGCGAATTCGCTTTCATTTTTTAAACCTCCAGTTGCGTGAGTAAGAATATTCTCCTGGGTAATTTCGCTTTCCATCGTTAATTCGCCGCTGATTTCCCCTTGATTCATGGTGATCACTCGCGTACTCATATTGATGATTTCTGGAAGCTCAGAAGATACCATAATGATGCTGACCCCTGACTGTGCCAAAGCCGACATAATAGAATAGATTTCTTTTTTGGCGCCGACATCGATACCGCGGGTAGGTTCGTCAAGGATCAGAATACTTGGCTTCATTGCGAGCCATTTAGAGATAATTGCTTTTTGCTGATTTCCTCCACTCAGATTCATTAATTTCTGCTCCGGCGAAGGAGTCCGGATTGAAAGCTTATTGATATATTCATCCACTAAGCTATCTTCCTGCTGTCTGTCCACTTGAAACCATTTGATCAAATTGTCCAACACGCTAAGGCTTATATTGTAGGCAACGCTTTGAATGAGGATAGCCCCTTGTTCCTTGCGATCCTCCGGAACAAAACCGATCCCGCAATTGATCGCGTCCTGCGGATTTTGAATCCGAATCTTTTTCTGATTCAGATAGATATCGCCGCTGGCAGCTTTGTCGATTCCAAAAATAGTCCTCATCAGTTCCGTTCTTCCAGAACCAACCAATCCGTAAAATCCTAGAATTTCTCCCTTGCAGAGGCTAAAACTTACGTTTTTCACTCTTGTGCCGCTGCTAAGGTTCCGAACCTCAAAAATTTTCTCGCCAGGCTGCACAGTCGGTTTTGCGTAGATTTCTGATAATTCCCGTCCGACCATCATTTGAACCATCTCTTGATAACTCGTATCTTTCATGTTTCTGGTTCCGACGTACGTGCCGTCCCTTAGAATCGTCACTTTGTCGGCGATTGCAAACAATTCCTCCATACGGTGAGAGATATAAATGACAGAAACACCTTTCTGTCTCAGTCCCCGGATCGTATCAAGCAGCTTTACAACTTCCTTCTCCGTTAACGATGAAGTAGGCTCATCCATCACGATTATCCGGTTATCTTTGGATAAAGCCTTTGCAATTTCAACCATCTGCTGCTGCGCAACTGTCAAATTTCCTACATATTCGCCAGCATCGATATCCAATTCAAACTGATCGAGTATTTTTTGCCCGAACTGCATAATTTCTTTTGTATTTACCAGTTGCAAGGGGCCCTTTGAGGGCTCCCTGCCTAGAACAATATTTTCGGCTACAGTCATATTCGGCGCGAGGCATAGCTCCTGATGGATGACACTGATCCCAATGCTTTCAGAGAAGCTTACATCTTTAATTTCCACTTTTGTACCGTCGAAATAAATCTCGCCTTCGTCTGGAACGAGTACTCCGCCAAGAATCTTAATCAGTGTAGACTTCCCCGCTCCATTCTCGCCTAGCAGAGCGTGCACCTCACCTGTACGGACTTCAAGGCGCACTTGATCAAGTGCTTTGACTCCCGGAAAGCTCTTACTAATATGTTTCATTTGCAAAAGAGGCGTAATGTTTTCCATAGGATACCTTCCTTTATTTCGGCGTGCAGAAACTATTATTTCAAGTACTGTTGATAGTTGGATTCATCAACGAACAGGCTTTCAACCTTAACCCACTTCTCAAAGTTTTCTTTGTTCAGAATCTTGTATACCAAATCGCCGGCAACCTGACCCATCTTAACCGGGAACTGGGCGGAGGTTCCTACAATCTTTTTATCCTTGATAAGTTTCATCGCATCTTGCGATCCGTCAATCGAGTAAATTTTAATATCCGTACGATTCGCTGCTTCAATGGCGGCCAGCGCTCCAATTGCCGAAGGATCATTAATCGTAAATACGGTATTTATTTCAGGATTAGACTGCAGGAAATTTTCCATGATCGGAAGAGCCGATTCTGTAGAAGCTTTACCGTCTTGTCTAGCGACGATCTTAATGCCCGGAGCATCTTTGACAGCTGACGAGAAGCCGTCTGTTCTATCAACTACAGCTTGAACGACTGACCAATCGATAATGGCGACGTTAGCTTTACCTTCCGTATTTTTAACCATGGCCTCACCAAGCACCTTACCAGCCATAAAGTTATCTGTCGTTACCATAGCAGTGACTAGATCGGTGTCCTGAGGCGGAACATCCATAATAATGACCGGGATGTTAGCTTTCTTTGCGGACAGAAGCGCTGTCTTGATTCCTTTGCTATCAACAGGCGCAATAAAGATCGCGTCAACCTTTTGTTGAATGAAGTCCTCCACATCTGAAATCTGCTTGTTAATATCAAGCTGTGCATCGACTTCTATAAGCTTGTCGCCATGCTTATCAACAATCTCGGATTTCAATCCTTTGCTCCAATCGATAAAATGCGGATTATTCAATGTGAAATAGGAGGCAGCAAATACATGTTTCTTCGTATCATTTGAACCGGACGTGCTGGTTGTTTCTTTCTCATTGCCGCCACATGCCGCTGCAGTAACCATCGTTAGTACCAATGCAAGAATAAGTGCAACTGCCTTACTGTTTTTTCTTTTTTTCATCGAATAAAACCCCCTTTAAATTGTTTATTGCTCTTCCCATGCCTTCGACCGGTCTACAGCTTTTTGCCAGCCGGCGTACAATTGATTGCGCTTACATTCATCGAATGTAGGCTCGAACCTGCGGTCCAGTTCAAAAGTATCGAGCAGGTCGCTCTTACTCTTCCAAAACCCGGTTGCAAGACCTGCCAGAAAAGCTGCGCCGCGCGCGGTTGATTCCACGACCTTCGGACGGATAACGGGGACGCCGAGAAGATCCGCTTGAAATTGCATGACAAAGTTGTTGTTGCATACTCCGCCATCGACCTTCAGCTCGCTATTCGTTATGCTGGAATCTTGTTCCATGCATGTAATGACATCGCGAATTTGATAGGCAATGGATTCGAGCGTTGCGCGAACGATATGGTTGCGGTTCGCACCGCGCGTCAATCCTAAAATTGCGCCGCGAGCATACTGATCCCAATATGGAGCGGAAAGACCTACGAAGGCGGGAACGACATAAACGCCGTTCGTATTCTCTACTTCTTGCGCAAGATGCTCGGTCTCTTTGGCATGGGATATAAGCTTCAACTCGTCACGCAGCCATTGCACAGAAGCGCCAACTACATAAAGCAAGCCTTCCAGCGCATATTCCACCTTATTATCCAATCCCCAAGCTACCGTGGTAAGGAGGCCGGAATCGGACCGGATCGGCTTGGAGCCGGTATGCATGAGCAGAGATCCGCCCGTTCCATATGTCGCCTTCACCATACCAGCTTCGAAGCATGCCTGGCCGAAAAGCGCCGCTTGTTGGTCGCCAACAGCTGCTGCAACGGGAATGCTTCCGCCAAATAGCGATTCGTCTGTCATGCCGTATACGTCGCTGGAAGGGCGAAGCTCGGGAAGTATAGCCCGCGGAATGTTAAGCTCGCTCAATAACTTGTCATCCCATTCGATCCGGTTAATGTTAAACAGCATCGTACGCGATGCATTGGAATAGTCGGTAACATGTACTTTGCCGCCAGTCAAATTCCAGATCAGCCAGGTATCGACTGTCCCGAAGAGCAGCTCCCCTTTCTCGGCTTTTTCTCTTGTCCCTTCGATATGATCGAGGATCCATTTGATCTTCGTTCCAGAGAAATAGGAATCTATCAATAAACCTGTATTTTCCTTCACATATTCGCTTAAGCCTTGTTCCTTCAAACCTTGGCAAACGTCAGCGGTCCGACGGTCCTGCCATACGATCGCATTCATAACAGGCTTGCCTGTATTCTTGTCCCATATAATGGTAGTCTCTCTCTGATTGGTGATGCCGATCCCTACAATATCACTCGCGCTGGCGTTTGCCAGTTTCAAAGCTTCATTTGCCGTTTTTAACTGGGCTTCCCAGATTTCCATCGGGTTATGCTCCACCCAGCCGGGCTTTGGATAAATTTGCTCGAAATCTTGATACGCCACCGAAACGGTATTGCCATTGTGATCAAATAATATAGTCCTTGTGCTCGTTGTCCCGCAATCAAACGACATCACATATTTCCCTGTCACTCCAAACCTCCCGCTTTCCTGTGCATATATAACTTGGAGTCCGCACAATTGAACCGCTTTCATTAATGATTGACCTTTCAAGATGATACGCAGTTCAAAATAAAAATGGTTACGTACATGATTAGCTCGACGAACCGGCGCAACCTTTCATATTGCAACCCGGGACTGTCGAGCTAACATGCCGGTCTTTCTAAGCTAAGCCATCATTTTTTTATACTTCCATACCATAACGGTGCACTTTATGAGTCGGATAGAAGGAGAACGACGGAATCGTAACATCCGGTGTTCTAGTTGCTACGAAGAGAGTCGCTTCCGCTACATTCTCTACATCGATGCAGCTATTATAGATTCCCTCTTTAAGTTCCTTTTCATCCAACCATCCATCGATATAAGCTGGAATTTCTCCGTCGTAAATCCCTTTATCAATAACCTCGGTCATTGGCGTCTTAACATGCGAAGGATTAATAACGGTTACGCCGATATTTTTGTCTTTGCCTTCTAACAAAATATTTTTGCTTAGTCCCATCATTCCATGCTTTGAAGCGCGGTAAGGACTATGGCCCGGACAAGATGCTACTTTAGCTGAGGAAGATCCCATATTAATGATTCTTCCGCCAGTCGTTTGTTTTTCCATGTACCGGAACGCTTCGCGGCAGCACAGGAAGACAGCTGTCAGGTTCGGTCCGATTGTTTTGTTCCATTCGTCAAGCGTAGTCTCGCTGATAGGAGGAGACAAGGAATCACGGCCGGCGCTATTGACGAGAAGATCAACGCTGCCCCATTTGTCCTTAGCATGTTTAAAGAACTTGGCAACTTGTTCTTCTTCCGTAACATCCCCGACAACCCAATCGCAAATGCCGTTGTTAGCTTCAATCTCAGCCGCAACTTGTTTCATACGTTCTACATCGATATCTACCAATAAAACTTTGCTGGCATTAGCAGCGAAAATTTTCGATACGGCTTCACCAATTCCGGAAGCAGCTCCGGTTACGATTGCAACTTTACCCTCTAATTGTGTTCCTTGCTTGTACATATTTTTCTTCCTCTCTTGTTTGGAATTCTGTTCTTGGATGAGTCTGATTATTGAATTGCGACTTATACTCTTATTATAGAATATTATTCTTTCATGTCAATAATAAAATGAAATTTTATTCGATTAGAGACAAAGAAGCATTATTTCTATCCATTAGTACCAATTAACTGCTGCACTTTGGGATCATATAAAAAATCGATTTTTTTGTTACCTATTATCCGAAATGACGGCCTGCTGCCTCCTGTTAAGCCCGCTGCCGCTTCTTCATCCAACAGCACGATCAAATCAGGATGCAATTGAAGCAAGGATGCCGGACAACTTGTTGTTACAGGCCCCGTAAACGCCTCATGAATAATGCTGCTTTTGGCCTCGCCATGAGCGATAAACAGCACTCGACGAGCCTTCATAATCGGACCAACCCCCATTGTAATCGCTTGCCTAGGAATTTGATCATCAGAAAAAAACCATTTGGCGTTAGCCCTGCGCGTATCTTCGGTTAATGTCACAATATGGGTTTCACTGGAAAGATGCTCCCCCGGCTCATTGAAACCGATATGCCCGTTCAAGCCGATACCGAGCAGCTGGATATCCAATGCTCCGGCTTCCCTCAATAACGTTTCATAACGGATACATTCCGCTTCAGCTGATTCGGCGGCTCCATTCGGAATATGAATATGACTCGGTAAAATATCGATATGCCGGAACAGTTGCTCTTGCATAAAAGCTGCATAGCTTTGAGGATGTTCCTCAGACAGACCTACATACTCATCTAAATTATAGGCAGCCGCATGCTTAAAGCTGCAGGGGTTGTTTCTGACGAGCTCAACCAGTTCCTTATAAATGCCAACAGGTGAAGAACCCGTGGCAAGGCCAAGCTTAGGATCGTCTTTCTTACGAATTTCCCTTATCAAAATTTCCGCACCTACACGATCAGCTTGCTGCGCATCGCGAAAAACAGCAATTCTCATGAACGCTACACCCCTCGAAAGGCTTTCACTTTTTCCACGAGCTGCCGGCTTTTTTCGGTAATAGAAGCATAATCTCCATGCTCGGCTGAGCTGATCAAAGAACCGCCGACACCAACGGCAACGGCACCCGCTTCAAGCCATTTCGTGATCGTATCGATATTAACGCCGCCTGTCGGCATGAGATTCACCTGAGGCAGCGGGCCTTTCAGTGAGCGGACCATCGCTGGACCGTACGTCTCGCCTGGGAACAGCTTAATGATATCGGCACCCGCTTCCATGCCTTCGATAACCTCTTTCACGGTCATAGCGCCCGGCATACACGGAATGCCATAACGGTTGCATAATCGGATCACTTCGGCATTCACGAAGGGACTGACAACAAATTGCGCACCCGACAGAATGGCAATGCGGGCGGTTTCAGGATCCAATACCGTACCCGCGCCGATCGTAACTTCTCCAGGCGAGAAATGATTGCTTAATTTCTCGATCACCTGATGAGCATATGGAACAGTGAACGTAATTTCCAGGCTCGAAATACCGCCCTGCAGGCACGCTTCCGCAATCTTGACCGCTTGCTCGCTGTTGTCTGCACGAATAACGGCGACAATTCCTTCCTCACACAATCGGTTTATTACTCGCAGCTTATTCATGGTCATCTGTCATTTCCCCTCGTTCTTTAATGATTACCTTAAATACTCCAGAACATTCGCCGCAGCCATGACACCCATATTCTCAATAGCCTGATAGGTTGAAGCTGCGCAATGCGACCCGATGACAAGGTTATCCAGCTCCAGAAAACCTTTATCTTGCGGAGGTTCCTGCTCGAAAACGTCCATCCCTGCTCCCCATATCCGCTCTTCCCGCAAAGCATCCAGAAGCGCTTGTTCATGAATAAGACCGCCTCTGGCCGTATTCACAATGACAGCCGTTTCCTTCATGCTTGCAAGCTCCTTGGCGCCAATGATATGATGCGTTTTATCTGTTAACGGCAAATGCAGGCTAATAAAATCAGCGTTTTGCAGCAGCTTGTCTAAGCTTACATATTCGATCTGATGTTCAGCCGCATAGGCTTCGTCTTTCATCAAATCATACGCCATTATGTTCATGTTAAACCCCTTAGCCCTAGCGGCAACCCCTTTGCCGATGGCTCCAAGTCCGATGAGGCCGAGCGTTTTACCCCATACATCGACCGACGTTATCTTATTCCAGTTCAGCTGCCTGCAGCCTTTATCAATCGGAATCATTCTTCTTGCGGCAGCCAGCATAAGAGCTATCGTATAATCGGCTACGGCATCCTTGTTGGCACCAGCCGTCACCGTTACCGGAATTCCCTTCTCCCGCGCATAATTCAGGTCAATATTATCGGTACCAACACCGTATTTGGAAATGACCTTCAGCTTAGGCGCTTGCTCAAGCACCTCTTGATCGATAGGATCTACCCCGACAATTACCGCATCTACATCCTTGATCATTTCAGCCATTTCCTGTTTGCTCAAAATACGCCCGTACGGATTAAGCACAAGCTCGCAGCCTTTCTCCCTTAACATATCAATCGGCTGGGAATTTCCCTTTCCAAAGGAACGAGGAGTTACCATTACTTTATAAGTCACTTGTTTTCACCTCTTTGGTGTTTTTTCGTGCAAAAGCATGGGAAGGATTATGAATCATCATATTTGCGATAGCAGACTCAGATACCCCGCGTTGACGCAGCAGCGGGATAAAACTGACGCTCATATGATCTAAGCCGATCTCGCCGCCGTAGCTTCTCAGTCTCGCCCGGGTCGTATCCAATCCTAAAAGCAGTGACTCCCCGTAGCCCCAATCCAGCATCTGAACGATCAAGTCGGCTTCTTCCTCATCATTGTGATATTTAAATCTGCCGATCGTATCGTATTCCAGATAAACGCCGTATTCCGCCAGCTGTTTATGGACGCTGTAATCGTCAAGCGTCCGGTCCAAATGGCAGATGATCAGATTTTCCGGCGCTACGCCCAGTTTCATGAAATGCTCGGCTACAACGATGCCTTGACGATGCGTCTCCGTATGGCACATGATAGGGACGGCAGTCGAAAGAGAAGCCTGAGCCGCAGCATTCAATAATTTGATCGCCGTCAAACCGGGAAGATCCTCTTCAATTGCGGTCTTGATTAAACCGGCTTTCCCTTGAATTTGGGTCTCGGGATCGCGGTTATCCGCACCGGTGTACATCCCCTCTTCGATTTCATGGATGAAGATTTGAGCTAGTCGGTCCTCACTATAGCGAAACAACCAATGATCCTCATAATAAAAACTCTGCTTATGAAATCCCGTGGAGGCTACAATGTGAATGCCGGTCTGCCTTGACACTTCAGCCAGCTGATCTGCCATTCGTCCGCAGCCAATCGGCTGTGCGTCTACGATGGCTTTGCCTCCTAAACTGCGAAAAACATGCAATTCTTCCTTCGTTTTCTCAAAATCATCAATGCGCAGAACAGGATTGATTTGTGAAGGCTTTCCTTCAGCTATGAAGAGATGTTCGTGACTATGACAGAATCCTAATTGTTCTTTAGGGATATCCCCTAAAACCGTGCGAATAATTTCCGTAATGGCCACCCCCTGTATATGCATGATCCTCTCATGAAATCAATCAGATTCATCTCGATCTCATTATAAAATTAAATTCTAATTAGGTCAATGTAAAATAAAATTTTATTTTTTTATAAAATATTTTCTTCCTTTTCTCAGCACATAGCGGGAATGTATGCAGCCCAAAAAAACAAGCCATCTGCAGCTGCGGATGACTTGCTTTCATTTGATTTCCGGTATCTAGCGAAATTCCGGAGGTATGCGTCTCGCCATACCGGTCAAAATCGCAGTTTCAATAACCGCATGCCTAACCTTGGTTACGACTTGTTCGTTAAAAATGCTTGGGATGATATAAAGTTCGTTCAATTCGCCATCCGTGACGACGGAGGCGATCGCCCGGGCAGCAGCGAGCTTCATCGGTTCATTGATTTGAACAGCACGGCAGTCAAGTGCGCCGCGGAACATGCCCGGGAATACGAGCACATTGTTGATTTGATTCGGATAATCGCTTCGGCCGGTGGCTAATACGCGCACATAGGGAGCCGCTTCCTCCGGATCGATTTCCGGCTTCGGATTGGCCATAGCGAACACGATGTTGTCGGCCGCCATTTGCTTCATATCTTCCGCATGAAGCAGTCCTCCTCTCGAAACCCCAATGAAGACATCCGCGTCCCGAATCACTTCCTTCAAGCTGCCGGGTTCATTTCCAACCTGGGGTTGTTCTGCGAGCCACTGCCACATCGGCTGCGAGTAGTTTCCGCCGCGAACGATCGCCCCCTCCTGATCAACGGGAATCAGCTGTGTAACTCCGGCGGACAGCAGCATTTTGCAGATGGATACACCCGCTGCGCCGATACCGTTGACCACAACCCGAATCTGATTGATCCGTTTCCCAACCAGTTTTAGCGCGTTCAGCAACCCTGCGATAACAACGATAGCCGTGCCGTGCTGATCATCATGAAATACCGGTATGTTCAACTGCTCGGACAACCGGGCTTCGATCTCAAAGCAGCGCGGGGAGCTGATATCCTCCAAATTTATTCCGCCAAAGATCGGACTGATATTGACGATAGTCCGGATGATTTCTTCTGTATCCTTCGTATCCAGACATATCGGAAAAGCATCTACGCCCGCCAGCTGCTTGAACAGCATCGCCTTCCCCTCCATCACCGGCGCTGCTGCATGCGGGCCGATATCCCCTAAACCTAACACGGCTGTTCCGTCCGTAATAACGGCAACCGTATTGCGTTTGATTGTCAACGAATAAGCTTTGCGTGGATCTTCATAAATGGAGTTGCAAACTCTCGCAACACCCGGCGTATATACCCGTGACAAATCGTCCCTATTCTTGATCGGCATATTCGGATGAATCGATATTTTTCCGCCCAAGTGGGCCAGAAAGGTACGGTCGGAAATGTTAATAATTTTAACGCCTTCCAGCTCTTTTAAATTATTAGCAACTTGTGATTCCGCCTGATCCGACACCTGTACTGTTATGTCGCGAATGGAGCTTTCCTGCCCTGTCCGGATGACGTCGATCGAAATAATATCGCCGCTTGCCTTACTGATCGCGGTAGCGACCTCGCCGAAATGATTCAGCTCATGATATAGCTCCAAACGAAGGATGATACTATTGTACGCCACTGCAGTTACTCCCCTTTGTATTCAACCCCATGTACCATACTGACAAAGCAATGGAGAATCACTTTGATTCACTAATCGCAGCTATAAAACTTTGATGCCGATAAATTTGCTTTCCATCATATCCTGAATGGCATATTTTACGCCTTCCTTGCCGATACCGCTTAATTTAACTCCTCCGTACGGGTGATTATCCTGCCTGTATGTGGATATCTCGTTAATCCAGACACCGCCGGTAACCAGCTGATCCGCAAGGCGCAGCGCACGGTTTATGTTGTTCGTGAACACGCCGGCCTGTAGTCCGAAGTCCGAGTCATTCGCCATCCGGACTGCCTCCTCCTCCGTATCGAACGGAATGACCGACACGATCGGCGCGAATACCTCCTGACAGATGACTTTCATGTCCGGCTTGACGTTAGCAAGCACAGTGGGCTCCATTATCGCACCTTTACGTCTCCCGCCCGTCAGTACAATTGCTCCCTCGTTTTGAGCTTCCAATACCCAGGACTCGGCGCGCTTCGCTTCGTCCTCGCTGATCATCGGGCCGATATCAGTCGTCTCCAGCATCGGGTCGCCTGCTTGCAGCTGAATGACGCGCTTTACGTATTGGACAAGGAAATCGTCGTAGACAGAGGACTGGACATAGATCCGCTGAACAGAGATGCAAGCCTGCCCGGAGAAAGCGAACGCGCCCCGTACTAATCCTGCAATAGCAGTCTCCAGATCAGCGTCGTCAAAAATAAGGTTAGGGGAATTTGATCCGAGCTCGAGCGTCAATTTTTTCAACCCGGTCCATTTTCTTATTTGAAGACCAATCGGCACGCTTCCTGTAAAAGATACCTTGGCAATTCGGGGATCGGAAACGAGCGGCTCTCCGATTCTCGAGCCTCTTCCGAGCACGACATTCAATGCCCCATTCGGAAGACCCGCCTCCTCGAACAAGCGTGCTAGGGCAATAGAGGACAGAGGAGTCTTATCGGCAGGCTTCAGCACGACGGTATTGCCGGCGGCAAAGGCCGGCGCCAGCTTATGCAGCACCAGATTGAGCGGAAAATTAAACGGCGTAATGGCAGCAACGACTCCTACGGGATAACGCCGGACCATCCCGATCCTGTTTTCCCCGCCGACGGCGGCATCCATCGGCACGAGCTCGCCGCCCAGCGTCTTTGCTTCATCCGATGCGAAGCGAATCACCTGCACGGCGCGTCCGACCTCAACCCGCGCATCGCGAATCGGTTTACCCGCTTCAAGCACTAGCGTCCTAGCGAATTCCTCCGTACGCTCCTCCAGCAAATCAGCGGTTTTTCGCAAAATGGCAGCGCGCTGATGAGCGGGCATATGGCGCATAGTTTCACGAAACACACGTTCGGCTGTTGCGATTGCGCGGTCCAGCTCACCGTCCGTTACATACTCGATTTTGCCTACAACTTCTCCGTTATACGGATTTCGAACCTCCTGCACCGTTCGCTCGCCGCCCTTAAGCTCTTGCCCGTCAATGATCGAGCCTGCATGCATAAAATGATCAGACATGGTCTCCACTCCAATCCTATTTTTTAATTACTTATTCCTTCACCTACTGCGCTTGCAGCTTTCTTGCAATCGCTTGGCGCGCCTTCTCTGCTACATGCTCGGCAGTTAAACCAAATTTTTTCAACAACGCACGGTTCGGGCCCGATTCTGAATTTCTATCCTGAACACCGACCCGCTCCATAGGAACAGGGAAGAATTCCACCAGCACCTCCGCCACCGCACTGCCTAATCCGCCATAAATGCTGTGCTCTTCCGCAGTCACTACCGCTCCCGTTCTTCGCGCTGCTGCGACAATAGCATCCCTATCTATCGGTTTAACGGACGGCAGGTGAAGCAGCTCGGCCGAAATGCCTTCCTGCTTCAGCAGTTCCACCGCCTCCATGCAGCGGCCCGTTTGTGTGCCGGTCGAAATAATTGTAACATCCTCTCCGGAATGGATGGTAACGCCCTTCCCTACCTGAAATCGGTAGCTCTGTTCTTCAAACAGTACAGGATAAGAATCGCGGGCTACACGGATATAGACAGGGCCGTCATACGCATTGGCAAACTCCATCATCTGCCCCAGCTCCACAGAATCGGCCGGCGCCAAAACGACCATCCCCGGCTGGGTGCGCATCATGGCCAAATCCTCGAGCGACTGGTGTGTTTTCCCCGTACAACCGTTCAATAGACCGCTGTATGCGCCGATCATCTTGACATTCATCTTCGGCTGCGCAATGGTTACCACAATTTGATCAAAAGCGCGTTTGACAATGAAAGCTGCAAACGAGCACACCCACGGCTGCAGCCCGACCGAAGCCAGACCGGCGGCGACGCCAAGCATATTTTGCTCAGCAATGCCCATTTGCAAAAATTTATGGCCGTTATTCTCCGCTACTTTATCCAGCTTCGTTGAGTTGGCCAAGTCGCCATCCAGCGCGAATACCCGCGGATCCCGCTTCGACAGCTCGAGCAGCTTGTCGCCGAAAACATCCCGCATCGATACGAATTGAGGGGTGGTTGTCGTTTTATTCATTGTACATGACCTCCTTGAAGTTCAGTTAAAGCAAGTGCCAGTTCCTGATCCGTCGGTATTTTGGCATGCCACAAATAATTGTTTTCCATATACCGGACGCCTTTGCCTTTGACCGTATGAGCCACGATTATCGTCGGTTTGCCGCTGATGCGCTCAGCGTCGCGAAGTGCTGTGACGATTTGCCGGAAATCATGCCCGTCGATGGAGATCACGTGGAAGCCAAACGCTTCCCAGCGGGCGTTCGGATCGAAGACGGGTATTTCCCTCGTTCTGCCTTCCGTCCCCTTCCAGCCATATTGCTGTAAATGGTTGTAATCTAAAATAACGGTTAAATTGTCGAGTTTGTATTTGACGGCAATATCAGCCGCTTCCCACACCTGGCCTTCCTGCGATTCTCCGTCGCCAATCATGCAATAGGTGCGGAATGAATGACGTTTTAATTTTGCTCCGAGCGCCATGCCTACCGCTGCTGATATGCCCTGACCCAGCGATCCGGTTGACATATCCAATCCCGGCAGCAAATTCATATCCGGATGCGCCTGCAAACGTGAATCGATTTCGTCAAACGTATGAAGCTCCTCTACCGCAAAATAACCTCTTTCAGCCAGCGTGCTGTATAAGGCAATCGCGGAATGCCCTTTCGATAAAACAAACCGGTCCCTCTCTTCCCACGCGGGATTTTCGGGATTGATATTCATGACTTCGAAGTATAACGCCGTCAAAATGTCCGTTGCGGACAAGGGGCCGCCCAAATGTCCCGCTCCGGCGCGATGAACCGTTTTAACGATGTTTTGGCGAATTTCCGCAGCAATGCTTTTCAATTTCCCCTCATTTTCGGTTGTCAACATTTCCATTGTTCCACTCACTCCTTCATTCGTTTTGAAGTAATAAGTTTCATCTAATCGATTAGATGAAACTTAAAAAATTTGCGAGCCTATAGATTCATTTCTAAGGCTCGCTTCATAAACCGGGAATCATATTCTAGCTCACCTCATACACACTCCCGCTCTCTTTTAACCTTTAAAGACAAGCTTTATAGATTTGGCGAATTTCTTCCCTTGTCACTTTCTTCGGATGACAATTAATATCGAAATAATAGCCTGTCAGTGCGATATTGGTTGCTTTGTCTATATCGTCCTCCGTCATGCCGAAGGTTGAAAATTTGACGTGCAAATGAATATCCGATAGAAATCTGCTAACTAATTCCGGACATTTCTCAGCCCTTTGCCGCAGCGTTAACGAACTTATAGACGGGTCAAGGATGGTTGAGATAGCCGCAAATTTCTCCAAATCGGCCTGCCAGCTGACTTCCAGCACATTGACCATGCACGCAGCTATACTGTCGCCATGCGGCACCCCAAACATTCCGCCAACCGGCTGTGCTAATGAGTGAGGCAAAGTTACGCCAATATGCGCGATTGCGGAACCGGCAAGCGTGCTGGCCCAAGCCAGATTTTCTCTAGCTTTTATATTCTCTCCACTCGCTACCGCCTCGGGAAGATTTCTTACAACGATGCTCATCGCTTCCCTGCTTACCATTGTTGTATATGGATTTGCTTTTAAGCTGATAAAAGATTCAAGCGCATGGGCAAAAGCGTCAAATCCGGTCGATGCCGTAATTTTGGAGGGCAACGAGACCATCAGCTCCGGATCCACGATCGCAATTCTCGGGAAAATCAATTCATTGACAATCGTACTTTTCTCTTTCAATGCAGGATTATTGAGTACAGAGAACGGAGTAGATTCAGAGCCCGTTCCCGAGGTTGTCGGTATCGCGATAAGCGGCAAGGTTTTGCTTCCAGGCCTTAACACCTCATGGTCGTTCCGTTCCGTGTAATCCCAGGAGCTGCCTTCGCCATTAACCATTACTGCTAATCCTTTCCCAAAATCAATGGCGCTTCCTCCGCCTACCGCGATCACAAAGTCACATTTCTCATCCCTTGCTCTCAGCGCTGCATCGTCCACTTTAAAGCAGCTTGGATTCGGTTCAATGTCAGAAAATATAATACTGTCAATAAACATCTTTTTCAGCTCGGCTGCAATCCGGTCCCCCAGCCCAATCGAAAACATATACGGATCAATGGCGATTGCCGCCTTCGTGCCCATTCCTTTTACATACTCCGCGATATGATTAACTTTACCAGCGCCGAACTCCACTTTGGGCAAGAAACATGTAAACAAAATAATTCCCCCATTTCAATATTATCTGTACACGTTCAGACAATTTCTAATGGCAACGCTTTTGGTTTGAGTCACTTCTTCTAACGCGCCAATGAGTCCTTCTCTGCCGAGACCGCTCATTTTGTATCCGCCGAAGAACGCCACATCAGGCCGGTAGGTGCCTGTATTGTTTACGGCAACGATACCTGATTCGATTTGATAGGACACATTCATCGCGCGGTTGATATCATTCGTAAACACGGAAGCATTCAGACCATAGCACGAGCTATTTGCAATCTGGACAGCTTCCTCATCCGTATCGAAAGAAATGATCGGAAAAACAGGTCCGAATATTTCCAAATCGCGCGCCACTTCAAAAGTAGGCTCGACATGCGTTAATACGGTTGGCAAATACCATGTATTGTCCACAATCTCCGCTCCCAAAACCGCTTTGGCGCCTTGACTGATCGTCGTTTGAACCTGGCTATGGACGGTGCGCAGCGCTTCGTCATCAATTAGCGGGCCCATTCCCACAGCCCGGTTTAATGGATCGCCGTGCTGAATCCGTTTTAACCGATCCGTTAACAGATCTGTAAAGTCGCTTACCTTGGACCGGTGAACAATCATCCGTTTATTGGCACAGCAAGTTTGGCCATTCATTAACGTTCTGCCAAATACCGTTTGTTCAACCGCCAATTCAAGATCCGCATCCTCAAATACAATTAGCGGATCATTCCCGCCAAGTTCAAGCTTCAAACGGCTTAAATGCTTCGCCGCGTTCATTGCTGTTCTTATTCCTGTTTCCGTACTCCCTGTTAAGCTAATGGCATTGACTAACGGGCTTTGTGTCAGCATTTCTCCGACTACCCGGCCTGCTCCCGTAATAATTTGCAGCACATTTTCAGGTAAACCCGCTTCATAAATCAGTTTTGTTATTTCCAAAATCGTTAGCGGCGCAACATTTGCCGGCTTAATGATAACTACATTGCCCGTTACCACGGCAGGCGCTACTTTCTGAGCAAACAGCTCTGCAGGAAAATTGAAAGGGACAACGCCTACGACAACACCAAGCGGTTCTTTGCGTGTAATATAAATATCATTTTCGACACCTGCTTGCTGATCAAGAGGGATGTTCAGACCGTAAAGCGTTTTGGCTTGCCCGACAAAGGAGTTAAACAGCCGCGCTACCGTCTCAATTTCACTCTCAGCCTGCAGGATCGGCTTGCCTACCTCTTGGCTTAACAAAGAAGATAAGCGCTCCTTATGCTGCAGAACTAACTCAGATATACGGATCATGATCTCTCCCCTCTTCCAGAGAGGAGTGCGCGCCCATCCTTTTTTGGCTGCATGGGCTGCCTGAAGCGCATCTTCAACATCTTCTAAAGCAGCAAAGGGCACGGTATCAATAACCTGCTTTGTGGTCGGATTGTATACCTCAACGGCCTTCCCGTCCCGGCTGGATCTCCAATTGCCATTCGTGTACATTTCCATAGTATCAATTCTCCTTTTCGTTGAATCATGCAATTTAATATTAAATGTTATGATGACATGCTTAGGCTCCGGTCACTCGAACGTAATAACCGTTTTCTTCAACCCGCTGTTTTGGCTGATCATCTCGAACGCCTCCAGAATCTTATCGAAGCTGTACACTTTGGAGACGAATGTTTCCGGCTTCAGTACACCGCATTCGATCCAGTTCATAATCTGCCTGTGGCACTCCGACTCATCCAGCTTGGAAGGCCATTGATTGAAATCCAAATGCCAATTGTACGGCGCTTTACTCCAATCGAGCCGCATGTTGGTCTCGGTTGAAATGCCATAGATGCAAATATGGCCGTAAGGCGCGATCAGCTCCATGCTTTGATTAATAATTTCATTCTTACCGACCGCATCCACGGAGAAGTCTACGCCATCCTTGCAAACGTTCCGCACCTCGGCGGTCAAATCGCATTTTTTACTGTTGAATGCATAATCCGCTCCAGCCTGCAAAGCTTCCTCGATTTTGGCGTCGCTCGTAACAGCCGCTATAACCGGACCCATCCCGAGCAGCTTGGCAAACTGAATGAAGGTCAGTCCGACCGGACCGGCGCCGAACACGACTACGCTCGCATTAGGCCGAAAATTGAAGCGCTTACAAGCGCCAAGCACTTCGCGGAACGTTACGATCATCGGAGCAGCTGCGATATCGAAATCGGCCGGCAGCACCTGCTGAGCGTAGTAGGCTTCCGAGAACTCTGGCGCGCCCGGACCCTTGCCATCCTCAAGCAGAGACTTGCTATCCGCTACGACGGCGTAT
Source organism: Paenibacillus sp. J2L1-98 (assembly GCF_056269405.1). Classification (NCBI taxonomy): domain Bacteria; kingdom Bacillati; phylum Bacillota; class Bacilli; order Caryophanales; family Paenibacillaceae; genus Paenibacillus; species Paenibacillus sp. J2L1-98. The sequence goes on along the minus strand of NZ_JBWDNW010000007.1, from coordinate 170,989 downwards.
TCGGAAAAAGCCCCCCAACCGGAATGAACATCGTCCGTCATGCCTTCCAAGAACGGCAGCAATACAAGGTCGCCCACTTTTAGATGCCGCGCTAATGGTCCTTTCTCCACTACACGGCCGACTCCCTCATGGCCAAGAGCTGCGGGATATGTGTCAAAGCCTTTAAATTCCCCATGAATCAGCTTCAAATCGGTACCGCGGCAAATGCCGCAGCTTACCATTTTGACCAGCGCCTGATACTCACCGTAAACGGGCTTGGCTATGTCACGAACGGCAAGTGTTCCATTCTTTTCAACGATCAAACTTTTCATTATGATTAGCTCCTTTCTGAATGAACGATTCATCGTACGATAAAAGCACTTTCCCGCCGATTTTCTGCTCACAAATTTCAATCGCCTCTCTCCATTGACTTAAAGGAAGCTTATGCGTGATAATCGGCCGCAAACGTATTTTGTTTTGCCTCCAAATGTTCATTACACGGTCCCATGTTTCGATCGAATGCGCATAAGAAGCAACTACCTGCAATTGTTTATACAAAATAAGATCATAGTCAATAGTAATTTCTTTGCCAACAATGCCAACTTGGATATATTTGCCTCTTTTCTTTAATTCCCGCAAGCAGCTCGTCACAGAAGGCCCTGCTCCTGCACACTCCACCGCTACATCAATGCCGCTGCCCTCCGTTTCCCGCTCAATAATTTCATGCAGGTTTTGTTCGCTTACATTGACAATGACGTCCGCACCGAGCTCCTTGGCAATTTCGAGTCTTGCAGCATCGGCGTTTGTCCCGGCCACAATAACCTTACACCCCTTCATAACAAGTAAGGATAAGCAGATCAGACCAATGGGTCCAGGACCTGAAAGTAAAACGGTGTCGCCAACATGTATCGTCGTTAATTCTTCAATTGCTTTAACCGCACAGGCTAACGGTTCAGTTAAAGCAGCCTCCTCCAGCGATAAATGATCCGGAATTTTATAAACCATATCTTCCCTTACTACGACATATTTCGTAAAGGCTCCATCAACACCCGAGCCGAGCGACTTTCGTTTTGTGCAGAACATATAATTTCCTGTCCGGCAGTGCTCGCAGTCTCCGCACGTAACTGCAGTCGAGGGAAGCGCTGTCACCCGGTCGCCAACTTGGAAACGCGTTACGTTTTCCCCTGCTTCCGTAATGATTCCTGAAAATTCATGGCCAAGAATGACAGGGGGACTGCTTTTATAGGTATCGTGGTAAATATGTAGGTCAGTACCGCAAATACCAGCGTATTTTATTTCGATTTTTACTGAGCCGGATTGGCAAGCAGGTTCTTGCACTTCAATCAATGCGACATTTCCGTGTCCTGGCTTTTCTTTTACGACTGCTTTCATAAAGTCCTCCATCATCTCATCTAATCGATTAGATTTAGTGAAAAAAACTTGCATGAAGGTTGGTTAGCAACAATCACGCATTCATTTTATTTCCGTTTTCCGTTTGCCGCAGGTTTTACGAACGATTAGCTCCACAGGCAGCACAATTTCCTGAAAATCTGACTTTCCGCCCTTCTCCAATCTTTCCATTAGCAAAGAAGTAGCGATGCTCCCCATTTCATACCTGGGAATTTTAACGGTAGTTAATTGAACACTGCGCGTCCCGGAAATAAACAAATCATCAAAGCCGATAACCGCCAAATCGTCAGGGACGGATACCTCAAGATCTGTCGCCGCATCCAGTACACCTAATGCGCCAATATCGGTAAGACTGATAATAGCGGTAGGTCTCTTCCATTCTGGCAGCCCGAGTAAAAATTGGGTGGTTTTATAGCTGCCCGAATATCTTGCTTCCCCCGAGGTCAGCCATTCCGGGTGGATGGTTAATCCCGTATCCTCCATCGCTTGTATATAGCCGTTCATTCGACTCTGGGTTATCGATGAGCCGCTGATGCCCGGCATAAATGCGATCTTCTTATGCCCCAGCTCGTATAAATGATTCGTAGCCATCACAGCGCCGTTGAAATTATCCGCAACAACCGAGTCCACTTGAAGTCCCTTTACACAGCGGTTAGCCAACACAATGACATAACCTTGCTCCATAAATTTTTGAAAGTGTTCACGATCCTGCTCCAACGCAGATGTGACGATAATCCCGTCTACTTTTCCTTCCCTTACCTGATTAAGGGCGAATTGCGTTCGGTCAGGTTTATCATCCGTATTCAAAATATTGATTGTGAAACCTTTGGTTTGAGCTAAATCTTCGCATGCCTTGGCTAAATCCGGATAAAACGGGTTCGTGATATCAGACACAACAAAACTGATCGCTTTGCTCTTTTGTACTCTCAAACCTCTTGCTACCGCATTCGGAACGTAGTTCAATTCCGAAATCGCTTCTAATACCCGCTTTCTCTTCTCTTCATGAACCCAACGGGTATTATTAAGGACATAGGAAACGGTGGCAACGGAGACGCCTGATTTTTGAGCAATGTCCTTTATTGTAGCCAATATCTATCACACCTTCATCTAATCGATTAGATATTAAGTTATCATACAATATTTGTTTTGTCTATAAAAAATAACGATATCGTTGAACATGCTAAATTCCCCTAATTAGGGGAACCATACATTGCGTGTTTCTCTAAGCAGACCACAGCGCGGAAATAAGCAATAAGATTAGAAATAGACTGCAGCTTCTATTATTCAGAAGTTATTTCCGAAGATAACTCAGAAGTTAGTTCGACATGCTGCTCGCCCCATGCACACATGGCATCGAGAATTGATCTAAGCGACCATCCGTACTCCGTTAGGGAGTATACAACTTTCGGAGGCACCTGCTCATAAATTTTTCTTTGCAATACTCCATCCTGTTCAAGTTCGCGCAATTGCTGTGTCAGCATCTTCTGTGTAATGCCAGGCATCAGCCTTTTTAATTCACTTGTCCGTTTTTCTCCTTTAATTAAATGACACATGATGACCACTTTCCACTTACCGCCGATTACATCGAGAGTAGCTTCGACCGGAATATTATAACCCATTTTTCCCCGCTCCTTTATGCTATAGGGTACTTTTAAGTGCCTATATACCTTAAAAGTACGTACTTATCAAGATCTTCTTTATGCCTATATAATAACACTCATGAACCGAAAGTAAAGCTTACTTCCGTTCAACTACATCATCATCAGGAGGAAAACATGAGTCAAACTATTGCAAAATCAGCGTCTCAACGCAAAGTCGGATCAAAGTCAGGTACCTGGGCGCTTCTTGCCCTTGCTATAAGCGCGTTCGGTATCGGTACTACGGAATTTGTTCCTGTAGGTTTGCTTGCATCCATCGCCGATGATCTGCAAATCGGCATCACTCTAGCTGGACTTCTTATTTCAGGCTATGCGATCGGTGTCGCGGTCGGAGCGCCCATCATTACCGCGCTTACTAATCGGATGAGCCGCAAGTCCTTGCTCATGGCGCTGATGGTCGTTTTCATCATCGGCAACGCAGTCGCCGCACTTTCACCGTCATTTGAAATTCTGCTTATTGCACGGTTCATTACAGCATTTTCGCATGGCGTCTTTTTCTCCATTGGAGCGACCATCGCCGTTCAATTAGTAGCTCCAGAAAAAAAGGGTAGTGCCATCGCGCTTATGTTCACCGGACTTACTATTGCCATTGTTACCGGTGTTCCACTCGGAACATTTATCGGGCAAGCATTCGGCTGGAGAGCTACTTTTGCGGGCGTTGCCTTGCTTGGGGTTATTGCGATCATTTCAAGCGCCTTACTCATCCCTAAAAACTTGAAACAATCTCCGCCAGCCAAATTCACAGATATGTTCCGGCTGCTCACAAACGGCCGTCTGCTTCTGGGCTTTCTTATCACAGCATTCGGTTATGGCGGGACTTTTGTCGCTTTCACTTATTTAACTCCGCTCCTGCACGATGTAACCGGACTAAGTCATGGCGTAATTAACATCCTCTTGATCGCCTATGGTATTGCTGTCGCTTTTGGCAACTCCGTTGGCGGAAAATTGGCTAATAAAAACCCGCTGCGTGCACTATTTTGGATGTTTATCGTACAAGCGGCCGTTCTAGTCCTTCTAACGTTCCTTGCTCCATTTAAAACGGCTGGCGTAATCGGTGTAATCTTAATGGGTCTGCTCGCCTTCATGAATGTGCCCGGTCTTCAGTTATATGTCGTCCAACTTGCTGAAAAGTACGTGCCTTCAGCGGTTGATGTTGCTTCTGCCATTAATATTGCGGCATTTAACATCGGTATTGCAGTCGGTTCGATTGTCGGCGGAGTTGTTATCGACTCCATGGGCCTTGTGCATACGCCGTGGATCGGTGCGCTTATGGTTGTCATTGCGATTATACTCACAGCAATTTCTGCCAAACTCGAACGAAAATAATGCAGGGGGGAAATTCGGATGTTTGAGCGTCATCAGACTTATCAGAGCATGTACAAGGAAGGCGAGTTAACGCTTGGTCTCCATATTCCACTAGAAAACTATCAAAATAACACACCAACGATGGCTCAACAAGTTGAGCTGGCCCAAACTGCTGAAAAATACGGATTTACTACGCTGTGGCTCCGGGACGTTATATTGGAAGATCCCAATTTTGGGGATCCGGCTGTCGGTCAAATTTACGATATTTTGATTTTCGGTACACATCTGCTTAGTCAGACAAAAAAAATCGCACTTGGAACATCTGCGCTGGTGCTTCCTCTTCGCCATCCGCTAAGGCTGGCGAAAGAAGTGGCAACGATCGAAGCACTCTTTCCGGAAAGGCTCATCATGGGTATCTCATCCGGAGACAGGCGGGCTGACTTTAAAGGACTTGGAGTCGACCATCCCAGCCGCGGCGCTCAGTTCCGTGAAGCGTTATCCTTTCTCGAAAAGGCACTTTATGAGCATTACCCTACGATTGACTCGCCTTACGGTCAAATCCAGCAAGCGACACTCGTACCGAAACTGAAGCAAAAAATTCCTACAATGGTTACCGGTTTTGCGCAGCAAGATCTCGATTGGCTTGGATTGAACGGCGACGGATGGATGTATTATCCGCAATCACCATTACGACAGTTAGAAGTCATAAACGCATGGCGAGAATCGGCTGCTCGGCAAAACCATACAACGTTTCATCCATTCTCTATGCCCATGCATCTCGATTTAGCGGAAGATCCTAATGAAGAAGCTGTTCCAATTCGGCTTGGTTATCGGGTCGGACGTAATAAATTGCTAGAACTTCTTAAAATGTATCAACAAATTGGTGTTAATCATCTCTTCTTTGCTCTATTCGATAGCCCCCGTCCAGCGAGCGAAGTCATACATGAACTAGGCGAATACGTGCTGCCGCACTTCCCGCCGCATCGAATCGTTAAATAATTAAGTTATTAGATGAAGTATCTGCCGAACACCCGGATATTATTAATACTCCGGGTGTTCAATTTAAAAGGAGCAATCAGGATGATAGGCATTGGGATTAAAGCGTACGGCGACAGCTCACAGCTGACTGTTATCGAAGTACCGGAAACGCAGCTTCAACCGGATGAGGTTCGAATTGCCATTCGGGCCAGCGGCGTTAATCCTGTCGATTGGAAAATACGTGAAGGCTTGCTGCAGCAAAGCTTCCCTTATGAACTGCCTCTGATTTTAGGTTGGGATGGAGCAGGAGTCATTAGGGAAGTGGGAGAAAAGGTTCGTTCTCTTCGTGTTGGGGACGACGTCTTTTTCCGTCCGGAAATCGAGAAGCATGGAACGTATGCGAATCAAATTGACGTACCGGAGAGATTCGTCACATTAATGCCAAAAGGCTTGACTTATACCGAAGCTGCAGCACTACCGCTCGTTGGATTAACCGTATGGCAGGCGCTCGTGGAAACCGGTCAGGTAATCGAAGGACAGAACGTCCTCATTTTAGCCGGAAGCGGCGGAATTGGTTCAACTGCCATACAATTAGCAAAAACATTAGGCGCCAACGTAACGACAACAACTAGCAGCCGTAACGTTGACTTCGTTCGTTCATTGGGAGCTGACGAGGTTATAGCGTACGATCAACCGCTAACGAACGATTATAAAAATTATTTTGATTTTGCTCTTGATACCCTTGGCGGCCAAGTCTTTTTGGATGCAGTCAATTGGATGAAACCAAATGGGACGATTGCTACCATATTTGGCGGACCCCATGATTCTAAATCTTGCTCTCCTGCAGTGAAAGAGAAAAACCTGCATATCGAGTATGTATTTACACGTCCGGATGCTTCCAACCTCAATCATATTAAACGTTTGGTCGAAATGGGCAGACTGAAACCGGTTGTTACCGAAACATACCCGATGACTGTCGAAGGCGTACGTGAAGCCCATCTGTCTAATCAGACTGGCAGGACCAAAGGAAAAATTGTTTTGATCAGAGAGCTTGATCAGGACGTATCCAATTAACTATTTTCTTTAATAGCATCTATCATCATATTTATTTTGGGTATGTTTCGATTTTTTATTTTGTAAGCAAGATATAAATCATTCGTTACTTTATAAGGCTCACAAATGATTTTTACTTTGTTCGATTGCAAGGAGTTTGCCAGCATGTAAGTAGGCAATAAGCTAATTCCAGCACCATGTTCGATGGCAGACAAAATAATGTGCAAATCGGGCAGCACATGCTCGGGTTTTATTTGAGGACGTTTTTGAAAGTGCTCCCTCCAAAATCTTCTGATAATGGGTAATTCAAGGCCGTAGCTGATCCAAGTTTGTGAACATAACCACGTCTCCAGCTGCTTCATAGGATTGAACGCAGGTTCCTCCAAATCATATGGCGCAACTAAAACAAACTCTTCCTCTACGTATCGGATATATTCAACCCCGGGGGCCGAATGCTTTTGCGATGTTACAATGATGTCGACCTTATCTTCCGTTAATAATTCTAAAATATACGATGCTAACCCGTAATATGCAAACACACGCATATTCAGGCTTCCAAGGCACGGCGCAATTTTTTCTCGAAAAAACTCTTGCGCCGTGCCGATTTTGACAATCGGAAGCGTGGGAGATGAGACTGCTCTGAAACTTAGCGTCGTCTCCTCCAGCGCTTCAATAAGCGGAGCCAATTGCGAATAAAGCTCTTTTCCCCGTTCAGTCGGAACCATATTCCTCGATGTTCTAATAAACAATGGCTCGCCAACCTCTGCTTCTAGGGCAGCCAAATGTTGACTCATGGCAGGCTGTGTCATAATCCGCGTTTTGGCTGCTTCCGATACGGAACTATGTTTATAAATGCTTATGAAACTTCGATACCATTCAAAATTGGCCATGAACAAAATCCTTTCGCTCCGTACTTTCTCTCTAACCTTAACATATAAGTTAGAGGGAGATACCTGCTCTTACAGTCCGAAGACGATAAGCAGGCACTCCCTCCCCTCAAAACCGCATATGTTCCAGCGATTTACCGAACACTTTTTTACAGATAAGCTCGCTCATATTGCTTTGGAACATGGATATGATCGCTTCTCAGCGAAAGGGCAGCATGCGCGGCCCAGTAAGGATCGCGAAGCATGCCGCGGGCGATCGCCACCAAATCTGCGTCTTCATTGCCAATGACGGACTCAGCAACCGCCGGCTCCTCCAGCATCCCTACCGCAATAACAGGTATGTTCAGCGCTTCCCGGATTTTCCGGGCAAACGGCACCTGGTAGCCTGGATAATTGCCGGGCTTTCTTTCCCCACCCAGTCTTTCCCCGCCAGTACTTACATGAAACGAATCGACGCCTGCTGCTTGATAAGCTTCACAGAGCGCAACGGCATGTTCAATCTGATAACCGCCATCAGCGTACTCGGCTGCCGAGATCCGGAACACTAACGGCATATTTGCCGGCAGTTCTTTTTTGACGGCTTTTATGACTTCTACACCGAATTTAGACAGGTCCTTGCCGTACTCATCTTCGCGCTTATTAGCTAAGGGAGAGTGGAACTGGTGGATTAAATAGCCATGGGCTCCGTGAAGCTCGATCATATCTACCCCTGCTTGAACCGCACGGCGGGCTGCATCGGCAAATAGCTGTATCATCCTTTTAATTTCACCCTTCGTAAGCGCGCGGGGCATTTTAAAATGGGATTCAGGAAGCTTTATGGCCGATGGAGCCACCGGCACTTCCGCATCTTCGGCTTTGCGGCCCGCATGAGCAATTTGAATGCCAATTTTTGCGCCATGAGCATGCGCCCCTTCGATTATTTTAGAAAATGCCGAAATCTGCTCATCCGACCACAAGCCTAGATCAAAATCTGTTATGCGGCCATCCGGATCAATGTCAGTCATTTCTATAATAATTAAGCCTGTCCCGCCTATTGCGCGGCTCATATAGTGAACATAATGCCAGTCGTTTGGCTTGCCGTCCTTAGCGGTGACGGAATATTGACACATAGGCGCCATAACAATTCGGTTTTTTAATTGTAATCCTTTCAGCTTATACGGAGAAAAAAGTCGATTGCTCAAAACAAAACACCTCTCGATTGTTCTTGAAGAACACTATAATGATTTTCTTAAAATAGTCTCAACATCTTGTTTGTTTAAAGGGATGTATCTGCCAATAGTTTCGTCCACCATTGCTCTTTCAACCATTAAATCGATTTCTGAATCATCAATTCCATAATCGGAAAGTTTGTCTGGCGCCCCTAATGAACGCCAGAACGCACGTAATTTTCGAATGGTCTCTGCTGCCAGTTCAGCGTTTTTTTTATTTCCAGCTTCAATCCCAAAAACACGCAACCCTAATTGAGCTACTTTTTCAGGATTTTTCGAAGCGACAAATTCCATCCAGTTAGGGAATAAGATCGCGAGTCCGCCACCATGAGGAATATCATGAACAGCTGAGACCGCGTGCTCAATCTTATGGGTGGCCCAATCTCCAACAACACCCATGGATAAAATGCCATTCAATGCAAACGTTCCATTAAGCATGATGATTTCTCGATATTCAAAATTTTGAAGATCATCGATCAATTTAGGTGCCACTTCCATAGTTGTATGTAGAATGGACTCTCCAATCTGTTCTTGCAATGGTACATTGGAAGAAGTATGGAAGTATTGTTCCAATACATGAGTCATAATATCTACAATACCATAGACAGTTTGGTTTTTTGGTACGGAAGCAGTAATTTCCGGATCCAATATACTAAATTTAGGGAAAGTATGCTTTGAGACAAAATGGCGTTTATCATTTTCCTTCCAGTTGGTAATGACCGAACCGCCATTCATTTCTGATCCAGTCGCAGAGATTGTCAAGATCGTACCGATAGGAACGGCTTTTGTCGGAATTGCTTTATTAGACACAATATCCCAAACGTCACCTTCGTAATAGACACCGGCAGCGATGGCTTTTGCACAGTCAATTACACTCCCTCCGCCAACAGCGAGAATGAAATCCAAATCATTTTCTCTTACGAGTTCAATTCCCTTATTTACCGTTGTTAATCGCGGATTGGGCTCCACCCCGCTCAGTTCCACCACATGAACGTCACTGATTCCAGAAAGGGCATTGATTACTTGATCGTAAATACCATTTTTTTTAATACTTCCTGCCCCATAAAGAAATAAAATGCGCTGACCATACGTTGGAATTTCAACTTTAATTTGTTCAACTTGTCCACGTCCAAAAAGGATTTTGGTAGGATTGTTAAAATGAAAGGTTTTCATTCGTACTCCTCCATATGTTTTTTAGATTACAAGATGCTTTAATGCTGACATGATTACCATTAATAAAATAGATAAAGAAGAAACAATAGCCGTTCGCGCATAAAAACAAATAATAACAGGACAACAGCAAAATGTCGTCCTGTTACATATGATCCCGTTTAGTCTTGCACTTATTTCAATCTCGCAATAACTTCTTTAGCCACGCTAAGTGTTGATTGAGGATTTTGACCTGTTATTAATTGACCGTCAACTTCATAATGATCGCTCCAATCCGGTGCTGCTACAAAGAGCGTGCCTGCTTGACGAAGCTTGGACTCCAATAGAAAAGGCATAAATTGATCCAATCCGGCAGCCTTTTCTTCCGTATCCGTAAAGGCTGTCATCCGTTTGCCTTCCACTAAATATTTACCATCCGATAGCTTTGCATGGACTAATGCAGCCGGTCCATGACAAACCGCGGCAACCATTTTTCCTGCCTCATAAAACTCTCTTAGTAACGATTGAAGCTTCTCGTTATCCGGCAAATCAAACATCGTTCCGTGACCGCCCGGCAAGAAAATGACATCATAATCCGCAGCCTTTACCTCATCCAGCCTGGTCGTATTCGCAAGAAATTTTTCAGTGTCCAATAGCTCCTGATGCAAATCAGCGCTTAAACTGTTTTGATCAATCGGAGTTTTACCGCCTAAAGGACTCGCTACTGTAATATTAAAGCCTTGTTTTGAAAACGCAAGATACGACTCGGCAAATTCCGAAAACCAAAGCCCTGTGGACTTCTCACTATTTATTTGACTGGCCGAGGTGACAACGATTAATATATTTTTTTGCATATGGGTTCCTCTCCCCGTTTCTGATTTGCTGTTGCAATGCTATTGTAGCTCCAGGCCTCCTATAAATCCAATTAGATTATAGTTCAATATCCATAAAAATATTTATACCTTAAGCCGCATTGAACAGCAAAAAAAGAAACGATTAGATTCTACCCAATTCACGCTGCTTTCGTAATGACAGGTATCCATCCGATATGACTACAATGACTAATATGATACCGATCACAACATTTTGCCATTGCGGCTTCACCTCAAATAAGTTGAAGTAATTGCTGAGCAAGGAAGAAAATATAACGCCAAATATAGCTCCTACAACAGAGCCCTTCCCGCCAGCCAGGCTGCTGCCGCCAATAATGCAGCTAATGATGATGCTCATATGCATGCCTTGTCCCATATATCTATTGGCCATTTCATAACGAGCTGTCGATAGAATGCCTGCGACTGCAGATAATGTCCCGCTGAGCACAAATGCAAGCATTTTAATTTTTTTCACATTGAAGCCCATTAAGCCTGCAGCTTCCGGATTTCCGCCAATATAATACAGTTTCCTTCCCGCCGGCGTAAAAAGAACAAACAATTGCGCAAGCACAACAACAATTAACATAATCCAAAACATGTAGTAGATGCCAAGAAACTTGCCTGTACCCATTTGAATAAACTGTTCGGGGAAATTTCTGTATCCTTCTCTTCCTTCGCCTACTAACAATATTTCAGAAATGCCTTTTATCATGTACATCATTCCAATGGTTGCAATCAAATGATTTATTTTAGCGTGAGCGACTAAAAAACCGTTAATCAAACCAATAACCGCTCCCGCTAATATTCCGATTAGAATGGAAGGAATGACAGGCATGCCCCCATCTAATAGCATGGCTGTTACGACGCCGCTAATGCTCATAATGGAGCCTACCGACAGATCGAACATTCCAGTTATTAACAACACCATCATTCCGATTGCGATTATGCCTGCCGGCGCTATTGCCGTCTGCAATGAATCTAGGTTAGCCATATCTAAAAAATACGGGCTGAAGGATACGAGAACGATAATAAGCAAAACACTTATAGAAAAAGAAACAAACTCATTTCTTTTGTACATACTTCGCAAACCTTTGAAATTCATATTTATTCCTCCGTCATTAAATTGCGAAAATTATTTCGTCATTTTGTTCAGCAAGGTGTCAATAAACACAGCAACTATTAAAATAAACCCAACAATCACATGCTGAATAAAGGGATCAATTTTAAAAATAATCATTCCATTAAAGATTACAGACAGAAACAGCAATCCAAGAACCGATCGCATCACGCTGCCTTTTCCGCCAAACAGGCTTGCCCCGCCCACGACTGCAGCTGTAATCATTAGAAACTCTAAATTAACGCCTGTTGTTACATCCGCGTGCATGATTCTTGAAGTGGCAAGAATACCGCCAATAGCAGCAGTAGCGCTGGAAACAGCAAAGGTAATAATTTTGATCTTTTCAGATTTTATTCCATAAATTCGCGCTGTTTCAATATTGGAGCCCACATAATACATTTTTTTAAACACTGTCGAATTTTTCATTAAAACCTCAAGAGCGGCAACGATTAAAACCATAAAAAGAATGCTCCAATGAATGGCTCCTATTCGAAGATTGATAAAATGTCTATACGTATCAGGAAAAGTATAACCTTGCAGCGATCCTATCAGGATCCAATTTATGCCCTGTATCAAGGTCATCATTCCAATTGTTACCATCATAGAGTTCACTCTAAATTTAGTTACAACATATCCGGAAATCATTCCAAAACAAGCACAAATTAATATCGTGACTATAAACGCAAGGATAAAAGGCATATCTGTTTTAATCATTAATGTACCTAGCATAGTTCCGCTAAATCCATAAACCGCGCCAACAGACATATCTAATTCACCCATAATCATTAAAAAAGTAAAACCGATGATTGCAAAAAACTGAATAGAAACACCGAACAAAATCGAATAGATGTTGTTATATGAAAAAAAACTGCTCGTAGTAGCACCAAGTATGATGCTGAGCATAACGGTGATAAGAATAATAGATACTGCTCCAATATCCACTCTCAGTTGAGACCGGCTTGTTTTTATTATGGCTGCTTTACTTTCCGTTGACATCCTTCTTACTCCCCCGTCCCATCTCATAATGCCGCAAACGACATAATTTCATTTTCAGTAATCTCATGGCTTCCGAGTTCACCGCTAATCGTCTTATTCCGCATAATAATAATTCGGTCTGCCAGACTTATTAACTCAGGTAAATCAGAGCTAAAGACGATCATACTCACACCCTGTTTAGCAATATTTAAAATAAATTTATGAATTTCCGTTTTGGCGCCGACATCAATACCGCGGGTAGGTTCATTGATAATAAAGCACTCCGGTTCCGTGCCTAAGCAGACGGACAACATTAGCTTTTGCTGATTGCCTCCGCTTAAAGTTCCCGGTTTCGTCCAAATGGAAGCGATGGCGATCGAAAATTTATTAATAAATTCCGTTGTATATTGTTTCAATGCCTTAACATCCACAAATGAAAATTTCGATAATTTTTTAAGCACAGGTAATGACATATTATCCATGGCAGACATATTTAACAGTAATCCCGCATGTTTTCTGTTGCTGTTAAGATATAAGATCTTATGTTCAATCAAGTTTATCGGGGTAATATTCACTAGTTTTTTCCCTTTATAAAAAAACTCTCCCTTATCTATACCTTCTAGACCATAAAGCATCCGCGATAATTCAGTTGTTCCCGACCCCTCTAATCCGTAAAAGCCTAATATTTCACCTTTGTTCAGGCTGAAACTGATATTGTTAACAGAGTTCTTTTTTGAGAGGCCTTTTACTTCGAATATCGTTTCTTTTTCCGGCAAAGATACATAGTCCTTTTTCACATATACACTGCCGGTAAGCTCTCTGCCAACCATTTTGCTCACTAGAATGTTTTCAGTCAGACTTTCATCATTAATTAGTGTGCAAATAAAGCTGCCGTCCCGTAGTACGGTCACCCGGTCACTTAAATCTAGAATTTCATTCAGCCGGTGAGAAATATAGATGATCGTTATGCCATCGTTTCTAAGCTTCTTTAAAATTTTCACCAGCCGCTCAGCTTCTTCGTTATTTAAGCTGGAAGTAGGTTCATCCAGCATAATTATTTTTTTATTAAGGCTTATTGCCCTTAAAATTTCTACCATTTGTTGTTCCGCCAGCGTCAATGCGTTCATTTTTTGATCAGGATCGATGTTTAATTCAAAAATATCCAAAGTCTTCTTTGCTTCGCTGTTCAAACGCCGTTTATCGATCAAACCGAATTTGTTTTTAAAATTGCTGTCTGGAAATATGTTTTCAGCTACGGTCATGTTTTCGAAAACGGCCAGCTCTTGATGAACCATAGAAATACCGAGCGATTGTGCATGCTTAGGCGTATAAATGTCCACAGGCATTCCGTCGATAATGATTGATCCCGAGTCAGGCGCTTGTTCACCCATAATGATTTTAATAAGCGTACTCTTCCCGGCTCCATTCTCGCCTAGCAAAGTGTGGATTTCTCCTTTGCTGACAGAAAACGAAACATCCTGAAGGGCGGTAACGACTCCAAAACGTTTGGCGACATGATTAATGACTAAAAAATTTTCATTTTGCTTACTCATCGCACCCATTCTCCCACTATTCATTTTCACTGCTTCCAACATCATGCATGAATGAACTTGTTCATTTAGTGAAGCCGGGAATCTAATTTCGGAAATTAGATTCCCTGCCCTTCTTTTCTATTTGTACAATTTTTCTCCTTTTGGAAACCGGGGAAGGTTTTTATATACAAACTCTTCAACATTGTTTTTATCGATGACTACTGTGTGTTCATACATGATCTCAGGCATAATGTTTATACCGGCTTTTTCATTGTCTCTTGCTACAGGAACATTTTTTAAACCGATATTTTGATCGTTATAAGCCTCTAACAACAAAATAGACATATACGCATCTGTTGCTGTTTTATTTATGATCGAAGAACGGATATAACCTTTCTGAATATATTCAATTGTTCCGGTCTCTCTATCATGTGTGACTACGGCAACGCGTGCAGGATCAACCTTCAACTCTTCCATAGCAGATCCGATGCCGGTGCCTGAGCTTGAATCTAACCCGACAATTGCCGTTAAATCTTTATAATTATTAAAAGCGGACTTTGCAGCTTCAATGGCAGCCTCCGTATTTGCTTTATCATCGACTTTACTCAGCAATTTCCAATTTGTTCCTTTCAATCCGTCCATCAATCCTCTAAATTTCTCATCCGTATTAGAAGCCCCCCAATTGCCGAGTGCAACTAAGTTTCCTGTATCGCCCGCTTGTTTGATCAATTCTTTAGCCGTATCTACACCGGATTGATAATTATCAAGTCCGATGTAAGTCATGACTCCAGCATCCGGGACGGTAGACGTCATCGCTATAACCGGGATTCCTTCTTTCATCGCACGCTTTATAGCAGGAACGGATGCCGAATCCCATAAGCATGTAATAATCCCGGCAGGCTTTTTGGCGATTGCTTGTTCCATAGCTTCCGAAGTTGCTTTACTATCAAATCCGTCCGGTCCCATTTTCACAATTTTCACGCCCAATTTTTCAGCGGCATACTTAAATCCGGAATGCGCGTCAATTAAATAGGGATGCGATTGAAAGCCTGAAACAAAGTAATAGACTCTTTCTTCTTTAGCCTTCGTTGCCGATTCCGTTTGGGGCTCCGTGCTGACTGCTGCTTCGCTTTTACAAGCTGTAAGCGTTGCCATAACTAAAGAAAATCCGAGCAATATTGAAATAAGCTTAGAATACGTTTTTTTATTACTCATTTTGTAAGCCTCCCGATTCATATTTGCAATCGCTTTCATTACTGCCAATAAAGAAACGCATGCGTTCTCCCCGCAGCTAGTTGCGGGGGGAATGGCGCTTTCGCTATTAAAGATGTTTAATGACACCAGCATCAATGAGAATATTATTTCCGTTTATTCCATTGTTGGCAGCTGCGAAAATGACAGTCATCGCTACCTCTTCAACTGTTAAAAATCTTTGCAATAATGAGCCTGCATCCGTCCCGTTCGCAAAATAATTAATTTTGGCTTGTTCAAGCGTAATGCCGTCTCTTGCTGCAATTGTTTCAAGATAGTCTTTGACACCTGGAGTCATTGTTGCCGTAGGCAGTATACTGTTTACGGTAACTCTAGTCCCTTTCGTCATCTCTGCTAATGATTTTGTCAGTGCTAAGCACGCAGCCTTTGAAGTGGAATAATGCGCCATATCGCTATTCACTCTAATTCCAGCTTCGCTGCCGATATTAATAATCTTGCCTGCGTTTTCTTCCAGCATATCCGGAAGCGCTCTTCTGGATAATCTTACAATGCTCATCACATTAACATTGTAAATGTTGAACCATTCTTCATCGCTTATTTCTACAAACGGCACAACACCATAGATGCCGACATTGTTGACCAAAACATCCAGCTTACCGTCTTTGGTCGCCTCATCATAAAGCCCGTTTGCGCCTTCAAGAGAGCTGAGGTCAGCAGCTATCCCGCTTACTTCACTGCCTGGATGAGATTGCTGCATCTCTTTAACGACTATATCTACCTGTTCTTTATTCCGGCCATTAATAATGACCTTTGCCCCTTCATCAAGAAAAGCAAGTGCGATTGCATGTCCAATCCCTAATGTTGAACCTGTAATAAGTACTTTTTTACCTTTTAATCCCGTTTCCAATTAAAGACCCTCCTATTAATTTGTTTTGAATCTTTATACATAAACTCTGCTCGAGCTATGAAAAGAACAACCTCAGTATATATGTCTCTGTTTTTAAGCAACAGTACCCACTTTTCAGTAAGATATCTTACCTATTGGTAAGATTTGTTTCGCTTCAGCAGTTCTTATGGAGCTGCATAGCAAATTATTTTACTCGGCTTTCGCAAATGGAGATTTTAAGCTCATTAGAGAGTCAAACTCGAGGAAATCGTTTTTCAGGTTTAGGGGAATTTCACGCAGTTTTACAGCATGAGACTTGCGAAGAGTATTGGGAAGACAATCATGAATGCGTTTTCAAAACAACTTAAGCCAGCCAATGAGAATCGCCATACATCAGCATTCAACGTACTGCTGCGCATCAATTCAGGAAATGGCTGGCTGAGAGACTGCTATACAGGACTCAGACTATTTCATTGCTTCAAAACTTTCCGAGAAATTTTTTTCCGACCATTTTTGAATGATATCCAATGCCGGGAACAGCTCTTTTCCAACTTGCGTAATACTAAACTCAACCTTCGGCGGTACTTCTGCATAAACGGTTTTTTGAATAAGGCCGTCTTCCTCTAATTCTTTAAGTTTTTCATTAATTACTTTTTGGCTGACACCGGAAACGATCCTCTGCAATTCTAAAAAACGTTTTGGACCATCGTTTAAGTGACAAAGTATAACAGCCTTCCATTTGCTGCTTATAAGTTCCATGCCAATATCAAGATGACATACATACTGCTTACCTTTATAAACGATCATAATTATATTTCCCTCCCTATGTTATACGATGTGCTGATAGTATAAATGGCGGCTCTGCTTCCAAAGCAAATCAGATGTTTTTTTATGATACCACTTAATAATCCAGCAAGTCCGATAAATTGTCAAAACTTAAAAAATAGCGGAACAGGGATAGTCCTGATCCGCCATTCATGTTTATAAGTGCTGAATCTACAGCTCAATCCAAATTCCAGTTTTGTCATCAGATTTTTTGAATCTCGGATACCTGATGCATTCCGCATCCTCTTCCTCGAGCGCAATCAGCCAATGCGCATAAGGCTCCAATCCCATCATTTCAATCCCGTTCAGAAGCTGTTCATCCGGATTGCGGCTGCCTTGTTCCTGACTTTTTTCAGGATAGAACAGGCCATCCGTCACAAGCAGAAGCTTATCGAGCCCGATGCGGTTCATTCTGCCGTATTCCAGGAACCGCCCGGCCTCAGGCAGCCCATTAAGCACCGAATAACCTTCAGCCGTATTCATCCTTTTCTTATTTCCCAAAATAATCGGCTTGACCTTCTCCCAGAGCGCCGCTTTCGATCGTACACCCGAAGCAATCTCCGCCTCCCAGATCTTTTTGGAATCCCTGTCAATATGGGCTACATGATCTCTCGTGATGCTTCTCATAGAGCCGTCGTTATACTTGGCCAATATCATACAATCACCGGCTTGGACGAATTCGATCCGGTTCTCACTGACTCTTATCATTGCCATCCCCGCTGTCCACAGCTCTTCCTTCGACTGTAAATTAACGCCGCTCTCAGCCATTTCCCGTCCGAGCTTGCGGTTGGCTTCCAGCGTTAAAGCTTCGAGATCCCGGGTCTCATCCTCATCCGTCAGTTCCTCGAAAAATCGTTTGATGCACTGGGAAGCCAATCTCCCGCCGGTTTCCCCGTTTGCCCCCCGATAGGGCACAAGTGAAGTCGCACCGTCTATAACACCGAAAATATGGCGGCTCTCATCCAGGACGAAGGCGTCCTCGTTCCACTCCCCGACCCCTTGAATTGAAATGGTATGCAGTTTCATAGGCACTCTCTCCCTCCGTTAACTTTTTCCGGTCCCGCTTATGGCAGCATCCAAAGCATTTCTTCGATCTCCTGCTCCAAATCATCATCCGGATCACCTTCCAGCCGCATAAGCATTTCGGATATATGCTCCAGATTTGCTTGATCGGTCATGTAAAATGTTTGCCCCTTGAGCCCGGCTCCGATCTGCAGCAGCCTGTTATATTTCTCCGGGATGGACGGATCTGAAATCTGTTTATCCAACACATCCCGCCGAATAGGCATATAGCCATTTAAGGAAACTATGTTATTCTGAACAGCGGGAGCTGCAAAATACTCAGCCAACGCTCCCGCATAAGCGCTTGTTTCACTGCCTGCAACTACTGCGAATGCACTGACACGGGGAAACGGCATAGCTGCTGCTGCGCCGGGTAGCGGCAATATACTATAGGCGAACTTGCCCGCAATATAACGGTCCAATTCATGAATATGAGTCGAATTCGCTATTAGAAACCATGTTTTTCCTGTCATAAACTTGCTGACCGCAAGGCGGTGCTTCAAAGGCTCCATGACTGCGGATTCATACACCAGCCCTTTCCACATATTCAGAAGATTGCGCAAGGAATCCTTCCCTTTGTTCAGCTCGGCATTTCCCAGTAAATTCAGGAATATGAAGGATAGCTCATCATCCACTGCCAAAATCTCCTGCTGCTCGATGTTTGATCCCAGCTGAGACAACACTTCCGTCCGCTCCCGCAGCGTTGTTCCTAATGAGCTTAGATCGCGGAACTTCAGCGGCTGCTTAAACCCCATCCAGCTCAAACGATCCTGATTATAAAACAATACGGGGACGGCCACTCCGGCCGGTACCGCCCAGCGTTTCCCCCGATACAAGAAGGCTGTATCTGCCGCTTGCAAAATATCGGAAGGAAGCTCCGCATATTCGTGTGCAGGCCGTAATATCCCTGCATCTGCCAAGCTTTTATATCCCTGCGTACTATCCAGTTCGACAACCATAGGCGCACGGCCTGCCGAAACCGCGGCGAGCAGTTCACTATTTAAATCCTCGTAGGAATTGAACAGCCGCACATTTACACGCACATCCGGATGCTCCTGCTGAAACTGCTCCACTATCGGCTCCCAGCCGCTGCTGTAAATCCAGCAATCCACCGCTTCCGTCCTGACTATGTGCTGATCCTGAAAATTGGACAGCTTGTAAAAGTAAGTTGAGTATACCATCAGACTCACGGCTATAATGACCAGCAAAGCCAGCCATACGATTCCATTTTTAGTCAACCGCCTATACCTCCCTGCCGTACATTGCCTACTGCCTGTTACCTATTCCCCATTGTAACCAACAACTTTAATCATTCTTCCTGATTACTGTCATTATAATAGGCAAAGCGGATTGCAGGAAGGGGTAGTACGGCAGCTGGCCCAGGCTAGAGCGAGAGGCCTTTTCCACCCGATAGTTTATTTGCTATAAGGAGCGAAATAAGCGTTGTTACCGTAAGGATGGAGGCCAAGGCGGCACCTGTTCCGTAGTTGGACGTGAATACCTCGCTATAAATCGTGACGGAAATCGTTGCCGTAGCCCCAAAGTACAATACCAGCGTCGAGCTGAGCTCATTTATCGTTGTAATCCAGCTTAGAATCGCGCCCGATACGACTCCCGGCGCCATTAGCCGGCCCGTCGTTTTGAAAAATGTTTTCATCGGCGGAACACCCAGACTGATGGAAGCTTCCTCCACGCTTTTGTCCAGCTGATGAAGGATGGCCGAACTGGAGCGGATCGTATACGGTATTTTACGCACCACATATGCAATCACAAGAATAATCCAGGTGCCTGTCAGCACGACCGGCGGCTTGTTAAACGCAATTATGAGACTGATTCCGAGCACCGTACCCGGCATGACATAAGGAATCATAATAATGCCGTCAAGCGCAGCAGTCAGCTTAGACTTGCGTCTCACCAATATATAGGCGATCATCATGCCGGCTACGATCATAATGACGATCGAGATAATAGAATACGTGTACGTATTCAAGATCGCACGGGGAACACGGTACAGAACCTCCCTATAGCTGTCCAGACTGAAACCGCGGTGGAATACTGGTCCGTTTGTTTTCAAAAATGACGTTACGAGCACGGTCAGCTGAGGCAAAATCGAAATAGTCGCCGGAATGAAGGCCAGTACGGTCAGCAGAATCTTAGCGGACTTATTCAGCGGCTTCACCTTTGGCGTCCGCATGCCGGTCATCGAATAATTTTTGCGCGATACGAAATACCGCTGCGAGAAAAGTATGGCCGTCGAGAATACAATCAGTACGATACTGAGCGTACTGGCCATCGCCGGATTGCCCCCCATTTCGCTGATAAACTGCTCATACGCCAAAATCGGAAGCACCTTAAAACCTTGGCCCAGCAGCATAGGCGTGCCGAAGTCAGCGAAGGACGCCATAAATACCATAAGCGCGCCTGCCGACAAAGTCGGAAAAATGAGCGGAAGCGTAATGGTCTTAAGCCGCTGCCAACTGCTCATCCCCAGGCTCTCGGAGGCCTCTTCCAGCGATGTATCGATTGTTTTCAGCGCGCCGGACACGTACAGAAAGATATGCGGATAAAATTGCAGTGCGAATACGATGACAATGCCATGCCATCCGTAGATGGATGGAATAGGAATTCCAATGCTGTGTATAAACCGGGTTATAAATCCGTTGTTTCCCATCAGCAGGATCCATGAATAAGCCCCAATAAAAGGGGGGGAAAGCAGAGACATAATGACCATCATCTGCATAAGACCCTTGAACTTAATATCGTATCTGCTGGAGAGGTAGGCCAGCGGCACACCGATCAGCACGGCAAGCAGCGTTGCCAGACCCGATACCATGAAGCTGTTGAGCAGCGCTTTCCGGTAATAGCTTAATGAAATAAAGTCAATGTAATTCCGGATAGAGAAGCTGCCCTCCTCATTAATGAAACTGTTAAACAGCAGCGAGATTAGCGGATAGAGCACGAACGCACACAGAAATACATATACCAAAACGGTTACGACGGTCCAGAGGTCCCACTTTCGAAGCAACAGCCTCTGCCGCACCGCAGGTGCCGGATGCTGATTAAGCTTCATTTGCACAATAAATGACCTCCCCTCCGCTGCCGTCGTACATCACGGACTGATGAAGCTGCAAATCCAGAAACAGCGCTTGTCCTTCTCCGTAAATCATACTGCCCTTTCCGGGATGATCATGTACTTCGATCAAATTGCCGTCTGCAAGTTTTATGCTGTAGCTTACTTTATCGCCCAGGAAGCTTACCGTTTGAACGGTCCCTGGAAACGGATAATCCGCAGCCGGCTGCATTTGTATTTTGACCTGCTCCGGACGAACAGAGAACATCACATTGCCTGAATAAGAGCGGTTTAACGGCAGCTCGGCAGTCCACTCCAGCAGCCTGACCCGCCCCTGTGCCCTCGAATCCCTCACCGAGCATACACCCTCCATAAAATTGGAGGTCCCGATAAAGTTAGCGACAAAACGGTTTTGCGGCATCATATAAATGTCCCGCGGAGAAGCAATTTGCTGAATGACGCCTTCGCTTAATACGGCAATCCGGTCGGACACGGCCAATGCTTCTTCCTGATCATGAGTTACATAAATGGTTGTAATGTTCAGCTCTTTTTGCAGCTTGCGGATGTCCGTTCTCATCTTCACCCGCAGCTTGGCATCCAGATTGGAGAGCGGCTCGTCCATCAGCAGCAGCGCCGGACGGATGACAATGGCACGCGCAAGCGCGATCCGCTGCTGCTGCCCGCCGCTCATATTGTTTGGAATCCGGTCCCGGAGTGAGGTGAGTTCTACCATTTCTAGAGCTTCCATTACCCGCATTTCAATTTCCTTCTTGGATACTTTTCTTGCCCTTAGACCGTAGGCCACATTATCGAAAACGCTCAAATGCGGGAAGATCGCATAGTTTTGGAAGACCATCCCGATATTTCGCTCATGCGTAGGAACATCGTTAATGACTTTATTTCCAAAATAAATGTCTCCCTCTTCCTGTCTGTAAAATCCGGCTATCGTGCGAAGCAGCGTCGTTTTGCCGCATCCGCTCGGACCGAGCAGAGTGAAAAATTCTCCTTCTTCAATCGTGAAATGGGCATCATTTACTGCCTTGGACGTGCCAAAATATTTGGTCACATGATCGAAAACAACCTTGCTCATCATTAACCAGCCTCCAGATGTAGGCGGCGGGGGTTATTCCTAATGAAAGGTCTTTCCGCCCGCCAGCGCCAATTATTCTTGTCCGGTCATAATCCGGGTAACGCGTTTGATGACTTCATCCTTATTATTAGCTGCCCAGCTAAAATCGTAGTTCACCAGCTTAATATCCTTGGTTTGCGGCAGGCCTTCCACCGGATCGACATCGCTGCGGATCGAGCGTCTTTTAAATTCTTTTTGAACCAGCTCCTGCACATCTTTGCTTACAATAAAGTCGATAAACTGCTGAGCCTCATCGAGATGCTTCGTCCCTTTGATAATGGCAGCGCCGTCAGGAACGGCAGATGTACCTTCCTCCGGGTAAATAATGCCGATCTGCGAGCCCCCTTCAATGTACCGCAAAGCCGCATCCTCAAGCGTAATGCCGAGAGCGAATTCTCCGTCAGGAACGGCGCGCTGCACCAGGGAAGAGCCCGATAAAATCTTTCCGTCCATGTTCTTCACCAGCTTATGCACAAAATCCCAGCCCTTCTCATCGTCTCTTCCGAATGCAGTAAGCATCGTCACGACCTGGGTGTAGGAAGATCCCGATTTGCTAGGATCGGCGAAAGCAATATTCCCTTTCCATTTCGGATCTAGAAGATCATTCCAGGATTTCGGCAAATCCGCTTCCGAAACCATATTTTTATTGTACGTAATGACCATCGGCAGCGCGTTGAATGGTGTCCAATAGCCTGCTTCATCCGCATAGGCAGGAAGCAGATTCACCGATTCCTTGGTTTTGTATGGCTCGAAATAATCTTTGAACGATTCCAGCGAGTCAGCCCCGCCTGCCCAGAATACATCCCCGAGCGGATTGCCCGCTTCCGCTTGAACCCGTTTGAGCAGTTCACCGGTTCCTCCTGAAATCAATTGAACTGTTATCCCCGTCCGATCCTGGAACTCTTTCACAACCGGGTTGTTAATCTCAGCCGGATTAGGCGAATAAATTGTAAGACTGCCTTTTTTGGAGCCTGAATCTTCTAAAACCGAATTACCTTCCCCGCTAGTTCCGCAAGCTGTCATAATAATTGACATAAAAACCATCACAACAATGCTCAAAACCCATTTTCTTTTCATTCAAGCAACCTCCCATTGATTTTGTGTGAGCAAATCTAACTTGTTTACTTCTATTTTTACTATACGTTCCGGAAGGCACTCCCTCAATGGGACAAAATTTCATAAATGTTGAATAATTTGATCATCTATTTCTTTATTGACAAAAAAGCCGTTCGGAAACCGAACGGCTTGAAGGCTCATATTTAGGCGAGCTTGCAACTTACAGCGCTGTTTATTGCCTAATCTTGTTCCGGTATTCAGTCGGCTTGCTTCCCACAATCTTCCGGAATAGCTGGCTGAAATACCTGGAATCCTGATAGCCGACAGCAATCGCCACCTCATTGATGCGCGCATCAGGCGAGCGAAGCAGCTTTTTGGCTTGCTCCATCCGTACTTGGGTCAAATAATCGATAAAGCTGACTCCTGTCCGTTTACGGAACAAACGGCTGAAGTGGGCTTCGCTAAGATGAAATAGAGCTGCAAGCTTCTGCAGCGACAATTCATCCGCATAATTTTGCTCGATATAAGCTTCGACTTGGCGGAAATGCTCCGCGTCAACCGGAACGTTCGAGCCCTCCCAACGTTTAATATCTCCATATTCTCGAACCGCCTGCGAATCAGCCGGCCGCTTGCTGCCCAAAGCTTCAACAGCCTCACGGTAGGCTGCATCCAACCTATCCAGCCCTTCGTAAGGCCGACTGAGTCCGAAACGGACATCCCCTTCTTTATCCAGTTGACGGGCTGTCCTTTCCACATCCTGAACAATATCATCTGTCGCTTCCAGCAGCAGAGCGACTTTGCCTGCACCAAGAAAGATCGGCGGTCCAAGCATGATATGCTGCAGACAGGAACTTAAACTCACCCTCATCAGATCGTTTGCATCCATCTCAACCGATCGGACAAAAGACGACAGTTCACCGACTGCCACGCGCAGCCCAAGGATTGACTCGTGACCGTAACCCAGCATTTCATGCAGCATTTGACGCGACCGGCTGTCCAGAAATCCGAGCATGCCATCATGAACAAGCTTCTCCAAAATAATGCTTTCTCCGGATTGTTTCCAATCGAGAAGATGCTCAACTGTATTGGCATTATATCTCGCGCTTGAAATTTCATTGCATACCCGTCCCACAGCCTCCAGAAGTACGTCCGGATCTGTCGGTTTCAGAACAAAGTCGTCAGCTTTAAGCTTGACAGCCTGCTGGGCATAGGTAAAATCCTCGAATCCCGTTAAGAAAATGACCTTCAGCTCCGGACAATGCCGCTTCGCCGCTTCGGCGAGCTCCAGCCCGTTCATGCCCGGCATTCTAATATCCGAAATCAGAATGTCCGGCTTATGGGTTACTATCTCTTGCAGCGACTGTATGCCGTCAGCAGCTTCTGCAATAATTTCGCACTTCACCTGCTCCCAGTTAACGGTATGCTTCAATCCTTCGCGAATAATCCATTCATCATCGGCAATGATGACTTTATACATAACGTTCCACCTCCTGAGCCTCTCGAATGACCGGAATACGCAGCTGAATGATCGTTCCTTCCCCAGGCTTGCTGTCGATTTCCAGCCCGTAGAAATTTCCAAAGTGAAGCTCAAGGCGACGGTTCAGGTTATACAGGCCAATCCCGGTTCGATGATTTTGTTCGGGTGGATGCTGACGGTCAAGCAGCTGCCGCAGCAAATCCGGATCTATCCCCACGCCGTTGTCCTCAATGACAAACTGCACATTCTGATCGCAAAGCTGTCCCGTAATACGCAGCTTGCCTTGTCCATGCTTCATTTCAAGCCCATGACTGATTGCATTCTCAACAAGGGGCTGAATGAGAAGCTTGGGCGTATACAGTTCCAAAATATCATCATCGATAAGAAGCTCGACCGTGATTTTGTCCCGGTACCGGAGCTGTTGGATAACCAAATAATTGCGGATTTGCTGGATATCGTCCCGAATAGGGATAACAGGACTTCCCCTGTGGATACTGAAGCGGAGCAGGCTCCCTAGCGAAACGGCAATGCTGCTTATTTCATCAATTTTGTGAATCCTGGCCATCCAGTTGATGGAATCCAGCGCATTATACAAGAAATGGGGTGTAAACTGGGCTTGTATAGCTTTGATCTCCGCTTCCTGGACCTTTAGCTGCTTCTCGTACACCTGGTTAATCAAATGCTTGATCCGCTTGAGCATCCGGTTAAAGCTGAATCCCAAATGCCCGACCTCATCCCTGTATTTAGAAGAGAAAGTCACCTCAAGATCGCCTTGCTCAACCTCTTTCATGAGCTGCCGAAGCTTGCGCAGCGGGCGCGTAATATAATCGGACAGCAGATAAGCAGCGCAATACGAAACCAAAATACATGCGATCACGATGAATATCGTTAAATTGCGAATGCTGGAGCTTTCTCCCGTCAAGGCCGCGACAGGAATTACATTGACCAGCTTAAAGCCGTAGGTGTCTGACGTATCATAGATGACGACTTTTTCCGTAGATCCGTCATTCACCCGGAAAAAGCCCTTTTTCCCATCAAGAACGCCGGAAATATAGTTCTTGTCAAGGCGGGTTCCCACCTCATGCTTAAACGGTGTACTGGAGATGACATAGCCTTGACTATCCAGAAGATACACCTCTCCTCCCGGATACTGATGCGCTTTTTGATATTTATCGGCCAGTGCCGGCTCCATAATATCGATAATTAAATATCCGAGCGGCTTGCCTGTTCCGATCTCTTTCAGCAGACGGCCCGAGCTTAATACCGCACCGTAATCTTCAAAGTTTTTAAAGGAGTAATGGGTATCCCAAGCAGCATCGCCGCCAGCCAGACGGGATTTGCGCAGCAGTCCCCAATCGGGGTTATAATCGAGATAATTATGAGGGATAAAACTTCCGGTAAAATATCGGTCTCCATTTTCGCCAAGCACATACAACCAGATATTCCAGGATTTAAATCCGAGAAAGCTGTCCAGGATTTGATTGACGGTCTGTTCGTCTTCATGCTTTTCCTTTACGCTCCGTGATGCCGGCTTCGATAGAATGCGCTGGATATCCTTGTTGCTGTAGAGGTACATGGACAGCTGTTCAATATCTTTCACAAAATAGGTCAGGCTGTAGTTTACTTGTGATAAATTTTCCGAAATAATTTCGTAGGCTTTCATTTGTATTTCATCTGATGCTTTGCGGTAGGAGAACATACCCAGAATAGCAAGAGGAATGACCGTTATTACGAGAAACAACATCATCAGCTTTGTTTTGAGCCCCATAGAATGAAGACGTTTCCTAAAGTGATTCATGCTGCCTCCTCCTCTAACGCTCTCGTGATTTTATGTAATACTATATCATAAAGATATCGTAATTATAGCAATGATTTAGGAGTTTTGTCGTTTCGTGTTGTCGTATCCTTGAAGCATTTTACCCATAAATGCAAAAAGGGCTCAACCTTGCAAGAATGCGAGGTTGAACCCAAAGGTTACATTGCCTATTAATCAAGATCAAAGTTACAGCCGTATTTCCTTACCGAGCCGTGCCGATTCATAAATCGCCGACAATATTTGAATCATATGCACGCCGTGCTCAGGCCGGATGATCGGCTCGGCGCGCCGCTGCACGACGTCCACAAAATGATTGATGTTGCTCGTATGATCCGAAAGCTGCTGTACCGGAAGACGTGGAATAATATCAACCAGCGTGCCTTCGATTTCCGAGAAAATCTTTATATCTCCATTTTTGAAGCTTACGCCCGATTTTGTGCCTCTCAGCTCATAATAATTGGTCTCCTCTTCGATATTGGAAGCCCAGCTGAACTCGATCTGTAAAGAGGCGCCGTTATCAAACCTAATAAAACCGCTGGCCAAATCCTCGACGTCGAAGGTGCCGCCGCTTTTCTCATCCGCACTCGCGAATTTGTTATAGGCTGCTCCGACGACTGCTACCGGTTTCGGATTGCCCATCAGCCACATGGCTACATCGATAAAATGGACGCCAAGGTCGATAAGCGGTCCTCCCCCGGACAATTCCTTGGTGGTGAACCATCCTCCCCTGCCTGGAATGCCGCGGCGGCGGATCCATCCGCATCTCCCTGTATAGATTTCTCCCATATGTCCCGCATCCACGTATTTTTTCATAAACTGAGAGGCCGGATTAAACCGGTTGTTGCGCATGACCATTAACACTTTACCGCTCGCTGCAGCGGCATCCTCCATCTTCTGCGCTTCCTCCGGATTCACCGCATCCGGTTTCTCGCAGAAAACATGCTTGTCCGCCTTCAGCGCCGCAATGGAAACTTCAGAGTGCAGCACGTTAGGGGTACAAATATCGATTACATCAATTTCATCCATCGCTAACAGCTCACGGTAGTCGGTAAAAACATGCGGCACGTTGTGCTCTTGTGCGAATGCTTCCGCCGCCGATTTAACCGGATCGCTGATGGCGACGATTTCTATTTCAGGATGAGCCAGCCATGCGGGCGCATGAGCGTGTTTAAAGATGCCTCCGGCACCAACGATGCCAAGCTTTAATTTTTCCGTCATAATCAGCGTCCCTTCTACGTATTCTCCAATGCCCTCAGTATAGAAAATCGAAGCCGGTAATGAAATACTTGATCCTGCCGACTTTTTATCCAAAAATGTCATTCTCTTAATTTTTGTACATAAAAAGTCCGTCAAAGCAGCATAAATGATCCTCCCTGCATTTCCAAATATGATGCGATTAAAAAGCGCAGGGCTTTTGCCCGGAGGTAAAACCACTTTTGAAATACATAATAGCACTTCCTCATTCATACCTATCTATAATTAACAAAAAGGGCGTGAAAAATTTGAGGATTTATGTTGCTGAGCCCGGTGAAAGCCTAATTGCCATTGCAAAAAAATATAACATCGATCCGGCGGAGCTCATCCTCCTCAATCCTCACATTCCACGACCGGATTACCGTATCGAAGGGCAGAGCGTTTATCTTCCATCTCATTCTGCTATAAGTATGAATGCTGATCAGCAAATTCCATATTGTCCTCCGAACGTGCTGAAGCCCCTCCATGAATGGATCCCGCTGACATCGCTCGAGCAAATGGCCCAAACCGAATACGATGTGCTTATTGTCGGCTCCGGCGCAGGCGGCGGAGCGGTTCTCTGGAGATTATGCGAAAAGTGGAAAAACAGCGGGTTGAAGATTGGCGTTGTAGAGGCTGGAGGTCTCGTTCTGCCGAGTCATGTAAATGGTATACCGACACTCGGAAGTGTACGGAAAGAGCAGTTTATACAAGGCCATAAATTGCCTTATCCCGCAATAGAAGATCCGGCTGAATTCCCGCTTGCCAAACAAGTTCTTGCGCTTGGAGGCAAAACCATATTTTGGGGATTGGTAAGTCCGCGTTTCCCGCCTTCCGCGTTTGCCGCTTGGCCGGTGTCATACGAAGAGATGAATCCTTATTACAACCTCGCCGAGCAAATGATGGAGGTGAGTTCGGATTTCTATGACGATTCAACCGCTCAGCAGCTGCTGTTTAAACGTCTGCAGGAAAACGGATTTCCAAATGTAATCCCGTATCCGTATGCCGTTTATACGAAATCGTCGAAATACGGCAAAATTTTCTCCAATCCTTTTTTCAGCTCCATGACTTTTTTCGCTTATGCGTTAAACCTTCGCAGCTTCGACGTCGCCATAAATGCCCGTTGTGTCCGCATTCATGCGGATAAAAACAGAGTTACCGGAGTCACCGTCAAGGATCCGGCTCTGAGAGCCTATCATATCAAAGCGAAAAAGGTCGTTATGGCTGCGAGCACGCTGGAAAACCCGAGGCTTCTCCTCTATTCCGGCATACCTGGCAGAGCGATAGGGCATTATTTGACGGACCACTCGTTTATCAATGGCATCGGCAAGATAAACCGAAAGGAATTTACGGAGATTCCTGGAAATATCGGTCTGCTCGCTCCTGCCTCGGAACGAGAGCCATTCCAGATTCAGATGGGTGGCGGAAGCATTGTATCGATGTATCAACAGTATGAAAATATCCCTATTCAAGAAGATCTCATCCTGTCCATACTGGGATTCGGCGAGGTTGAGCCCCGCTACGAAAACAAAGTCGTGCTTGACCCGGCCAGAAGAGACCGATACGGCGTTCCGTTCATCAAAATCGATTTCTCTTACAGCGAACGTGACTTAGCGGTCATTAGCCGGATGGCGGCGGCTTTGAAACGATTTGCTGCAGCCGCGGGAGTTGCTCTGCAAAGAGAACCGGGCAAATCTGAAATCTGTGCGGTCCGGCCCGGGGGAAGCATACATGAGGCCGGCACCTGCCGTATGGGAAACGATCCTTCTACCTCCGTAACGAACCGATTCGGTCAGGTGCATGGCATCTCCGGGTTATACGTAGCGGACAACAGCGTACTTCCGACAGTTAGCGGAACAAATCCAACTCTAACCATCGTTGCACTCGCGATTCGAACGGCCGATTATATCGCCTGGCAGCAAAATAACGAATAAAGAAACAAACCGAACCATATGCCTGCCGGCCAGTTCGGTTTGTTTTGCATTGCCGCTCTCTTACTCCTTCGGCATTTGACTCATATCCATATACAACACATTCCACCGGTGGCCATCCAAATCAGTGAAGCCGGCGCCGTACATCCAGCCCTGGCCTTCAGGCTCGCTAAAGGCTGTACCGCCTGCCTTTACCGCCTTCCTTACCATTTCATCTACTTCTTCCCTGCTTTCCGCGTCGATGGAAAACAACACTTCGGTGGCTTGCTTAGTATCTGCAATTTCATTTCTCGTAAATTTTTTGAAAGTGGACTCCGGAAACAGCATCACGATAACGTTTTTATCTCCGATTAATAAGCCAGCCATTTCATCACTGTTGCTATGTCTCGGATGAAAAGAAAATCCAAGTTCGGTGAAAAACTCTTTTGACTTATTGAGATCCTTCACCGGCAGATTTATCCACAATTCTTTTGTCATCGTCATCTCTCCTTTTCATGAGCAGCCATTTTTGTATGCCCGTATCATTGATAGTAGCATAAAAAATGGAACGCGGTTTCTTCTGGCTTGCTCTGTTTAAGAAAGAATGCTTTTGACAAAAATCTTTGTACATCCAGTATTCTGCGCTTTACCAAGGCGGGTGCTGCTCTCCAAGTTATCTTCTGTCGTTCTTGCTGCGCTGCTTCATATGATCGCGGTAAGCTTTTGGCGTCATCTGCACGTGCTTTTTGAATATTTTGATAAAATAGCTTGTTGTCTGGTACCCGATTTGTCCCGATATTTCATCCAGTCCCAGATTGGAGTGGACGAGCAGCTCCTTCGCTTTCTTCAAGCGGTATTCCGTTACATAATCTATAAAGTTGATGCCCTGCTCTTCCTTAAACAGCACGCTGAAATAGCTGGCATTCAGATGTACATGTCCGGCTACCTCCTTGATGGGCAGCCCTTCATGAATATGCTCGCGAATATAAAGAATGGCCTTGTTGATGGACGGATTACCGGGTTCGCCATGAACCGTTTCATCCCCTTCCTGTGCCGGCTCCCCGGCAGATGCTTCTGGCTGCAGCCCTGAGAGCGCCTTCTCCACCGCCTGCACAAGCTGATCCTGCTGCACCGGCTTAAGCAAATAATCGACTACGCCAAGGCGCAAGGCGCTCTGGGCATAGTCAAATTCAGCGAAGCCCGTAAGCATGATGCACCGGATCGAATTTTGGTCGCCCCTGACCGTCTCCAGCAGCTTGATTCCATCCATCACCGGCATACGGATATCGGTAATGAGCAGATCATAATGCTGCGAGCGCAAGCGGTCAAGCGCAGCCACCCCGTTCTCCGCAGTATCGACAACCGATTCGCTGCCGCCCCATTCCTGAAGCGTGTAGGCTACTCCCAATCTTGTATTGGGCTCATCATCCACGACTAGTATGGACGGATGTTTCATGATTCGTCACCCTCCTTTGCCGATAAGGTTAGCGTTACCGTTGTGCCGGCGCCCGGTCCGCTCTCGATCTGCAGGCCATACGGCTCCCCGTACTGCAGCTGGACAAGCTTGTGGACATTGAAAATGCCGATGCCTTTACCGTTCATGATCAGCTCCCTGCGGGTCTCATTTCTGAGCCGCTCCCGAATGGCTTCCAGCCTTTCCTGCTTCATCCCGATTCCATTGTCCTGTATGGTGACCGTTACGATGCCGGCTTGTCTAGCAACAGATACCCGGACCATTCCGCCATGATCGAGCGGTTCAATGCCATGCACAATCGCATTCTCGACAAGAGGCTGTATCGTCAGCTTGGGGATGCGGCAGGCAGCCGCAGCCGGGTCCACCGCAAACTCCACTTGAAGCCTCTCCTGCCAGCGCATTTTCATTAGATCTACGTACCGTCTGACCTGCTCCAGCTCCTCTGCCAAGCTGACGAAGCCGTCCCCGCCGTGGGACCGAATCGTATACCGAAACAGATCGGCGAGCCTTATGATGGAATGCGACAGCTCCTTCTCGCCCTTGCGGATATGTGTCCAATAAATCGAGTCCAGCGTATTGAACAGAAAGTGCGGATTAATCTGCGAATGAAGCGCCGTAATTTCACTTTTACTTTTCATGATCTCTATTTCATAAACCGATTTGATCAGGTGGTTCATTTCTTTGACCATCCGGTTATATTTCGTATTTAACAGGTTAACCTCACGGTTGAAATACTGCTCCGGATTTTCCTTGAGCGTCCCTTCCTTCCCCTGCTGCATGACACGCGTCAGCTTCTTTATCGGCAGCGTAATGAGCAAAGAAAGCGAATACGAAAGCAGTGCAAACAGCACTACGCTGATGAGGCTTGCCCATAACATAACATCCTTGATCAAACGGATTTCTTCCGTAACCGTCTTTTTGGGGAGCAAAATTTCCAGATGCCAATTGGTCTCATGAATGCTTTGACTGACGGCGATATAGTCCTTTTTCTTGTTTGCCTCTCCTGGCAGCGCTTGTCTGCCGCCTTCTTCAGCCGAAATAATTTCATTATCCTCGTCCAGCAAATACATAATGCTGCCCTTCAGCTTGGCAACATCCCTGTCCCTGCTTATAAAATCAATGAGGGACGGCTTAACCCGGATCACCAGGTAGCCGCCCTTGCCATAATCGAGCTTCTCCA
This sequence comes from Paenibacillus sp. J2L1-98, assembly GCF_056269405.1. NCBI lineage: Bacteria > Bacillati > Bacillota > Bacilli > Caryophanales > Paenibacillaceae > Paenibacillus > Paenibacillus sp. J2L1-98. The sequence continues at coordinate 138,536 of NZ_JBWDNW010000007.1, read as the reverse complement.
GCTTGACCTGCCGGATCGCCAGCAAATATTGCGGATCCTCCGGGTCGCGCGCAATCCAGACGAGCGCCCCCGCATTCCGGCTCTCGTCCGCTTTGTCTACAAACCGCTGCTCTACCCTGTCGCCAATCGTCTTGTCCACAATCGGATATATGCTTGACTCCAGCGAGAACAGCTCAATCTCCTGAATCGTTTCGGAATAAACCGCTTTGTCGTTCATGATTCTTCTGATTCTCATCTTCTCTTCGTACGTGGCCGCTTTGCCGCCAAGCTCCTCCAGCAGCCGCTCCTGAATGCGCTCATCCATCGCCAGCTGCAAAGTAAGCACATTGATTTCATTCAGCAAGGACTCCAGACGTCCGCCCATTTGTACGGCGATCTCATCAGCAAACTGGGCCGCATTTTTCTTCTGTACGCCGGACAGCAGGAAATAAAGGCTGCCGACCGTTACCAACAGCACGAGAATCATCGCAGCGATGAAGCCCACAAAAATTTGACCTCTTGTTTGATCAAGTCCCATCCGCTTGAGCAGACGCATCCATCATCATCCCCAGTTAGTCTTGACTGCCCGGATAAATCATAATTTTAATGCTTGTTTCCTTTTGCGTTCTGGCCATTTCGACAGCTTCCTTAATGTCTTTGAGCGCAAATTTATGCGTAATTACGCTTTCGATATCCAGCTTCGGGCTTCCCAGCGCCTGAATGGCTGCCGGATACGTGTTGGCATATCGGAACAGGCCGCATACATCCAGTTCAGAGTCTATCAGGTGGTTGATATTAACCGCAAGCTCATCCACGGCAGGCATGCCGACAAGCACCACGCGGCCGCCGCGTCTAACCGTCGTAATCGCATCTCCGACCGCTCTGGCGTTGCCGGACGTTTCGATCAGCACATCAGCACCATGCCCGTCCGTCATTTCAGAAAGCCGCTCTCCGACGTTTTCCCTGCTCGGATCGAAGACTGCCGTAGCGCCCATTTGAATAGCGAGCTCACGGCGGAAAGGAACCACATCGGTCGCATAAATTTCAGTTACGCCGTACATTTTGGCAGCCTGCACGGCAAGCAGTCCGATCGGCCCCAGTCCGGTTACGAGCACCCGGTCCGCCGGCGTTACTCTCCCGCGGTTCATCGCATGTATGCCGACGGAGAAAGGCTCGATCAGCGCCCCTTGCTCAAAGCTCATCGTATCCGGCAGCTTGAACACGAAGTCGCTGCGGATCGTCACATATTCCGCCCATGCGCCGTCTACCGGCGGGGTAGCCATAAATACAACATCCGGACACAAATTATAACGGCCCGATTTGCAGTAGCCGCATCGTCCGCATGTTACGCCCGGCTCTACCGCTACCCGGTCGCCTACAGCGACGCCCGTCACCTGCTCTCCAACCTGAACCACAACGCCGGACAGCTCATGCCCCAAAATAATCGGCGCTTCAACCACGTAGCGGCCGATTTTGCCATGCTCGTAATAATGTACATCCGACCCGCAAATTCCGATGCAGTGAACCTTCAGCAGCACCTCGTCGCCTTTCGGTACCGGAATCGGCACCTGCTTCACTTCTATATCCAGCGGACGGTTCAACACGGCCGCATTCATAACGGTAGCACTCATTCCATTGTCTCTCCTTTATGTCCTTTATTTATAACCGCTGACGGACAAGCTCGCGGTAGGTGAAATAATCGAAATCGGCATATTTGCCGCTGCCGCTGAGATCCTGTGCGCACAAGCCGATAAAAGCGCCGGTAAAGCCCTGGTCAATCAAATAATTTCCGCTTACGGTTTCAGCGTTTTCATCGGAAATTTTACCCGCATCCAGAACGGGACCGATCACTGTCCATTCTGCGCCGTCTCTAGAATAATAAAATGTCAGCCGCTCGCAGTTAACTTTCGCTTTCAAGTGGACCTTGTCCCAGCCCTCGATTGAAACCGGCGATTCCAAAGGCTCATCGTAAATGCCGCGGTCGCTGCTCATAATGCCCAGGCAGCGACCGAGCTGCTCGTCGCGGCTAATCCATAAATAATAATAATTTTTATTGTTGTAATAGTAAATCAGTCCGGCAAGCTGCTGATAATGATCAGGTTCAAATTCGACGGCAGTCGCAGCTTCAATGATAAACGATTGCTGACGGCGGGCGACCAGGCTTTGGCGGAAAGCGGAATACAGCGACTCTCTGCCCATTAGGCGCAAATAGCCTTGCCGCTGCTTGAGGGAAGCCCATTCCTCGCTGACCGGTTCGCGCAGCGACTGCAGATGAATGCTGAGCTGCCCGCCGTCAAAGTCGTCGGTTTCCGGCTCCTCCGCCCAGCGGTGCTCAGGCAGATCGGGCGCCTGCACCTCCACGTAAGGGCGGTTGCCTCCGCCTGCAAGCCGCAGCCAGCCGTCCTCTGTCCATTTGACCTGCTGCAGAGCTGTTTCCCGCCCCAGATTGCACTGCATAGACGGCCGCAGCGGTCTGCCGCATAGATGGGCAATATACAGCTCCTGATTTGGCGTCTCGACCAGGCTGGCATGTCCGGCTCTTTGCAGTTCAAGCTCCATTTCGCCTGCCGCGGTGACAAGCGGCCCCAGCGGATCAACTTCATAAGGACCGAATAGCGAGCTGGAACGGGCCACGGTGGCGGCATGTCCGAACCGGGTGCCCCCCTCAGCCGTCAGCAGATAATAATAACCGTTCTGCCGGTAAATATGCGGCCCTTCCGTCAAGCCAAGCTCCGTCCCGCCAAAAATGTTATGGACAGGACCGACCAGTTTGCGCTCCTCCGGCGAATATTGCTGCAAGGCGATGCCGCCGAACGGATTTTTGCCCTTGCGGTGATCCCAGATCATATTCAGCAGCCATTTTTTTCCGTCGGCATCGTGGAACAAAGACGGATCAAAGCCGCTGCTGTTCAGGTGGACAGGCTCGGACCACGGTCCCATAATATCGGATGCCGTCACCAAGTAATTATGCGTATCCTTGAATGGGCCCAGATGGCTCTTCACATCGGTGTAAATCAGATAAAACATCCCGTCGGCATAGCTGAGACACGGCGCCCATACGCCGCCGGAGTCCGGATTTCCCAGCATATCCAGCTGACTCCTGCGGGTCAGGGGATGCGTCAGCAGCTTCCAGTGCTTGAGATCCCGGGAATGATGAATTTGCACGCCGGGAAACCACTCAAACGTAGAGGTCGCAATATAATAATCGTCCCCGACCCTCAGAATGGAAGGGTCGGGATTAAAACCGCGCAAAATGGGATTCGTAATAATAGACAAGGCATACTCCTCCTAGTACATTTAAACGTCTTACTTGATTTCGCTCAGGATCGCCTTCACATCGGCATCGTTTTTGCCTAAAATGGACCCTACCGAGTTCAAGAACTGATCGGCACGCTTGGCATCAAGCACCTGATCGTAGTAACCGAAGAAGCCCTTCAAATTTTTGCTGATATAGTCGTCATAACGGAAAGCAAGCGGACTCATGTTTGCTTCTTCAAGACCCGGATTTTTCAGCGGGCTAATATTTGCGCCTTCATTAATCTGTTTACGCTGCTCGGGGCTGGTCAGAAAACGGATAACCTCATAAGCAGCCTCTTGATTCGTTTTGGAAGAAACCGCCATACCTACTCCGAAGCCGCCATGATACACGTTCACGCTGCCCGCGCCGCCTTCCACGACCGGGAACGGTACAAAGTCAACTTTTTCAGCAAAATCGTCGCCAAGGAATGCTTCCATCGCCCATTCTCCCTGCAAATACATCGCCGCTCTTTCATTGGTGAACAGCGCTTCCGCCGCCGCATAGTCCAAACCAAGGAATCCGTTTACAAAACCTTTATGCCGGACCCCCAGCTCCCTCAGCATCTCGCCAGCTTTTACGAAAGAGTCCGCCGTAAAGTCGGCTTGTCCCGCTTTGGCCTGCTCGAACGGCTCTGTGCCGCCGACGCGCTGTGCCAAATACGAGAACCAGTGCAGCAGCGGCCAGCGCTCCTTGCCCGCTACCGTAATCGGCGTAATGTTTTTGGCATTCAGTTGATCCACGACATTCAGCAAATCGTTATACGTCGCAGGCGGAGTCAAATTGTTCTGCTCAAAAATTTTCTTGTTATACCAGAGCGACACTCCGCTGAACAAAATCGGTACCCCATAAACCTTGTCGTCATAAGTGAAGGCTTCCAGGCCGCCCGGCAATATGTTATTTTTATACTCGGCGTCCTTGTTCAAAGATGCCGTAATATCGCCAAGCATATCATTGGATACAAGCGTATCGAACGTCTCACCGCTCCAGTACGTAAAGATGTCCGGCAGCTGATTGCCGGAGATGGCAACCTTCATTTTCGTCTTCAGCGCTTCGTCCTCGATAAAATCCGCTTTCACCTGAATATTGGGATGTGCGCTGTTGAATTCCGCAAGCGATTTTTCGATAATTTCCCTGTTTCTCGTTTCCATGCTCCACATCGTCAGCTGAGTCACGCCGCCTTCCGCTCCCGAGCCTGTGCCGCTTTCTTTCTTATCTCCGGCACTGCCGCAGCCGGCAACAATCATAAGCACGAAGGCCAATAGCAATAACATTGTCTTTTTCTTCATCTTAATCTTCTCCCCTTTTCATGAATGAATGATAACAAATGAAGTGCAGCCGTGCAGCCGCAGCGCATCAGCCTTTAACTGAGCCGGCCACGACGCCTTTATGAATAAACTTTTGCAAAAACACGTACATCACGATAATCGGAGCGGTCGTAATGACCAGCGCTGCGCTGATGAGCGAGTAATCCGCGCTGAAATTGCCTTTGAACATCATCAGTCCGAGCGGCAGTGTTTTTAACGAATCATTGGATATCATAATAAGCGGAAAAATAAAATCATTCATAATGTTGAAAAAAGATAAAATCGTAACCGTTGCCAAAACCGGCTTGGCCAAAGGAAAATAAATTTTGAAGAACGTCTGGTAAATATTGCAGCCGTCCACCAGCGCCGCCTCCTCCAGCTCCCGCGGAACTTCCTTGAAGAAGCCGTAGGCAAGAAAGACGGCGATCGGAAGATTGAAGCCGACATACGGGAAAAAGAGCGCCCAAAACGTGTCATAGATTCCGATCCGGTTGGCGATGGTGAACAGCGGAATCAGCGTGCTGTGAATCGGAATCATCATGCCGAGCAGAAACATTCCCAGCAGCAGCTTCGAGCCCTTGAACGTACGCGTAGACAAGTAAAAGCCAATTAAAGTCGAAACGACCAGCAGACCGGTAACCGAAAAAAGCGTAATGTACAAGCTGTTGAACAGGTAACCGTTGATGCCTTCGTTCCAGGCCTTCACATAATTTTCAAACTCCCATTGTATTGGTAATCCCCAAGGATTCGCGAAATATTCCTTATTGCTCTTAAAAGAGGAGAACACCATCCATACGAACGGGTAGCCGGTTAATGCCAGATGAAACAACAGAATCAAATAGATAACCGCGCGGCTTGCCGCCTTGCCGGCTGCCGGCTTTTTCAGGCTCCATCCTGCTGCGCCGGCACCCGCCTTGAGCTGTGCTTGTGAGTTTATCACGTTCATTCTCCTTTCTTATTGAAATTTTGCGTTCCCCTTGCCCAGCAGCTTGGTGATCACCAGAGCAAGCACGAGGCCGAATACGAGCAAAAAGGTCGAAATGGTGCTGCCGTAGCCGTAATCCATCAGCTTGAAGGCATTGCTCATCATATAGCTGGCCAGCACCTCGCTGGAGTGGTTCGGGCCTCCGCTCGTCATAATGTAAATCAAATCAAAATATTTCAGCGAATTAATGACGCAGTTTAGAACCGTAAACGTAATAGCCGGCCAAATCAGCGGAATTTGAATTTTGTAAAATATTTTCCACTCACCTGCTCCTTCCACTCTCGCCGATTCCAGCACTTCATCTGAAATGTTTTGCAGAGCTGCAAAATAAACGACGATGTAAAAACCGATAAACTGCCAGGCGACCACCGCGATGACGGATAACAGAGCGGTCTTCTCTTCGCCAAGCCATGCATGCGTCCAGCTTTCCAGTCCCAACTTAATGAGCAGATTGTTCATCAGGCCGAAATTGGGATCGTAAATTTGGCCCCATAAGATGCCAAGCACTGCTGTTGAAAGCATGACCGGCGTAAAATATACCGTTTTCAAAAGATTGGAGCCTTTAAGTCCGATGCCCAGCAGTACCGCCAGCAGCAGACCGACAGGCAGCTGAACGACAAGTGCCCCCAAAGTCAGATACATCGAGTTTTTCAGCGCCGTCCATACGACGGCGTCCTGAGCAAGCCGGATATAATTATCCAGTCCGTTAAACAGCTTGGGGGATATGCCGTCCCATTGATACAAGCTGTAATACATGCTCATCAGGATCGGGATAATGATAACGCCCAGAAACACAGCCAAGGCCGGACCCATAAAAAACAGTCCGCCTGTAAACCTTTGTAATCCTTTCTCTCTCATAGAATCTCTCCCTGCTATACTAAGATTGCGCTTTCATCGATGACATCACCTATCTTATCAACATTTCACCCTTTTGTTATGGAACGATGATTGGGAAAAATAATTCATTGTTTGGATAATGGAAACGTTCACAAGCAGTAATTGGCAGCAATCGGTCGAAACAAGAAATAGCGGTACAGGACTAACACCCTGAACCGCTATTTCTTCATTCTTTCGCATTTTAGATGATTAAAGCGAGCATATCACTTTTAAGACAGCCCCTTAAACGTGTACCTATGTTCTAGGCCTGATTGCAGCAGCCCAGTATTTGATCCAAGGAAAGCTCGGCTGTACTGCCGTACACAAGGTTAGCATGACGGAACGATTCCTTCGGGCCGATGGCTACCGCAAACATTCCTGCGCCTTTGATCGCATCAACTCCGGCTACCGCATCTTCAACCCCGATGCAAGCATCGGCATCCACATTCAACAAGCTGGCAGCCGTCATAAATATTTCAGGATGAGGCTTGCCCTGCTTGATCTTCTTTGAATCCACAATAATATCAAACTGCCCTGTCAGGCCAAGCGACTCAATGACTGTAAATGCATTTTTGCTTGCGGATGCGATCCCCGTTTTAAGGCCGCGCTCTTTGATCTCGGCAATGAAGGCCAGGATCCCGGGTAAAACATCCGCCGGATTGATCCGCTGAATCAAGGTGAGGTAATAATCGTTTTTCTTATCCGCTAGAGCTTCTTTCTCTGCTTCGGTAAAATCCCGTTCTCTTCCTCCGTGAGCCAAAATTTTTTCCAGGGAGTCCGTCCGGGACACTCCTTTTAATTCCTCGTTAAATGCCCGTGAAAAAGGAATGTTCAGTTCTTCGGCGAGCACCTTCCACGCCTCGTAATGATATTCGGCCGTATCCGTAATCACACCGTCTAAATCAAATATAACCGCTTGAACCTGTTTTACCATCTGTTTTGAATCCTCCTTATACTACGGCTTTGTTCATCAAAGCTGATCTCAGAATCCGATTATGCTGCAGCGTGATCTCTTCACCGTATAGCTTCATCGTAAACTCATCGCCCTCTACCAGCGTCAGTGTCAGGTAATCCTGGTTGATCTCAATGGCAAGCTGAATACCCTGATATTGGAGGCGGAATGCATAACCGTTCCATTTGGACGGTATGGCCGGAGCCAGCGACAATCCGCTTTCTTTCAAGCGGAGACCGGCAAAGCCGTACACGATAGACATCCACGTACCGCCCATGTTCGCCATATGAAGCCCGTCCTTCGTATTCCCGTGCGTATTATCGAGATCGAGCCGTGCAGTTTCGATAAAGTAATCGTAAGCTTTTTGCTCATATCCTACCTTCGAAGCCATGATGCTGAAGATACAGGAAGAAAGCGACGAGTCATGCGTCGTAATGGTTTCGTAATAGTCGAATGAATTGCGAATGGTTTCCAGCTCCTGCTCATCCTCCAGCAGGAAGTGGGCCAGCACCGTATCCGCTTGCTTGCATACTTGATAACGATAAAGCGTTAACGGATGGTAATGCAGAAGCAGCGGGTGATGGTCTGCCGGTGTATTTTCGAAGTCCCAGACCGCTTTTTCCAGGAATGTGTCGTCCTGCGGATTAATTTTGAGCTTCTCGTCGTATGGAAGGAACATGAGTTGTGCCGCCTTTTCCCATGCGGAAGCTTCCTCGTCCGTCACCTGCAAACGCGCGCTAAGCTCATTCAAGACATTCCGGTCGGATTCCGCGAGCAATCGATATGCTTTAGCGGCCCATTTTAAATTGTGCTTGGCCATGACATTCGTATAGAAATTGTTGTTTACGACACACGTATATTCATCGGGACCGGTAACGTTGGCGATTTTAAATTTACCATCGTGATAATGGCCAGTATCCATCCATAGGCGCGCGGTTTCAAATAAAAGTTCCGCACCGTAATTTTGCATGAATTCATCGTCTTTAGTAGATAAATAATATTGCACGTAGCTATAGGCAATATCGGCGCTGATGTGATACTGGGCTGTCCCCGATGGGAAGAACGAAGAGCATTCCGTTCCGGAAATCGTACGCCAAGGAAATAATGCTCCCTTCTTATGTCCCATTTCTTTGGCACGCGCTCTCGCCTGATCCAATGTGGAATAACGGTAAATAAGCAGCTGCTTTGCCATGTCCGGTTTGGTCATCAGAAAGACCGGGAACATATAAATTTCCGTATCCCAGAAATAATGGCCCTCATATCCTTCTCCGGAAAGCCCTTTTGCGGAAATATTGCTGTATTCATCCCTGCCGGCCGACTGCAGCAAATGATACAGGTTAAAGCGAATGCCCTCCTGCAGGCTGTCGTCACCGTCGATCTTTACGTCGGCGGCTGCCCAGAAATCGTCCAAATAGTCCTTCTGCTTTGCAAGCAGGCCGTCGAAAGAGAGACCGCTTAACGATTCATGTATTCCAACCGCTTTTTCAACGAGCGCTTCCTTATGACGCAAGCTGTCCGTGTATACATTCCACTTTGTCACTTGCACCGGTTCGGACAGATGAAATTCAAATACCGTTTCGACCCTTTCACCGATCGTCTGCGTGTTGACGGCCGGGCTGCCGCTGATCGCATGCCGGCTTACGCAGGCCGTCTGCAGGCCCGATGTATACGTGCCGTTAACCGCAAAAGAATAACCGCTACTGCAACCAACCTCTTCTACATGAAGCCGCTTGGCATGGCCCGATGCAACGCGAGGATCATTGGGATCGGCAAAATTGGATACATCTCCGTTCACGGTAGAAACAACTTTGATGCGGCCGGTAAAATTAACCGGTTCGATTTGAAGATCAACCGCAAATAATTCTCTGCATGTAAAAGAGACCAAACGGCGGAAATGAAGCTTGACTTCCTTCCCCATCGGCGACCTCCAATGGATGATTCTTTCGGAATAACCGCGATCGAGGTGAAGATGACGCTCGTAAGAAAGAACTTGGCCTTCGAATAAAGAAAACTGCTCCTCTTCTTCTCCAAAGTAGATCAGAATCGTTTGAGCATCCATGATATTGACCAGCTTTTGCTGGGTTTCAGGAAACGCGAACAGTTTTTCCCCATAAGGGATCGAAATGATATCATGAAACGCATTTTGATACGTTCCGCGGATCGAAAGCATATCGCTTTGATACCCTTCTTCAAAATTGCCGCGTACGCCAAGATAGCCGTTTCCTAATGCAAATAAACTTTCCAAATTCACCAAGGCTTTCGGCGACAGCTCGTTATTCGTTAATGTCCACGCCATCGTTACACTCTCCCGATCATCGTTTTTGTTTGCTGCACAATTTCTGAAAAGCTTTTCAAATATCATTATTACTAAAACCGTATTTCTTGTAAAGTGTTTTTGTTTTTATTTTTCAAGGTAAGTAGATTATAATTAATTTAGATTGATCGTAGAACTAACCGGAAGAGAGTGACGCAGGGGTGACCCCAACGATTCATGATGTAGCGGATATGGCAAAAGTGTCCATTTCGACAGTATCGCGTGTAGTAAATAATCCGTTATCCGTCCGCAAAGAGAAAAGAGATCGTGTACTTCAGGCCATACAAGAGCTCAGTTACGAGCCGAATCCTTTCGCCTCCGGTCTCCGCGATAAACGGTCGATGACCATCGTGGCTATGATCCCGGATATTACCAATCCTTTCTACGCCGAATTATTCCGTGGGATCGAGGATATGGCCAGAGTGAAGAAGAACAATGTAATTATTTGCAATACGGATGAGAATGAAATCCGTTTTTTGGAGTATATGGCCTATTTCAAAAAGAAAAAGATCGACGGGATGATCTTCGCGAGCGGTCCCATCACCAAAAACTATTTTGAAAGCTTTGATAACTTGAAAATTCCGGTCGTGCTGGTAGCTACCCAAAGCGAGGAGTTTAACCTGCCGTACGTTAAAGTGAATGATTTCCAAGCCAGTTATGATGCTGTTTGTTTCCTGATCAAAAACGGACACAAATCTATCGGCATGATCAGCGCCGACATCAAGGACCCCATTGCCGGAAAACCGAGATGGGAAGGCTTTCGAAAGGCAATGCTTGACCATCAACTCCCGTTTGACAAGAATCAGGTTGTGTTTGGAGACCTGCATTTCGACAGCGGCTATGAGGCGATGCGTAAATTATACGGGTTGATGCCTGAAATCACCGCCGTTTTCGCAGCCAGCGATACGATGGCTCTGGGGGCCATGGCCTTCTTGCAGCGCAGAGGCATAGATGTTCCGAGACAAATTTCAGTCATCGGCTTCGACAATTTGAATTTATCCCGCATGGTTACTCCCGCTTTGACAACCGTTTCGCAGCCGATCTACCAAATGGGGAAGGAATCGACCGAGTTGCTCTACCAGTGGATTGAGACCGAACAAAAACCGGACAATAACTTGCTGCTCGAGCATGAAATTATCGTAAGAGATACGGTATGGAACCGGAATTAAACCGAAATCTGTCAACAGATTTCGGTTTTTTTATGCTGCAAAAACGGTCCGGCATCGTTCGTGAGCTTTGATTAAAGTTTTTTTTATTGACCGATTCTTCGTCTGTCTTATATAATTCTATTAGAATTTTTTTGAAAAGCTTTTCAAAAAGAGAACAAAGCAAACGTTTTCAAAAAAAAGATCATCTGAAAAGGAGATGCTATTGATGTCGGCTTTACGGAAGCTTCCCGCCTTAATTCTAATTTCTTTCACTATGTTTCTTTTGGGTGGTATTTCCAGTACCAAAGGAATTATTTTGGAGGAAGTCAAACGCGATATCGGCCTGGATATGAGTCAATTTGGACTTGTCGTCTTTATATTCCAGTGGGGATTTGTAATCGCGAGCTTGATTACCGGCTATTATACCGATAAGCGCGGTTTGAAACTGATGACCATTATCGGATCTATCATTATGGGGATTGGTATGCTTGGTACCGGTTTAGCCCCGACCGTTATGTTTTTCTTAGGATTTTATTTGATTGTCGGGTTCGGGCTTGGCGCAATGACCGTTGCTTCCAATGCGGTTGTGCCCGCCTTATATCCCCGCAAGCAAGGGATGATGTTTAATCTCTCCATGGGGGTTTACGGCATCGGCATGTTTGTAACGCCGGTCGTCCTCAACGCGATGTTCTCAGCCGGTCTTTCTTGGCGCATGTTCTACATCGGAATTACCGTCCTTCTTATCGTATTCATAGCGTATACTTCGAAGATCAATATAAACGAAGGAAAGGCCGCCAAAATTAATATTAGCGCCTTTGTGACCATGCTTAAAAACAATCAATTCGTCCTTGTCATGATGTTCTTGGTTTTCTATGTGTCTGCAGAAGTGGCCTTTATGAACTTCTTCCCTAGTTATTTGCAGTCTCTAAATTTAAATGGCGCCTCAGCCGAAGAGAAAACGGCTATGGTCGCCACCATCATTTCCATATTCTCAATCTTATTCACCATCGGCCGATTGGTTGGCGGGTTTATAAGCGGTTTCATCGGTGAAAAGAAAACGCTTATCGTTTTCTCCGGTCTAGCCGTTATCGTATTAACCTTAAGCAAGCTTTTTACGAATGATTTGATCTACATGTTTGCGGCTGCCGGATTCTTTTTCTCCGTCCTGTTCCCTACCGCTACGGGTCTTTGCACCAAGCAATCCGAAACCGGAGGCTCGGCGCTCGGTCTTGTTTATGTAGCGGCCGGAATCGGCGGCGCTTTCTCCGGGTGGCTTGTAGGCGCCGTGTCCGAATCATTCGGTCCTTCCCAAGGATTTATGCTGCCGATCGTTTTCATGGTCTGTTTATTCTTCATTTCTCTGGCGCTTAAGGATCGGCCAAATCAACAGACCAAGGCTATTTTTAAAAGGGCCGCTTAGCAATAAACGACGAAGAGCATTCATGAAAAAGCCGTTAAACACTTTCAAATCCTTGTGTTTAGCGGCTTTTCGATCTTCCCCTGATTACTGCTTCTTAACAATCGGTATCCATATTTCACTTTTAAACGTTAATGATGTTACATCTTTAGATTCGTTCCACAACATTTCAGGTCCTTCTGTTTGTTCATAGATGGAGGAAGGAAACCATTCAGAGTAAATGCGCCCCCAAACATTCTGCAAAGTATCAGGAAACGGTCCGACCGCTTCGAAAACAGCCCATGTTGATGCAGGGACCTCAAGCTGTGCGAGGTTATCCGGACATTCCCCAGAGGTTGCCACGCCTATATAATGATCAAGCTCCCCTTTCTCCTCCATTCGTTCTTCAGAAAAGTTCGTAGAGGCGCTGATCAAGCCCAAAGGCTCGACATTAGACCGTTTCTTAAGAGAATTGATCACCTCATCATTTAAGCCTTTCCACATAGCTGCAATTTCCGGATTAACTCCTTGGAAAATAATACGGACTCTTTTCTTGAGACCAACGATCCGAAATGCTTCTTTATCTTCAATACGAAAGTTCATTTCAACCCCGCCTTTAATTGTTAATTGAAAGGTCATTCGCGGATAGGCTTTCAGAGATTGACCGTTATTTCTAGCTTCTGACGGCGTTATGCCGTGCAAGTTTTGGAAAGCTCTAGTAAAAGAGTCAGGCGAGTTATATCCATACTTTATCGCTATATCAATGATTTTGATGTCTTTATTTTGAAGCTCGAAAGCCGCAAGAGTAAGGCGTCTACGGCGAATGTATTCCGAAAGTGAAACGCCTGAAAGGAATGAAAACATCCTCTTAAAATGATACTCCGAACAAAGAGCTATTCTTGCAGTTTCTTTATAATCAATTTCATTAATCAAATTTTCTTCAAGATAAGTTAATGCCCGGTTCATCTTTTCAAGCAAAATCATTCTGCACCTCCTCTCACCAATAGAGTAACATGAATGGATCAGAGCGATCCGACATTTTGTGCTTAAAATATGAAGGGTTAGCTGATACTCGCACAAGCAGCTGAATGATTTCAAAAATTTTCCTTTGCTCTCGGCATAAACATTTATCGTTTCTCGCGGATATCGCGGATTAGCCAACTCGCTTCATTACGTCCGCGCGGACTGAACCCCAGAGGTTTGCCCCCCAGGTCTCCAGCAAAACAAAAAAACCACTTCGAATAAAGTGGTTTTTTTGTTTTGCTGGAGCCTGTGGGAATGATCTAATAACCTCATCGCTGCAGGCGATGCGCTCTCCAGCAGCGCTTAGTTTCACGCCGCTTAATAAAGTTGGACGCTCAGCTTAAGTTATTTTTTTAATCCAACTAAGCATCGGTTCTTCTACCGGAGTCCATCCGAGTAAGCTTCTTGCATGTACTGCACGTACACGGCTGTTGGAAGCAATTGCAAAACGCGCCCAATCTCCAAGCTCCTCAATAGCACGGTCGGCTGGCCAGCTCATGGTTTCACCTTCAAAACCGAGCGCATCGCTGACCGACTTTGCAATGTCTTGGAAAGACTCCTCTCCATTTTCAGCGAAGAAATAAGAAGCAGACGGGGCTTTCTCAAGTGCCAATAAATACAGCTGTGCCAAGTCTTTTATATGAACATTGGACCAGCGGTTAACTCCCTTCCCTACATGAACGCCTGCGCGCATTTCCCGGGACTTGCGGATAATCTGAGGTAATTGATCACTTTCGGTCGGTAATCCAAGCGCATCTCCGTAAATCATGGAAGGGACAATGACAACGCTTCTGACCCATTCATCTATCCCTGCCTTACGTATAAGCTTGTTAATCGCTACACGATCTTCCCTTATATCCATTGGCACAAATGGCGTTTCCTCATTATAAATTTGTTCACTTTCATAGTCGCCTCGGGCATCATCGCCAACCACACTTGAACCGGATGTATGCAAAAATGGTTTTCCGCTGCCGCGCAAAGCGTTAATAAATGTTTCAACGGCTGTTCGATGATCGGAGTCGGCAGTATGAATGACCGCATCACTCAAATGAGCGTACTCGGTTAGTAAATCTGTATCTTCCAGTGTCCCCAGTACGGGCACTATGCCTATTTGTCTAAGGGGTTCCAGCTTATCGGGATTGCGTACCAAGCCATACACCACATGCCCTGCTTCAAGCAATACCTTTGCTACTGATCCTCCGATATAGCCTGTAGCGCCTGTAATAAAAACTTTCATATTTTTCCTCCTCATTTCCCATCTTTTTAAGAAGCATTGTAAGAGGGCTATCTCTTGCTCTTATCACCGTTCGGTTATCGTCCGACTCATAAATGAGAAGGCTCATTCCGGGCTGCCATAAATTTGTTACATCCTTATTCTAAGTCTCGAGGTTAGTTAAAACAAATTATGAAATAATAGACTAACGATAAATATTTTTATAAGTTACATGAGGATAATATGAAAATAAAAATCAATTAAAAACAAAACGCAGCCCTTATCAGGCTGCGTTGAAGGTTCTATTTGGTGAAGCCTAATATCCATCTTGGGATGTCCGGATCTTTGGTCTAATGGCTGACGAGTCATAATCGAAGAGTCCCTATAAATCCAGCCATAGGCACAGAGCTTTGTTAAATCTTGATGTTATCATGTTTCACCGTGATGACTACATTTCCCTTTTTATGCCCTTTTTCTACATATCGATGGGCTTCGGGAATTTGTTCCAGCGGATAGCGTCTATCTATGACAGATTTTATTTTCCCCGTTTCCATTAACTCTTTTAGGAAAATTAAATCTTCAATCCGTTCCTTTGCAATGCCCTGCCCTTCAACTGACACATAAGTCCCGTTAGGAGCTAGCGCTTTCTTGCAATTTGATTTCGTATTTTTCCCGACAGCATCAAAGATAATATCATAAAGCTCCCCGCTTTCCGTAAAATCCTCCTTCGTGTAATCAATGACCTTATCGGCTCCCAAAGATTTCACCAATTCTATATTTGACGTACTGCATACCCCCGTAACTTCTGCCTCAAGGTATTTGGAAAGTTGTACCGCAGAAGTCCCTACCGCTCCAGAAGCTCCATAGATAACAATTTTTTTACCTTTCAAAATATTTCCTTTCCTAAGAAAATGCAAGGCTGTAGTCCCCCCAAAAAGAACGGCAGCGGCTTCTTCATAGGTCGCATTAGCCGGCTTTATTGCCATCAATCCGTCTTCTGGCAGACAGGTATACTCGGCATAAGCACCAAATCGCATACCTGTAAATGCAAAAATCTGATCGCCTTTTTTGAAACGTTTAACATTTTTCCCCACTTCCTCTATTTCGCCCGCCAACTCCACCCCGAGTATAGGCTTTCTTGGTTTTCTGAGGCCTAAAAATATTCGCATGGGGATCCAGTACAAGATAGGACTGTTAAAACTTCGAACTCTACAATCCCCTGAAGTTACTGTTGTCGCATGAACTTTTACCAGTACTTCATTGTCCCTGGGAGTCGATTTTTCTACCTCTTTGAGCTCCAGAACATCCGCTGATCCGTATTTTGTGCATACAATCGCTTTCATGGGTTTCCTCCATACCTCAATTTGCAATTAGTATATCTGCAGCATGATATTGACATATAGATACTAAAGTATGGTTTTAGAAATTGGTTTGAGCTGATACAGCGGATAAATCTCTACGCCGTCAATTGCAGCGGTGTGATAAATATTATTATGCTCGACAGTTTAACTGTATTTCCCTTTTGCTTATTTTTTCGGCATGCCGGTGAGCTGCGACAATCTGCGCTGGAGTAAGCGGTCATTATTACTGTAAGCGTTAATTGTGATCGATTGCTGAGAAAAGGAGGTTAGACATAACAGAGAGGAAGGCACAATGACCTTCCTCCCTTATCCTGATGTTTTTCTAGTTATCCTTCGGATAGATCATGAGGCACTGTGACGGTTACAGAAACTGCCGATTTGTTGCCCGCTTTATCGGTTGCCGTATACGTGATGGTATAGATTCGATCCTTCTCGGCGCGCAAGCTAAACGACGCGGCTTCCGTACCGATATCAGCATTCATGTCACCGAGGCCGGTATCCGGTTGATTGCAGGTGATGGAGGTTAGGAGGACCGACTCAACGCCTGATCCGGAATCGTTTGCATAGAGCGTCGCATTCACGGTGCCCATTTTATGATTCGCCGGCCAGATCATCGATTGATCTAATTGGACGGACAGTTCAGGTGCCGTCTTATCAACTTTAAATTCGACGGTTTTGAGAAGTTCTATATTGCCTGCTTGATCCTTGCTGCGGTAAGCCAGCTTATAAGTTCCATTGCCGAAGGCAGAAATCGAACCGGTGTAGGGAATCCAATCGCCGTCATTGACTTGGTATTCCGTTGTCACAGCTCCCCCCTCTTCACTGGCGCTTACGGATAAGCTTACGGTTACCTCCGTCGTGTACCAGCTGTCCTTGCCGTTAGGTGCAGCAGGACTTAACGATGCTTCCGTTACAGGAGCAGCCTTATAAATGTTGCTTACGGTAATACTCGTTACATTCGAGATATTACCTACGGCGTCTGTTCCTCTTGCATATACGGTGTCATTGTCGGCAACCACAACCGGGGAGGTATATACCGTCCATTCGCCGCTTTCACCTGCTCTGTACTCCTGTACTTCGGCGTCGTCCGGGTAGCTGATTGTTACGGTGACGCCTTGGTTGGTCGGCGCTGTTGTGTCTACAGCTAAAGCTGCATCTACAGGAGCTGTCTTGTCCACATTTACTGCAACCGTATGCGGCTGTTCCACATTGCCTGCCCAGTCAACGCTCCAGTACACTAACGTGTGCATTCCCTCTGTGGTCAACGCAGCCTCGTTCCCGGTTTGCTGCGCGCCGCCGTCTACTGTGTAATAGGTGGACGCTATACCGGAATCCGTATCAACGGCATGAAGGCTTACCGTCGTATCCTGATTGACCCATCCCTGCGGCGCATCATCCGTTGTAACCGGAGGCGTCAGGTCTGCCGCTTTCACTACCCCATGCAGTCTCAGTTCAGCCATATTTCCATACCACGTACTCCAATTGTAAACACGGATATAACGGTACGGCACTTTGCTGCTGACCGGGAAGTTTTGCCAATCTCCTGATGCTGCAGCTGCTGTTGTGAGATCCGTCCAGGTCGTATTATCGTTGGAGCCTTGGACAACAGTATTCTTAATTCTGCCTAGCAGATTGCTTTCTTGTCTTCCAATCAGCTCTACACTCGAAAGCGCAGCTTGATTGCCTTGCTTAAAGTCAAAGGTAATATAGCTTCCCGCTCCAGTGCCGTTTAAACGGAAATCAGTTACCGAAGCTAAATTGCTGTCAAACAGGCTATTCACGATTGACAAGGTTGTTGCTGCAGATCTTCCTGAAGTGGAATCAATGAGATTGGCGATGCCAGTCACATTACGAATCACATCGGACTCATCGGCAATGTACAGCTTGGAGCCGTCTGTCGTAGATGTCGCCGGGTATCCATCCACTCCGCTTTGCGTCAAGTAATTAATCGCGAAAGTTACGTTTCCTGCTGCTGCACCTTGATTCAAGGCCGCTACTGCTGTCCAGTTGATGTTATCGGCAGAACTAACCGTTGCATCCTGGCCTTGAATCTTGACCTTGACGTTATTGATCACTTCTTTTGCTTTGAAGGACAGTTTTACCGTATTGCCTGGCACAATCCGCGTCTTGAGGCTCTGAGCCGAGCTGATCGAAGCCGTCTCGATTTTGTTCGTGGCTTCAACTACGCCATACAACCGTAATTCTGCCATATTTCCATACCAGTTGTTTCCATTGGTTATACGGATATAACGGTATGGTACTGTGCTGTTAATCGTAAGCGTCTGCCATTCCGTTGTATTCCATGCTGCACCCGAGATGGTTGTCCAAGTCACGTTGTCGTTGGAGCCTTGAACCACTGTTCCGTTAATTCTGCCGGCATAACCATCTTGCCTTGCAATCACTACCGCCTTCGAAAGCAAGGCTTGGCCGCCTTCTTTAAAGTCAAAAGTAAGGTATGCTCCATAACCGTTGCCATTTAGACGGAAATCCGTCACGGAACCTAAATTGTTATCAAACAATAGATTTGCCGTTGCCAAGAGATCTGCCGGATTTCTTCCGCTGGAATCAATAAGATTGGCCAAATCAAGCACATTCCGAACCAATCCGGTCTCATCGGCAATGTATAGCGTAGAACCATCTGTTGTAAAAATGGTTTCTGCCGCATCAACTCCGGCTGCCGTTTTGTAATTGATCCTGAATTTTACTGCACCTGCTTGTACACTTTGATCCACAACCAGCGCTGTTGTCCAGTTGATATTGTCAACCGTGCTGGCAGCTGCGGTTTGGCCCTGAATATTTACATTCACATTATTGATCATTTCGGTTGACTTGAAGGACAATTGGATCGTATCGCCCGGAACGATTCGATTTTTCAAGCTTTGATCCGATCGGATGGAAACAAATTCCAGTTTGTTTACCGTCTCATGGCGCTCTCCAAAGATTCTAAATTCTGCGACTTCCAACATGGAACTCGACGGCTCTATCATTTGCATTTTCAAGAAACGGAATTGCTGATTTTTGAGTCCTTCTTCGACCTCAAGTCTCTGCATTTCTTCTGTAACCGTCGTTAGGCCCGGTGTTAACCTTGTCCAATTTTCTTTATCATTGGAGCCGAAGATTGCAACGCCGCCAATACGTTCCGGAAAGCTTGCCCGTACCTGAAGCTCGAAAGCATTTGCCGAAATTTTGTAGCTCGGCCCGAAATCCATGTAATGCGTCCGGTCTTGAGCGACACAAAAACATACAAAACTATCATTTGTGCCGTCCAAAAGGTTCGGGACTGCATTGCCATAGGTCGAACTGATAAACATATTCGTATAATTAACGCTTCCGTCATTCATCAAAGGCGTCAATTTTTGAAGACCTTGAACCGCACTATTCAAGTCGAATAGTTTCTGATAGAAAACCTCATCAGTTACACTTGCGATTACATTCATGACGTCAGCATACACATTGTTATAATGATCAAGCGTTGACGTAACATAAAGTGTGCCTTCCTGATAAGGTGCAATGACAGCGTTAACTGCAGATTGCCGATCGTTGGCTGCTGCAATGGTAACATCCCTGGTTGTAACCGAAGTGCCGTCCGACGCAGTCACTACAAAGGAATACGTTCCCGCTTGTGTTGGGAGCCAGGAAAATGCGCCGGTGGTCGCATCGAACACAGCACCCTCAGGTAAATGGTCAGCCTGATAGGTAACGACATCCGCTGTACCAGCGTCTGTCGCAGAGAAATCGAAATGGACAGCGTCTGTAGAGCCCACATAGGTAAATAGAGATAATGGCGCTTTACCTGCTGTAAATGCTGGAGGCGTCAGCTGAACTCCAGCTTTTAAATTAACGTGGTCAATGTCAACCGTAGTGCCGGTTCCTTTTACATTGAAATAAACGAGGTCGCCAAACCCTTGGAAATTATTGAACGCATAGCTGATATATCTCCATTGACCCTTCGTATCCGGCAGCGTAACCGTATCGCCAAACACTTCCATTTTCGCTACGCCACCCGTCCGAATCTTGAATGCAATGGTTCTCTCGCCGCTGCCGGCACCAACATAGGCAATTCTGCTTCCCTCTTCCGTTGCCGTAATCTGGACGAAAGTAGTATCTCCCTCATGCTTTGTAGTAGAGTTACTGTCAAGCTTCGTATATCGATCTTCGATTTCTCTCAAATCCGGATTGGTTATAGCTTTGGGAAGGTTCTGTGCACCCTCGGCCTCCGCTTCTTGAGGGATATACAGCCAATAATCCCCGCCTCCATCCGGCGACTCCCAGTAGAAAGGCAGTCTCTTGGCAAACATCTCGGTAAAGTATGGAGCTTCTGCCTCCATATTTATTCCAGCGGTATATTTGTAGTAATAGTAAAGGTCATACACATTACCGCCAATTCTTCCCCTATAACCGCCAGCCAGATGTTTATAAATGATGGTTGGATCTCCATTTATATCCGTATGTGCCGCAACTGGTATCCATGGTGTATCGTAGCCAATCATGTATCTGGCAAAATAGTCGGCAGCTTTTAAGATTCGGTTATCAAGAAATTCGTATGGGCCAACAGCATTCGGCGCTGTTGAAATAGTCCCTTCTACCGGATCCACCTTTGTTCCCTGGGCAAGCAATAAACGCGATAAAATTTCCGCATTGGTAACGTCTCCGGCGCCATGCGCCTGGTCCCTGCCCATTTCGACATGCTGAACGACAGGGGGATCTACATTCTCCCCTGTCAATATATTCGTATCTACCAGTCTGAATAATGCTTTAATAGCGCCATTTTGCCCCTGATCGACGGCCGTCTTGTTAACGGTAAACCACTCTACTCCTTCATTATACCGCTCCATGTTGCCGGTAAATATATAACCTGACATAGCTCCGATTAGCGGATAAAGATGCTGGTTCATAAAACGGTAATTCGTGTGTTGGAAAGTTTCAATGACCGGATTTATAAGATTATTCGTAAAATCTGTCGTATCTTTATCCGTCCAATGCAATTCTTCTGTTTGAGTGCTTGTATATCTCAAGATTTCTGCAGCGGTAACCATACGGTTGAGCGGGATTCCCGTGTGAATGTGCGCATCTTCAAAATAGGCGTATTTCGCAGGGTCCATTTGCGACCAAATTCGGATAATATGCATGGCATTTGCCCGATAAGTCTCATCACCCGTTACATAATACAATATGGCTTGGGTATAAGCCTTCAAGCCATCGGCTATGAATCTTGAATCAACGCTCTTGCTGTTAAAAAAATCAACTGCCGGTTTCGTTGGATCGGCTCCCTGATTGCTTGACCCGACGGTCTTTGAAGCGGTTGAGGATTTGAGCATATCATTAAAATAAGTATTCCAAGGTTCTTTTTGCGCCCGTACCTGTGTCCTCATATTCTCAAGAATATCCTTGGTAAGTCCGATACCGGGATGTTTGAATCCGCTTACATCAATTACCTCATTAATCGTTGGTTGATAATCCGTAAAAACCGATTGCTCTGTTGTTTCCGCGGCAGATACTTCCGCTGGTAAAGGCAGGATCGCCGCCAACAAACTAATGGAAACAACTATGGACAAAAAACGCTTCTTAAACCTATTTCCAAAATTAAGCCCTTTCAGAAACTTCATATGTAATCCTCCCCCCTTGATGTAATGTGCTTCCAACTGCTTGCAGCCCCCCAACATAGAAATAGTTCTCATACAAACTGCTCCGAAACTTTAATCGCATTCACAAATCCTCCTCTTATACAACATTCATAAAGCATCTTTTAGTATTTTCAGAATCAACTCTATCATTATGAAAGCGCTCTATCCATTGCAATTTTATTCGTTTTCATCCGTTTTCTTTAAATTCCCTTGCAACATCGTCCGGGATACCTATATTTCTCCATGTGGACGATTAGGAGTGGGTTTGCTAAAGGTACCTTATTCAGAGGGTGAATGATTTGAAAATATAGATGATTTCATTGAAACAAACCATTGAAAAACCTCGTATCCGTGCAAACTGGCGCTGTAAACGCTGAGCCAGTTTTTCACAACACAGCGGCAGCCTTAGACTCGTAAAAGTCTTAGACTGCCGCTGCAATGATTTAAATATCAAATTTGTTTACCTACACATTTGGTTGATAATATGATCTGCTGTGCGAATTGCCAAGGCGACGGTAGTCAATGTTGGATTAGCGGCCCCGCTGTAAGGCAAAATACTGTTGTCAGCTACATAGAGGTTGGACATTCCGTGTAGTTGACCGTTGCGGTTAGTTGCGGATGTAGAAGGATTATCTCCCATACGACAGGTCCCCATTTCATGGTAGTCTTCTCCAGGCACCCTTAAGCAAAAGTCTGTTTCACGGCTCTTTGTACCTGTTGACGATAGGATCCCGGATATTATGTCATTCACCGATTGCAGCATCTTTCCCATAACAACATTATCCTGTTCACTATAGGAGAAATTGACTTGTATTTCTGGTATCCCGTCAGCATCTAAACGGTTGGGATTTAAAGAAAGATGATTTTCAAAACGAGGTTCTACAACTCCCAGAGCTTCAACTCCTATTTCAAATTCCTTAAGCACAGGCTGTTTTTCGTAAGCAGAATACCACTTATATCTTTCCATATCCGGGCCAAAGATCGTAAATTGATAATGACGATCAGTTGTGCGAGGTATCCAAATTAGAAGCGTGCCTAATATTTCCGGAAAAACACTGCGGTCAACCTTCACTGTCGCTACAATTTTCGAGTGATTCATTAAATAATGACCGATCGCTCTTCCATGAAATCCGGAGTATAAGAGAAGGCGGGGAGTTTCCCAAGTACCGGCACTTAAGATAATGGTCTTTGCTTTGATGAAGTAATACTTTTTGTCAGGAGTTATAACCCCGACCCCTGTTGCTTTGCCATTTTCGGCGAATACCTGGACAGCACGAGCCCTAACGGCTAAATCGTATGAGCGTCGATTTAATGCCATAGCTAGAAACGCAATAGAACTAAATACCGCGCTTGCATGAATCTGGCCAAATTTCGTTGCCGAAAGATCGACAGCCACCGGCATTTCCGTCACTTCAGGGTAACCGCTTTTCCTGAGAATTTCCAGCATGACCGTTGATAACATAGAGTCCTGCGTATAGCCTTTAGTAACATTCATCGACCGTTCGGCGATATTATAATATGAAGTCAATTCTTCATATGAGATGGGCCATTCATACATGTCGGCGGGGTCCATGCGAGGGGTAGTTGCCGACCAGAACAAGGTTCTACCTCCGACTGCAAAAACTTCTCTAGCACCCGAGAATTGCGGAAGGATTTTTCCTAGAGGGTATGCAATATTCCTGAAATATTCTTGGTTACTTACACCATTCATTGTTGGAAGATTCATTGCATGTGTCGGTATCAAGAGATCTCCTCTATCTATGATACCAATTCGTTTACCGTTTCTTCCCCACTGATCACACAATCTCCATAAAGCTGCCGGACCTCCCGCCCCGGTCCCTACGATAAGTACATCATATTCTGTTTGCGACATTTGTTCTATCGGAGTTAAAGGAATCCAGTGTTTTTGATTAGTCATTGGTTCCTGGGGCCCGCAAACAGGAATATTGATCAATTTTTTAATACTCACTGTTTGACCGGCAATATTAGAATCCGGATTTACGATACGGGGATTGAGAGATCTGAGCTGTTCTATATCGACAGCCAGTTTGTAGGCGATGCTTCTTAAGGTATCTCCATGCCGTGCAATATAATAATTCATAACCGTATCACATCCAGCCGGCAAAGTATTTAAAGAATACCTATGCTTTTGAACATTGATTTATGATTTCATGTAGTATGCAGAAGGTATTGTGCCTTTGCGAGCTTCGACATAACTCCAAAACACCTTTCAGAGAAATCAAAAAAGGGCGGAAAGCCGCCCTTCTCTAATATTTTCCAATAAAACTTATATCAATCGCGCACCAGTGCTTTGTTGGGCAAGTAATGAAGAGATCTAATAAAACGAATAGTCTTTGTCTTCACACGCATGACAATTGAATCAGTCTCCGCACGCTGATCGGACAAATATCGAACCCCGCCCAAAAATTCACCAGCCGTTATTCCAGTAGCGGAGAAAATAACATCGCCGTTACCTACCATATCATCCAATTTTAACACACGCTTCGGATCATCGATGCCCATTGCAACACAGCGTTCAAATTGTTCCTCGTTTTCTGGCAACAGTCTTCCTTGAATCTCCCCACCAAGACACTTTAACGCCGCCGCGGCGAGGACACCCTCAGGAGCTCCTCCGGATCCTACGTATAAATCAATGCCTGTTTCAGGGAAAGCCGGCGCAATAGCTCCTGCAACATCACCGTCCGAAAGGAACTTGATCCGCACTCCTGTCTTACGAAGTTCTGCGATCAGAGAAGCATGACGATCACGTTCCAAAATGATTACGGTTAAATCAGACAAAGGCTTGCCGAGTGCGAGTGCCGCTTTCTCAACAGTTGTCCTAATTGGATCTTCAATATTGAGTTTGCCGACTAAAGCAGGACCAACTGCCAATTTCTCCATGTACATATCGGGAGCATGAAGTAGTTGACCTTTGGGTGCGATAGCTAACACAGACAACGCGTTGTTTAATCCCTTAGCCACAATTTCTGTTCCTTCTAGTGGATCTACCGCAACATCAACTTCCGGACCATTTCCGCTGCCAACTTGCTCACCAATATAAAGCATAGGTGCTTCGTCCATTTCACCTTCACCAATAACAACAGTACCTCGGATGGAAACGGAATCGAACATGCGCCGCATCGCTTCGGTAGCTGCGCCATCAGCATTGTTTTTATCTCCCCTTCCCATCCAAGGAGCAGAAGCTAATGCAGCAAGTTCTGTTACGCGTACTACTTCTAGAGCTAATTCCCGTTCCACTTTGAGATCACCATCCAAATTTCAAGATTATACTTGCACGTTCTGATCCATAAATCTTTGTTTTACGTATTGTTCAACTTCTTCTGCGGTCCCCATATCTAAAATCTCATCGAGTGTTGACTCAATCTCCGATTTAGATAGCTTTAGAAGCTGACTGCGTGCTGGCAGAATTGAGCTAGCACTCATACTAAACTCATCCAGACCAAGGCCCAAGAGCAGTGGGATTGCCAAGCTGTCTCCGGCCATTTCCCCGCACATACCGACCCATTTTTTCTCTTTGTGAGCTGCACGGATAACCATTCGGATCAAACGAAGAATTGCTGGATTGTAAGGTTGATAAAGGGATGCTACCTTTTCATTCATCCGGTCGCTTGCCATTGTGTATTGAATTAAATCATTCGTTCCGATACTGAAGAAATCAACCTCTTTGGCAAATTGATCTGCAAGCACAGCAGTGGAAGGAATTTCAACCATTATGCCTACCTCAATCTTATCTGAAACAGAGATTCCTTGTTCAATCAATACCTTCTTTTCTTCTTCAAGTATTGTTTTAGCCCGACGGAATTCGCCCAGGGTTGCAATCATTGGGAACATGATTTTGAGATTGCCAAATGCGCTTGCTCTGAGAAGAGCTCGTAACTGAATGCGAAATACCTCTTGCTCTTCAAGGCATAAGCGGATCGCTCTAAAACCGAGAAACGGGTTCATTTCTTTCGGAAGATGAAGATATGGAAGTTCCTTGTCGCCACCGATGTCTAGCGTACGAATGACAACAGGTTTTTCTTCCATTCTTTGTAGTACGGTCTGATAAGCCTTATACTGTTCTTCTTCAGACGGAAGCTCAGACCGTCCCATATATAAAAATTCTGTTCTGTATAATCCAACGCCCTCAGCGCCATTATCTAATACACCTTGCAAATCATCAGGTGTACCGATATTTGCGGCAAGTTCAACATGATGTCCATCTTTTGATTGCGTCGATGTGTTTTTAAGTTTCGCCCACTCTAACTTTTGAGCCTCGAACGCCTTCTGTTTATCTCTATAACGTAGTAACTCGTCTATAGAAGGATCTACGATTACAAGACCTTCGAGGCCATCAATAATTACAACTGTCCCTGATTCCACATGTTCTGCAATAAACTGGGTACCAACCACTGCAGGAATTTCTAACGAGCGCGACATGATGGCCGAGTGCGATGTACGTCCCCCAATGTTAGTCGCGAAACCTTTAACAAACTTCCGGTTTAGCTGAGCCGTATCCGAAGGTGTAAGGTCGTCTGCAATGACAATTACCTCTTCCGTGATATCCGCAGGAGAAAAAATTGAAATTCCCAACAGATGAGAGATAACACGGTTTGACACATCGCGGATATCAGCGGCGCGTTCCTTCATATAATCGTTATCCATTTGCTCAAACATTTGAATTACAATTGCAGCTGAATCGCTCATTGCTTTTTCAGCATTAATTCGATCTGTACGGATTCGGTCAATGGCAGAATCGATTAATTCAGGATCCTGCAGGACCAGAAGATGGCCGGAAAACACTTCAGCCTCTTCTTCCCCCAATTCAAAAACCGCACGATCACGTATGCCCTCAAGATCTAGTACTGCACGTCCAACGGCTGTTTCGAAACGAACGATTTCCTGCTCAATATCTTGAATAGTCTTCGTTTCAATCACATGCCCGCGATGCTCCATCACATAAGCTTTTGCTATTGCTATGCCTGAGGAGGCGGCAATTCCTGATATGGTTTTTGTCATCACTCGCCAAGCCCCTCATTTTTAACGATATCTGCGAGACTTGCCAGTGCTTCCTCTTCATTTTCGCCATCAACAATGATCTTAAATTGTTCACCTGTGGGTACACCAAGACCCAATACGCCTAATATTGACTTCAAGGTGACCTTCTTTTCTTTGTATTGAATATAGATGTTTGTTGCGCTTTTGTATTGACTCGCCTTGCCAACAAGTTTAGTTGCTGGCCGTGTATGAATACCAATAACATCGATGATCTTGAATGTTCTTTCTACCATGTTGTTAGTTCTCTCCTCTGCTCAAAAGTAATCTCTCTTTATAGTTCATATAGGAATTTCACCTGGTGATTATTAGGATCTCGCATCTTTTTAAACGGTTGGTCCCCATCTTCCAAGCGATAAACTTCATTTAACAAAGGTTTTAGGTCGATTATGCCATCTTTAATATACTGAAGGCCTGCGCGCCACTCGAATCCAGGGAACGGTGCCGAATAAGACATCCAACTGCCGGTGATCTCGATTTCTCCCCGCAAAATACGTTCAAATACTTTTGGCGGAAATGTAACATCCCTTGTTGATGTACCGACAAATACAACTTTACCAAGTTTCTCGACGATTTCGATGCTTTGTGCCTGAGTCTGAGAAACACCAGCAGTCTCAATCACAACTTCTGGTCTTGGATGACTAGTGTAATATTCGGCAACATTCACTTCCCGCGAATTGATAGTATGTGCCGCACCTAGGTCACGAGCTGTCTGCAGTTTATCATCATTGATATCAATTACAGTAATGCTTCCGGCTCCACGCGCCTTAAGTGCTAGCAAAGTCATAATACCGATCGTACCTGCTCCGAATACGACAGCCCTCGCACCCGGTTGAAATGAGATACGCTCAATTCCATGCAATGCAACTGATAATGGTTCGATAAGTGCGGCTTCTTTGTTGCTTACCTCGTCCGGTATGACTAATACATTCCGTTCATCAACGGCAACAAACTCTGCCATTGCGCCATTCTCTCTGGAACCCAAAAAGCTGTACTGCGTACACAGTGCCGGCTTACCTTGCATACAAAACTCACAGTGATCACAGGGCACCAATGGAGCAACAGCGACACGGTCACCTGGCTTGACAGCAGTAACCTTGCCTCCAATCTTTTCAACCTCACCAGAAAATTCATGTCCTAGGACGATGGGGTAATTATGAACTTTCCCTTCAAAGAACCGGGCTAAGTCAGAGCCGCAAACGCCGCAGTATGCAACCTTTACCAATACTTGTCTTTCAGTAATTTCAGGCTTTTCGATATCTCTTACAACTAGAAGTTGTTTGTCTTCCAATACTAGGGCTTTCAAAGGTTTAGCCTCCTATCTCGTCCGCTGGATAAATTTTGTCTCTCTTATATGAGATATAAGTAACAATAAGGGCAAGAAGATACACCCCGCCAATCACAATTAAACTTGTCACATGTGTTCCAGTCAGCGCAGACGTAAGAATAAACGTAATCGGACTTCCGCCTTGGTCAAGCGAAGCAACCTGACCAGTGTTGCTGTGCGTACCAGCGTGCTGTGCCAATTGTGAATGGACACCGATCATTAAGTTTGCGATCCATATTGTAATCGACATAATGACAATCCCACTAATAAAAGTACGGAAAAGGTTACCTTTATGCACACCAACTGCTACGGAGACAAAAAAGCCAATTGTAGCAAGATCGCCGAACGGAAGGACCTGATTGCCTGGAATCAGGATCGCGATTACTAACGTCAATGGTACGAAAAACAAACTAGCTGCTACTACTTGCGAATTTCCAAGAAGGAGTGCAGGGTCAAGTCCGATATAGTAGTTTTCTCCTTGGAAGCGCTTATCAAGCAAAGCACGCGCGGCTTCTGCAATAGGGAGTAATCCTTCCATAATGAATTTCACTACCACAGGCATCAACATCATAACTGCCGCCATTTGAATGCCAAGTTGCAAGATATCGGAAACTGGGTAGCCGGCAAGAATACCAATCACAATACCGAGGATCGCCCCTATCATGACCGGTTCCCCCATAACACCAAGCTTTTCTTCCATTTTATTAGAGTTAATATTGATTTTTTTGATACCAGGAATACTATCAACAATTTTATCTACCAGGACGGCAAATGGTCCTGTATATACTCCCGATCCATGAGGAACCGCAATGCCCTCTAAACCAAAGTGTCTATCCACAATGGGGTAAAACCAATCACCCAGCTTATAGACCAATGCAGCATGTACAGCGACACCTAGTGCGCCGAGCCAGAAACTACCTGTAGCTACACTCACCATGGCGCCTGTAAAAGCCATGTGCCATATGTTCCAAATGTCAACATTCACAACTCTTGTCATTTTAAAGACCAGCATCAGAATATTTACACCAATTGCAATCGGAATCGCTACAAGTCCTACATTGGATGCCCAAGCCATCGGTGATGCACCTGGCCAGCCAATATCGACAACCGAAAGCCCAATGTTGAATCGGTCAGCCATATCTTTTGCTGCTGGCCCCAAGTTGTCCGTCAACAAACCAATAACGAGGGTTATACCTACAAAACCAATGCCTATTGTAATGCCGGAGCGAAGGGATTTACCAATACCCTGACGCAACAGGAGACCCATTATGAAGATCACGATCGGCAGCATGACCGTAGGCCCCATATCCATAATATATTGCAAAAATTGCATGATTTCTCTCTCCTATTCTGAGTGCTTTCTATTGAAGGGTATCAAGAATTTGCTTTTTCAACTTGTCAGCACCAACACCAGAAATAAAAGCCACTCCATGAAGAACCGGAACACCATAATCGCGGTCTACTTTTGCCGTCGTAACAATAAGATCGATACCATTAACCTTTGAGGCCAGCTCGCTTACACGGCACTGCTGTACATCTGCAGGAATATTGTTTTCCTTAAGAAGTTCCTTGATTTTGTTTGCTGCTACTGTAGAAGTCGCCACTGCACCACCGCAAGCTACGAGAATCTTTTTCATTGTTTACGCCTCCATTTGTACGTTTAGTTTTTGGTCTAGCAACTCGTATGCTTCCTCTATAGAGGACAAGGAAAGAATCTGTTCAATAAACTCCGGATTCTGAATGGAATCAATTAGCGTATTGAGAACGGCAAGATGCTGCTTGCCCTCAGAAAATGCAAGTAAGAAAACAACCCGAACCTCGACCTTGTCTTCCTCGGACCCCATTGCACCAAACTCCACCGGTTTATCCAAAACGAGAAGTCCAAGTTTGTTTTCATTTACATAATCCGCTGGTGTGTGAGGCAAGGCAACACCGATCGGTTCAACTTGAATACCGGTAGCATAATCCGCCTCTCTTGTAATTAGCGCTTCGATGTACTGCTCGTTTGCATACCCTTTTTCAATCGCGATTCGTCCGATTTCATTGAAAACTTCTGTTGTATTGCTAGCTTTTGAATGCAATACAATTAAGTCTCTGTCCAGAACGTTACTCACTTTCATCATTCCCTTCTACTGTTGCAACAATTACAGTTGTGTTTCTGTTTTTCAACTTACGAAGTGTATCCGGCTCAACATTTTCATCAGTTACTAATGTGTCAATTTCCTCAATACTGGCCACTTTATTCATGGCAATCGTATTGAATTTAGAAAAATCAGCCATCATTACTTTTTTACGGCAATGATTAATCATTTGCCTAGAAACTTCTGATTCCCCCATATGAAAATTTGTATAACCCACATCTGGGTCAACCCCGCTAATTCCAAAGAATCCAATATCAACGTATATCGTTTCAATACCTCGGATACTTAATGGACCGTACATAGACTTTTCATTCTTGCGGATCAATCCACCAAACAAGACCACATCGAAGTCAGATGCCTCAACAAGTTCATTCGCTATTGGCAGAGAGTTTGTAACAATGGTTAAGTTATTTTTCTTCAGCAACTCCTGCGCAAAGTACCATGCCGTCGTTCCGTAATCGATATATACCGTATCGCCATCTTTAACAAGCTCAGCTGCCTTTTTTGCAATACTTTGCTTTTCATTTGTATTTGTTATTCGCCGACTGGTATATTTAGTCTCCATATTGGCTTTATTTAAGATTGCGCCACCATGGACTTTCTTGACCAACCCCAACTCTTCCATCTCATAAAGGTCTTTACGGATTGTTTCTCTTGTTACATTCATTGTCTTACTCAGTTCAGATATCTTGACCGAGCGAAATTCCTCTAAGTGCTTCATAATTTCGCCATGTCGCTCATGAGACAGCATGAAATTCCCTCCCCCTTTGTGTGATTTGTAATCGCTTACTCAACTAATTCCTCTATAACTATACGACGAAACGCAAATTATTGCAAATATTAATTTTGCATTTAGTAAATATTATTTTGCATTTTGCAAATAAATACTTTGCATTTTCTTTGCATTGCGATTATGATTGTATTGTCTAAAGATTAGGAAGAGTTGAGGAGTTGTTACACATGATTCATGTAGTGTGCCCTAATCCTGCGCTCGATCGCACCGTATTCTTGAAGAATTTTATTGAGAATGGGGTCAGCAGAGCGAATTCGTCACTTGATCTGTTAGGGGGGAAAGGTTTTAACGTCATCCGATCATTTTTTGTTAATGAGGCTAGACCAGATTTTTGTGTTCATACCCTTCTTGGCGGATACATTGGTGATTATCTCAAAACTTTTATTGAGAATGAGCGAATTACCAGTACTGTAACAACTATCAAAGAAACAACACGCATTTGCACGATTCTCGTTGATGAAGAGCAGAATTATGCTTCACTCATTAATGAACCAGGACCATCTGTCTCAGCAGAAGAAACATCGTCCTTTGTTAAGCGGCTTTTTTCTCAAGTTCAAAGCGACGACATCGTAGTGTTTTCCGGATCCGTTCCCGGAGGTATGGATGAAAGATTTTATCATGACATGATTGTATTGCTTCAGAATAAAGGCGCAAAATGTATTCTCGATTCAAGCAGCGCTTCTCTGAGGGAAGGCATCACCGCAAATCCTTGGTTGATTAAAGTTAACGAGCTTGAGTTTTTTGAGTTGCTCGGCAAAGAAACGGGTCAGCCTGACGCCGAATCGGTAGAGAGAGAGTTACGCAATTGGGAAGGGCCTTCAAACTTTATCGTTACAATGGGCGGAAACGGTTCTTTGGCAAAGTTTGATGGAACCGTCTACAAAGTAGAATTACCTTCGATCCGTGCCACAAATGCGACTGCATCGGGTGATATCTTTCTCGGCGGCTTGACTATGCAAATCAGCAAAAATTGTTCAATTGAGGACGCATTGCAGACCGCGAGCACTTATTCTTTATCGAACTGCTTGTATTGGTACCCCAACATTAATCTATCTGATGTGGAGTACTATAAACCTCAAATAAAAATTACTAATTTAGGAGGCTAACACATGACAAAATTAACGCCAGGCAAACAAAAAGGATTGGAACTTATTTCGGACAAAGACGGCATCATTCTTGCAACTGCAATGGACCAACGTGGCTCGCTCGGCAAAATGATTCAGAAGTATAACGCTAATCTCTCCTACGAAGAAGGACTGAGCCAATTCAAGGCTGGGATCAGCGAAGTGCTAGGAAATCATTCTTCTTCTCTTCTTCTTGACCCGGAATATGGTTGGGAAGCCGTTAAAAAACTGAATAAAGATATCGGACTTATCATGGCGTATGAAAAAACCGGCTATGACGAAAACGGCAAAGGCCGACTGCCTAACCTAGTCGATAATTATGCGGTTCAGGATCTTGTTCAAGAAGGCGCTTCAGCATTGAAGGTCCTCATCTACTATGATCCAAACGAAGAAGAACAATACAACAAAATCAAAAATGCCTTCATTAAACGTGTTGGTGACGAGTGTAAACAAAACGACCTGCTCTTCATTCTAGAACCGGTATCGTACAGTGCGGCGGGACTATCTGTAAAGAGTGCGGAGTTTGCAAAAGCAAAACCAGCCATTATTGAATTCTTCATGGAAGAATTCTCGAAGCCCGAGTATGGCATTGACCTGCTTAAAGTGGAAGTTCCCGTATCGATCTTCAATATTCATGGCTATGAGCATTACAACAACTATCAACCTGTGTTCACAAAAGAAGAAGCGGCTGAGTTCTACCGTCGCAGCTCCGAGAAAAGCAAATTGCCTTTCATTTACCTGAGCGGTGGTGTTACCAATGAGCAATTTATTGATACCCTGCACTTTGCAAAAGAAGCTAAATCGGAATTTTGCGGCGTACTATGCGGAAGAGCAACTTGGAATGATGCGGTGAAGCCTTTCGCCGAAGAAGGCGAGAAGAAGTTCTATCAGTGGCTGCAGACCGAGGGCATCAGCAACCTCGACAAATTGAAAGTTGCTGTTGCAGAAACTGCCTCCTCCTGGTTAAGTTTCTCCCGATAATCAAAATCCCCCTGCGAGGATGATCGCAGGGGGATTTTGATTATCGGATTGAATTACAGTCAAATGTTTAGAGCTTCGGTTTAGAATTCCTGCTGAATACTTCTTAAATAAAAATTTCCCCTGTGTGATCAAACACAGGGGAAAAGTTATAAACTGCAATAAAGACTTACGCGAGTATCACTTGAATACCTCTTTCTCGAAGCTTTAATACATCTTCTTCAGGTGCCTTTTTGTCGGTTATTACCGTATGGATTTGATCAATACTTACCATCCGATAAAAAGCGACTTGATTGAATTTGCTATGGTCGGCAAGTACGACAACATGCTTGGCGTTCTCAATTAGCTTCCGAACTACCCGAGCCTCTTCCATGCTGGGGGTTGTCATGCCCTCATCGAAACTAAATCCATTCGTACCAAAAAAAACGTATTCAGTGTATACACCATCGAGTGATTTCTCTGCAGTTTCCCCAACGAGTGCATATGTATTGGGGCGAATATGTCCACCTGTGAGAAATAATTGAGTTCCATTCGATGCCATTAATTCAGCAGCTACGTTCATTGCATTAGTTACGACGGTCAAGGCGGTTCGGTCTTTAATCTTCTTGGTCAAATGGCTAACCGTTGTTCCTGAGGACAGTGCAATTACCATGCCATCGCGTATAAGCTTTGCGGCTTCTGTGGCAATGGCTAATTTCTCCTCGGTTAACTGATCCGCCTTCTCCACGAAAGAAGGCTCAAAGAATAAATGATCCTCATTTAGGACAGCTCCACCATGGCTGCGTTGCAGCAGTTTATCACGCTCAAGTTTCTCTAAGTCTTTTCGTACTGTTACCTCAGAAACGTCCAACTCAGAACTTAAAAACGATACCTCAACCATTTTATGAGCTCTAAGGTAA
Organism: Paenibacillus sp. J2L1-98; assembly: GCF_056269405.1. NCBI lineage: Bacteria > Bacillati > Bacillota > Bacilli > Caryophanales > Paenibacillaceae > Paenibacillus > Paenibacillus sp. J2L1-98. Next base: position 104,746 of record NZ_JBWDNW010000007.1, on the reverse strand, counting down.
TCCATAATGAATTGATGACGTTCCAAGCTAAGCATTTTCCGATGTCTCCGTTCTTCTTGCATCCGAAACTTCCCCTTCGATTCGGTCAACTTTTCACCTTTGTATTGTTCCGAATCATTTCGCTTTTCCTCACTTTCTAGTATAGGGAGTACAGAATGAAATAGCAATCTGTTCTGTTCCAAACTTAGGTGAGTTTGGTTTAAGGAGAGGAGGGTTCGGTTACGGTTTCTCATTAACCCACCATTGGAAACAAATCTTTCAATCTGTTATAGGTATCCAAATAAAGTTCATAATACCTAGAGTATACTCCCTCATACACTTGATTAGGCAATTGCTCCCTTTGTATCCGAACGGTCCTCTGCACTGCATCTTGAAAGCCACTATAGACGCCTGTACCTACACCTGCTAGAATGGCAGCGCCAAGCGTCGCAGCGGAATCAGAATAGGGTATTTTAAATGATTTGCCCGTAATATCTGCTTTAATTTGAGTCCAGAGCACACTATTGGCCGCCCCGCCTACACTATGAAGAACGTTAACGGGGACTCCGCTCTCTTCCGCCGTTTTTAAATTATGTTGAAGTGCGAATGCACACCCTTCCATGATGGCGCGGAACATATGGCCCCGGGTCGTTTCAAAAGATAATCCCATGAAGACACCTTTTGCTTCAGGGTCCCATATCGGAGAGCGCTCTCCAGCCATATAAGGCAAAAATAATAGCCCTTCGCTCCCCGCTTTTACTCGCTCTGCTTCTATATTTGCCAAATCGAAAAAATTATCTGAAGTTACACCGCCAAACTCTCGTTTCATCCAGTTCAGACTGCCTCCGCCGACAGTTCCGCCCTGTAAAATCCATGTGTTGGATACTACATGACGACTTAAAATAAGTTTTTCATTTTTAACGGCCCTGTCCATTACGATACTCATTCCACCGGCTTGACCACCTTGCTCCTGAACCTCGCCTGGAGATATTGCTCCTGCTCCAAGTGTTGCACAAGCAGCGTCAAGTCCTCCCGCTACTACTGGCGTACCCGGTGCAAGGCCAGTGACGGATGCCGCGTATGCAGTCACCTCACCGACGATAGCGCTACACTCATATATGTCCGGAAACAGTTCCGGAGCGATCCCAATACGCTCAGCAATATTGTAATCCCATGCACCCTTTTCAATGTCAAAAATGTGGAGCCCATTACCTTGGGACATGTCCTGCGAATACATTCCTGACAACTTATACACAATATAACTGTTACATTGTAAAAACTTACGTGTTTTCCTATATACTTCTGGTTCATTTTCTTGGAGCCACCGAATTTTCCCCGTCACATACGAAGGTGCTACAGGGTTGCCGGAAACAGCAAACAAAGTCTCCTTGCCTACAGTTTCTGTTATCCAAGCGCATTGTTTCACGCTTCTTCGGTCTAACCATATCATTGCATTACGCAATGGCATACCATATTCGTCCATAGGAATAGCTGCACCACTTTGCCCATCTACACCTATTCCTTTAATGCGCCGCGGGTCTATACCTGTTGTTTTTAGCATTTGTCTCATACTTTGACAGACTGCGTCCCACCAATCCTCAGGATTTTGCTCAGCGAAACCCGGCTCAGAATAGATGGTCATATAAGTAGATGTTCCCTGATATAACACTTCTCCATCAACTGAAAATAATGCCACCTTACAACCAGATGTACCAATATCAATTCCGACTAAATAATCACTCAACTCAACATTCCCCTTTCCACAGGAGACTGAGGAAGCCGTACAACTGCTTTAATGATATCTTTATCCCTGTTGCCCTCTAGAACATCCTTAGTGTCCACAAGAGCGATCTCCGCCAAAAGGGGGGCAAGCTGAAATTGTCCTGATTCAATTAAGCGTATAGCTCTCTTTTGAGTATCGGGATACGTAAAAGAACCAATGATTCGCAGCTCTTTACGAAATACATCAAATGGCTCGATGGCCACGCCTTTTCCTTGAGGATATGCTGCAAAAAGCAAGATGTCACCGCCGCGTTTAGTCGCGACGATGCATTGCTGAAGCACTTTACCAACACCCGCACAATCAACCGTCACGTCCATATCTGCTAATGCCGCTACAGCATCTGGATTGTCGATGGGGTCTATTGTTTTAAAGCCCATTCCTTCGGCTACCCGTCGCTTCATCTCCTGAGGCTCAATGAGGACGATTTCGGAAGCACCTTGTAATCGCATCGCTTGAAGCATTAACTGTCCGATAAACCCGCCGCCAAATACTGCAGCACGGTAACCCGCTTTTACTTGCAAACGATCCAGTCCATGTAACACACAAGATACCGGCTCAGTTAGACAAGCATGAATCGGATTCGTGTCTTTTGACATCACATAGAGCAGTTCTTCGGGAACCACACAATAAACGGATAATCCCCCATTCAAATCAACACCAAGCGCTTTCATGCCGCTGCACAGATGAGGGTTCCCCTGCAGACAGGAATCACAATGCCCGCACCAGATATTAGGATTCACAGTAATTAGATCGCCAACAGTTGCATGCCTAACTTCCTCTCCAACTTTCTCGATCACGCCAGCGAATTCATGTCCGATTGATACCGGAAAATTGGCCGGATAGGTTCCATGATAAATATGCCGGTCTGTTCCGCAAATACCACAAGCGGATACTTTAACTAATACGTCTCCAGCTCCAATCGTAGGGGGTTCTACATATCGAATTTCCATTTGGCCCGGTTTATTGAGTACAAGTGATGCACATTTACCCTCGCTCATTTCACACCTCCCATGGTCATACCCTGAACCAAGTATTTTTGTATGCAGATTCCGAAAATAATTACCGGCAGTACAACCAAAGTTCCGGCAGCTGCGATTTCTCCCCAGCGGATTCCCTCAAATGTAATGAAGCTCGTAATCGCTACAGTTGCCGTCTTCGTCTTATCGCCAGTTAAGATCAGAGAGTAAAGGAATTCGTTCCAAGACATAATGAATGAGAATATACTTGCCGCAGCAATACCTGGTGCCGATAACGGAATGGTTACACGAATAAATGCCATGAGCCTCGAGACACCATCAATTCGTGCAGCATCTTCAAGATCAACTGAAACACTTTCAAAATAACTTCTCATCATCCAGAGGATAAAGGACAGGCTGAAGGTCATATAGACTAAGACTAGTCCCAACGTGGTATCTAAAAGGTTAAACTGTTTGAAAACCAGGTAAAAAGGAAGAATAACCATTATTGGCGGAGCCATACGCGTTGAAAGGACCCAGAAAGCAAAGTCTTCTTTCTTACGCATGGGAAAACGGACAAGAGCGTATGCTGCGGGAATACCCAGCAACAGGCTAAAGAAGGTGCTTAAGAAGCCCACCTTAATACTGTTCATATAGTAATGAAGGAAAGATCCGTCTTCAAAAACTTTTGCGTAATTGACGAATGTAGGATTGAAGATGAATTTAGGAGGTAGACTGAACGCATCAACCCGAGTTTTTAGAGAAGTCATACCAAGCCAAAGTAACGGGAATACAAACCCTACCATCATTACCCATAATACACTGTTAAGTAGAGCATCTTTTAATCTGTTTTTCTTCAAGTATGCTCACCCCTTCCTAGCCAAGTTAATTACAGTTTTCGAAATAAAGGTGATGATGAACAGCATGGTAAGTCCCAGAGACGCTGCATATCCCACGTTCATGAAATTAAAGCCGGTAAGGTAACCAAACATATTTAACGTTTCCGTAGCTGTACCCGGTCCGCCTTTGGTCATGACATAAATCGTATCGAACCAGCGGAACAAATCCATAAAACGGAACACGAACGCTATCACAAGGTAAGGTTTAATTAACGGTAAGGTCAGATGTAAGAACTTTTGAAACGATGAAGCACCATCAACGGTTGCCGCTTCATAAGGCTCGTCAGGAAGTGACTGTAAGCCAGCAAGAACAACGAGACCGACAAACGGCGTCCATTCCCATACATCTACTGCAACCACTGCCCAAATAGCTGTATTTTCACCGGCTAACCAAGCTTGCGGTTCAAATCCTAATTGACCAAGTGCATAATTTATGAAACCAAACTGCGGATCGAACAACATAACCCAGATCAACCCGACGACTACCGGTGTTGTAATCGTAGGCAAAAGGAAAAGAGTCTTTGCCAAGCCGCTGCCAAAAAATTTTCTAGACATAAGAAGAGCCAGAATTACTCCAAGGATCATTTCAATGATGAGGGAAGAAAGCATAAAGGTAAAAGTAATCTTCAAAGAACCCCAGAATCGGGAATCCTGAAACATGTATAGGTAATTTCCAATGCCGTTAAAATGTTTGTTAAAAGGCTCAGACAACAGGTAGTATTGTGAACTTGTATATAGGGCATACAGGGTCGGAAAAACAGTTACGGCTAAAAGAAAAATAAAAATTGGTGCGATTAAAACCCGATAGGCAGAATCTGTTTCTAATTCAAGCAATAACTTTAACCGTTTCTTGGATACATTCATGCTGATTCCCCTCCATAACTCACACGCAGGGCGGTCTACAAACCGCCCGCATGTGCATTCTCTTTATTTCATTTGAAAAAATGGTTCGACATCTTTTTGCGCCTGATCCAGTGCCTCTTGGGCTTTTCTGCCGGCCAACACTTCACTGACTGCAATGCCCAGACGGTCACCCAGTCGCTTCCACTCTTTTACGCGAGGACGATAATCCGGATTTGCCTTATCCATGCTTGCAATCGTCACATCAATCCAGCCTGGATAGTTGTACTTATCCCTGAAGCCTTGGTCTTCCCATACCGACTTACGAGTTGCATCACCGCGAAGACCATCAATAGCCGTCTTCAACTGAATCTCTTTGCTCGTTGCCCATGCCGCGAATTGGAATGCCGCTTCTTGGTGTTTAGAACCTTTAGGAACAACCAAACCTGCTGTATATACGCTTGGAGAGTTACCTGCTGGTCCGCTAGGTACTGGCGCATAACCGATTTTCCCTACAACCTTCGAGTTTTCCGGGCTCTCTACACGCGGCGCAAAGTTCGTCGCATCGATTGCCATAGCTACAGTTCCCTGCTGAACGGCGAGCTGCACTTGGTCCCAGCTGAAATTAGCGCCGCCTTGCGGAGCGTAATTTCTAATCAAGTCTGCGTACACTTCCGTTGCTTTTACAGCTTCTGGGCTGTTCACAACAGGCTGTCCATTCTCCAACCATTTACCGCCATAAGCATTGTAGAAACCAGCCCATACATAAATGTTCATGCCTTCACCACGTGCACCGCGGAGTGCAATCCCGTATTTGCCATCCTTAGTAAGTGCTTTTGCGTTAGCCACCAACTCGTCGATTGTCGCTGGCGGGTTTTTAATCCCGGCTTGTTCGAACATTTCTTTGTTATACATCAACATCGTGCTTTCACCATAGAAAGGAAAACCATACGTCTTATCTTCCCATTTGAAGGCGTTCAAGAACCCTTCCATGAAATCGTTTGATTGTACCGTCTCTTCATTTTTAGCGATGTAATCATCAATTGGAACGACCCAACCAACTCTTGCATATTGGGTTGTAAACATCATATCCATCATGACAATGTCATACTGGTCAGAGTTAGAAGCAAGGGCAAGCTCAGTTTTGGAGTGAAGTTCTTCTTGAGGCAGAATATCGAATTTCACATGAATGCCAGTTTGTTTTTCAAACTCAGGAAGCATTGCCTTAATGGCATCTACAGCCGTATGTTGTTGCATGGCTGCAGTTATTGTAACTTTCTCTTTCGGCTCCGTTGCTGTGGCATTACCCGTTTGTGTTTTTGTGTTACTTCCGGAGTTATTACCTGACGAACACGCAGCCAATAAAATTGAAAACACCATCAGACACGCCAACACGATCGAAGTCTTGTTTCTCCATTTTTTCTTCAAAATAATAACCTCCCTTTAATAAATGAAACCGCTAACAAAAATCACTGTTAAAGCAATGTAATTACAGAGCTTCATCACCTCCTAAAAGAGTTACAAGAAATCAAGTTAACGCTTACATTTTCGCAAAAAATATTTACTACTTCGTTATGGATATAAAATACTTTGGTAAACAATTTTCTTTAATTTCGTTTAACTTCGTTTAGTTATCTTTAACTTCGTTTCATATGTATCATAGTTTCTAAGCAAAGAAATGTCAACAACAAAGTTTTGTTTTGTTGCAAAATAATTCGTTTAGTTTCGTTTCGCTATGTACAACGAAAAAAATCAGCATTAGGCATAATGCCCAAAGCTGATTTTTTGTTCGTTCATAATTTTCAAGCGGCCAAATAAGCATCTAATTCTTCTAGTGTAACGGTGCCTTCCATCGGACCTTTTTTTGTAACAGACAAGGCACCTGCGGCATTTGCATATTTTGCTGCCTCGGCAATAGACCAACCCTGATTGAGTAGCGATACTAAGGCCCCTGCAAAGCAGTCACCAGCCCCAGTGGGATCGACCTCATTGACTTCATGGGGCGCTAAGTCGATATAACCATCCGCCTCATATACTCTGCACCCTTTGCTTCCTCTTTTAACGATAACACATGCAGCTTTTTCACCCAGGATGGCCCGTACCGCTGACTCTTCATCATTATTTCCGGTAATGAATTGCAGCTCTTCTTGGCCTGGAAGAAAGATGTCACAGTTTTCCAAAGCAAATAAAACAAATTGCTTTAAATCCTTATTTTCCATAAGTTCTTTACGCACATTTGGATCGAAGGAGATTTTAACGTTTTTTTGCTTGGCGATGATGATAGCCTTACGCAGCACAGACATCATCTCGTCATTAAAAGCCGAACAACCTACAATATGCAAATAATTACAACCTTCAAATAACTCATCCGTTACATCATCCTTCGAAATATAAGCGCTGGCTGACTCTTTAATCGTATAGATAAAATCACGTCCGCCATCTGGTTTATACGTGACAAATGCAATACCTGTCGTTTTCTCGGACAGAAGTCCAATTTGACTTACATCCACACCATCCTTTTTCAACCGGTTTACATTAATCCTGCCAAAACCATCATCGCCGACTTTTGATAAAATTCGGCACGAGCTGCCTAACTTGGCAGCTTGATCAATGAATATTGCCGGTGCCCCGCTAGGGAATGGCCCTTGAAATTCTCCTGTTTCTGAAAATTCTTGACCCACTTCCTTAGCCATTACCTCAACTAAAATCTCACCTATTGTTAGAATCTCCGCCATCTCGTTTTCTCCTTAAGCCAGTCTCTTTTTATTTCTGACATCAACATAAACCGCAACCAATATGACTAACCCTTTTACAATTAACTGATAAAAATATGGAACATTCATCAAGTTCATACCGTTGTTAATAACGCCAATAATAATTGCGCCAAGCAAGGTACCCAGCATGCGTCCGCTACCGCCACTTAGACTAGTTCCTCCAAGTACAGCCGCAGCAATTGCGTCAAGCTCATAGCCGACCGCTGCATTCGGTTGAGCTGAATATAGACGTGATGCAAGAATTAAACCACTGATAGCAGCCATTGAACTTGTAATAACATAAACCCAAATTTTTATTTTGGTTACGTTGATGCCTGCATACACAGCGGCCTCCTCATTACCACCGCTGATATAAGCACGTCTTCCAAATTTTGTTTTCGACAAAATCACATGATTAATAATGAAAAGTGCTATAAGAATTAAGATTGGAATGTGTATTCCAAGAAAAGCATTATTTCCGAGTGCTAAAAAAGAAGGACTGCTAATGGATACAGGTATACCATCAGTCGTGATATAAGCGATTCCACGGAAGATGCCCATCGTTGCGACCGTAACGATAAAGGCTGGAATATGGAGTTTAGAAATCAACACACCATTGAAAGCACCTAATAAAACCCCAATCACCAGAACAGCCAGAATCACGACTAGAAATGGAAGATTCATTTGCAGCAACAAAGCCGCGGCTGTACCCGACAAAGCTATCGTTGATCCTATCGACAAATCAATTCCGCCAATAATAAGAGCATACGTCATCCCAAAAGCACATATCGCAATAATTGAAACCTGAAGTATGATATTTAATAAATTGTTGACGGAAAGAAAAACCGGAGATGAGATCGAAAAAATAATCATAAGCATAACGAGCCCGGTAAGAATACCACCGTAATTTTTTATAAACGAAAGATCCCTCAACTTCCAATTCTTTTTAACCAGTGCCATACTGTTGCTTTTCATCACGCTATTTCCCTCCTGTCGCATAAAGCATGACTTCATCTTGCGTAGTCGTTTCATGTGATACCTCAGTTACAATTTGTCGGTTTCTCATAATAAGCATCCTGTCACTCATATACAGTACTTCCGGAAGTTCCGAAGAAATCATAATGATCGCAACCCCCTTGCGGGCCAGTTGTCTCATGAGTCTGTAGATCTCATTTTTCGAACCTATATCTATACCCCTCGTTGGTTCATCGAGGATTAGAATGTCCGGATTCGTTTCTAACCACTTTGCTAAAACAACCTTCTGCTGATTTCCCCCACTCAAGTTTCGGACGGTTTGATTAATACCAGACGTTTTAATATTTAAGCTTACAACCGCATTTTGTGATACCTTATTTTCCAACGAATCATTAATCAATCCCGTTTTGGATATTAGATTGTCTAAACTCAAAACGGTTATATTTCTTTTCACGGTGTCTGATACAACAAGACCTTGTTCTCGACGATTCTCAGTAATGAAAGCAATTTTATTACGGATTGCATCTTGTGGTTTTCTTATTACCACTTCTTTTCCCTTGATCTTCATTTTCCCGCTATCGGGCTTGGTAATGCCGAAGATAGCTTCCGCAAGTTCCGATCGGCCAGCGCCCATTAATCCGAAAATCCCCAGTATTTCGCCTTCTCTTACGGAGAGATCAATATGTTCAAACTTTCCGTTTTTATTAAAGTTTTGAATTTCTAATATCATTTTCGAGCCTACATCATAATCTCGTTTCGGAAAGACGTCTGTAAGTTCCCGACCTATCATCATGTGGATCAATTTATTTATATCAGCATTAGCTTTTTCTACTGTATCGATATAAGTGCCGTCTCGCATGACTGTAATTTCATCTGATATCCGAAGAAGTTCATCCATTCGATGAGAGATATAAATAATTGCCACACCTTGAGCTTTTAATTTTTCAATATTATGAAATAAAATCTCTGTTTCTTTACTGCTCAGAGCAGAAGTTGGTTCATCCATAATAATCACTTCTGATTTAAAGGATAACGCCTTTGCAATTTCCACCATTTGTTGTTGGGAAATACTCAAATCCTTTACTAGTGTGGTGGGTGATACATCTAACTCCATCTGCTTCAGCAGTTCTTGCGCAGTTTGATTTAATTTTTTATCATCGATAAAAAAACCATTGGCCGGCTCGCGATTTGCATAAATATTTTCAGCTACACTCAGATTAGGACATAAGCTAAGTTCTTGATAAATAATACTAATTCCTCGTTCTTGTGCATCTTTCGGATTTTGAAGTCGAATAATTTCACCCTTATAAACGATTTCACCTTGATCTGGCTGATGGACACCAGAAATAATCTTCATAAGAGTGGATTTCCCTGCTCCATTCCCACCCAAAAGGGTATGCACCTGTCCTTTTTTTATTTTCAAGTCAACCTTCTGAAGAGCCAACACACTTCCAAACGACTTCCTAATGTTTCTCAATTCCAGTATTGTTTCTCCACTCATAACAACACCTCTAATCAGATAATGATATGCCTCCTGGTTATGCACCAGGAAGGCATATTGCAAACACCTTACTTCCTCTCTCCATCCTTAGCAAAAACACCTGGTGTGATCGGAATTACTTTCTCAACAGACTCTTTATTAATGACCTTTAACGCGGCATCTACACCTTGCTTCCCGATCTCATCCGGGTGTTGAGTGATAACCGAGAAGAATGCTTTATCTTTTGTAACAGCATCTCTTGCTTCTTGCATGCCATCAAAACCAATTACATTAATTTGACCTTCTTTGCCTGAAGCCTTAATCGCTGCAACTGCTGCCAACGCGGCATCATCACCGAAACCGAAGATTCCCGCAAGATCGCTGTTAGATTGAATCATATTTTGTGCTGCAGTCAATGCTTCAGGACGTGTGATGCCTGGTTGTTCAGCAACAATCTCAATATCAGGATATTTAGAAATTGCTTCCTTAAAACCAGTTACACGGTCAATAACCGATTGTACGGTAGGGTACGAAATGATCGCTACCTTTCCTTTTTTGCCAATTGCTTTTGCCATTTCATCCCCAGCAATCCTACCGCCTTCTAAGTTGTCAGTTGCTACGTGCGCGTCCGTCTCTATACCAGCAGCTGCAATATCCACAGTAATTACAGGAATGTTAGCGGCTTTTGCTTTACTGATCGCTCCGGCCACGCCCTTAGAGTCAACTGGACTCAATATAATTGCATCAACCTTTTTTGTAATAAAGTCCTCAATATCAGAAAGCTGTTTATTAAGGTCTTGGTTAGCTACTGAAACTTGAATATCGACACCCTTTGCATTTGCCTCAGCCTCCATTGCATCCTTAAGCGAGACGTAGAATGGATGTTGTTGAGTCAATAGCGATGCTCCAATAACAATCTTTTTCGAGCTAGTGTTCTCAGCTTGAGTAGAAGTTCCTGTATCGCCTGTTGGGGCTGAGTTATTACCACAAGCACCCAAAAGAACTACAAATGAAACTAAAAGCGCTTTCAGACCACCCTTTAAAATACTTTTCATCTTTTTCTTCCTCCTTTTATTTCGAAAAAATATTGCAACAAACTATAGAAAACCCGGTCTAAAACATAGTTTTGACCGAATCTGTTGCCTTTAGTTGGGTCTTCAGCCTTTGAATCAGTGGAAACCTTGTATAATCCCCTTCGATTCTTTTCAATAACACTTCTGCAGCTTGTATGCCGATTTCACGTGATGGTTGTACTACGACTGACAAAGGTGGATTAAACATTTGAAATAGTTCTGTTTGGTCATACCCGCATAAAGAAACATCCTTGCCTATTTGTAAGCCTTGCTCCATCAACACTTTCATCGAATTAACAGTGATCGGATAGTTTGTTGTGAGTATTGCCGTTGGTTTATCCTGCAAGCTCATCAATTGATTAAAAGCTTCAATACCACCGTTATGAGAATATTTTGAGAAAACGATATATTCATGCTTCACTTCAATGTTGTAGTCCTGCATTGCTCGAAAATATCCCGTCAACCGTTCTTTAGCCGTGTATATTTCTTGTGGTCCTGCAATAATGCCAATCTTATGATGCCCTTTGTTGATGAGCATCTCAATAGCCATATATGCACCGTTGACGTTGTCACATACAACCGCATCCAGCTCACAACCATCGACTAAGCGATCAATTAATATAACCGGGGTTCCGCCTTCAACAATTTCATCAATCGCAAGTTCAACGGATGTTACTGGCATTACAATAATTCCATCTACACATTTGTTCTTAAGATACCTTAGCTTTTCTGCTTCCTGAATTAGATTCTCATTGGAACAACAAATGACAATTCCATAATTTGTTGGGATGAGTACTTCCTCAATCCCCTCAATCACTTGGGTACAAAACAAATCACTTATTCTTGGAATAAGAACTCCAACTGTAAAAGTCTTATTTGTTCTTAACCCCCTAGCTATTGGATTAGATGTGAAATTCAACTGCATTATTGCGTCTTTGATCTTGATCTGATTGATTGCTTTAATTTTGTATCCATTGATATACCTTGAAACCGTCCCAACAGATACATCCGCAAGCTTTGCCACATCCTTGATTGTAGTCAATTTCTCACCCACTCAAACTTGAATCGATTCATTTTATTGTGATGACATAAAATAATGAAACCGCTTTACACGTTCAAATATACTGCTTGATTCCGTTTTCAGTCAATACTTTTTTGCAATATTTTTATTTTTACTTATTTTTAGTTACTTTAACTTTCCTTTTATTCACTTTACGAAAGACTTTATTTAAAATTTAACTTGAAACGATTCATTTTTTGGATTAAAATAATCGTGGCGCATCCGCTTCGTTTGTCTTAGTTGCAGACCGCCTTTAGCTTAATAAAATATTAAATCATATAGGGAGGCTCGACATGATCAAACTAACACCAGGTAAACAAAAAGGGTTGGAACTAATTTCGGACAAAGACGGCATCATTCTTGCAACTGCGATGGACCAAAGGGGGTCCCTCGGTAAAATGATTCAGAAGTATAACGCGAATCTCTCTTACGAAGAAGGACTGAGCCAATTCAAGGTTGGAATCAGTGAAGTTCTCGGCAATTATTCCTCCTCCCTTCTGCTTGACCCGGAGTACGGTTGGGAAGCTGTAACAAAACTGAATAAAGATATCGGACTTATCATGGCGTATGAAAAGACCGGCTATGACGAAAACGGTAAAGGACGGCTGCCTAACCTGGTCGATGATTATGCAATTCAAGATCTTGTTCGTGAAGGCACTTCGGCATTAAAGCTCCTTATCTACTACGATCCAAACGAAGAAGAACAGTTTAACAAAATAAAAAATGCCTTTATTAAACGCGTTGGCGATGAATGTAAACAAAACGACCTGCTCTTCATTCTAGAACCGGTATCGTACAGTGCTGCGGGCCTTTCTGCAAAGAGTGCGGAGTTTACAAAAGCAAAACCTGCCATTATTGAATACTTCATGGAAGAATTCTCGAAGCCCGAGTACGGCATTGACCTGCTTAAAGTAGAAGTGCCGGTCTCGATCTTCAATATTCAAGGTTATGAGCAATACAGCAATTATCAACCAGTGTTCACAAAAGATGAGGCGGCTGAATTCTATTTTCGCAGCTCCGAAAAAAGTAAATTGCCATTCATTTATCTGAGCGGTGGTGTCACCAATGAACAGTTTATTGACACGTTGTATTTCGCCAAAGAAGCTAAATCGGAATTTTGTGGTGTGTTGTGCGGAAGAGCAACTTGGAATGATGCGGTGAGGCCTTTCGCCGAAGAAGGTAAGGAGAAGTTCTATCAGTGGCTGCAGACCGAAGGCATCAGCAACCTCGACAAATTGAAATTGGCCGTCGCTGAGACTGCTTCCTCTTGGAAGAAATTTTCTCGATAATACAAAATCCCCCCTATGTTGATTTTCGCAGGGGGGATTCCACAATTAAACCAATCCTTTAAAACATACATTCATCATTTTGATGGGGAATTATTAATTTGGACTAACCAATTGTCTTAATTGACTCCGAAGTAAGCAACTGAGTTTTTAGTCGTTTTATCTGAGGCGCCCCGTCGTACTCCCCATTCATTCTTTGAAGCAGTATTTTTCCCGCTTCAATCCCCATTTCCCGTGTAGGTTGTACAACAACGGATAATGGAGGATTAAACATTTCAAACAATTCAGTCTGATCATAGCCACACAACGATATGTCTTCACCTATAACAAGCCCTCGTTCCATTAGAACTTTCATAGAGTTAACAGTCGTTGGATAGTTAGTTGTAAATATAGCCGTTGGTCTCTCTTTAAGATCTAACAGCTTATTGATTGCCTCTCTTCCGCCATCTCTTGTATAAGGAGCATATGCAATATAATCGTCAATAACTTCTATATTGTAATCATCCATTGCTCGTATATAACCATTTAACCGCTCTTGGGCGGTATAAATGTCTTTGGGACCCGCAATAATCCCGATCTTACGATGGCCCTTATTAATCATCATTTCTACAGCAGAATAAGAGCCATTCACATTATCGCATACTACTGCATCAAGGCTCAGTCCCTTTACGAGCCGATCAATTAATACTACTGGAATATCTTTATCCATAATGACACTATGATTAAGTTCAGTGGAGCTTACCAGCATGACAATAAGACCATCTACCATCTTGTTCTTAAGGTAGGTCAACTTTTCTGTTTGTTGAACAATATTATCGTTTGCACTGCAAATCACAATTCCATAATTCATGGGATTAAGGACCTCTTCAATCCCTTCGATGACCTGAGTACAAAAAATATCAGTTATACGAGGAATCAGAACACCTACCGTGTATGTTTTACTTGTTCGAAGACCACGGGCAATTGGGTTAGATGTAAAGTTTAATAATTTTATAGCTTGTTCAATCTTCTCTTGATTACTTTTCTTAATTTTATATCCGTTAATAAATTTCGATACGGTTCCAACTGAAACATTGGCTTGTTTTGCAACATCCTTAATTGTCGGCATAAGAAATCTCCATAATTACGACCTAATAATCTTAAAACGATTTGATTTATTACATACCATGTATAATCATCGATTGTCAATTTAAATTCATCCTCAACCCCTTCCCGTAGCGTGGCAACTTTTAATTCAGTAATTATTCAGACTTTATTAGTATCCATAAAAAGAAAATTCGGAAATCATGGCTTCGAAGATTCCTTAAGCGTAAAAAACTAAAACCAATAAAGTTTGTATTTAGTGGAGCCTAGGGGGATACGACTCGTATTAGCTCGTCTTTCCATTATAGGATGTCCGAATCTTGATTTAATGGCTGACGAATCTTAGTCTACGGGGACTTTTAGCGGTAGATTCAGACGCCGTGCTCCTGCACTCGATGTAACTTCTTCGAAGCTTAATCATCCGTTCCGTCCGCGCGGGCGAACCCCTGTTCACTACCCAAGACCTTAAATCTTCCGATAACAACGTACATAATCAATTACAAACTCACTTGGATACTCGGGTTTCGTTGTTGAACCACTCTCTTGTGGCGGAATCTCATAAATATTCAGCATCAATTGCATCGGATACTTCGGAGATTGCATTGAGCTATGTATGAGTTTGTTATCGATATAAAAATCGACTCCGTGCTCTGTCCAATCAAGAGCATAAATATGAAACTTGGTAGGGTCAATCGAAAATTGTTTCTCGAAAAACTCTTCGTGAATGGATGGGTCACCAAAAGAATGGATACCAAATCCTATCTTGCATTGATCAGTATTCACATTCCAGCCCTTCAGCTCAAAAGGACATAGTTCAGCTGATTTATATGGCTGATCCTCAAACCCAATCATCCAAAATGCACAAACATTATTGGGATTTCTTAATCCTTTGGCACGTATTTCAAAATATCCGAACTGCTGCGTAAATAGTCGTTCGACAGATTGCTCTTCTCGAACGATACAGTCTCGTGAGAATTTGTGTTGCCCATATTCGCTTCCTACAGGGCCGGAAAATACTCCTGTCTGGAGGTTACTAACTTTAACGTCCCCGTTAAATTCAGGACACCAAGGTAATTTATCTTCAGTAATTTGTAAAACGAGTTGGCTTTCTTGAAATCTGTAGTTTGCTTGGGAGTTCTTTCTACTGCTCCATTGAGGCAAATAGTACGGTAGCCACTTCGTACGGTCCAGCTCACCGTCATCAAAATCATCATGAAATACCAATGTATAGCCTGATTTATCAATATTTCTTGGAAAGTCCTCATTCATCATGATTTATCCCCTTTATAATTGGTTGATATTGGTTATATTATAGCATTAATATATATATTGACAAGAACTAACGTTCGCCATATCGGTTTTAGTCAAGGATACGTGCGGACTGAACCCCGGGGTTCGCCCCCTGGGCTTTCCACCAAATAAAAAAAGTCCACGAACTTAATCGTGGACTTGAATGTATTATTTGGTGGAGCCTAGGGGGATCGAACCCCTGACCTCATCACTGCCAGCGATGCGCTCTCCCAGCTGAGCTAAGGCCCCAAATGACGACAAGATTGATCTTAACACAGGGTAGTAAGATTTGTCAATCTCTATCTATCATACCATTGAGCGGATGCTTGGAGAGCAGGTTGTTGAGCTCCTTCATGAACATATCGATATCCTTGAATTGACGATAAACGGATGCGAAGCGGACGTAAGCTACCTCGTCGACAGGGTAAAGCTGGTTCATGACAATTGCGCCGATATCGCTGCTGTCAACCTCGGCATGAGCTGTTGTGCGCAGCTCCTTCTCAACCTCGGATACGATAACCTCCAGCCGTTCTACGGGCACAGGACGCTTCTCGCAGGCGCGGATAAGACCGCGTAATATTTTGTCGCGACTGAATTCTTCGCGGCTTCCGTCTTTTTTGATGACGATTAGAGGCGTTTCTTCAATCATTTCGAATGTCGTGAAGCGGCGGCTGCACTTTTCACATTCACGACGGCGACGAATTGATTTGTTTTCGTTGGCCGGTCTGGAGTCTAATACTTTCGTTCCGGCATAGTCGCAGTATGGGCATTTCATGTTGCGTATTGCCTCCTTTCTTAGTCACAAAAGCCTTTGAAACTGGCCTTTTTAAATCATTTTTAATTTCCATCTAATTCCTGTAATGAAGTTTTGATTTTTGCACATAATACGTTTACCAACCGCAAGGAGGTGAACATACATGAGCGCATCCCGCAGCAGTAACCAATTGGTTGTACCTCAAGCGACAGCTGCACTTGACCAAATGAAATTTGAAGTGGCTCAAGAGCTAGGCATCGCGATTCCGCAAGACGGATACTACGGCAACATGGCAACTAAAGACGCTGGCTCCATCGGGGGATTCATTACCCGTCGCCTAGTGCAAATTGCCGAGCAATCCCTTGCTGGTCAATACAAATAATGATTCATTACAAGTTGTATGAATAAAGGATGCTTTGGCCGGGCCCGTTCATAAGTAACGGGCCTCCAAGGCTTCATTGTATTTTCGTATTCGCTAAGCTAATGACGAACGCTTAGAAGCTCGGATAAATATCCTTATACTTATTATAATAGTATATGACCCGTTGTACATAGTGCCTCGTCTCGCCGAACGGTATTTGCTTCACCGATTCCATCGTCCCGTCCCACACACCCGTATCAAGCCACTTCCGCACATTGCCTGGTCCCGCGTTGTATGCGGCTATGGCAGCGACCTTATTGTGATCAAATTGTTGATCAAGGGATTTCAAATACCACGCGCCAACCTCAATGCTAACATCCGCACGATGCCGGAGCATGTCTTCCGTTACTTCCTTAAAGCCCGCTTTTTGAACGACCCAATCCGCCGTTTCAGGCATGATTTGCATCAATCCTAAAGCGCCCTTCCTCGATTCCTGGCCTGTCCGGTAGTTTGTTTCGCTCCGGATGATTGCAGCTACCAAGTGGGGCTCAACGCCGTAGTTAGAAGCACTTGCACGAATGTCTTCCTTATAATGAACCGGATACATCCATGTTGCGAGCCAATCCGATTTGAGAAATAGAATCATCATAAGCCCCAGCAGCAGTACAAGAAACACTCTCTTCTTTAGAAGCATTCTCATGGCAAGCACTGACTTTTCCAAAAATCGTCAAGCTGACGCTCCGTCTCCGCAAGCGTTCCGCTGTTATCGATGACCCAATCCGCATTTTTCTTCTTCTGCTCGATATTCATTTGCAGCGCGATCCGGCGGCTTGCTTCTTCGTCAGACAAATGATTTCTTTCCATCAAACGCGTTTTCTGAATCTCAGCAGGCACATAGACAACCATAATGCCATCGTACAAATTTTGCTGCCCGGTTTCGTACAAGAGCGGTACATCCGCAACGACTAATCGCTCGGGAAACTGCTCCGTGTACGTATGTATACGCTGCTGCATTCTCGAACGAATGGCCGGGTGGGTGATCGCTTCGAGTTTCGCCAGCGAGGCTTTATCGCGGAATACGATCTCCCCGAGCGCTTTCCGGTTAAGTGAGCCGTCCTCTTCAAGAACAGCTTGTCCGAACGTAGAGGCAATTGCCTCTAATGCCGGTTCTCCGGGAAGGACAACCTCTCTTGCGACTTGATCGGCATCGACCAGCAGCGCACCGCGTTCTATAAGCATTTTTGCGATAGTGCTTTTACCGCTGGCAATACCGCCGGTTAATCCGATTTTCATCCAGTTCACCTCAAATTATAACAACTTCATGATTCCCATCATGATTAATAATATGCCTGGCAGAAAAGATAATGTTTGCATTCCTCTCCAAGCGGAGAAACGAAAGCCAAAACGGATGCCTCCTATTAGAAAGATCGCGCTCGCCGCCGCAATCGTGAGTGATGTAAATAATGAAGGCAAACCGATCAACGCTGCTCCAATTCCTGCTCCGAATGCATCAAGCGATAACGCAACCCCGAGCATCACCGCTTCCGATGCGGAAATCGTGCCCGATTTGTCAACGTCCGCCGCTTGCGGCGTCCGCAAAATTTGAATCACTAACCCAAGGTGCTTCAGCTCCACCCTCATCACAAGAGGCGCGTTTGCAATTTCTCCAGCTTGCTTTTTCGCATCGCCTTCAGCTGCTTCTGCGCATCCATGACCAGAGTCCTCATCCGACTCGTTCGCTTCATCATTTTGCTTACCTCGCTTGATCTGCATCAGCGCCCAGCCTCCAATCAGAATGAGCACGCATGCTCCAATGAGCCGCGCGACAAATTCGGAAAGAAATCCGGTCAGCCAGCCTCCAACCTGCATAGACAAGTAAATGATAAGGCCTGAGCAGCAAGCAATAATCAACACCGACAGCAATGGGATCCGAATTCTCCGTAAGCCGTACGTAACACCAACGCCAAATCCGTCTAAACTAACGGCAAAAGCAAGAACCAACAGTGAAGCAACATGCGCGAACAATTCTTTAGTCCCTCCCCGCACAGCGGCTGTCCTTCTCACCATAAAGCTGTGAGTAGTCATCCGCCTATACTTCGTAACACAACTATCATATGCGGGGAGTATTTGACTGTGCATGTCGATATGGAATTGCTGCTAAACCATTGCTTTATCAGATACGGCAAGCGGCTGGCATTTGCTGCAAATATGCGTGCCTCTGCCTCCAACCGTAAATTTCTGAATAGGTTTTGCACAAGACGGACAAGGCTCATCCTTCCTGCCGTATACGAGCAGCTGATGCTGGAACATGCCCATCTCACCTTGCCCGTTCACATAAGATTTGATCGACGACCCGCCCGCTTCTACGGCATGCGCCAGCGTCGATCGAATCGCCTCGTACAATCGCTTCCATTCGGCCGGCTTCAGCGTATTTGGCGTTCGTTCCGGGTGAATTCGCGCTTGGAACAGCGCTTCGTCCACATAGATGTTACCTAAGCCGACAATATGCTCTTGATTCAGCAGCAGCGGCTTAATCTTCGTCGCACGCTTCTCCAGCTTGCCGCGCAGCGCTTCCAGTGTAAAAGAAGGTTCCAGCGGCTCAATACCCAGCTTGTTAAGCGGCGGAAGCTCAAGCTCCTGTCCCGACTGAAACAGATGCATCGTGCCGAACTGGCGCACATCCTTGTAGCGCAGGTCCATCCCGTCGTCAAAATGAAAGATCACATGCGTATGCAGCTCTAGCGGTTCCTCTGACGGAAACACCCCATAGCGTCCTTCCATACGCAAATGAGACACAAGTACAAGCCCATCCAAAATAATTCGCAAAAACTTGCCGCGCCGCTCAACCGTTTCAATCGTATGTCCAACTAACGCATCCGCAAACTGCTCAGGCTCTGCCGGACGCTGTATAATACGCGGGAGTCTGACGGTTACAGATTGGATTCGTTTGCCCGCTACAAGTTCAATTAACGTTCGCCTTACCGTTTCTACCTCTGGCAATTCAGGCATATCTCCTCACCTCAACAACCATTATAACCGAAACTGCAAGGCAATGGGCTACTTTGCTTCGTACCAATTGTCACCGTAACTCACATCTGCTTTAAGCGGAACATCAAGCTTGAGCGCTCCCGCCATCACTTCGGGCACAAGCGACTTCATCAGCTCCAGCTCTTCCTTCGGCACCTCGAATACGAGCTCATCGTGCACTTGCAGCAGCATACGGCTCTGCAGCTTGCGTTCGCGCAGCGCCGCATCCATATGCACCATCGCCAGCTTAATAATATCTGCCGCGGTCCCCTGAATCGGCGTATTCATCGCTGTCCGTTCCGCGAAGGAGCGCACGTTGAAATTGGAAGCGTTTATGTCATTCAAATATCGTCTCCGCTCCAGCATCGTTGCCACATAGCCGTCGCGCCGCGCTTGCAGCACGATGTCGCTCATATATTGTCTGACACCCTTGAACACTTCCTTATAGTTCTCAATGAATTTACCCGCTTCTTTCGGCGAAATGCCAAGGTTTCTCGAAAGGCCAAAATCACTAATCCCGTAAACGATACCGAAGTTTACCGCCTTCGCTGAACGCCGCATATTGGAATCGACCTGATCGGCCGAAACGCCGAATACGTCCATCGCCGTCTTCGTATGAATGTCCATATCCTCGATAAAGGCTTCCTTCATCTTCTCATCGTCAGCGATATGCGCCAGCACGCGAAGCTCGATCTGCGAATAGTCGGCTGCCAGAATGAACCAGCCTGGTTCTGATGGAACAAACGCTTTCCGGATTTGGCGGCCTTCCTCCAGCCTGATCGGAATATTCTGCAGGTTGGGGAACTGGCTGCTCAGACGTCCAGTTGCGGCTATTGTCTGGCGGTAGTACGTATGCACCTTGCCCGTTTCCTTGCGAACCTCCTTCAGTAGGCCCTCCACATAGGTCGACTGCAGCTTCGAGAGCTGACGGTAATGCAAAATAAGCGGAATGATCTCATGATAAGGAGCCAGCTCCTCCAGTACCTCGGCATCGGTCGAATAGCCTGTTTTCGTCTTTTTCTTAGCCGGCAGTCCAAGCTTCTCGAACAAGATCTCGCCAAGCTGCTTCGGTGACCCGATATTGAATTCCGTCCCTGCAAGCTTGTACACATCGCTAATGATGACCGTTAGCTGGCGCTCCAGATCGCGTCCAAGCGCCTCGAGCTCTTCCTTCTCCACTTTGATGCCCAAATGCTCCATGCCTGCGAGAATGCGGGACAACGGCTGCTCCATGTCAAAATATAGCTTGCTCATGCCGGTACGATTCAGCTCTTCCGTCAATAACGGCACCAGCTGGCGAACCGCTTCGGCCTTCAGTGCCAGATGCCGGTAAAGTGTCTCCGCTTCTGGCAGCTTGAACTTCGCGCCTTTACCATAAACGGCCTCATCAGACGGCAAGGTGGACAGTCCTTGTTTCTCATTGATTCCGCTAAGCGTCTGGCTCGCGTCTGTTGGATCAAGCAAATAAGCGGCTAGCTGCACATCGAATGCCGCTCCCTCGAATCGGACCCCGCTCCATTTGAAAGCGAGCTCTACCTTATGCAGATCATAGCCGTACTTCGGCTTGTCAGGCTGCTCCAGCCACTCGCGAAGCTTCGCCGCGAAGGGCTGCTTCAGCACGGAGAACGGAAGGGCGAAAACCGCATCCTCTGCGGATACCGCCAGGCCGACCAGCTCCGCATGATGCGGATTTTCGCCTATCGCTTCTACAAATAAACCGTTTTTGTCCGACTTCTCAAGCAACTGAATGAGCTTCTCCAAAACATCCGCATCGTTGTCCGAGTCGATCACATGGATATTCAATTCGGCAGCAGCAGCCTGAGCTTCCTCTTCCATATCTCCCGCTTCCGCGCCCAATTGCAGCCGCTCGATAAGCGATTTGAATTCGAGCTTGCGGAATGCCTCCGCCAGCTTCAGGCCGTCATAGCCGTCGTAGCGGATCTCATCGATACCCTGCTCGATCGGCACCTCACGAAATATCGTCGCCAACTTCTTGCTCATCGTGGCGTCATCCTTGTGATTCTCGATGTTCTCCTTCAGCTTGCCCTTCAGCTTGTCCAGATTTTCCAGAACGCTCTCGACTGTGCCGTGTTCATGCAGCAGCTTTAGCGCTGTTTTCTCGCCAACGCCCGGCACGCCTGGAATATTATCGGAGGTATCGCCCATCAGCCCTTTGAGATCGATAATTTGCATCGGTACGAGGCCGTACTTTTCTTGAATCGCTTCCGGCGTATACAGATCAACCTCGCTGACACCTTTGCGCGTGACTGCTATTGTTACCTTATCCGACGCGAGCTGCAGCATATCCTTATCGCCGGTAACGACGACAGTCGGCACACCCTTCTCGTCTGCCGCCTTCGTCAAAGTGCCGATTATATCATCGGCCTCATAGCCGGACAGCTCGAACTGCGAAATGCTGAACGCATGCAGCAGCTCCTTGAGCACCGGAAACTGCTCCGACAGCTCCGGAGGCGTCTTTTGTCTTCCGCCTTTATATTCGGTATAGCCTTCGTGACGGAACGTAATTTTGCCGGCGTCAAATGCCACTAGCACATGAGTCGGCTTTTCTTGCTCGAGCAGCTTAAGCAGCATTGTCGTAAAGCCGAATATCGCATTCGTATGCTGACCAGCTGAGTTCGTGAGCGGCGGCATTGCGAAGAATGCGCGGTAAGCTATACTATTTCCGTCAATTAGCATCCATTTTTCCATATGGGATCAACACCTTCTTTATGTAGCATACATACCCTTAAGTATACCACAAAAAGGGCTTTCCCCAAGCATCGCAGCCTAAGGAAAGCCCCTCTCTACTTAATATTGTGCAGCCGGATGGAAAGCAGACGGCCTGCCCAGCAAATAACCTTGCGCGTACGCAATCCCCATTTCACGCACCTTCGCCAGCTCCTCGTCGAGCTCAATGCCTTCGGCGATGATGGATATATCCATTTTGGCGGCCAGCTGGATTAACGTATACAAAATATGCTCCTTCATCTCATCGAGATGAATATTGTGAATGATCGACCGGTCCACCTTCAAATAATCCGGCCGCAGCTCGACGATGGATTGCAGCGACGAATAGCCCGCTCCCACATCATCGATTGCGATCTGGTAGCCTTGGCTTCGATAATGCTCCAGCGCTTTCTTCACGGAGCCGAAATCGGCGATCGAGCTTCTTTCCGTAATTTCGAACACGACATTATGCGGCGACAGCCGGTGCTGCTCCAGCAGGCTAAGCGTCTGTCCCGGCGAGAAGCTCGGGTCCTCCATAATTTGCGCCATTACGTTAATAAACAGCTTCTGCTCCTGCCCTAGCGGCATGCAGCCGTCAATCGCCTTCTCCCTTGCGAGCCGGTCAAGCGAATAGGTCAGCCCCTCCTGCTCCGCAAACAGAAACAGCTCAAGCGGTCCCGGAAACCACGTCCGGTCCTCCGTTCGCGTAAGCGACTCGTAGCCGAATACTTCTCCCTGATTCTGCAGCGATACGATGGGCTGATAGACAGGCTGAATTAAACGCTCGCCGATTAAACGATCGATAGCCCGGCGCTTCAAGCTGCGCTCCATCGCATCGGCCGATTGACCGTGCAAAATCGCTTTTTTCATCGCTTCATACCAAATCATTCCATCCATCATATTCGAATCAGACGCAACGACAGCAACGCCCGCATGCAGCTTTCCTTCCGTATGATGCTTGTCTTCAATACGCAGCCCTTGTGCAAAACGCTGCTCCCACACTGCAGTATGTTTATGCGCAAGCTCAAGAAGCCAGCCCTCCAGCAGAGAGTGATGTCCAGACGGCAGCTGCATATGAATGAATAAATCATCATTCATCCATTGCAAGCCCTTATAAAACATGGAGCCGCTAAATGCCGCTTCCACCTCATGCTCTGCAAAAACGCGCCATTGTTCCTGCAAGGAGCACACATTGTTCTTCCGGTCGGCTGCCGGAAACTGCCATGACAAATAAATGATACCGAGATGGCCTGAGTTCCCGTTTTCCGCGACTTTTAGCTGCTCTAACTCCTGAAGTTGTCTCAATTTCAATTTCGTTCCTCTCTATGATGCATTCCTTTTATTTGGTCCATGACATAGACGCTGCCCTTAAGCGCTTTTGCTCTCTTCTTCAGTTTTGCCGCCAGCCTCGGAATATCCCCGGTCGTAAGCGGTGCCTCGCCATCCCATATCATGAGCGACAGCGATAGGGTTACGCCCTCCTGCTCAACGAAATTGCCGTGCCGATCCTCAACAGTCGTTATTTGAGCGCCGCCGTAGAACGCTTTGATGCCGTCGTCGAATCTTTTAATCAACGCTTGACACAGGCGCTCAGCGGCCTCTGCACCCGTAACCGTAATGAAATCATCGCCGCCTATATGTCCGATAAAATCGTCGCCGCCGCCAAGCAGACCCTGCTCCTTCCGCAATACGTCAGCTAAATATCGGATAAGATCATCGCCAAGACCGAAGCCGAAGAAATCGTTATACCATTTAAAATAGTCCAGGTCCGCATAGATGACCGCGATCGGTCTGCCTTGTCCGATACGGCGCTGCAGCTCAAGCTGAATTTCCTCGTTGCCCGGCAGGCCCGTGAGCGGATTAGCCGTTCGCGCCGCCTCCGTCCTAACCGTTGTCATGCATTCCAGAATCGACCTTATCGAGGCCGCACCGGCCATCTGGCCGTCCTTCGTAATGAGAACTACGTCATAAAGCTGTGAGAATTCCCTTGCCATAGCCAGCTGGGATACATACTCAACGGGCAGCTGTTCATCAACGATAAGCGGCTGATTGTTCATAATCCGCTCCACCGGCCTGTTCCAATAAAGCGGCAGACCGAATTGGCCTGCCAGCATCTGATGAAGCTTCTCTTTCATCAAAATGCCGATCGGACGGCCCTGGTCGACAATAACGGCTCCCTGCGCCTTCGCATTCGTATCGAATAAATAAGCGACCTCCGATACCCTTGCCTGTGCCGGAAAAATAGGAAACGGAACAGCCAGCGTACCGATCCGGACAATTCTGCTGTGAAGCCCTGCCGAGTGCGGCGGCGGCGCACCGCCGGATGCCGCTAGCTGTTCGAAGCTTGCCATTTCCCGGTTGCTCTCCGCAACCGATTCACTGCGGTCAATGGCGGGCGACATATTATAGGCGCTCTGCTCCATCGCATCGAGCAGCATGCGGTAGATAACCGTTTCCGAGGAACGGCCTGTCGCGGGCGGAAAGGCGGCAGCTACGCCGATGCTGACCTCAAATTCCTTATCTGCGCGTTGCTCGCTTGCTCCTCTTTCCCATGCCTTCCGCAGCCTGGCGGTTAGACGCTCCAGCGCTTGTTCAGTAAGCATGAGAATCGGCTCATCCTTCTGCTGGCGGTAAAACAAATAAAAATAATCCCAATCCAGCCGCTGGCGCCAAAAGAGTCTAGGCTCCCCGCTTTCCCATAGCTGCAATGCCGATTCCGAGGCTGTATTTCCCAAACGGAAGCGGACATAAATAACGCTGATGCCTCCCTCATGCCAGCGCTCTTTAATGCCGCGCATCATATCTCGATTGAATAGACCACACCCGACCCCGTTCATCCGAATCCCCTCGATTAACCGTCATCTCATTCCGTTATTTTATGTATAACTTTAACAGTCAATTGTGAATGGAGTTGCATAAAAGAGTTAATTCTCGGTAAAATTCGGTAAATAGTAGTAGTTCAATTATCCTAACCATACAAAAAAAACCGTCTAAGCATAACGGCTTCGACGGTTTTAAGTATCGTTTCGTTTTTCTTATACGTTCAAATCCGGTCTGCTGCCCGTTACGAGGTAAACGACACTCTCACCGATGTTCGTCGCATGATCGCCGAATCTTTCCAGGTAGCGGCCAACGAAGCTAAGCAGTGACGATTGCGTAATGTTGCGGGGATTTTCCATCATAAGTGAATAAAGCTCGCGGGTAATTTGTCCGTAAAGGGCGTCGACCTGATCATCGTCCTTCGCCATTTTGTAGGCCAAATCCACGTTTTCCTGAATGAATGATTGAATCGATTCATAGGTCATCAGCTGAACGATTTCTGCCATTCGCGGCAAATCGATCAACGGCTTAATGAGCTCCTGCCCATCCAAACGCAATACAACCTTCGCTATATCGACGGAAAGATCGCCCATCCGCTCCAAATCGCTGGCGATTTTGAACGCTGACAAGATGCGTCGCAAATCCTTGGCAACCGGCTGCTGTGTCGCAATTAGCTTCGAGCCGATTTCAGTAATTTTTTCTTCCATTTGGTTGAGCGTCGGATCTTTCGTTATGACCTGCTTCGCACGTTCGATATCGACCGCCTTCAGCGCCTCCATCGATTCAACGAGCGCCTTTTC
The DNA here is from genome assembly GCF_056269405.1 of Paenibacillus sp. J2L1-98. NCBI lineage: Bacteria > Bacillati > Bacillota > Bacilli > Caryophanales > Paenibacillaceae > Paenibacillus > Paenibacillus sp. J2L1-98. The sequence continues at coordinate 78,800 of NZ_JBWDNW010000007.1, read as the reverse complement.
CACAAATGTACCCATGTCTATAAGCAGGTCATGCAGATGCTCAAGTCCTTGGTCAAACTCTTTACGTGTGGTCATCACTGCGGCATTCCTCCTATTAAGGTATGTGTAAAAAACGATAGCTCTCCCAGCTTAGCCGAAGCGTCCGCTAATGTAATCCTCCGTGCGCTGATCGGTCGGATTGGAGAACAGCTTCTCTGTATCCGAGTATTCAATAACTTCGCCATTTAAGAAAAAAACGGTTTGGTTCGACACACGGGCTGCCTGATGCATGTTATGTGTAACCATCACGATCGTGTACTTATCTTTCAGCTCCTGAGCCAGCTCTTCGATCTTCAACGTGGAAATCGGGTCGAGTGCAGAAGTTGCCTCATCCATGAGCAAAATATTCGGATTTACCGCAAGCGCGCGGGCAATACATAGACGCTGCTGCTGTCCGCCGGATAGGCCGAATGCGGAGCGCTTCAGGTGATCCTTTACTTCTTCCCACAATACGGCCGATTTCAAGCTCGTTTCTACAATCTCATCGAGCTCCCGCTTGCTCGTAATGCCATGCAGGCGAGGGCCGTATGCGACATTGTCATAAATCGATTTCGGGAAAGGGTTCGGCTGCTGGAACACCATGCCTACCTTTTTGCGAAGCGTCTCTACATCCACTTCATTCGAATAAATTTCCGTTCCGCCGATCGCAATGCCTCCCTCGATCCGGGTACCGGGAATCATATCATTCATACGGTTCAGCGTGCGAAGCAGCGTTGACTTACCGCAGCCGGATGGCCCGATGAAAGCGGTGATCGCTTTCTCCGGTATCGTTAGCGTTACATCCTTCAAAGCGTGGAAAGCGCCGTAAAACAAATTCAATTTGTTAATATTTATGAGTGCTTCCATATCGGTCTCCTCCTATATATACGCAGTTAATCTGCATGCAAGCTATATTTTTTCGTAAAGAAACGAATTTCGCAAGCTTTCCGCACAGCCCGCTTTAAACGTTCCTCTGATACTTGTTGCGAAGCAGAATAGCTGAGAAGTTCATTAACAGCAGCAGCGCGAGCAGAACGATAATACCGCTGGCCGCAAGCTCCTTGAACTCAAGCTGAGGCTTAGACAACCAGTTGTACACTTGAATCGGAACAACGGTGAACGAATCCCTGAGGCCACTTGGCAAATACGCGACGTAGGTCAAAGCTCCGATCATAACGAGCGGCGCCGTTTCGCCGATTGCCCGCGACATCGCTAGAATGACACCGGTCAATACGCCAGGAAGAGCCGAGGGCATAACCGACCGGTATACGGTTTGCCATTTGGTCGCGCCAAGCGCGAACGACGCGTCGCGGCGCGATTTCGGAACAGCGCGGATCGCTTCCTGTGCCGAGACAATAATGATAGGAAGCACAAGCAATGTCATTGTCAATGCGCCGGCAATAAGGCTGCGGTCCAGCGCGAAAAGACGGACGAACAAGGTTAAGCCCAAAATACCGTATACGATAGAGGGAACGCCTGCCAAAGTACTGATATTAAGCTGAATGATCCGGGTAATCCGGCCCTTCTTCGCATATTCCTCCAAATAAATCGCCGCTCCTACTCCGAATACAAAGGAAATGGGCGCCATGATAAACAGCATATAAATCGTACCGACCAGCGCCGACTTCATGCCGGAGCCATCCGCTCTACGGGACGGAAAGTTCGTGAACAGATCCGGCTGGAGGCGGGCAATGCCATCGATTAAAATATCTACGATTAGCGCGCAAAGCGCGATAACGCCGATCGAGGTAGCGACGACAAACAGGATATGCAGCATCCAATCCGTTTTCCGCCTGTTTGCGATTTGCTTACGGTTCGCATCTTGAAATATGTTCATCTTAGTACTCCTCTCTGAATTTTCTTGCGATATACTGGGCAAGAATATTGAGCAGGAACGTAATGAGGAACAACGTCATGCCGACCGCGAAGATCGATCCATACTCAACCGTTCCGTGCGGCGTATCTCCGAGGCTGACCTGAACGATATAAGCGGTCATCGTCTGGATACTATCGAGCGGATTTGCGGTCATATTAGGCGTGGAGCCTGCAGCGACCGTAACGATCATCGTCTCGCCGATCGCGCGGGAGAAGGCAAGCACGGCCGAAGCCACGATACCTGAGAAAGCGGCGGGTACGACAATTTTCAAAGCGACCTCGAATCTTGTAGCGCCAAGCGCGTAAGCGCCGTCGCGCAAGCTGCGCGGCACTGACGACATGGCGTCCTCGCTTAACGAGCTAACCATCGGAATAATCATGATGCCGACAACGATACCGGCGCTCAGCGCATTAAACACGCCGGCGCTGTGGAAAATGCTTTGAATAAGCGGCGTTACAAGACTAAGCGCAAAATAGCCATATACAATTGTAGGTACTCCCGCAAGAACTTCCAAAATCGGTTTAACAATTTTGCGGACACGCTTTGGCGCATATTCCGATAAGTAAATGGCGCTTGCCAAACCGAGAGGAATGGCGACTAAACAGGCGATAAGCGTAATCATAAGCGTGCCTGACAAGAGCGGCAGAACACCGAAGCTTTTGGGCGGGATTAGCGGCGACCATTTGGTCCCAAACATGAAATCAAAAAGCGGTATTTTTTGAAAAAACTGATAGGTTTCTGAGATGAGCGTTACGACAATGCCTATTGTTGTTAGAACGGAAACGGAAGCACATAGAAACAATAGGATTGGCATCAATTTATTCATGATGCTTACGCGTTTATTTTTGAAATCATAAATTTCCTTACTTGTTGTTTGAGCCTTAATAATCGTTTGTAACCCTTCCCTTGGCATTACGGCGTCCTCCTTCTTGCCTTTACAATTCGTTAACATATAAGCCGTGAAAAATGTGATGTCCCTCGAGACACCACATTTTTTCATCCAGCAATTTAACTGCTTATTGGATTTTTGCCGCTTCCGTTACGTACTTCTCATCTGGAAGTGCAACATACCCGACTTCGCCAGCTAATGGTCCAATGTTGTTAATGTAGTATTTCACGAATTCTTTAACTTCCGGACGCTCAAGCTCTTTGTTGTTTGCATAGATGAAGAGCGGACGGGACAATGGAGCGTACGTGCCGTCTTTGATCGTGTCATGAGATGGTGTGATAGCGCCTTTTCCGCCGTCAATTGGAACGACCTTCAATTTATCTTGGTTTTCTTCAAAGTAAGCAAAGCCGAAGTATCCAATGCCGTATTTGCTGCCGGATACGCCTTGAACAAGTGCGTTGTCATCTTCCGAGAAGCTAATTGCTTTATCGTTGCGAATGCCTGCTTTATCAAGGATTGCTTCGTTAAAGTAATCGTAAGTTCCGGAATCAGCGCCTGGCGAGAACATAACGATTGGCTCAGCAGGGAATGAATCGCGAACGTCTTTCCAAGTTGTTACCGTGCTGCCCGTTACGAAAATTTTATTCAGCTCTTCAACCGTCAAGTGATCGATGAAGTCATTGTCTTTGCTAACGACTACGGACAAACCGTCAAATGCTACAGTAAGCTCTGTATACTCGATGCCTGCTGTTTTACAAGCTGCCGCTTCTTCGTCTTTGATTGGACGGGAAGCATCCGAGATTGCAATTTCGCCTGCGCAAAATTGTTTAAAGCCGCCGCCTGTACCGGATACGCCGACAGGTACGCGTACGTCACTGTGCTCTTTAGTAAATTCTTCAGCTGCAGCCTCAGTCAGCGGGAACACTGTGCTTGAACCGTCGATTTTAATTTCGCCTGACAATTTCGCAGCATCCTCAGCAGGAGCGTTTGTAGCGGTGTTAGCGCCTGTATTTTCCGAACCTTTATTTCCACCGTTTGTATTATTGCCGCATGCAGCCGCGAATGCGAGCAGCACCACCATCGATAACATCAAGATCCCCTTAAAGCCCTTTTTCTTTAACAACTCTACCACTCCTCTTTTCATATCTACTTGGGGTGTTGTCCCCCGTGCCTCTTATACTACTAGCCGTTTGTAAATCGGGTATTCTGTTTTTGTAAACTCCATGTTAAAAGTAGGACTTCTGCAATTTCTTCATTTCACCGGATACGTGAATCGATTGCTGATGCGCCTGCTCGGATAAAGAGCCGATCTGCTTCGCGCTATTCCGGTTGTCCGCTGCTGCACGGAACAGCCGGTTAAATGCTTCCACCGCTTCATTGACATGCGCTTCGCTTGCCGTTGTTTCGGAGCGGCCCGCATGCGCGAGTGCAGTCGTTTGCGAGATTGCATCGACGATCGTTCTTGTTAAGGTTGTAATTTCATTCGCAAATTGCTTCGTTTGACTGGCTAGCTTCATGACTTCGCCCGCCACTACCGCAAAGCCGCGGCCATGTTCCCCTGCGCGAGCTGCTTCTATAGAAGCATTTAAAGCGAGCAAGTTGCTCTGCTCCGCCAGCTCCTTGATTAATAAAGATACTTTGCTGATAGAGCCCGCTTCCGCCTGCAGCTCATTCATCCGTTTTTCCTGCAGCTGCGAGTTTGTCACGATAGCATCAAATGCCTTCGTTACTTTATCAAGCTCGTTTTTCCCGGTAAGCGTCAAATCTACCATCTCTACCGATAAGGATTCGCCCTGTGCTGTCGACTCGCGAACGCTGCTAACCGCCTGCTCGATTTCATTCACGCGCTGTTCCGCCGAGCGAATCGTGCTCATTTGGGCGTCAATCGCTTCCTGCTGCAGCATTCTGGACAGCTTGAGCATATCGGAAATAGTCAAAATGCCGGCGAGTTTGTTGTTTAACGTGACGATGACACAATCGTAGAGGACGCTGTCGTGTCGGCTTAATGCGCTATCAATGAGCTGCTGCGGCGCATAATCATAATCCACAAGTAACGGGTTTGCATCCATCAGCTTCATGATTGGCTTATCATCATACAAATCCGCGCTGAAGCGATGCCCCAGCTTCAAGAAAAAACGGTTCCGCATCATCAGACCGATAGGAACTCCTTGATCAGTCGTCACAATGACGCATTCGCATTCCGGATGCTTCTTAAACACCGCAATCGTCTCCCGGCATGTTTGTTCACCGGTAATAGTCGGTGCCTGACGCAAAAAATCCTTTAGACGCACAGACTGACCAGCTCGAGGCTGTGCTCTTTTTGCGGAAGGCTGCGCCGCCTCTTGACCTGCAGCTTGTCCTGCTTCTGCCTTTGTTTTGCCAACCTGCGTTAAATCTTCTCCGTTAAACGGTGCGTTCGGACCAGTGCTTTCAATTTGCTCTTTTACCGAGCGTTTTAGTTTCTCCAGAACAATCGCTGTCAATCACCCTCACCCTTCCTGCTTTTTCCTCTTCCAATCACTATAGGTCGGAAGCATCAAGCGGAATCCGCAGAAATGTTTTCGGAATGTTAAATTCGACATTATTTTTTTATTATTCGGTAAAGACAAGTAAACTTCCGGACTTACGGCCGAGGCTATCCATCCTAATTAAACACAAAAAAACTGTGCGCAGCGTACAGAAATCTCGTACGTTACACACAGCTTATTTAGGATTATCAGCCTATTTCGATTCGCGTTTCAAAATACGGCAGCTATAAGCAGCCAAATCTAAACTTGCGCCAATATCTCCGCCCGTTAACAAATCAGTATAGCTGCGTCCGTCCAGCTCAACAGCGGCTTCATTCGCACTGAAGTTGGATACGAATACATAATCGCTCATGCCGTCAGTCCGCAATTGTGCAGTAACGCCATGCGGCAGCTCCGAATCAAGCACGCGCTTGATGCCCTCCTGCTTAATAATACCGGTCAGCAGATCGTTCGTAAAAGCGGACTCATTGCGGGATGCAATGTAATAGGCTTTGCCCTTGCCAAATCGGTTAACCGTTAATGCCGGACGGCCGGCGTAGAAATCTTCTCCGTATACCGCAAGCGCCTCCGCGCCCTCAAGATGGATAAGATCGCATAGCTCACGTGCTGTATACTCGCCGCTTAGTCCAAGCGTATTCCCTTCCGTTATGACAACGCGGTTCGAATCATGATCATGCAATGAATCGATTTCCTCGGACCAAATGCCAAGCGTCTTGCGAAGCGGTCCCGGGAAGCCGGTCAGGAAGCATAGGTCGTTCTCGTCAACGATGCCGCTCCAATAAGTGGTCACCAAGATGCCTCCATTTTCAACGAAACGTTCAATGCGCTCGCCGACACCAGGGCGAACCATATACAGCATAGGCGCAACGAGCAGCTTGTATTGATCAAAATCGCATTCCGAGTCAATAATATCGACAGGCACGCCGAGATCCCATAACGGACGATAATGGCGCTTCGCCGTTTCTTCATAATGCAGACCGCCATTACGGGGACCTTGCGAATCCTTAACAGCCCAGCGATTCTCCCAATCATAAATAAGCGCAGCCTCCGGCTTCACCGTCGTGCCCACGACCTCGGACAGCTTCGCAAGCGCAGCGCCCAGATCCGCAACGTCACGGAATACGCGCGTGTTCTCATGGCCGACATGATCAACGACTGCACCATGAAGCTTCTCGCTCGAGCCGCGGCTCTTGCGCCACTGGAAATATTGCACCGTATCGGAGCCATGCGCGACCGCTTGCAGGGAGGATAGCATATGCATGCCCGGGCGCTTCAGCTTGCTGACCTGCTGCCAGTTCGTCATACTTGGCGTGCTTTCCATCAGCATGAACGGCTTGCCGCCGCCTAGCGAACGGAATACGTCATGGTTAAAGCCGATCCAAGCGGCAAGCTCGCTGTCGTCTCCGCCATTGTCATGCCATGTCGGGTAAGCATCCCACGAAATCATGTCAAGCAGATCGGTAAATTTCCAATAATTAAGCGGCTCGAAATCGAGCATGAAGTTCGTCGTAATCGGAAGCTCGCTATTCGCAGCGCGCAACGGTTCGATTTCGTGACGGCAGAAATCTACCGTCTGATCGGTTACGAATCTTCTCCAGTCTACGTTCTGACCGTGAACGGCCTTCTCGCCGCGTTCAGTAGGAGACTCGACTTGGCTCCAATCGGTATACGTATGGCTCCAGAACGTCATCCACCAAGCATCGTTCAGCGCCTCGATGGTACCGTATTTATTTTTCAACCAGCCGCGGAAAGCCTCTTCGCAGTACGAGCAGTGGCACTCGCCGCTGTATTCGTTCGAAATATGCCAGCCGATGACGGCAGGATGATTAGAATAACGTTCAGCCAGCTTCGTGTTCATAATCGTTACCTTCTCGCGGTAAACCGGGGAAGTGAAGCAATGATTGTGGCGCGCGCCATGCAAATTGCGGATGCCGTTTGGAGCTACGCGCAGCACTTCGGGATATTTTTGAGACATCCATACCGGACGCGCTCCGCTTGGGGTAGCGAGCAAAGCATAAATGCCGTTAGCAGCAAATTTATCAAGCAGCGTGTCTAACCATTCGAACGTAAATACGCCTTCCTCAGGCTCTATGGCCATCCATGCAAAAATACCGACCGACATGACATTGCAATGCGCAAGCTTCATGAGCCGGATATCTTCCTCCAGCACTTCAGGATATTTCTGCCATTGATCCGGGTTATAGTCTGCACCATGCAGCATTTGCGGTATTTTTCCGCTTATCGGGGGAAATTTCAAACTCATCTCAGCAGCCTCCAGTTTCATCTTGATTGTAGCCATTATTGGGTATACTATAATGATATTCATATTATATATCGTTCATCCAACCAACAAAATAATAGTATTTTCGCATCACTTTAAAAATATGAAACTGGAGGCTGCTGCTATCGATACGATGGTTTTTCCGATTTTGACAGAGACGGATACGACTCTCCCGGTTTATCTCACCAGCATCGGACATTGGAGTAATCAGGAGCCGATCGACCGTCCGAACGGGTATCCCCACTTTCAATGGCTGCAGGTCATCGCTGGATCAGGCGAGCTCCACGTTGGCGATCAGAAATTGACCGTCCGTGCCGGACAAGGCTTTTGCCTTTTTCCAAACGAGCAGCATCAATACTTTCCTATTCAGGAGCCCTGGGAAGTCTTTTGGATGAGCTTTAGAGGCGATTTATCCGACAAGCTGTTCAGACAGGCCGGCATAATGCAATCCGGTGTTTATTCGACTGCCGACCATGATATGATTGTTACCCACATGAAAAACATTTTCGCGATGACGCAATCCGGCCGCTCCTTTCTCGGGCTCGAATGCTCGAAGCTGGTTTACATGTTTTTGCTCGATTTGATGAAGGTTATTCTTGTCAGCTCGCATTCAGTGGAGCAGAGCTATTTGAAGCTGCATCCCGTCCTTCAGTACATTGAAGCCCATTACAACGAGCTCGTCACGATAAAGGATCTGGCAAGCTGTATCGATGTAACGCCGCAGTATTTATGCCTGTTGTTTAAGAAGGCGCTGAAAATGAGGCCGATGGAGTATGTTAACCGGGAGCGCGTCAATCGAAGCAAAGAGCTGATGTTCCGCGAGAGCGATATCAAAATGCACGAAATCGCGCATCGCGTCGGCTTCGATTCCCCCAGCTACTTTAGCTCCGTATTCAGACGGCTAGAAGGTCTGAGTCCGGAGCAATTCAAAAAAATACACGGCATGCGGTAGGAGCCCGCTGCTTCGCAAACATTCAGGAGGTACAACATGTCCGATAAAAAACACATATTTAGCGAGATTGATCACTATGCTGAGGCGTTTCGCACAATATCACGCTCCGTCGGCAGCCGTCCGGAACTTGGCCACGAGGAGTATTTCGCATCCGGGCTGCTTTGTGCCGAGCTCGCCAAATACGGCTTCGAGATTGAACGGGGCGTTCTTGGCATCGAGACGTCCTTCATCGCCGTATTCGATTCCGGCAAGCCTGGACCGACGGTCGGCTTCTTATGCGAGTACGATGCGCTGCCGGAAATTGGACACGCTTGCGGGCATCATCTTATCTGCTCGATGAGCGTTGCCGCAGCGGTCGGCCTCAAAGCCGCTCTCCAAGACGACGGAATCGGCGGAAAAATCCGCGTTTACGGTACGCCCGCCGAGGAGACGCGCGGCGCTAAAGTGCCGATGGCCGCGGCCGGCTTATTCGATGACTGCGATTTTGCGCTAATGGCGCATCCCTACCATACCTTCGAACGCTCCGGCGAATCACTCGCGCTTGATGCGGTGCAATTCGAATTTACCGGCCTATCCGCTCATGCAGCTGCGAGCCCCTATGAAGGCATAAATGCGCTCGACGCTGTGCTCCAGCTGTTCAACAGCATCAATGCGCTGCGCCAGCAGACGCGAAGCGACGCGCGTATTCACGGCATTATCGACAATGGCGGCAAAGCGCCAAACATCATTCCCGACTATGCATCGGCCAAATTCTATGTTCGCTCTGCTTCCCGCACCTATACGAATGAGCTTACAGCCAAAGTGCTGCGCTGTGCAGAAGGCGCGGCTCTGCAGACCGGGTGTACGCTCGCGACCAACCATTTCGAGTTTTCTTATGACGAGCTCCTTACGAATGAAGCTTTGTCCGGGCAGTTCAACACGAATCTCATAGAAGCAGGCATCCGTCCGGAGCAGATTGAAATCGGCAAGGATCACGGCTCGCTTGATCTAGGAAATGTTTCCGTTCGCTGCCCGGCAATCCATCCTTTCGTAAAGGTAGTGCAGGATCGGCTGCTGCTTCATACCGAAGCGTTCCGCGATGCCGCAATGACAGATTATGCACTCGACGGCATGCTCTTTGGCGCCAAAATGCTCGCCGCTACCGCATACGACGTATTTGCGGACCCTGCTCTGCTTACCCGTATCCGCTCTGAATTCGAGCAGCAAACGAAGAACGTGCAATGACATTCACTTCGCTCGTATAAGGGGGCAGGCCAGAATGGATCAAACAAGCATGAATAACCACGAGATCACTCAAATTTGTTTATTAGCCGGTAAAATTATTTTGCAAAACGGCGGCGAAACTTACCGGGTCGAGGATACGATGGTTCGGATTGCGGCAGCTTACGGCATCGAAAACTCGCACAGCTTCGTGACGCCGACCGGCATTATTTTTGCGATCGACGGCTCATCCCAGTTGACGAGACTCATTCGGATCTCTGAACGCTCGACTAATTTGCTCAAGGTATCATTAGTAAACGATATTTCAAGAAAAATTAGTACAGGTAAGCTTTCAGTTGGAGAAGCTCACCGTCTGCTGCAAGAAATAGACACGGTTGCCTTTGTCTATCCCCCCTGGCTGAAAATAACGGCTGCAGCTGTAGCGAGCGGCTGCTTTCTCATCATGTTCCAAGGCAGCTGGCGCGACTTTATCCCTGTCCTGCTGATCGGCGGACTCGGCTTTGCTTTTCTGGTGAAGCTGCACCGGATCGTTCCGATTAAGTTTTTTGCCGAGTTTATAACCGCTTTGCTGATCGGGACGCTGTCCGTCCTGTTTGTACGCAGTGGATTCGGTTTCGATTTGGATAAGATCATCATCGGCTCGGTCATGCCCTTAGTGCCCGGCTTACATATTACGGCTGCTGTCAGGGATTTGATGGCCGGCCATCTCGTATCGGGGCTTTCGAAGGGGGCAGAAGCGTTTCTCACTGCATTCGCCATCGGCGCGGGAATTGCCGCAGTGCTCTCTTTCTACTAACCGGAATTGGAGGTGCTTCACGTTGATGATACTGGAACAGCTATTCACGAGCTTCGCAGCTTCGTCCGCCTTCGGCCTCATCTTCAACGTTCCGAAGCGTACGCTTGCGCACTGCGGAGTTGTCGGCATGATCGGCTGGCTCATTTACGTTTCTTGCACGCAGCTGGCTTTGGATACCATACCGTCGACGCTTATTGCCGCTTTTGTCGTCACCGTGATAAGCCAGTTATTTTCCAAGCTGTACAAAATGCCCATAATCGTTTTTAGCGTTTCGGGCATAATCCCGCTAGTGCCTGGCGGACTTGCGTATGACGCAATGAGAAACGTCGTGGAAGACAACTATGACATAGCGGTGCAGCTGGCCGTTAAGGCGTTCATGATTTCGGGAGCCATCGCGATCGGTCTCGTCTTCTCAGAAGTCATTAATCAGATCATACGAAAATCCGAGCGTTAATCGAAATGAAATTCATCCGGCGCAACCGGGAGAGGAGGAAACTTCATGCATCCCATCGTAAAGCCTGACGGCCGGATCGATGACAGGAAAATATGGCGGAGAGATACGCTATATAAGGGGATGAACGGCAGCTGCGTCGAGCGGATTTACGTTACGCCATCCGATACGATGATCTTCAAGCCGCTTACGAATAAGGATCAGATTGGCAGGGAGGCGTGGGTGTATGAGCATATATTAACCACCTTTCCGCCCATTTACCCAAAGCTGCTCGCTCGATCCTTATCGCTTCATTTCTCAAGCAATTGGATTTTGTTCGAGGATTTAGGTACGTTAACACATACTTTCGAAGCAGATACAGCTATTGCTTTACTTTTTTATATAGCGGAATGGCATGCATTACCGATTACTCATTTGCTCAAAGCCCCGCTTAAAGGGCCTAAGCCTTCGGCTGAAGCGATACGCGCTGAACTGCTGCTCCAAGAAAAGCAGCCGAGTAAGCTCGCAGCAGGGTGGCCAAGCATACCCGCACCTGTATTATCAGCCTTGCTCGCCCTGCTGCAGCGAGAAAGCTTTGCAGCGGACGAGCTTGTTCTTTCGCATGGAGATTTGCATCTTGGCAATTACGCCGCCGTAAACGGTCAAGTTAAAGTGCTCGACTGGGAGCATGCTCATCTGAACAGCCGATATTGGGATTTATTTCATGTTATCGATTTGTCTCATCCGATATTTCCTAAAGAAATGACGATAACGATACGCGAGCGATTGCTGGACCGTTACCTTGAGCTAAGCGGGCAGAACGGCCAGACCATGAATGCGCCTAATTTCAAACGCCGCTATTATTTATTTTCTTGCCTTCTCTCGCTGTGGATGCTGAAGCTGATCGCTAACGACATTCATATGAACAATGGCACTTGGCCAATCGACAAGCTTAAGAAGCAGCTTCAAGAGACGACCGCCAATCTCATACAATGCGCAGAATGCTTATTAGCCTGATCAGCTTTATGCCCCTTGAATCGCATACCTTGAACGCAGTACATCTGCCATCGCCAGAATCTGTTCGGAGGCCGGCATCGCCAGCCTCGCCTCCGCTTCTCTCAGGCCCGCCTCCGATTGCTGCGACCTTATTATCCGTTTGACGGCATCCGCGAAAGCCTGTCCCGCTTCCCGTCCAAGCTCCGTCAATTGCTCCAGACTAGCCGTGCTTTCATCCCTCACCAATGGATAGTTGTTTGCGCCTTCCCCATCCGCGGCTTTGTTATAGAACGAACGGACTAAGCTCGCCCGCTCCTGTCCCGCCCCCTCGGCAACGACAAAGGCTTGCACGATATAGGCATTTGCCAGACGGCGCTGCGCGATTCCGCAAAACTTATAGCCGTTTATGCTTAAATCAAAGTCGCCCGGACAATATGCGCCTTGTATTTCCCCTTTGTCGACCCGGCAGCCCGTCTCCTTCAGCGCGTGACGGATCAGCGCATACATCCGTTCAAAATCGCCATGAAAATGAATCGAGCCCGCTTTAGACTTAGGCAAAATAAGGGAAATATTGATGATTCCAAGATCAAGGGGAACCGCGGCCCCGCCAGAATTGCGTACAGCGGTAGACCAGCCCTCTGACTTCAGCAGACGCTCTGCATCAGCCGCACCAGGCAACCGGCTGTCTCTAAGGCCCATAACAAAGCCTCTTGGATGACGCCATATATGACAAATAGACGGCCCGCCCTGCCCCGTCATTTTGCAAAGCAGCTCATCCAATGCGAACGGATATAACACGTCCGGCTCAGCCAGCTCATTCATCCGATCGAGCAGCAATACATCAGCCAGTCCAAAATCGTTTATCGAATCTTTGTCCATTTGGCGTTATCCAGCCCTCTCCTGCTCATTTCTTCGAGCCCGTCCTATTCCCTATATTTTAACGCCATACGGATAAAGATGCATCCCTTGTTGCTAATATCGAGCGCTTTCACTACAATAAGGATATTGTCAACAGCACCATGGGGGAGGCAGTAAATTGGAAGCCATAAATGAAAAAGTAGCATACGAGAACCCATTGCTGTCACTGCGCATATTTCAAACGATGCGCGATCTTGATGGATTTACAAACTGGCATTATCATAAGCAGCTTGAGCTGTTGCTAATTCTTGAGGGTAATCTGGACGTTTATATAGATGAGGAATGTTACCATCTGACGACCGGGGATGTCATGCTCATCGGAGCCTCCGAGCTTCATTGCGACCGCAGCCTTAGCTTGCTGGATTATATCGTGCTTCAATTCGATCTGGAGCCTTTTTTTGATCAAAGCACAATTCCGTATATGCGTTATTTTTCGGAAACCCAAAAGCCGCTTAGCAAAGCGAATTATATTTTCCAGGAAAGCAGTGCCGTAAAGCAGCAAACCGCTTCATGCATTCAGCAGATTTTGAATGAAGCAACGCGCAAGGAAACCGGTTATGAGCTGGCAGTCAGCGTTCTCATCAAGCAAATATTGCTGCTCCTGCTCCGCCATGACAGCCGCAAGGTGCTGATCGAGCAGGATAATTTCGACCGCATTCGCCTTAAGCCTGTACTTGATTATATAGAGAATCATCTGACCGACCGGATTCAAGTCGAAGAGGTTTGCAAAATCGCCAATATGAGCTACTACTACTTCGTAAAATACTTTAAAAAGACGATTGGCTTATCGTTTACGGAATACGTGAATTACCGGAAGGTGAAGTGGGCGGAGCGGATACTGCTGACGAAGGATTTAAGCATTTCGGAGGTTGGCGAGCGGATCGGGATGCCGAATATGGCCCATTTCTATAAAATGTTTAAAAAATATAACGACTGCTCGCCGAAGCAATTCCAGCGTAAAATGCTTGTGTGGAATCGGCAGTAGCCTTATGCAGTTAAAAAAGCTCGTCCGCCCTACATTTTCGGGGTAACGAGCTTTTTTGGCATAACGAGTTTGTAGCCTACGCCGCGAATCGATTCGATTTGGACCGATTGCTGACCAAGCTCCAGCTTCTTCCTGAGCGAGCTCACATGGACGTCAACCGTACGCTGGCCGCCAATGTAATCGAAGCCCCATACGACGTTCATAAGATCATCGCGTGTAATGACCATGCCCGGGCGCTGAACAAGATAAAGCAATACTTCAAATTCCTTCGGCCTAAGCGGAATCGTATCCCCGTTTAAGATGACCTCATACTTCTCCGGATAAATCGACAGATCGCCGGCTGTAATGACCTTCTCTGTTGATTCAATCGGCTTGCTTTCGTCCAGCTGCGTCCGGCGCAGGACGGCTGATACACGCGCAAGAAGCTCAGCTACGCCAAACGGCTTCGTAATATAGTCGTCAGCGCCATGCTTCAGTCCTTGCACGACCTCTTCCTCCGCATTGCGGGCTGTCAAAATGATGACCGGTGTTCTTACGCCATTTTGGCGAAGACGGTTCAATATTTCGAAGCCGTTCATGCCTGGCAGCATAATATCGAGGATGACCAAGTCGAAATTGCGCTGCAAAGCGGTTTGCAAACCTTCACCGCCATGATCGATAACGGTCGTTTCATAGCCCTCTTGGGTCAAATTGTACGACAAGAGCCTTGCTAATGTCGGTTCATCTTCAATTACGAGCACTTTATGCGACATGTTACCTCCAGCCTGGCGGAATGGCAGCGCTTATGACGCTGCATCCGCGAATTTAAACCTTTTAAACCTAGTTTATCATGGTTTCGTGAAGAATAGGTAAATCTTTTTTCTATTGCAGGACAGGCAGCTCGATTGTGAACGTTGAGCCCACACCTACCGCGCTGGTAACCGAAATCGTTCCTTTATGCAGCTCCACCAGATGCTTTACGATGGAAAGACCAAGCCCCGTACCGCCTGAGCTCCGCGAACGCGCTTTGTCCACGCGATAAAACCTCTCAAAAATGCGGGGCAAATCCTTTTTCGGAATGCCGATGCCGGAATCGCTAATTTGAATGCGGATATAATCATCGCCTAGCCCTTCAACCTTTAGCGAGACCCGTCCTCCTTCAGGCGTATAATTAATGCCGTTCGAGAGCAAATTCATAATAATTTGCCGCAAGCGATCCTCATCCGCCTCGACATACAAGCCCGGCTCGATATTCATGCTAAGCTCGATCCTTTTGCTGGCGGCCTCCGGCTCCATCAGCTTAATCGATTTATGGGCGAATGTGTCCACCTCAACCGGAGAGAATGCGAGCGGCACGCGGCGCGATTCTATTTTGGACAGCTCCAAAATATCTCCGATCAACCGGTTGAGCCGATCGCTCTCATCGAATATAATTTGCAAGAACGAGCGGGCCGTTTCTTCGTCATTCACCGCGCCGCCAAGCAGCGTCTCCGCAAACCCCTTCACTGCCGTAATCGGCGTCTTCAGCTCATGCGATACGTTAGCGACAAACTCGCTGCGCATCCGCTCAAGCCTGCGAATGGCCGAGACATCCTGCAGCACGAGCAGCACGCCGGAAAATTCATTGCCCTCCGGGTGAATCGGCACCAAATTAAGCTCAAGCAGCCTCTCCTCCGGGAAGTAGAACGTTATTTCCTCGCGCAAATGCTCCTTGCTCTTCAGGCCCTCCTGAATCATTTGCGACAGCTCGTACTGCTGCTTCGCTTCCGCGTAATGGCGTCCGACCAGCTCACGGGCTGAGAAGCCGAGCACCTCCTCCGCACGTCTGTTCATCAGCACGATTTTTCCCCCGCGATCAATCATGACGATTCCGTTAATCATATTATCGAGTACGCTCTCAAGCTGGTTCTCGTTTTGCTGAATGCGCGACATTTGAATCTGCAGGCTGTCCGCCATCGCATTAATAGCATTGCCGAGCTCCCCGATCTCATCCTGCTTTGCTACCTTCACCCTAGCGCGGTAATCCATGTTTTTAATCCGCTTCGCAACCTTCGTAATTTGCTCCAGCGGCCGCGTTAAGCCGAGCGCGAGGCGATAGCTGATTACAGCTGCGATGAGGAAGAGCACCAGCAAACCGGCGACCATCAGCATCGTTAAATTGCGAATGCTGTCATCCACCTCTTTCAAGCTCATCGCAAGACGAATAACATCAGGCGCTTGATTAGGTACAACTTTCACGGGAATAGCCACGTACATCATATTTTGCTTCACGGTTTCACTCGCACGAATAGACCTTCCAGTGCCGGACACGAGCGCTTCCTTGACTTCTGCCCGGTCAAGATGATTGTCCATTTCCTTCGGATCCCCGTCCGAATCGCCAAGCACGACGCCGTCATTGCGTATGAACGTTACGCGGGCGCCTGTATAATGCTTAAGCTCCTTCGCCTCATTCGTATAATAATTATATAACGTTGAGACTTGGCCTGATTTCCATTCCATTTTGGCCGAAATGATTTGCATCTCGCGAACCATATTATCTTCAAGCGCGTTAATATGGTTTTCTTTAAACGTGCTAACCATAAATATTCCTGCTGCACTCACCGATAAAGCGATCATCGCGATCATAATGAGCGTCAGCCTGGTGCGAAAGCTGTTCATCCGGTTCACTCCCTGCGTTTTGTCAAGCCCACACCGCCTGCGTGTCAAGCCGCTAACATACAATTGTTATCGTACATGCGGCACTACACTTTCGCCAGCTTTGTTTTTGTTAAGTTTTTGTAAAACGTAATGGTGTACCGTAGCGAGCGGCTGCTGTATGAGAATCGATAATACGACGGGCACTGCAGCGAGCGGACTGAAATAACCGAGAGCCAGCACGATGCCGAGCGAAATGTTGCGCATCCCTGTCGCATAAGATACGGTCACCTGCTGCTCGAGATTGCGAAGCTGGGCCGTGCCGATGTAACCGAGTGCGTAGCATAGGCCGACAAGCACTACGACAAGCGGAACGAGCCGCAGCATGTCCTGCTTTAGCTGGTCCAGATGCGGCGCGATGGCCGATGCATTCAGCGAGACAACTGCAATGAAGCAAAGCTTGGAAAGCGGCGACATATAAGGCTGAACGGCATTTTGAATGCGTCCCCGGCTCATTTGATTCAGAGCGACGCCGATAATGGTAGGAAGCACAATAATAACGAGCAAATCAATAATGATGGGCCCAGCCTTCACTTCAACTGCCGATTTAAAAAACAGATGAATGCCAGCAGGCACGACAAGCGGACTAAGCGCCGAATCCAGCACCACCATGGCTAACATTAACGGAACACTGCCGCCTGACATCCCAACCCAAAGCACGGTTGAGACACCGATCGGTATAATGGTAAACAGTACGAGTCCAACTACATATGGCGAATCCGCTCCGAATATGAACGCGCCAAGGCCATAAGCAGCAAGCGGGGACAACACATGCGCGATTAAAAAGGTGAGCAGCATAACGCCCGGCCGTTTCAGCACCTCGCGCAATTGACCTAAACCGCAGCCGATAGCCATCGTCAGCGTCACATAGGCAAACAAGTAAGGAACCGATTTAATGAAAGGTTGAAGCTGTGCAGCGAATATAAATCCAAGTATTAAGGAGCCTGGAATAATAATAAACATCCATCGTTCAAAATGCCGATTAAAAGCTAAACCAAATTCACGCATCACATTTCCCTCAATTCCAATTTATACTTTCTTAAATTTATACGTAAGCTTTATAATAACATAGACACTCCTGTACATGAACGGTAACTCCCGAATTGAGGCCAGCAAAGGAGAATTTATGAAGAACGGTAAATTCACGAATACGATCATTCGCATGCAATACGTGCCCAGATGGAGTGAATACGCGCCGCGTTTCGAGGACAACGCCGCCGCCCACAGCTTCAGATGCGCCGCTTTGTCCATCATAATTGGAATCATCGAGGAGAAAGTATACAAGCAGCCGCTGGATAAATTAAAGCTGACCGCAAGATGTTTGTGGGGCGATCTGAATAACACCGGAACGGGCTCGATTAAGCATGTTACCAAAAAGGAATCGCTCGTCATGAATCATATCAGACACTTCGAGATGGAGCTAAGCAAGGAAATTGTCTCTTACCTCTCGAAGTCGCTGCAGCGGCAAGCGTTCGATTTTATCGTCAACGCGCAGGATGACACCCATATCGGCCGGTTGGTCGATGCCATCGACACACTCGATGCTTATCTTTATTGTCACCGGGAATCCCGTTACGATACAAATCCATTCTTCCATGCCAAGCATGAGGAGCTGAGGCAGGCTCTGCTTGAAACGGAGCTCGACTCGATCCGCTGGCTGCTGAACGAATACGACAAACAAGATGGCCTATATGAATTTATACAATATATTGTGAACCTGGACACGGTAAAAAGATGGAACGGCAGCTATAACCTCGTTCCGGACAATGACGCGACGCATTCCTTCCGGGTCGCTTCGCTTGCTTTGTTTAATGGTTTGCTGGAAATGGAACGCTTCGGCAACAAGAGTATCGATCTTTACATACTGCTGGCAAAAGCTGCGCTTCATGATTTGCCGGAGGCGTTGTCCGGCGATGTCGTAGCGAACTTCAAGCACAACAACCCCGACATCAAGCACGCATTCGAGCAGTATGAGAAGGAAACCGCTCTATTTATGATAAATAAGCTGCCCGGGCTTTTTCACGAGGATATGATCGCGTTCATCGCACATAGCAAGTCCGATGATTATACCGGCGAAATGGTCGATATCGCTGATAAACTGGATGCTTTAATTAAAGCAAGCCTGGAAATGCGCAACAATCCCCATTACGCGGATACTTATTATAACCAGCTTGTAAAAATCCAGCACCGGTTTGAGAATCCGTGCGTTATTTTTTTCCTTGCCTATATTTTGCATGATTTAACTTACTCGAATCTGATTGGTCAGAATTAGGCTTTTATTTAAAAAAGCGAGTGAAAATTTTATAGCCTGCCGGGTGACTTCACCCGGCAGGCTAATTTAAGTCTTGCCTATTAGTAACGCATATCGCCCGTTATCTCTTTGATAACCTCATAGAACCGCCGCCACTCTGGATTAGCGCCGTCATTATGACGGTTTTCGAGCGGCTTTTCCTCTTCGGTATGTGAATGATTATGCGCATCATTCGTTTTATTGCTTTCAAGCTGCAATTTTTCCTGTTTGGCGCGCAGACTGTCTTCGGACATTTATAACCCTCATCCCTTCAACCAGCTTTTTCGCAATGCAAAAAGCTCCTTCAGATCCTCGGTAGACATCTCGGTAATCCACTGCTCCGACTGGCCGACGACTTGTTCGTTCAAAGACTGTTTCCGGTCGATCATCTCGTCGATCTTCTCCTCCAGTGTGCCTAGCGTAATAAACTTATGCACCTGAACCTGCTTCGTCTGTCCGATACGGAACGCCCGGTCAGTCGCTTGGTTTTCCACGGCCGGATTCCACCAACGGTCGAAATGAAACACATGGTTCGCCGCAGTCAAGTTGAGCCCCGTTCCGCCCGCCTTGAGCGAGAGCACAAAAGCGCAGCATGGCTCCTCGGTATTTTGAAACTGATCGATCATTTGATCCCGCTTCGCCTTCGGCACTCCGCCATGTAAATAAGGCACCGGCAAACCAAGCTTCTCTTCCAGCAGCTGCTGAAGCTGGTGTCCCATATCGATATATTGGGTGAAGATGAGGCAGCGTTCGCCTTCGGCAGCTATTTCCTCGCACATTTCAAGCAGCCGGGCGACTTTATTGGAGCGTTCTATTTCCCATACAGCCGATTTATCTTCGTCTGCAAGCAGCGAGGGATGATCGCATAATTGCTTCAGCTTCGTTAATGCAGCTAGAATGAGGCCTCTCCGCTGCATCGGTCCCAGCTTATCGAGATTTTCCAGAAGATCCGCAACTATATTCTCGTACATAGCGCCTTGCTCTGCCGTTAATGTCATATATGTTTTCGACTCATTTTTATCCGGCAGAGACAGCTGTATCGAAGGATCCTTCTTGATTCTGCGCAGCATGAATGGCTTCACCCAGCGCTGCAAGCCGGCAATCAGCTTCTCATCACGCGTTTTCTCGATCGGCGTAACGACTTCCTTCCGGAACTCGTTAATATTGCCTAAGTAGCCGGGATTCATGAAGTCATAGATCGACCAAAGCTCCGTCAACCGGTTTTCCATCGGCGTTCCCGTCAGCGCAATGCGATGCTCTGCAGGCAGGCGCCGGATGGCCGTTGACTGCTTCGTATATACATTTTTGATGTTTTGCGCCTCATCAAGGCAAAGCGCGTCCCAATCGACCAAGCTTAAATCCTCTTCATCAAGCTGTGCGAGCGAATAGGACGTAATGACCAAATCCGCCCCCGAAACCGACTCGCGGAATTGTTCTCCCTTATCCCGCTTATTTCCGTAATGAAGCATAACCTGAAGCGACGGGGCAAACCTCTCAAGCTCCTTCTCCCAGTTGCCGATAACAGATGTCGGGCAAATGAGCAGCGAAGGGCCGCCGGTTTGCAGCTTCCTTTCCTTGATATAGACGAGATAAGCCATAAACTGAATCGTTTTTCCTAACCCCATATCGTCTGCAAGCACGCCGCCAAGCCCGAATCTTCTTAGAAACAGCAGCCATGATACGCCCTCCAGCTGATAAGGGCGTAGCTCGCCCATAAAAGAAGGCGGAATTTCAACGAGCGGAATTTGCGACGTATGCTGCAGCTGTTCAAGCCATGACGTTAAATGCTCATTCAGCTCGACCTCCGCCTCCAAAGCCGAGTCCAGCTCGCCGCCGTCATCGAGCGGAATTCCGCCTCTTAGATGCATTTCCAGCACGTCGCGGAAGGACAGCCCTTTCCGCTTGCCCATTCGCTTCAGCCATTGTTTAATTTGCGTCACATCCTGCGGGTCCAAATGAACCCATTCGCCGCCAATATTGAAGAGACGACGGTTCTGCTCCGCCAGATGCAAAAATTCCGCCTCGGTTAAATTAACATCGCCAAGCGCAAGTTTCCAATCAAATTGAACGATTTGATCAAGACCGAACATCGGCTGTGCGGCTGATCCTACCGACGACTTCATCTTCGCCTTCAAACGGAGCTTGCGCGAGCGCACCGCTTCCCACCAGCCCGGCAGAAGAACCGGGCAGCCGGCTTCCAGCAGCCGTACGCTTGCTTCCTCCAAAAACTTCCACGCTTCATTATCCGTCAGCTTCTCCCTAAGCTTGCTCTCGTCCTGCTTATCCCTCAGCTCAGGCAGTGCCGTCGTCCATTTCAGCTGTTCCTTGGCAAGCTTCCCATCAAGCAGCGGCAGCCATTCGGCTGGAATTTGCCGTTCATCATCCGTATCCGCCTCCCATCCATCCTGCCGTTCATTTGGCCGGATAGGCAGCCATGGGCCGCCTTCATGATCCTGAAGCGCAGGACGAAGCCGCCAGAGCGAGGATTGCGCAGGCTCTACGAGCTGAAGCGCAGTACGGAAAGGTAGAATATCTTTACGCAAACCGATTGCAATGAGCCAATCTTCCTCATCGGCAGCTTTCCTTCTTAGCACCGCTTCGCCGGAAGCCGCACCAATATTTCTCCAAGCCTGTGCGGCCTGCTCGTTTTCTTCAATCATTTGCTCGACTGCTCCGCTTATCCACTGCTCGATCCCTATATCGCCATTTTGAACCGCAGCCTTCACATTATCCTTCCATTGCCGGTTAAAATCGGTCTCATGCTCGGGAATGGCCATACGCCAGCAGCGCTTCTCATCCGTCCAACGCATCCAATCAGGGGCAAACCAGCCGTTCAGCAGCGCCGTTCGTATTTGTTCCGCCATCCGAATCAGGACGGACAATCGTTCCGTCCACTCTAATTGAAGCAGACGCACATGCTGCGGCGAGGAAAAATAATCCATTGCAAGCAGCGGCGGTATTTTTAAAAGCTTATGCTCGCCCACGCTAATTTCTTCAATTTCCGCACCGTACCAAGATGCCTTATGCCATGCAAATAACAAGGAACGCAGCTTTCCGTCCGCCGCATCCTTCCGATCGACTGCGCTTAACAAAACGGAGGTTCCGCCTTCGTCCTCGTTCCAAAATCCGTCTATCATTAACTTGCGCGAGCCAATATAGGTTCTCATGTAACAATTTTCCCTTTCCAAAGCTCTTCTTGAAACGCTCTAAGCCGCTGATGCTTTCGTACAAGCCCTGCAATGTAATAATCCCATCTTGCCAAATCCTTGTCGGCTTTATATAAACGCTCCAGCTTCTTCAACTGCTTAACGGCCATCCTGTAGCCTTGACGATTACGGGTCTGAATGGATGCCTCTACCGACTGATGATACAGAGGCATTAATGCCCGCGGCGCAAGCTTTGCAATTTCACGAAGCGCATGGGCGCCAACGTCCTCGGGACGGGAGCCGACGAGCATCTGCAGATCGGCCCATTCCTCATAGCGTTTCTGATCCAGCCAATGATCAGATAATTCCGAATAGGAATGGGGCAGCAGCTGCGTCATATAGTCGGTCCACACCTGCAAGTCAGGACGGTCAAGATCAGCTCTGCGGCATAACGTGACGAACGGTCCTACTGACCGGCCGTTTTTCACTTTATTGACACGCTCGAACAAGAAGCTCATCCAATGCTCCACGAGCTCCCATTTCCCTTCTTCCATACGTTGTGCAGCGCAAGGATACATTACCTTCTGCGAGCGCTCAAAGCTCGTTAATGCAAAATGGCAGATCGCCTGATCATCCCTCATGTCAAAAAAATACATGATTCCGATTGCGGTATGCAGAAACGCCTTATTTACTTCTTCCGCATCTTCAGCCTCAGACAGCTCGACCAGCGAGGCCAGCTCGCGATCATACCAGCTTCTGCTTTCCGAAAGCTTCTCGCATAAGGCCAAGTACATGTATTCCCAATCAAAGAGCTGCCGCTCCGCGCTTGAGGCCCATCCCTTCACCTTAGCAATCAGCGCATCCGCCCAAGCTTCCTCTCCCGGCTCCATCGCTTCGGGAGTTAGTTCCGATACAAGCGTATATAAATGCTCAACCCAGGGCTCAGCCATTCGGATGAACGACATTTCATGATAATATCTGCTGAACGAATCGACCGTGTTAATGGCACGCTCCGCTTGCTCCAGCACAAATACAATGGCCGTTGACCAGTGCAATCGCTGCATAGGCTTCTCCCAATCCTTGGACAGCCCCTTCAATGAAGATAATAACGGCTGAAGCGCATGTAGTGAATGACGGCACTTCCGCCATACTTCGCCATGCGTCTCTTCCATCCATTCCAGCCATTCATCAGCAGTCGCTAATGCACCCGGATGATCACGGACAGCAGCAGGCGCTTTCGGTTCAGTCTGCGTATTTTTGAGCAGCGTGCTCGCAGACGACAGCCCTAATAAGCGAAAATATGACCGCTCCGCTAATGCGTGTCCGCCTTCCTGCTGACTGCAGTATTGAAAATAAACGGCAGCCATATGCTTGCAAAATCCCGTATATGGACACGTACATGAGCTGTACCGCAAATTACCGGCATCAAGGATGACCGCATAAAGATCCGAGCCTTGAACGATGCCATAAAGATTATCATGGCTTCCTTCATTGGCGCTGTTCACTTTGCCTTCCATGTAATATTGCCAGCCGCGCTTCATGATCGTCGTCTCGACATGGACATTTAACTGCTGTTCAATCAGCGCGTGCAGCTTTTCGTTAAGATGCATTACAGACATTCACCCGCTTCCTTTCCGTTCACTTGCATTCTTACTATTATACCAAGCGGAAACGGCTGTTGCCATATTTTGATTAACGGCTATAAATAAAAACGCCCTGCCGACGAATCCCATCAGTCGGTTAGGCGTCATTCTGCTTTATAATGGCATTTTTATGGTAAACGTCAGTTTCCCTGGCGGCTCAGCTGTAACGAATACGTCTCCTTTGTACTGCTTCGCAATCGTTTTTACAATCGAAAGACCCAATCCCTGATGATCCTGCTGCTTAGTCGAATAGCCCGCCTCGAAAATAGGCAGCAATACCGCTTCTTCCGCATTATCGCAGGTGTTCGTAACTGTAAATTCAAGAGATGCGGGCGTCTGCTTGCCGACAAGCGTCACGTGGCGACGATCCTCGGCATACTTAAGCACCTCGTCGAAGGCATTATCGATCAAATTCCCGAGCATGCGGTTGACATCAAGCGTCCTAACGCCCATCTCCTGCATATTCAATCCGGTAAACGAGCAGCTGAATTGAATTTTATGGCTCTCCGCCTGTGAAATTTTCGCGCGGACAAGTGCTGCTATGGCGGGATTGCCGATATTAATAATATCGTTCATCATTCGAATATCGCCGGTCAGCTCCTTCGTGTAGGCAACCAGCTCCCGCGATTTGTCCAGCTCAGCCAAAGAGTGAATCGTCTGCACATGGTTCAAGAAATCATGTCTCTGCGCTCTGATCGATTGGAACATTTGGTTAATCTCGTCAACATAGGTTTCTTGCGTGACTCGAACGACCTTATCGCGCGACTGCCTGTAGGATCTCATAGCAAGAACGGCTATTAACAGACTGAAGCCGGTTACGACAAGAATAATTATGCTTAAATTCAAAAACTGCGAATCCAGTTTTTCTTGAATGACATGATAGTCGGAGGTGAGCATCAGGACGTAGCTGTTCATCGGCTGCCCGTCCCGGTCGGTAATGTTAATGCCGTTTTCGTTAACAAATACCGGAATATACATTTTAAAAATTTCTGTTCCGTCTATATTTTCACGCAGAGTTACGGTTTCCTTCGAGAAATAAGCTTTTCGCACCAGCCTCGTATCCTGCGCTGATTTCATCTTATATGAGCCGTAAAAAATAGGCTCCTGCACTTTATGTCCTTGAACCAAGCCTTCCGGATTTATCGTGTCTTTACCATCAGGGAACGTTTCCGGATTTATGAAGGCAATTTCCTTCAGTGAATCGCTGCTTTGAATGGAGTTTTCGATCATCCGATGAACGCCTGTGGCAATTTCATACTCTTCCTGCCGCTCATAATCCACATAAGGATCAATAATATAATTAGTAGCTCCGTCGTAATAATAGCCCCATTTGTTAAGCTTATCGACATCGGTCGTAGATACCTCGAACGGTCCGCTCCAGAAATTCGGAAGCGATTGTCCAAGCCAGTCCACCGAAGCATTCTTATTCTCGAACAGCTGGTTAAATACTTCGTACCACGGCTTCCATGTCTTCGTGCTCGTATTAAGCTGGTTTACATTGGACGACTTGTATAACACGATATCATCGGGCAATTTTTTGAGAAGCGTTATGTGGCTAAGACCCAACTTGTCGCGGAGCTCCATCAACTGCTCGGTCGTTACCTTCTCAATATCAGGATCAAGGGCATATTGGATTGCGATCGATGCGGAGCGCAATTCGCGTCCGATCTGATTTTGAAACTGTTCGGAGCCCTCGCGTGACTGCTCCAGAGAAATTTCCAGCCGTTTTGCATGAGTCAGGAGTTCTTCTTTAAAAGAGTCTTCCAGCGTTTTTTTAGTAAGAAAATAATAAGCCGTGTTATTCAATAAAACGAGTACGACGATAACACTGATCGCCACAAGCCAAATGTTGCGTTGCATCTCCTGCATCTTGCCCTTCTATCTATTATAGCTTTCCTTAACCGGCTATCTTTCTCCAAAACAGCCGGACGGCCCATTTGCGTTCCTGCCGTTTCTTATAACGCGGAAGCATGCGGTAAATACGCAGCCCTTCCTGGGTAGAGCGCCTAGCTTCCTGTGCGTTTCCAAGCTGCTTATAAATCGAAGCCAGCTGTTCATAAGCTTCGCAGGACGAGGAATTAATCGCTTGAAAAGCATGTATGTGTGTAAGAGCCTGCTCTGTCCGGCCGCTCGAGAAATGCGATGCAAGCCGCAAATAAGGAGCGCCGTATTTGACACGCGGATTAAGTTCCAGCCCGCGGAGCGTAAAGGCCACCCCGCGTTCCTCGTCTCCGCTGTATAAACAGCACGTTCCCAGATCATCCCAAAATTCAGCCGAATCCTCGAGCGTCTGCTGCAGAGGCTCAAGTAAGCCGACAGCCTCGCTATATTTTTTTCGCTCGATTAAAAGGCGGGCTAGCTCATGCTTGGAGGATACATCATTCGGCGAACGGTCAATCTGCTGTCTGAGCTTTTTTATTCTGGAAATTCTCTTTAACGGCTTAAATAGGCTTGGCGTTAACCCGACAAAGCGGCGGTCCAGCACATAAAGCACAATAAGCATGACGAGAATGGCGATAAAAGGGTTGCCAAACAACCACATCAAAATTAGAAAAAGACTAATTTTTAACATCTTATCCTCCTATAGAGCTTGAGATTGACTGTTCATTTCGCAAGCAATCACACAATTTATTGTTCAAATATGGTTCGATTATACCATAATCCTATTGATTATTGACCAAAAATAGCAATTTGTAACTATAAATACACGAATCCAACCGATTACAAGCGGGTCTCGAGCTAGGCTCGGCTGATGAGGTTCGAGCTTACATGGAGGAGCATGTTCCTGCTCTGAAATAACAAAAAAAACAGGATGGGGATAAATTCCTGACCTGTTTTTTTTATGCTTAAGCATGATCGGATATGCCGGATTCATGCGGTTTAAATCGTAATTTGAATAAGAACCTTGCCGGACTCATAACGAAAAAAAATATCGCCCTTATATTTCTCTACGGTTCTCTTTACAATGGAAAGGCCGTTCCCCCTTGCCGCCAGGCCCCTGCCTTTCGTCGTAAACCCGGCCTGAAAGAAGCTGCTTTGCTCTTTATCCGTAAGCAGTGCCGGATTTTCAGTGGCAAAAATATATTTACCATTATCCGCTTTGCAAATGACATGTATTTCTTGCGGCAGCTCGCCGGCAGCTGATTCCACTGCTTCGATCGCATTATCCAGCAGATTCGAAAAAAGCTTGACCAAATCCATAGACTCCACTTGATCGAATTCATCAAAATCCGTTTCAAAGCTGATTTGAATATTTTTCGAGTGAGCCAGCTCCCGCTTGCTCTGGAACAGCACCATCAGGATCGGATTTTTAATGCGCAGGGACATATCCAATGTTTTGGATTCAACGGTCAGCTGCTTCAAATATTCATGCGCTCTATCATACATTCGTATATCCATTAAGCCATTTAGCACCTGAAGATGATTCATCAGATCATGCCTGCTGGATTTAATAGTCTCCATTATTTTACCCAGCTCGGAAATGTACATTTTCTCCGATTCCTTCAAATCTTGTTTGAGACGGGCTTTGTACAGCTTGTTCAACAGATAGACGCCCGCCAATAATGCAAATGCGAACAAGACGTCCATTCCGAAGATCAGCGTATTATTTGAGATCACCTGTTTGCTGATATTCCCTAAATCCTTGGCATCGATGTCAATTCCAACAACGCCAAGTACGGCTCCATTCTCGTCAAAAAAAGGCACACCAATAGACATATAAGACCCATTAAGCTCATCGTGTATAATGCCCGTGTAATAGTTCATGCCTTTTTTAGCACGCTGAACCTCATCAGGAGGCACTGTGCATGGAAATCCAATCGGCAAATCCTCCACATCAGGAGGAATAGACGAAACCATCACCTTAGAAACATCGCTTTCATCCAGTAATAGAATATACACGTACAAGGCATTAATTCGTTCGCGGTACTCCTCCAAATACAGCTTCGTTTTCTTGCGGTTCTCATCATCTGATTTTGTCAGTAAAAACTTCTCATAAACAGCTATATCAAGACCATGTGCGATGTCCATCCCGATTTCAGTATACTGCTTGGCCAGTGTAATTTCCGCCGATTTGGTCGTGGACTGATAAGAGAAAAACAGCTTAATCCCGGTAAGCACACTTAATGCCGCTATCGAAATTACGATAAAATAAATCATTCTTTTTTTGATAGTTAATGAACTTTGCTTCATGGTTTTGTTTCCTTTTCTTCACATCAATTTAAATACAATTATCAGATATCTGCATAAGCGATTCCGCCATCATCGTCCGGTTTCTTCCTGCATGCTTGGCCCTATACAACGCTTGGTCAGCTAACAGGAACAATTCATCAGCGTTACTTGACTGCGACGGAAAATGAGCAACTCCGAGCGAAACCGTTATCGTCTGCTTTAAATGATTCTCGCTCTTCTCCATCATCGTGCGGATTCGTTCAGCGACTTCAAAGGCATTATTCGCTGCGGCAAAGGGCAGGAGAACAACGAATTCTTCGCCTCCATACCGGCAGCACACATCGTCCGGCCTTATGGATAAAGCGACAATCCCAGCCAGATGCTGCAATACTCTGTCGCCCTCTTGATGTCCGAAGGTATCATTTATCAACTTGAAACGATCGATATCCAATACGATGATCGAGAAGGAGGTTTGCGCCTCCGTCCACTGCTTCATAATCGTTTCTAACGTTCTTCGATTACGCAGACCGGTTAAAGGGTCGGTCATAGCTGCATGAGTCAATTGGTCGGTCTGCGCTTTAATCCCGTTCAAAGCAAGGATCACCGTTTGGGTTAACAAGTCGGCTTCTCTGTTCCAATGCTGCTTCGTATCCGGAAGCGTTACTTCTTCCTTCCCGATTCTGCTGACAATGTTAGCAAGGGTTACGAAAGGCTTGGCTAATCGGCGCGCAAGCCAAATCGTTACCAGCATCAATAATATGAATGGGAGCAGCATATACAGCAGAATCGCTTGTATATGACTGTTCAATTGTTCTTTAATGATACGGATGGGAGAAAGCACGATGATCCCCCACTGATTATCCGGCACATACGAGTATCCTGCCAGCAGCGTCACACCTTTTGAGTTATTAACTGTCTGCCCATACCCGCTTTTGCCTTGTATGAGCTTCTGGACAATGGGGTCCGAGCTGAAGTCCTTGCCGATTCGGCTTTTTTCAGGATCATACAGCACATGGCCATCGGAGCCCACAACATAAAAGTAGGAGCCGCTATCGCCGCTTGGGCTTTCGTTACCGAAAATCATGTTCAAAACGTTGTTTTCTTGCAGATAAATGGACCCTCCGATAAAACCGCGATAAACACCGGCATTGTCGAATATCGGCTCGCTGATAAATACGATAAGACGTTTCGTTCTGGTGCTCAAATAAGGCTTGGATATGTAAGGCTTTCTGGAAGCCAAAGCCTCCTTGGCTGCCTCCGTCTTAATCCTCCCTCCTGCGGTCCCTATCGATGAAGGAGATACTGTGCGAATAAGACCAGTTTCATCCACCACGACGATAGAATTGAAATAGTTGCTGCTGTTGCGTATCAATTCAAGATAATTGTCTGAATCTGTTGCGTTCATCCCGCTATTAATTGAGTAGAAAGCCGCAGCGTTTTTCAGGCTGCCATGCATCGATTTAAATACAGAGTCCATCGTTTGACTCATATTAGATGCAGTTGAAAGATTCAAAGAAAAAGTCGTATCGTATAACGATTTTTTTTTCGATTGATAGGATGAAATGAGCAGAATCGTTAGCGTAAGAAGGACAGAGATCGAGACCAAACCTGTCAGCAGCGTAGCCAAGCTGATTTTATTTTTTTGCTTTGTGTGAATCAGGCGTAGTATGGGCATATTGAAACCTTCCTTACTGAGATGATATTACTATTTATTCGACGAGATTCGACAATCCCCTCTTCCTTATTTGGTTTATTTTCCAAAATTAGAAAGCTTCATTACAAATTGAGCCGCTGCCCTTCAAAGGTTGTCCCCATAAGCCGTATTGAGCAAAAAATAAGACAGCATATGGCTATGCCGTCTGATAGTGTTGCTATGTCAGATTTGTAATTCACCAAGCTTGATTAGCTCGACAACCGCTTGTGAACGACCCTTTACGTTCAACTTTTGCATGACATTAGAAATATGGTTGCGGACGGTCTTCTCGCTGATGAATAGTTGCTGTGCAATATCTCTTGTTGTCTTGTCCTGTACCAATAGCTCGAATACCTCGCGTTCACGATGCGTCAATAAAAACTTGCTCTTCTGGTCGCTACCCTTCAATGTTTGTCACCCCTCCTTGCGCGGGTTTTTATGGTTTAACAAGGTTAAGGGATACAGTCAACTTATACTATGAAGGGGCGAATGTATTGGTGCTGTTACTCGCAGAAAATGGGCTCTGATGCCGTTTACATCTTAGCGTGAATGATTAAGCGGTGCGTGGGGTTTACGATTGGATCGCAGGTTATTAAGGTAAGCAGTTTATCCTTTTTGTTGTAATTAAGTACAGACACGTCCGTAGGCTTTACAATCGAGACTTTATACACCGTGTATATATAGGATTGGTCCTTCGTCTCTACGACGATTTTATCTCCAGCCGCTACTTCTCCGAGCCGGTTAAACAATCTCCCTCTCGAACGCATCCGGTGACCGGCGATTGCCGCGTTGCCGACTTGGCCTAAAGCTGCCGTTTCCTTCAAATGGGCGGTGGCCGATTTCATGTTTTTCTGTGTAGCGCCTTCGACGACAGGCAGCTTGAGCTTTATTTTGTCAATCTTAATCGTCGCGATCGGCGTAATCTTTTGCACGGCAGGAGTCGATGAAGGAGCTTCCGTAGGCGCAGTGGTTGGTTGTTCTGTCGCAGCCGATTCATCGTTAAACAGGTCCGTAAGCTGCTCATACTGCTGCTGCGCCTGCTGCTGAGGTATTTCATCGTAGTTTGCATCTTCCCACTGTTCCAACAGCTTATTCTGCTGAAGGTTATCATACCATTCATTTGCTTTTGGATACAGCAGGATGAGAATACCAACAATTATTAATGAGTAGGACAATATTTTTTTCATCTTACCCTCCTCCCGCTAACTGCTCTCCGTCTGCGATCCACCCGACGCGAAAACCCATTTTTTACTCCCGTAAAAATTAAGCAACACGGTAACCGCCGTTACAATAAGCTTGGCGATTACGTCATTCATTCCCCACCACTCCGTTAAGGCGGCAAGCAAGAGCAGCGTAATGCCAAGCAGAATACCATTCCAAGCGATGAACCTCACGCTCATGCCCAGCTGCTGCCGCCTCGTGGTTATTCTGCTGCCTTTACCGAAGGTATATCGGCTGTTAAGCACAAAGCTGTTGATCATTCCTGCGCCGTAAGCGATCACCTGGGCGAGTAAATAATAAGTGCCTAACCAAATCAGAATGGTGAACAGTAAGAAATCGACTGCCGTATTGAGCAGTCCGACTATATTAAATGCTATAAATTGCGCGATGAGCCTTTTGCGTACCGTTTTAAACATACTCTCTGACCCGATCCGAATCCTTGGCTGCCGCCGTTTTATCGCCATCGTTCTCCGGGAAGCCTTGTACCTCTCGCACGATATAAAGCGGCCTGTTCTTGGACTCATCATAAATCCGGCCGATATATTCGCCGATGATGCCAAGGAGCATAAGGATGATACCGTTAAAAAATAGATTGACCGCGACGATCGATGCCCATCCCGCAATTGTGCTGCCCGTAAACAGCCTCTGGAATATGACGACTATCAGGTATAGAAAGCTCGTCAACGATAAGGCAAAGCCGATATAGGCGGCAATCTTCAGCGGTTTATAGGAGAAAGAGGTAATCCCGTCAATCGCAAAAGCGATCATTTTCTTTAACGGATATTTGGTTTCGCCTGCAAAACGTTCCTCCCGCTCGTATTCGACCATTGTCTGCCGGAAGCCGATCCAGCTAACCAGGCCGCGTACGAACCGGTTCTTTTCTTTCAAGCCGCGCAGCACGTCGCATACCTTCCGGTCGATTAAACGGAAGTCGCCCGTATCAACCGGAATATCGACATTGGTCAAGCCCCTCAGGATGCGGTAAAAAATTTTAGCGGTCAGTTTCTTAAAGGCAGTCTCGCCCTTACGCTTTAGCCGCTTGCCGTATACAACCTCAAAGCCTTCTTTCCACTTCGCAATCATATCGATAATAACCTCAGGCGGGTCCTGCAAATCCGCATCGATGACGACAATCGCATCTCCCTTCGCATAGTCCATCCCGGCCGAAATCGCGATCTGATGCCCGAAATTACGAGAGAAATTAATGAGACGGACGTTCGGATCGAAATCGCAGATCATGGAAACTAATTCAACGGTACGGTCTTTACTGCCATCATTGACGAAAATAAGCTCATACGATTCATCCGCGTTATCCATAACCAGCTTCAGCCGCTCATACGTATGCTCGATAACCTCTTCTTCGTTATACATAGGAACGATAATGCTGTACTTCACAGCCGCTTGCTTCATTCGTATGCCCCTCTCTTAAAATAACCAACTCGGAAACCAGCGCAGCAAATGCTCCACATACCAGCTTTTCACGGTCATACCGGATAAAGCAGGATAAAAAACGATAAATAACAAAATCGATGCCGCCAAAAAGAGGTTGCGCACGAGCTTAAAGCCCGGTCTTTTCTCTTCGATCACCTTGAATATATACACCAAACTCAGTATGATAAACGGCACCATCGCGAAATAGTGATAAAGAAACGTAAGCCGGGTAACCAGCATCCAAGGCACGTACTGCGCCAAGAAGGCGATCCATACCGGATACATCGTTTGGTCTCTTCGTTTGATACTGATCCAAATCGTTGCCGCCATCGCGAAAATGCCTGCCCACCAAATGAGCGGATTTCCCATCGCTACAATTGTTGACTTCATGCCTTCGGCCATATTATCGCCTGAATAATACCATACCGGCCTCTTCATAAACGGCCACTCCCACCAGGAGGAAGAGAAGGGATGCGTCGAAACAAGATGGCTATGGTAACTAAACATATGTTTTTGATAATCGATAAAGCTTTTTACGGTATACCCTTCATCCATTACGGTCAGCACCGGTATATAGGACAAAGCATAAATCCCAAGCGGAATAACGATATAGAACACGAGACAAACGGCAAGCGTTATGATCGTATAGCGGGGAAATACCTTTATGATATGCTGCAGCCTGTCATGGTTTAAGGACAGATCCGGCGTCTTCGCCTTATGCAGAACACGTTTGGCAGCCGCATACTCCCTGTACCTTGCAAATAACGACAGGCCAAGCATAACCGCCAGGCCTGCGCCCCCATAGAGCACGATCCACTTGGATGCAACGCCGATTCCAAAAAACAACCCTGCCAAAAACAATGGGAGAAGCGTGACGCCGAGCTTGACCCGGTAAAAACTTAATGAATAATATTTGTGCATGAAATAGAACATCATCATAATGAAAAATACGCCGTAAACGTCAATTGTCGCAATTCTCGTTTGCGTAAAATGCATGAAATCGGCAGCAAACAGCGCTGTGGCAAGTCCTGCATAAACGCTGCTATTAAACAGCCTTCTAGCGAATACATACATTAACGGCAGCATCGCAATGCCAAACAGCGTACCCGCTATGCGCCAGCCAAACGGATTAAGACCAAACAGCTTAATACCGAGTGCAATAATAAGTTTGCCAAGCGGCGGATGCGTATTCTCGTAAGCCACTATATGCTCCAAATGCTCATAGGCAGTACGTGCATGATAAATTTCATCGAAATAGGATCCGTTCATAAAGGTCGCGTTAACCTTCGCCAGCTGTTGTTCATCGAACAGCAGCTGCACGCTGCCTCTTTTGGCATCCTTCGCCTGCTCATCATTTATTCCGACGATTGGCAGAGGTATTTTGTTGCTTGGCCCGTAAATCGCAATTTCATGCATGGAGAAGCCTGCTTGTACAGCAGTAAGCTTTATATAACGGGCTTGCAGCACAGCCGGCTGGCTGGTCCAAGTAAACACAGCGACATGGCTGCTGTCTATTTCCATTACGTTGTCCCAATCGGTGCCATTTTGACTGAATTCGTATTTGAATTTTCCGGTACCGACTCCGCCAAAGCTGTTAATGCGGTCCAGCTGCTTCACCTCGCCCAAATCAACGAAAAAGCTTTGGCCGGCCGCTGCAGGCTGCCATGCGGTTTCCGGTCCTTTCATCTCGCCAAGCTGGTATAGGGCAACGAGCGCGTAAACAAGCGTTATTGCGCCCATCCATTTCCAATCCTTGCGCTCCAGCCGCTTTGGCTCCTGCTTTACTGCCAAGGGCGCTCCGATTTTGAACGCAGATAAGCTGCCTCGGTCTATCTGCAGCAGCTCGTCCTCCGATAACGGATCTACCAGCTTCACCCTGCCTCGCACATATTTATCATATCCGATATAAAGCAAGTATAGCAGCAGTCCAATATTGGCTATAGAACATAATAAAACAATGCCGTTAGAAGGGACGTTCGTGCTTACTTTGCTGTAATCCAGCACATAAGCAATATTGATGAAGCCCGTAATGCTAAATCCCAAATATACCATTAGCAGTCTTCGGTCGAGCGATTGTATGAAGGCAAAGATCGCGAGCAGCAGCACAGGAAACAAATAACGCTCATGCATTTTTGTTACACCGATGAACACGACGACGATCAGCACCATGGCCACAAAATAAGCGCGCTTCGACGAATCGCCATCCTGCTTTCTCAATGCGAAATATGCGGCTAACGCTGCTGCTGCCAAAATAAAGATCGTCCCCCAGTTTTGGAACGAAAACAGCAGCCATGTATCGGTAATCGGCTTCCAATTATCATTCGTCAGCGCATAAAGATTAAAGGCATTCAGCGTCGCATACGGGTAGGAGGATAACGTTCCCTTGTACAAATCAATGAGACTAGGCAGCCCGCCATTGCCCCAGAAAAACGGCAGCGCGAGCAAAATAAACGTCGTAAAGCCGTAAAATGCGCTCGCAGGAATTTGTTTCCAGGTCTTCCGGCAAACGAACCAGAGCAGCAGTACCGGCATGAAAATGAACGCTTGCGGCTTGATCAGCGCCGCAATGGCGTACCATACGGAAGCGCGCTCGATTTTATTTTCCGCAATGCCGTGAATGGACAGGATGAGCACCAGCGTAAATATCGAATCGACTTGGCCCCATGCGGCCGAATCCACAATAACAGCCGGATTGAATAAATAGAGCAGCGCAAGCGCTAATGCTACGGAATAGCCTGCTTTCTTTTTACCCGTTCGTAATATAATATACGCAGCTGCCAAATCAGCTATAATCGCAGGCAGTTTGAACAGCAGCATCGCTGCACGAGAAGCGGCATCAAGCGAAAGCATATTTTTAACGATGCCTAATCCATAAAGAATATAAATATAGCCGGGCGGGTAGTCTACAAACATTCCCGTATGGTAAAAGCCGGAAAGCCCCTGCTTCGCGGCATGGTCGGCCCAAGCCATAAACAAAGCAATATCGTTGGCATAGCCTTTGCTGGAAACAGCAATCCATAGCCGAAGGACTAGCGCCCCACTAAATACGAGAGCAACAATCATTTTATGCGAATGCGGCTTCTCGTCCAGCCAGCTGCGGCCGCGAAGCAGCTTCTTGTAAATTAACACGAAAAACAAGCTGAACAGAGCCGTAGACATAAGCAAAGGAAATACAGATCCGACCGTACCGGCAGCCTGATCATCTTGACTCGACTCTGTAGGCACCAGGCTGAAAACCTCCGCGCCTGCGGGAGCCTTCGAAACCTTCTCTACGCTCACGTCATCGAAGTATGCTTTCCCGGTGTTGATGCTCCCGTAGCCGCCAAGACTTGCGCCGAACGTCATGCTTTTCTGATCCTTGCCCGTCTTCGCGTAAAAATGAACGTAAGCCCACTTTCCGTTCGTATCCTTCACATCCGGGTATGTAACGGCAACGCCGTCAATGAAAAAATGAGCTCCGGTTGCATCCGGACCTATATGCTCCGCCTTCACATATCCGGAAATCTTATAGATCGCCTTCGGCTTAACGCTGACCGTTTGCGTCCAGCGCGAGTGATTCGCTTCGACATTCTCGAGCACGGCTGAATAGCTGCCTGTATGGGCCTCTGCGTCGCTAATCGTATAAGCGGTTATATTCCCTTCCTTTAGGTAGGCATCGTGGCTCCAATCATTAGGAGCAGTGCCCGAAACGTTTTCAAAACTAGCATTTTTTAATAGATTATTTGCGGCATGTCCTATTGCTGCAGGCCATATAAGAGTTAAGAGTAGGATGGTTATTATAGCGCGGATGGACAGTTTAATCATCGTTCCAGTTTCCACCTCATATCGGCATTTGTAAGATTTTTTACAGGTAAAATACAATTTAACTCTATAAGATAATAATACGATGGTCAATGAAATACACAAAAAAAAGACGCCTAATCGGCGCATGTTCAATCGTTAGGAATAGCCCTGCTTACGATCTCGCTGAATCGGTTCGTACGCGCAACGGTCTTTGCTCTAAGAATCCGGAACGTCCTGGCCGTAACCTTCCATGTATGCTTCGTTTGATTCCCTCTCCTGATAGCAGTGAAATTGTATTGGCTGGTAGAGGCTATTTTATACCCCTTTTTCAAGCAGTCATGCAAAAACCTCATATCTGAGCCCTTGCGCAAGTTGGAAAATACGACACCCGGATAAATCCTTTTCTCGAACATAATCGTCGCTCCGGCTACAAGCCTTTGCGCCGGCATGCTGGCTTCCATGAGCTTCGAGCTGCTGCGAAAGAACATGTAAAACTTATTTTTCCCTATAACGTTCGCACCGGTCCGTTCAAATTCCGCCATCGCTTCAGATAAATAGTGCGGAGCATAGAAATCATCATCGTCAAATTTGGCAATGATTTCGTATTTCGCTTTGCTGATTCCGTAGTTCAGGCATTTACCAAGCGGCGATTTCTCGGGCAGTCTGTAGACCGACACTTGACCGAAACGCTTCGCATATTTTTGATAGCTCTCCAAGCTCATACGATCATTGTTTAATAGGATAATAAGCTCTTTCGTCTTCCAATGCTGACGGCTGTAGTTTAAAAACAATTGCTTCATATATTCCGGCTTATTGGTTGCCGTAATGATGGATACTCCCTTAGGCTGATGCTTCGTTATTTGAACTTCTGCTGAAGCCGATTCTTTCGTTTCCATTATATCCTGCAGCTCCGTTCTTTCCGGCGAAATCGGTAATTCCGTTGATTCCGGCATTTCAAGTACCTCCGCCTGTTCAGGCTTATCCGGCAAATCAAGCATCTTACTGCACCTCATTAATAAAATCCTCATTTGCATTGTACGTGAAAGCTCTCTATTAGGAACGGCTATCGTCACGAGTTTGTTTAGCATTATAAATATATTTCTTCAATATGACGCTCACCTTCGAACGATTCTTCACGAAGTTTGTCTTGGACAATAATCTCTGATTTAATGTGTTTCTTTCATGGACAACAACCATATAGTTCCGCTTGCCATTCTTGGTTAGAATTTCATGCTTATGATTAATGACGGAAGTATGTCCGCGGGGAGTTTGATATCTAACTCCTTTAAAATAATCGTTGGTCTTATAAATAAACGTATAAAAAGGCGGAGAGGGTTTCATTACGGTAGCCACGCGGTGGCGCAAGCTGTCATAAACGTATCCCGTTTGGTTGATAAGCGCGCGGGTTTTCGGCTTAGGTTTATAATTGTGCAATTGCCGGATATAAGATTTATGGTACATATCATCACAATCCAAACGAACAAGGTATAGATATTTAAAGCCGCGTGCCAGCTTTTTTTGAGCTTTCAAATACTGTCCGTCCGGTACAAATTGAACGTTGCCAGGAAGCGGTTCATACTTGTTCAGCGTTTGAATAATGATAGACTCGGAAGATTCCGCATACCGGACAAGGACATTAAACTTTTGGTTGGTTTGATTTTTGAGGCTTTGCAAGGTATATTTCATAAAGATTGACATTCTATACTCAATCCACCGCTTCGTCAAACCTACTTTCCATCGATTTCCAGGCTTTGACCGGTTATTAAATTCAATACCAACAATAATCTTTTTACTGGACATTCCTTTTCCTCCTTGCATTCTTGTCAAGCGTTCATTTTTGTAGCAGAACTAGACTCTGAGTTATCTCCATCTTTGGATGTTATTATTTGCGGATTCAGCTTCGGCTCAAGTTCTTCTTTAATCTCTTTACAAAAATCGCCTAGAATATGATCTAGTTTTACTCGATTAGTTTTGAATATTGCTTTACGCAGCAAGTTTTGATTTAACGTATTGCGCTTATGAACAACGATCATATAGTTTTTGTTACCTTCCCTGGTTAAGCTTTCATGCTTTAATTTAATTACTGCTCTGTGTCCTCCAGGAGTTGAATATCTTTTTCCTTTCGCGTATTCATCTACCTTATAGATTAAAGTAAAGAATGGTGGGGATTGCTGGTTGATGGCTGCGAATCGCTGTCGGATAGCATCATATACATAACCTCTTTGATTAATTAATGCTTGAGTATTCGATTTAGGGCGATAATCGGTTAACTGTTGTACAATGGATTTGTGATACATATCGTCACAATCCAAACGCACTAGATATAAATGGTCGAATCCGGTGGTCAATTTCATAATATTTTCCTGGTATTTGCTTGCCGGAACAAATTGAATGTTTTCCGGAAGCGGTTCATACTTGCTGAGTTCCAGCTTGATCAAAGGCTCTGTGCGATCCGCATATTGAATAAGAGCCACAAAATCTTGATTGGTCTGCTTCTTTAAGCTTTTCATCGTATATGTCATAAATACATTCATTCTGTAATTAATCCAGCCTGCAGTTAAACCGATTTTCCACTCAGGTCTCGTCGATCTCGAGTTGAATTCGATCCCGAAGATGATTCTTTTCGATAACAACTCCCGTCACTCCTTTAGCCGCTGATTCATTGCGTTTCACCGTTGAAATCCTTTAGCCTTATATTAGCTTCGTGAAGCGATTCAAATGTGCCCGCATCAATCCACCAGCCGTTCATAATATTAAAGGTAAGAGTTCCTTCAGAGGCATATACGTTGTTAACGTCCGTAATTTCCAGCTCGCCCCGGCCGGAGGGCTTGATACGCTTGATTACCTCAAATACGCTGCCATGATACATATAAATTCCGGTAACCGAGAAGAAAGATTTGGGATTCGTTGGTTTTTCTTCAATTTGTATGATCCTGTCTTTTTCAATTATAGGCACCCCGTATCTGCGCGGATCGGCGACCTGCTTAAGAAAAACTTTCGCTCCTTTTTCCTGATTAGTAAAATCTTTAACCAGCTTGACAAGCGATTCATCAAATAAATTGTCTCCCAGAAGGACAACAAACTTTTCGTGCGGTTGGACAAAATGTTCGGCGGTCATCAGTGCCTGAGCGATTCCTCCGGCCTCCTCCTGTATCTTGTACGTAATGCTTACTCCCCACTCTTTACCGCTTCCTAATAAATCCGTAAAAAGCCCCGCTGATTGTTTTCCTGTTACAATTAGTATGTCTTCGATCCCCGCTCTGCGCATTTTTTCTATTGCGTAATAGATCATGGGATATTTCCCAACAGGTATCAGGTGTTTGTTTATCACTTTCGTTAATGGCCAAAGGCGTGTTCCAGTACCTCCAGCAAGTATCACACCTTTCAAAAAATTACCTCCTAACTAAAATAAGAAAATCTCTAGCAGCTGGCTTGATCCTATTAAGCAAAAGTGAATTTGTATAAATAATATATGTGTTTCATATAGATTAGGTATGGACGACATAACATTTGTATTAATGTAGACTAAATAGTATTCCGGTGAATGAAAACATCATTGGCT
This sequence comes from Paenibacillus sp. J2L1-98, assembly GCF_056269405.1. Lineage (NCBI taxonomy): Bacteria > Bacillati > Bacillota > Bacilli > Caryophanales > Paenibacillaceae > Paenibacillus > Paenibacillus sp. J2L1-98. Next base: position 39,298 of record NZ_JBWDNW010000007.1, on the reverse strand, counting down.
ACCCACAGTTTTTTTCCGCTATTCATCGTTCGCACACTAAAATCATGAGCATCGCCGCTGAAGAGACTATACCGGTTATCAAATCTACCGATTCTTTCTATTAAATTCCGATGAAACATTAAGCATACATCACTTAGCATTTCGGCTTTATATCCCTGTCTGCTATGCTTTTCCGACCACTGCGCTGCAAAATCATTCATTTCTTCCATTGTTTTGTACGGGAGCTGCTTCAGTGCTTGATGGTTACTTCCATAGTTTGTACGAACTCCAACCATTCCGATAGTTGAATCTTCATGCAACCACCAGAGCATCCGGGACAGCCAATCTTTAGTGACAATTGCATCGTTACTGAGCAAAACGATATATTCCCCTTTTGCAGCAAGAAAACTTTGATTATATCCCTCTGCCCATTCATTGAAAACCTTATTCGCGATGACCGTTGCATTCGGAATCGTTTTGAAGTACTCTAGTGTACCATCCAAAGATTCATTATCGACGAGCAAGTATTCGAGTTTGTTCGGAGTATGCCGACTGATACTTCCAATACATTCTTTTAAATATTTTAATCCTTTATGTGCCGGAATGACGATCGAGACCATGCCTGGCGTATAATCCGGGCAAGATGCTATTATCCTATCCTTAAGATTTCCAAGTTTATTAATAATACTGACACTGCTCTTCTCTGCCGAAGTTGCCGGTTTGTTGAATATTACTTTGGGGCCCTTTCCAAAATCAATCGCAACTTTACCAGTTAATCGTGCCACTTCGGGCGCCAGAACAACAGCGTTCACGCCGCAGGATATGAGAGCAAGATCAAACTTGTCTTTCATTCCCTTAACGGTCTTCAACGTTCTGCTTATTTGCTTAAAATGTATAAATATAATTGTTCCGGCAATTTCCATATTATACGGGTCGCTTTGAAGCACTTCTTTTAATTTTTTGGCATGCTCCGTAATCAATAAAATTCTTTTGCCTCTCAGCACTTCCCAAAATTCCTGCTTGCTTGCAAACTCGCGGTTGATGAAAGCATCACAAGTAAAACGCGGCTTGAGTTTGTAATAACGGAATATTTTATTCGTTAATGGCCGTCTTACTCTCTTCGGAGCTTTTATCTTATCTTTAATTGGTAAAATCCCTACAATATCGGCTTTCCTGACAGAATGAACCATTTGATTTCTTAGCTTCAGATTCGGGAGCGTGACCCCTTTTTCTTTATGTCCGAGACGCGCACTGCGTGTTCTGACCGGATTATTTGCCCGTTTTGCCCACGGTGTCCTCAATACCTCTTTAAGGCTCCATACCGATTTTTGCGCCATTATAACATTTTCCCCGTCACCGATTCTGATCAGCGAAAAAGGCCGATGATGATCCAATGCCTCTTTAATCCTTGCAAGCACTTGCTCGCCATTTAGTTTGGCCATGTCATTTATTCACCTCTCTGCCTGCTTATACGTTTTTTTATTTTTTTTACAATGAGGTAACCACTGCTTGTGTAACCAAAAACAGGTTGGTGACGGTTCCCCCATTTTTTCAGATAGGTGAGTACAAGCCTTTTTCTAAGCACGTTGCGTTTTTTGATGTTATTAGCGCCCGTAAGCTGATTGCCGTGCTTTAAAGCGTTATATAGATTCTGATTTACCCAGTGATGCGGAAAACGATCTATAAGCTTCATGCACATACGCCGGTCCTCCATAATTCGGCCTTCGTAGGGATCATTAATGTCCCATCCTCCCGCTTCTTTAAGTGCCGCGGTTTTATAGCATCTCGGTGTTAACATAAAGTCGAAATTGATAAGAAACTCCATTTTGGTTTTATATTGTCTATGTCTTATATTTTTCTTCAGGGTTAATTTCCCTTTGTTCTCCAACCACAGCTTAGAGTTCCCATAGACTAATGCCGCTTCCGGGTGTGCCCCGCAGGCATTTGCCAATATTTCGAGGGCATTGGGTTCAAGCCAATCGTCCGAATCCAACTGGACTAAATAGGGTGTTATAACATGCTTCATAGCAATGTTCAACACTTTCGAAATACCAACATTTGTTTTTAGATTAATGAGGCTTATAGATCCTTCCATTGTAAATTTCGAAGCAATAGCAGCAGAACCGTCGGTAGAAGCATCATTGATAATCAGTATTTTCCAACCCTTATAAGTCTGACGAATTACGCTTCTAATCGCTTTAGCGACATACGATTCACGGTTATACAAGGGAATAACAACTGTGAATAGAGGCTTTATATCTGCCTTCAAAAATAACCACGCCTTTCTCCCGAAGGAAGTTTAAATTTAAGGATAATAATGCTTCTTTCGGTCAATGCGATGAACAAAGACATCGTTAGCTACCCACAATTTTTTCCAGCAATCATGGTTCGAATAAAAAAATCACTCTTGCATGGTTTTATACCGGATATTTGCTACCTGTTGATTGTTATCCGCCAAATTTGTCCGGACCCCGACTATTCCGATAGACGGGTCTGTCTGCAGCCACCTAAGCATTCTGGGCAGCCATTCTTTCGTTACTATCGTATTCTCATTAAGCAGCACCAGGTATTCCCCTTTGGCTGCACTCACACCTTGATTCATAGCTTCCGTGTTTCCCTTTGTTACTCTATTAACAATGACCGTAGACCCTGAAATGCTTTGAAAGTACTCCGCTGTCCCATCTGAAGAACCATTATCAACAAGTACTAACTGGGTATTTTTAGGTGAATGCCGTTTGATACTCTCGATGCAGTCTTTCGTGATTTCCAAGCTGTTGTGATTCACTATGACGATGGAGACCATACCCGGAACATACTGCGAGGCGAGAGAATTCAAGCTATTCTCAATTCCATTGTTATTTTTTTTTTTATCATCAAGATTGGTATTGGTTCCAGTTATCTTTTTTTTAAAAACCTTATGATGTCCTTTGCCGAAATCAATCGCCACTTTTCCGGTTAATCGTGCAATTTCGGGTGCAAGGACAACCGTATTAACACCGCAAGATATTAAAGCAACATCAAAATGGTCTTTCATCGAATCTACTTGTTCCAATGCATGACTCATTTGATTATTATCCTTAAATACGATAATTCCGGCGATATCCATGCTATAGGGATCACTTTGAAGCACTTCTTTTAATCTCTCAGCATGCCGTGTGATCAGAAGAACTCTGCGGCCTCTCAGCACGTCCCAAAATTCCTTTCGGCCTGCCAAAAAGCGGTTAACGACAGCATCGCAAGTATAGCGGGGCTTTAGCTTATAATATCGGAATATTTTATTTGTAAGCGGACGCTTTAATCTTCTTGGCGCATACGTTCTTCTGTCTCCGGGCGGAAGAATTCCCACAATATCAGCATTTTTAATCGCTCGGATCATCTGGTCTCTTAGCTCTAGATTTGGAAGTCGAACGCCCTTCTCTCCGCGGTTAGCCCTCTTTGACCATGGTTCCCTGAGTACAGACTCCATCCTCCATACTGATTTTTGCGCCATAACAATATTCTCTCCGTCACCTATTCTCACCATGGAGAACGGCTTCTGATGATCCAAAGCATGCTTTATTCTGGCTAGCACTTTTCCCCAACTCAAGTACATTAAAACCATTTCCTCTCCAGAAAATGTTCTCGCTAGGACATCATATGAAAGATAGTGTTGATATTCTTGTGCAGGTTTACTCTATTCAGTAAACTTTCGTCCTATTTTTTGAGCACATTTTACTTGCGGCAAACCAAAAGAAGGGGAGTGGCACAAGAACCACTACTGTTTCTTTCATATATTATGTAGTGAGAAAAACACATAAGGAGAGGGAATGATCGTGACGAATCTGAAATGGAAGCAGGTATTGAGTAGGATCAAGCATGCTTTGGATAATCATCAGCCGTTCTCCATGGTGAGAATAGGCGACGGTGAAAATATTGTCTTAGCGCAAAAGTCCGTGTGGGATATGAAGACTGTACTCAGGGAGCCTTGGGCGAAGAAAGCCAATAGAGGGGAAAAGGGCGTTCGACTTCCGAATTTAAAGGTAAGAAATCAAATGATACGCTCGATTAAGAAAGCAAATGTTGTCGGGATTCTTCCTCCCGGGGATAATAGAACGTATGCGCCAAAGAGATTGAAACGTCCGCTTACAAATAAAATATTCCGATTTTATAAACTAAGGCCACGCTATACTTGCGATGCCGTCGTTAACCGTTTTTTGGCTGGACGGGAGGAGTTTTGGGGAGTTTTGAGGGGGAAAAGAGTTCTTATCATTACAGAGCAAGCTGTTAAATTAAAACAAGCGCTTGTCAGGGATCCATATCGGATGGATATTGCCGGAACGATCGTATTTTCTGATTATAAGCAAATGAATAAGGCATTAAAGCGGGTCAAGGCAATGAAAGATAAATTTGATGTTGCTTTAATATCCTGCGGCGTTAATTCTGTTGTGCTGGCACCCGAAATCGCACGTTTAACCGGAAAAGTAGCTATTGATTTCGGTAAAGGACATCTTGTCGTTTTCAAGAAAAAGAATATTGCAAGGAAGAGCTAGTATTATGCATGGATAGTATACAAGAAGACCCTACAATTCGAGTTGTAGGGTCTGGTTTCATTAAAATATAATACCAAACTTATGCATATACCAATCATCATCATGGATACGTCTTTCAAAATATTTACGGCGCTGTTCTAACACGTCACTTTCAAGAACTAGTTCTTCTATCAGCAGCGGATTAGAATATTTGATCAATTTTTTGCATTTTCCTATGCGCTCTTCATTAAAATGGCTGTACGCCATTCGCATCAAATTGTAATTCAAATCTTCCCAAGTAAGCACAAAAGGCGGACTGCCCGCACGAAATACATGCTGAATCTTGACATCCGGCAGAACGTAGCATCGATAACCCATAAGCCATAACTTCAGCGAAATTTCCTCATCTTCCCGGCCCCAAACCCGAAAGCCTCTTTCGAACCCTTCAATATCAAAAAAAACTTTTCTGGCTATCGCCAAACATCCTCCTGCCAAATGGGGCGAAGGAAATCTCTTTTTGCGTCCGGGGTTCCACTTTGGTTCTAATTGTTCGGTCCAACTGTATCCATAACCAATATTATCCGGATTTTCAGCATCGGCAATACCCGGATTGGTAGCGTGCGCAACCCCGGATCGAATCGGTTCAATCAGACGGTCGATCCATAAGTCTTCGTAGAAAAGATGGGCATCGCAAAATATCAAATATTCCCCGATCGATTGTTCTGCACCGATATTCCTTGCCATTGCGGCACCGACTCCATCAGAATGAATCAATTTAATATTCTCTTTAAGCTGTAAATTTTCAAGAAACTCGCAGCATCCATCAATTGAATCATCATCTACAACGATAATTTCAAAAGAATAGTTGGTTTTCGTATTAAACGCAGATTGAATCGTATTTTGTACATGGTTTCCTTCATTTTTCGCTGGAATAATAAGTGATACCAATGGCAGTCTTTGTGTTGCAAATCCATTCACTCCTTCGGAGCGCTTTACTTCCCTTTTCCTGGCCTTGGAGTGGTTGTTCCGACGGTGATTTCTCCTTTAATCGACAACCCCGTCACCCTAGCTCCGGCGTTGAATTGCTGCAGAATGGCGCCTGTTGCGATATTAAACTTGAAGACATTACCCGTATTAATGTCCGCACTCCAGAATGAGGTTCCGTCAGGATCCAGGTTCAAGGCGAAAAATTGAGTCTGTCCTGGCACCGAATAGGTCTGAATTACAGCCCCGCTGGAGTTAAGACGCAAAATTTGCGAACTGGCTGCCACAAGCACTTCTTTATTGGGGCGTATACGAAGTCCAAATGCAGGGCTGCTGGGGAGGGTTGCAAAGTTTGAGAGCGGCGTATTTGTCATTACATTGAATCGCCTGATAAGATTGCCTTCCGAGGTATAGAAAATGGTTTTCTGGTCTGCAGCCAGGTCAATCCAGTCGCTGCCTCGGGGTCCCGTAGGTACATCAAAGGATGCTAACGGTGTCCCGTCCGGTTTGAACTTCCGGATATCCCGGGTTCCGTCTGCTTGCCCTACATAAAAATTTCCCAAGGCGTCGAAGACTATGGACTCGGGGTCCGCATTTAAGCCGCTGACAACATTACCTACCAAGTTACCATTGGGATTGAACTTCGTGACAGTATTCCCGTTAAAGGTAGTCACATAAAAATTGCCTACCGTGTCAAAAGCCCCTCCGGTGATTTCAGGCGCATTCGTGCCCGTATTCAAGATCTGATTGAGGGTTCCGTCTGGATGCCGCCATTGAACTCTTCCATTGGTAATGGAGACAAATATATCTCCTGTACTGAAAACGGGATGCAACACGTACCACTCCTTTTATATACGATTCAAAATGCCAATTTTTCGTTCGTTTTCAATTCGCTTTAGTCTTTTATTTCCTTTCCGCTAATTACAATATGACAGCTAACAGAAATTGTAGTGGGCCTCTATAACTGCTTATTTAGTTTTTAATTTTTCTATATTGCCGAAACTACCCTACACTGGATATCCGTCCGGTCCAATTAAGATGATCAGACATATTCATAATATAATCTGCAAGGATAGGAGGGATTCGGGTGCAACAAATGTATCAGAAAATTCCCGTTATCGGAATCTGTATGCCGAACAATCGTGAGCTTCTTAAACTGCAAATGAAATCAGATAAAGGTATGTACGGTCAAATGCACGAACGGTTGAAAAGATATCCTGATAAAGATGCTTCTTTCATCATGTTTACTTGGTGGGATCTGAATTTTAAAAAGAAAAACGTCAGAGGATTTCTTTATGACCAAGAAAAAGGATGGAAAGAAGGAATATTCCCCTTCCCCAACGCTGTCTACCTTCGTTGCAACGTTCAAAACAAAATATTGGAACAAATTCAAAAAGCCATTGGGCCAAAAGTGTTCAATAGCTTCATATTTAATAAATGGCAAGCGTGGAATGTGCTAGCGGAGTATCCTGAAGTGAAGACTCATCTTCCACAGACCCGGAAAGCTGAGAATGAAACCGGCCTTCGACAGTTTTTGGCAGAACACAAAGATATATTTCTAAAACCTATTAACGGGTACGGAGGAATGGGAATTATCCATGCCTCACTGCAACAAAAAGGAAATATCAAGGTGATCTATCAAAATAAGAAAACAACCATGATCCAAACATTTAATTCTTACAAAACATTGTGGAATTGGATACCGAAACTTTGCCCGGACAGTTACATTATGCAAAAATCGATCCGAACGGTATCTTTGCAAAATAAGCCGACCGATATCCGGTTGAATATGAATAAAAACCGCCAAGGAGAATGGGAAGTATCAGCGTTATGTTTCCGCCAAGCCATAAATGGCAGCCATGTCGGAGCCGGAAGAGGGGTTCTCTATTCACCAATGCACACCATACAATTCTTGAAGGAAATCTATGCGAACGATCAAAGTAAAGTGGAAGATACTGTACAAACTATTGTGGATTTGGGTTACAAAATATGCCGTGCACTAGACGAATCCCCTCATCATATGGCGGACCTCGGTATCGACTTGGGGCTTGATAAAGACAGGAAATTGTGGATATTTGAGGTTAATCCGATGCCTAGTCCGTTCGGCGCAGCGGTTCACGACCATTCACACACAAGGCCTCTCGAATACGGGATCTACCTGGCCGGTCTTGACGATACTGTCTTGCCCCATGATGGAAATAAGGAAAAACGCCGAAACGAATAATAAATATATAACATGGCAAAAACCTGTCGCATATTAACACGCGGCAGGTTTTGGTCCTAAATCCCTATTTGCGATTCAGCAAAGCTCTAACGTCCGCTATAAATTGTTGCGCCCGGACTTGATTGGAATGATATTTGTAAATAAAGTTGTAACCGTTTCGTGTGATTCTTTCTCTTGCGCGTTTATTTCTTTGAAAATACATTGCTTTTTTATAAAAATTCTTTCTATTACATGCTACATAGTTTACTTTATCCTTAAAGCCGAGATCATTAAGATCACGATTGGGTTCCGCCAGCATCAAGGTTTTGCATCCCGGAAGTTCAAAAAACTTAGCGACAGGAATCTTTAAGTCACTCCCGCAAGTAAATGATATTTGTGACCGGTTGATAACTTTGGCATAATTATTGTTAATAAGAAGACCTCGTCTGGCGCGAGCCCGGTGCCCCGGATGCTTAAAGTTAACGAATCCTTTTACTTTGCTCATTCTTCTCAGAACCGCTTTTCTAAATTTATATTGTGGTTTGATCAAGCCTAACAATGAGAACTTTATATTTTTCTTTAGCTTATAATCTTTGATAACATTGGGATTGATAGCAAATGGCGACCATCTAAATTTGGATTTACTTTCGGGAAAGGTATTAAGAAACGGATATTTGCTTACCGAGAAGATTAAATCCGGTTTCGCGGTTTTACGAAAATATGCTCTTCTGGATTTTTTATTCCAGTGAATGTCCATCACGTAACAACCTTTTGGTATTTTCACCTTATCAAGGTTTGTAATTTTGGGAGCAAACGCATAGTTCCATGCAATATCATAATGGAATATAAAGTCAGGTTTCATTTTAATTTTTTTTAAAATGTCAAAAATATTTCCGTTTCTGTGCCAATATTGAACATCCGCAACCTTTTCTAAAGCCTTGATACTATCATATTTATGCTGATGTTTGGGCATTGTTTTGGTAAATGGCTTTACTAGGATCAGTATCTTTAATTTCCTGTCCAGAGATGTAGCTCCTCTCTTATCATTCGTTATATCCGACCCAGCTATTTTTGTATTTTCAATAAACTGTTTGATATATGCAATAACTTGCTGTGCTCTTACCTGGGATAGACGTTCTGTTATTCATATTACCTTGGGGAACAGCCATTGCAGCAGATAGCAGTCTGATACTTACCATGTATTCAGGAGGGGGATCGTTTTTTTATTGCTTAAAGAAATGCATACGTTATTTTCATTATGCTATTGGTTTTCCAACCATTGCTCGGGCGGAACATCCCTAATTTTGCGGGCTGGTGAGCCAGCTACAAGTTCTTTCGACTTTACATCTTTCGTAACGATACTTCCGGCAGCGACAACGCCGTCTTCCTCAATAGTCTTACCTGGAAGAATTGTCGCATTCGCACCTATTCTCCCTCCTTTTTTGATCATTGCTCCTTTGAATTTGCCGAATCGTTCCTTCGTTCGAGCCAAATAATTATCATTTGTTGTGACAACGCACGGAGCAATGAATACATTATCTTCCAAAGTGGAGAATGCGCAAATATAACAGTTGGTTTCAAGCTTGCAGTTGGCCCCGATCGTACAATCGTTCTCTACCGCCACCCCGCGACCGATGATCGTTTTTTCTCCGATGATGACTCGTTCCCGAATGGTTGCTAAATCCGCAACGAAAACATCGTTTTCCATGAAGGCATTCGCATAAACAATGGAAGAGGTCCCGATAATGCAGCGATCTCCGATGATTGCGGGGTGAAGATAGACCTGGTTTGTTGTCGTCGCGGAATTGCGTGCTTTCATCGGTTTCTTGCCGATTACCGCATGATCGTGAATGACGACATGGTTTCCAATGATAGTACCGTCGTGTATGACAACATGATGGCCGATCACCACATGTTCGCCAATGGTTACGTTTTCTCCAATCACTACATACTGTCCCAACGTTAGATTTTGACCCATCGCACACCTCAACCCTTTGTCAATTGTTGGACTTTCTCAATGATATAGACTTGTTGTTCTTCCGTTAAATGTGGAGACATCGGCAATGCTAAGGAGCGTTCACATACTTTCTCTGTTACCTTGAAATCCCCTGGCTTATATCCCAAATAGGCAAGCGCCTTTTGGAGATGCAGCGGGCAAGGGTAGTAGTGCCCGGTAGAGATGCCGGCCTGCTGTAATTGATCAGCTATTTGTTCACGGTTGTCGCATTCGACAGCATACAAATGAAAGACGTGATCTACATTGGCATCTACAATTGGAATTCTGAGTGTGGTATGTTCAAGGTGTTTGGCATAGAAGGCAGCTATCTGTTGACGTTTGGCATTCCATTCCTGCAGTTTGCTCAATTTCACCCGAAGGATAGCGGCTTGTAGCGAATCCAGCCTGCTGTTATATCCGACCACATCGTGATAATATTTGCGTTTACTTCCATGGTGACTGAGAAGCCTAATTCGATCAGCCATTTTCTCGTCATTCGTAACGACAATGCCTCCGTCTCCATAACCGCCCAAATTTTTCGTTGGGAAAAAGGAAACACATCCGATCGTTCCAAGAGCGCCAATCGGTTTGCCTTTATAGCCGGCTCCCAATGCTTGGCAAGCATCCTCGATAATCGCAAGATTATGCCGTTCAGCCATATCGTTAAAGGCATCCATATCTGCCGGATGACCGAAAATATGAACCGGAATGATGGCCTTCGTTTTTGAGGTGATTTTCTTTTCCGTCTCCTCGGGAGACAGGTTATACGTTCGCTCGTCGATATCGGCGAATACGGGAATGGCACCTCGCCGTGCGATAGCCTCTGCCGTCGCAAAGAAAGTAAATGGCGTTGTAATGACCTCATCGCCCGGTCCGACCCCGCATGCTTCCAAAGCCAAAACCAAGGCATCGGTACCGTTTGCGTTGGAAACCGCATATTGGGATTGTGTAATGGATGCAATGTCTTTCTCCAAAGCTTCCACTTCAGGCCCGGATATATAAATCCCGCTATCGAAAACCCGCTCTGTCGCTTTTAATATCTCCTTCTTAAGTTCCAGGTACTGGGCATGCAAATCGATTAAAGGAACAATCAACGAATTACCCTCCTTTATTTTTCAATACCATATTTTTCATGTCAAAATGATCGAGCGGCAGTTGAACCGACACTCCTTCGGATATGGACTTGTATATGGCCAGTACAACCTCCAATGAATCCAACGATGTTTCTACAGAAACCAAGGGAAATGTACCTGTTCTAATCGCATTTAAAAGGTCTTTATACAATGGAGTATGGGATATTTCATCCGTTCGCAATAGTACACCTTCCCCCTCCAAATGATCGTCATCAAATTTCCAGTTTTTCAGTTCGTTTAATCTTCCGCCTTCGAGCGATACCGATCCCCTCTCGCCGAACAAGCTAAGCGAAGTCAGCAAGCTCTAGGGATAGACACAGGATGATGCTTCGACGAGACCGGTGGCTCCGTTTGCGAACTTCAAGCCTGCAGCTCCCATATTTTCCACATGCAAGGGTTGCGTGAATGTATCCGCTTTCCCGTATACCGAAACAACAGGCCCCATTAGCCATTGAAGAAGATCGATGTAATGTATACATTGATTCATGAACAATCCGCCCCCTTTTTGCCATGAATCACGCCAAGGACTAGCGTTATAGTAATCCATATTTCGATTCCAACGCATGGAAACAGTGCCGTGAATCAAACTTCCGAAGCGATCTTCGTCGACGGCCTTCTTTATAGCTTGCATTTGTGACAAATATCTGGTTTGCAATGAAACAGCAAGAATAAGACCACGCTGCTTCGCTTCGGCCGCCGCTTTTCGGGCATCTTGAATCGATAAAGCGAGCGGTTTTTCGACGAGAACGTGTTTTCCCGCTTGAAGAGCTGCAATAGAGAGGGCGGCATGGGTGTGACTGCTGGTTGTAATGGCAATCAGATCAACATCATCTCTGCTTAAGCAATCTTCAATAGTAGTATAGAGTCGTATATTCGGATAATGAGATTTGCATACATCCTCAGCAAAACGATCTAACTGTTGTTAATCGATATCGCACAGTGCTACCAATTCGGCTTCATCTCTTATTTCCAATAGCGAACGTACATGCTTTTGTGCGATATAACCGCAACCTATCAATGCGATTCTAACAGGTTGCATAAGGTACCCCCTTTCGGTTAAGTGAAGCCTCTCAGATTATATTTCGTTTGCATAATAGTATATGAGAGAACGATGAGGCTGGTATGGACAATGTATCAATATTTGTAAAATAGGGAAGGCGGAAATAAGGCTTGCAAAACGGCGTACCTCTATGTTTAGAATAATAGCGAAACGAAGAATGAAAATATAACAACCTGCCGCATTCCAACATGCGGCAGGTTTAAGTTCCTAAATCCCTATTAGAATCCCTCATTGCGTTTCAATAAGTCTTTTATGGCCGTCACAAATTGTTGTGCTCGAACATGGTTGGTATGATATTTGCGAATAAAGTTGTAACCGTTTCGTGTGATTCGTTCTCTTGCGCGTTTATTTCTTTGAAAATACATTGCTTTTTTATAAAAATTCTTTCTATTACATGCTACATAGTTTACTTTATCCTTAAAACCGAGATCATTAAGATCACGATTGGGTTCCGCCAGCATCAAGGTTTTGCATCCCGGAAGTTCAAAAAACTTAGCGACAGGAATCTTTAAGTCACTCCCGCAAGTAAATGATATTTGTGACCGGTTGATAACTTTGGCATAATTATTGTTAATAAGAAGACCTCGTCTGGCGCGAGCCCGGTGCCCCGGATGCTTAAAGTTAATGAATCCTTTTACCCTTCTCATTCTTCTCAGTACCGCTTTTCTGAATTTATATCGTGGTTGGATCAAGCCTAACAAGGAGAACTTTATATTTTTCTTTAGCTTATAATCTTTGATAACATTGGGATTGATAGCAAACGGCGACCATCTGAATCTGGATTTACATTCGGGAAAGGTCTTAAGAAACGGATATTTGCTTGCCGAGAAGATTAAATCCGGTTTTGCCGTTTTATGAAAATAAGCTCTTCTGAACTTCGTATTCCAGTGAATGTCCAACACATAACACCCTTTTGGTATTTTCACCTTATCAAGGTTTGTAATTTTTGGAGCAAACGCATAGTTATAGGCTATATCATAATGGAATATAAAATCCGGTTTTTTGATTTTTTTTAAAATGTCTAGAATATTTCCATTTCTGTTCCAATATTGAACATCTGCGACCTTTTCTAAAGCCCTGATAATATCATATTTGTGCTGATGCTTGGGCATCGTTTTGGTGAATGGCTTTACAAGGATCAGTACCTTTAATTTCCTGTGCGAAGGTTCAGCAATAGCTTTCCTAATATCCGTTATAGCCGCCCGGGCTATTACTGTATTTTCAATAAACTGTTTTATATATGCAATTAATTGCTGAGCTCGTACACGGGATAGATGTTCTGCATTTTTTGTATATTCCGACCCGGAATGGTCATCTTGGGGTTCAGTCATAGCAGCAGGCAGAAATCTGACTCTTCCCTCGTACTCTGGAATGCTCGTTGCGAAGGAATTATGATTTGCCGTAAATATGAGGTCGATCTTACGATCTCGGATGTAGGTACTTTGATCTTTTTCACTTACATGATCGTCAGCCATATAATACCCTTTAGGAATGTCCGCCATATCCAATTCGTTAATGACTGACACAATACTTCTTTCATCCGCCAAATTATAATAAAGAATAAAGTCCGGCTTCATATTGATTTGTTCCACTATATCCAGCATTCTTCCACCTTCGAACCAATAGCGGATTTCTGCAAATTGTTCCATGGATTTGATGTTGTCATAGACTCGATCCGATTTCGTAGTTTCGAAAGGTTTTGTCAGTACCAATATTTTCAATTTTTCCTTATTCGTGATCTGCGCTTTTTCGGATACTGCTTTTCTTTTTAACGGTTTTTTTCTGATTATCGTTTTTTTACTGTTTCTTTTCGGTGTTTTCACTAGTTTCTTCGCTCTTATCTTTTTCACTTTTTTAGGTTTTCGAGCCATCTGTGATCGTGTTCGTGTACGTACTCGCGTTCGCGTTCGTGTTCGTTTCCTCTTTCCTATCACTCTTTCACCTACCTCCCAAACAAATGTACAACTTATTTTCATTGTACGCGAAAGTCCTTTTATGGTAACGGCTATATCCTAGCACAAGTGCGAGGAAGCCAGAAGTCATATTCTATTGATTTTCCAACCATTGCTCGGGTGGAACATCCCTGATTTTGCGGGCTGGAGAGCCTGCTACAAGCTCTTTGGATTTCACATCTTTTGTGACTATGCTTCCGGCAGCGACAACACCCTCCTCGTCAATAGTTTTGCCTGGAAGAATGGTCGCATTCGCACCTATTCTCCCTCCTTTTTTGATCGTTACGCCTTTGAATTTGCCGAATCGTTCCTTCGTTCGAGCCAAATAATTATCATTCGTTGTGACAACGCAAGGAGCAACGAAGACATCATCTTCCAAAGTCGAGAATGCGCAAATATAACTATTCGTTTCAAGCTTGCAATTGGCCCCGATCGTACAATCGTTCTCTACCGCCACCCCACGACCGATAATCGTTTTCTCTCCGATGATGACTCGTTCCCGAATGGTTGCCAAATCCGCAATGAAAACATCGTTCTCCATGAAAGCATTCGCATAAATAATGGAGGAGGTCCCGATGATGCAGCGATCACCGATGATTGCGGGGAGCAGATAGGCTTGATTTGTTGTCGTCGCGGAATTGCGTGCTTTCATCGGTTTCTTGCCGATTACCGCATGATCGTGAATAACGACATGGTTTCCAATGATAGTACCGTCGTATATGACAACATGATGGCCGATCACCACATGTTCACCAATTGTTACGTTCTCTCCAATCACTACATACTGTCCCATCGTTAGATTTCGACTCATCGTACACCTCAGACCTTTGTAAATTGTTGGACTTTCTCGATAATATAGATTTGTTGTTCTTCCGTTAAATGAGGAGACATTGGCAATGCCAAAGAGCGTTCGCATACTTTCTCCGTTACCTTGAAATCCCCTGGCTTATATCCCAAATAGGCAAGCGCTTTTTGGAGATGCAGCGGGCAAGGGTAGTAGTGCCCGGTAGAAATGCCGGCCTGCTGTAATTGGGCAGCTAGTTGTTCGCGTTTGTCGTATTCGACAGCATACAAATGAAAGACGTGATCTACATTGGCATCTTCAATTGGAATTCTGAGTGTGGTATGTTCCAGGTGTTTGGCATAGAAGGCGGCTTTCTGTTGACGTTTGGCATTCCACTCCTGCAGCTTGCCGAGTTTCACCCTAAGGATGGCGGCCTGCAGAGGATCCAGTCTGCTGTTATAACCGACCACATCGTGATAATATTTGCGTTTACTTCCGTGGTGACTGAGAAGCCTAATCCGATCTGCTAATTCCTCGTCATTCGTAACGATAATGCCTCCGTCTCCATAACCGCCCAAATTTTTCGTAGGGAAAAAGGAAACGCATCCAATCGTTCCAAGAGCGCCAATCGGTTTGCCTTTATAGCCGGCTCCCAATGCTTGGCAAGCATCCTCAATAATCGCAAGATTGTGCCGATCAGCCATATTGTTAAAGGCATCCATATCTGCCGGTTGACCGAAAATATGAACCGGAATGATGGCCTTCGTTTTTGAGGTGATTTTCTTTTCCGTCTCCTCGGGAGACAGGTTATACGTTCGCTCGTCGATATCGGCGAATACGGGAATGGCACCTCGCCGTGCGATGGCCTCTGCCGTCGCAAAGAAAGTAAATGGCGTTGTAATGACCTCATCGCCCGGTCCGACCCCGCATGCTTCCAAAGCCAAAACCAAGGCATCGGTACCGTTTGCATTGGAAACCGCATATTGGGTTTGTGTAATGGATGAAATGTCTTTCTCCAAAGCTTCCACTTCCGGCCCGGATATATAAACCCCGCTATCGAAAACCCGCTCTGTCGCCTTTAATATCTCCTTCTTAAGCTCCAGGTACTGGGCATGCAAATCGATTAAAGGAACAATCAACGAATTACCCTCCTTTATTTTTCAAAACCATATTATTCATGTCAAAATGATCGAGCGGCAGTTGAACCGACTCTCCTTCCGATATGGACTTGTATATGGCCAGCACAACCTCCAATGAATCCAACGATGTTTCTACAGAAACCAAGGGAGAGGTTCCTGTTCGAATCGCATTGATAAGATCTTTATACAACGGAGTGTGGGATATTTCATCCGTTCGCATAAGTACTCCTTCCCCCTCCAACTGATCGTCATCAAATTTCCAGTTTTTCAGTTCGTTTAATCTTCCGCCTTCGAGCGAAACCGATCCCTTCTCGCCGAACAAGCTGAGCGAGGTCAGCAGGCTTTGGGGATAGACAACGGATGAGGCTTCAACAAGACCGGTAGCTCCGTTCGCGAACTTCAAGACTGCAACTCCCATATTTTCCACATGCAAGGGTTGCGCGTACGTTTCCGCTTCCCCGTATACCGAAACAACAGGCCCCATTAGCCATTGAAGGAGATCAATGTAATGTATACATTGATTCATGAACAAACCGCCCCCTTTTTGCCATGAATCACGCCAAGGACTAGCGTTATAGTAATCCATATTTCGTTTCCAACGCATGGAAACAGTGCCGTGAATCAAACTTCCAAAGTGACCTTCTTCGACGGCCTTCTTTATTGCTTGCATTTGTGACAAATATCTGGTTTGCAATGAAACAGCAAGAATAAGACCACGCTGCTTCGCTTCGGCCGCCGCCGTTCGGGCATCTTTAATCGATAGGGCGAGCGGTTTTTCGACGAGAACGTGTTTTCCCGCTTGAAGAGCCGCAATAGAGAGGGCGGCATGGGTGTGACTGCTGGTTGTAATGGCAATCAGATCAACATGATCTCCAGTTAAGCAATCTTCAATTGAAGTATAAAGTCGTAGATTCGGATAATGAGGCTTGCAAACATCTTCCGCAAAACGTTCTAACTGTTGTTTATCTATATCGCATAGTGCTACCAACTCTATATCTTCCCCTATCTCCAATAGGGAACGCACATGCTTTTGTGCAATAAAGCCGCAGCCTATTATCGCGATTCGTACCGGTTGCATAAAGTACCCCCCTTCAGTTAAACGAAACCTGTCAGTTTATATTTTATTTGCATAATAGTATATGAGAGTAATATGAACCTGGTATGGACAATGTATCCATATTTAGAAATTAGGGGAACAAAGCGAATAATCACCTAACAAAGACAAATCATCGCAAAAGGGCGATACTATGTTTCTATTACAACAATTTCAACCGATTCCCCCCTTACAACAGATAGATGACAAATAGAAATGAAGATTCAACTATGTTATTGTATGACCGATTCATAGAACTGTTCTGGACGAAATTGCAAACCAGCCAATTAAATCGAAGAGTTTGGTATTTGAAATTTAGCGTAAGCTGATAATAAAGAACCCCGTTAGGGGTCTTAATTTTGTTTATTTCTATCAGTTGGGAAGAACCGCATAAGCCATGCTTTGGTTATTTGCATCTTTTTTCAGAAACACTTCAATAGCAGATACAAGCTGATATGCGCGCAATTCGTTAGTATGGTGTGTCTGAATAAAGTTGTATCCATTTTGAGTAATCAGCTCTCGTTTCAGATGATTGGTTCGATAATACATTCCTTTTTGGTAAAAATCATTTTCATTGCACGCAATGAAGTTTATTTTATCCTTAAAACCCAGTTCCAAGATATCTCGGTTGGGTTTAGCCATTAACAAAGATCTGCATCCCGGTCCTTCAAAAAATTTAGCTACAGGGATCTCCATTTTGCTTCCGCATGTAAAAAACATTTTGCTTCTATTAATCGCGCTCGCATATTCCATATTGATTAGAACGCCAGGGTTTTTTTGAACTTTTTGACCTGGATGTTCGAAATGAACAAAACCGTTAACTGAGTTCATCGTTTCTAGAACCCTTTCCCTGAACGGATATCGGCCGGATGGATGCAGCAAACCCATAAGCGAAAAATCAATGTCTTTTTTTAACTGATAGTCCTTAATAATATCTGTATTAACAGCAAAGGGAGCCCATCTAAATTTATTTTTGCATTTGGGAAAAACATTCAAAAAAGGGTATTTAGTAGCTGAGAAGATTAGATCCGGTTTTGCTATTTTGTTAAAATAAGCTTTTCTTTCATTGGGTCTCCAGTGAATATCAAGCACGTAACATCCTTTAGGTATTTTCACCTTTGACAGATTAGTAATCCTGGGAGCAAAAACATTGTCCCATTCTATATCATAGTGAAAAATAAAATCAGGCTTCATCTTTATTTTTTTTAATATGTTTAGTATATCTCCATCTTTGTGCCAGTAACTAACATGCGCATATCGTTCAATAGCTTTGATCATATCGTATTTATGCTGATGTTTTGGCATTATTTCATCAATCTTTTTTATAAGAACCAAAATCTTTAATTTCTTCTTTTGAGGAAACAACCCCTGTTTGATAAGTGCTGCGAACTTTTTCTTCGTGACACATTCTTTTATAGTTGCAATTAACCGTTGAGCACATTGATCGAAGGCTTTCATACTATCTTCATTATCTTCAGGTTGAATTGGACAAGGCAGCTCTCTGAATCTATCCTCACATTCCGGATAAATCTTCAAAAATGTATGTTTCGACGCTGCAAATAAGAGATCAATATTATTTTTTAAAATATATTTTCTTCGAAAATCAGGACGTTCGTGTATTCTAAGCACGTAACACCCTTTAGGAATGTCAACTTTATCCAGTTTAGTAATTCTCGGAGAATAAGTATTAGAGTCTATATAATCATAATGAAAGATAAAATCCGGCTTCCAATTGAGCTTTGCTAGAATAGCCAGAATATTTCCGTCTTCGGACCAATATCGGATGTCAGCAAATGGTTTCATGGCCTCGATTACTGGATGGTACTGTATTTCCCCCTTGTAATTAAACGGTTTTATGAGTACCAATATTTTCATTCTTTCCAGTTCCATAAATGTACTATTGTACTGAGGGTAATTATTATTAATTGGTTTCTGGCTTCTTATTCTTTTTCTGCTTATGCGATTTAAAGGTTTTCTTCTTACGACTTTTTTTATACTTTTGCTAACCTTACTTTTTCTTATGTTTGTATTCTTTAACATTCGTCTAGTACTTTTTAGTTTTTTTAGTTTTTTTAGTTTTTTTAGTTTTTTAGATCTTTTAGATTTTTTAGATACTGTACGTATTTTTTTTACTTTCCAATTCCCTATTGTGTTCATTTTTTCACCTCTTACTTTGAATGATCTCCTTTCATTTTATGAAAAATGATATTTAACGGAAACGGCGTCCATCACGAATTAGGAATATTATATTCTAAGTAAATGTGTAAAAAAGTGTCCTGCTTTGATAGGTAGTATAATTGTGTAAGCGCATTAAAATGGGACCTTCCCAGTATTCTTTTGGAAAGGTCTCATCATATTATAAGTCTGGTCGAGCAAGTTCTTATTTTTTTATTTCAACTAATTTCACAAAATCATTCCAAGGATTATACTTAATTAATTTTTGAGTTGATTGTTGTGGACGGAGAAATAATTTGCATCTAGTATTAAGCATACTGGCTGAGAACGAGTAGGAGCTATTTGAAATAGCCATAATATCACATTGGCTTAATAAATAGTAATCAGAATAAAAATCAGCTTCTGGTTTGAGACTTCTGTACATATTTAAGTCTTCTGATGTTACGGGATTGAATTTTGAAAAATGCTGAATTACGTTTTGAATTTCATCACTTGCAATGAATAAAATAGGATTATCAAGTGTTTCCCAGATTTGGTCAAGCCATTGAACATACCAACTGCTCGGGGCAACATAGTATGCATGATGTCCCTTATAATCCAAATAATCTCCTCTTCTTAGATGCAAACCAATTACTGTTTTCCCCTTTGATCTTAATAGGTCTAGACCTTTTTTCATTTCATTTTCGATTTCGGGAACTGGAACGAAGAGCGAACGGAAATATTCTTTATATTTAGAATAATATTTTGAATGGTAATTGGTCGATCCGATAAGGTCAACATTTTTTAAACGGGCTGTTTTAAGGTCAGGTTTTTTACTATTAAAAATAGCTACCAAATCTCTTTGACTAGGGGGAGCTAGTGGCAATTCCTTTGTTATTAATGAATCTCTATGTCCAAATAAATATTGTCCGATCCATTCTCGTGTTTCGATTTTAAAATTATAGTGTTTTGCGTAAATTTTCATAAATGCATACTGAAATACTTGATTTCCAAATCGACCGTCTTGTCCAAGTGTAGACTTAGTTATCAATATCTTATTAACTTTCTTATTAACTTTCTTATTAACTTTCTTATTAACTTTCTTATTAACTTTCTTATTAACTCTCTTATTAACTCTCTTATTAACTTTCTTATTAACTTTCTTATTAACTCTCTTATTAACTTTCTTATTAACTTTCTTATTAACTTTAGACATGAGTGTTCACACCACCTGAAAATCTATTTAAGTACCAGCTATAGGTATTTGTGAGACCTTCTTCTAACGATGTTTTTGCTTGCCAGCCTAACGTATGCATTTTAGAGACATCGAGCAGTTTCCGCGGTGTCCCGTCAGGCTTCTGGATATTAAATTCAAGTTCTCCGGTAAACCCAACAATATCTTTTATTTTGTGTGACAACTCTTTTATACTCAATTCTTTTCCTGTTCCAACATTAATAAATGAACCGATATTTTCATAATTATAATTATTTACTAGGAAAACACAGGCTTCCGCTAAATCATCTACGAATAGAAATTCCCTTCTTGACTCTCCCGTTCCCCAAACTTCAACAACCTTCTGCTTTTGAATTTTCGCTTCATGAAACTTGCGTATCAATGCTGGTACAACATGAGAATGTTGAAGATCAAAATTGTCATTCGGCCCGTAAAGATTTGTTGGCATGATAGACATAAAATTTGTATTATACTGGCGATTATAAGCTTCGCACATTTTAATTCCGGCAATTTTCGCGATCGCATACGGTTCATTAGTTGGTTCAAGTACCCCCTGCAACAAATATTCCTCTTTAATCGGCTGAGGTGAATACTTGGGATAGATACATGAACTTCCAAGAAAAAGCAACTTTTTCACATTATACTTATGGGAAGTTTCTATAACATTTGTTTGAATAATGAGATTTTTATAGATAAATTCTGCAGGGTAAGTTGTATTGGCATATATCCCGCCTACTTTGGCAGCTGCTAGAAAAACATATTCAGGTTTCTCTTTACAAAAAAATTGTTCCACAGCCTTCTGATCAAGCAAATTAAGTTCACTGCTAGAATAATAAATTAAATTATGATATCCGAGCTGCTCCAATTTCCTCTTAATCGCCGAGCCAACTAATCCAAGATGGCCTGCGATATATATTTTTTCATGTTTCTTCAACTAAAAACCTCCCGCTATAAAGTAATGCTTTCGCCTGCTTGCTTATTAATCGTAAAATCTATTTCGATTTGTTTTAATGATTGAATCATTTACAGCTTCAACAAGATCCTTCTGTATCATTAAACATACCAGTTCTTCGAAAGAAACCTTTGGTTTCCATCCCAGTTTATCTCTGGCTTTGCTTGAATCGCCAAGCAAAAGGTCTACTTCTGTCGGGCGAAAATAGTCGGGACTAATTTCTATCAACACTTTTCCAGTTTTGCTGTCAATGCCCTTTTCATTAATGCCTTCCCCTGACCATTCAATGTGAATTCCTACTTCGGCAAAAGCTAATTCTACAAATTCCCGTACTGAATGGTTCTCACCAGTAGCAATAACATAATCCTCTGGAGTATCCTGCTGGAGCATAAGCCACATAGCTTCTACATAGTCTTTGGCATAACCCCAGTCTCGTTTGGCATCCAAATTTCCAAGATAAAGCTTACTCTGTAAACCTAACTTTATTCTAACGGCAGAGCGGGTAATTTTTCGTGTAACAAATGTTTCTCCGCGTAATGGCGATTCGTGGTTAAACAAGATCCCATTACATGCGAATATATCATAAGCTTCACGATAGTTTACAGTAATCCAATATGAGTATATTTTCGCAGCAGCATATGGACTTCTCGGATAAAAGGGGGTTATTTCCGTTTGCGGTGTTTCTCTTACTTTACCGAATAATTCACTTGTAGAGGCTTGATAGAATTTGGTTTTTTTGTTTAAGTTTAAAATCCGTATCGCTTCCAATAGGCGTAAAGTGCCTATTCCATCAGCGTTTGCCGTATATTCCGGAGTCTCGAACGATACTTTCACATGACTTTGTGCGGCAAGATTATATATTTCATCAGGCTGTACTTCATTTATAATTCGAATTAAATTTGTTGAATCTGTAAGATCGCCATAATGTAACAAAAATCCCCTTTTCTTTTCATGATTTTCTTGATATAAATGATCGATTCTTTGTGTATTAATTGACGATGCTCTACGTTTTATCCCATGGACTTGATAGCCTTTATCGAGTAAAAACTTCGCTAAATAAGCACCGTCTTGACCCGTGATTCCAGTAATCAATGCTCTTTTCTTCATAACCTCACTCCGATATTTTTAATAGCATACGATTTCAATCATTTCAAGATTCGTGATGGCTTTGAGACCCTCTATTGAACCGAAGGCAATGTTAAGTACATCTCCAGCTTTTATCCGGTCACCTATCCCGTTTCGATGAAATTCCCCCTCACCTGATACAATGATCCATGCTTTATTCTGATCGGAATGCACTTGACATTCGATTTTTTTCCCTATCTCCACACTAATCTTCTTAATAACTACGTCTTTGTTTTTGAATAACTCGGTATCATCTGAAACATGGTGCCAATCTTTCAAATATTCTTTCATTCTGGGGCTTGCCGCTTTATCTGCAATTAAAACACCATCTGAGCTTAATACCGCTACGATATTAGATAGTCCTAATATCGTTACCGGTATGTTTAGCTCGTTAATCAAATGCGTATTTATGGAGTCCTCGCTAATTATTCCATTTCCCAATAGGTTCGTGCTTAAGTGCTCCGTTAATGTACCCCAGTTCCCTAAGTCCTTCCACTGGCCATCATACGGTACAGCAATGATTTGCTTCTCATGTTCGACAACTTTGTAATCGAAACTAGTATTCGGCATTTGGTCATATTGCTTTACGAGTTCATCATATTCGGTAGGTAATGCATTAGCCTTTAGTATAGAAATCAGATAACCCAACTTAAAAGCAAATATTCCACAATTCCAAAGTGCTTTATTATCGATCAAGCCTTTGGCTTGTTCCTCATTTGGTTTCTCTATAAACTGATCTACACACATATAAGAATCATTTGTTTCTGTTTGTACTTGTTGATCCGGAATAATATACCCGTATTGTGTAGCCGGAAAGGTTGGAGTTACACCTATTAAAGCCAAATTAGCATTTGAATGAATAAGAATATTCTCTAACTCTTTAATTCTAGTAAAAAATTGTTCTTCGACATACGGATCTACAGGCATTACACAAACAACTTCATTACAATTTAATCCCACTTCGGAGTACAAATAAGTACATGCTAAAGCAATGGCAGGAAATGTATCCCTTCGATGAGGTTCTAGCAGCACCGGAACTTTATTGTTTCCCAGTTGTATCTTAATCATATCCGCTTGGTTTTGAGATGCAGTTATAATTGAAGAGTCCAACAGACCCGCTGATTTTATTTGTCGGCATACCCTCTGAAGCATGGATTCTAGTTCACCATCGGTATTTTTAAGAAACTTTAGAAACTGCTTAGATCTTAATTCATTTGACATAGGCCATAACCTTTTCCCTGAACCCCCAGACAATAAAAGAAGCTTCATTCGCGATCATCCTTTGCTAAAGAAATGTTCTACTATCCCTCTAAATGCTTCTGACACTCTTTAAATCTATACTATGTAATTTGTGCGAGATAGACACGGCATCTACCATCCATATATAAAATAGTCCAGACCAATTATTCATATTGATCGGGACATCATTCACTGCTCCCTATTATAAAGAAGTTAGAATTTGGAATATTTTGAGAGAGGAATTATCATACCCAAATATTATCATCCGTTCTTGGATGCAACGAAAAAAACAACCTTATGGTCTAGCTGCCTTAGGTTGTCAGGAAGATGAGACAACAGAGCGGGATTATCGGTATTTTCCGCTCTGTGAATGGTAGAGAGATAGTAACTAGAAGGTGATAGCTTCAACTTTTCCAGAATGTTTGCCGTGAGTGCCCGAGCCTATACCCAAATGATACTTACTTCAAATTAGACTTTATCTGTACAATTTCATAATTTTTCCGATTCGTTTTCGATTAACCCTATAATCTGTTTTTTTACGAATTCTGTACCGGGTTGAAGTATTCTTACCATGGATAATTACCATATAGTTACGCGGCTTTAACTTTTCATGACGGAGCCGAATCACGCTTCCATGCCCCTTAAGCGGGTACCGCATTCCTTTTTTATAATCTTCCGTCTTATAAATAAGCGTATAAAACGGCGGAGATTTGCGGACGACGGCTGCTAATCGCTTGCGGTTGGAATCATACCAGAAGCCTCTTTGATTGATTATAGCTTTTGTTGACGGTTTCGGCTTGAAAGCGTGGAGCTGTGCAATAAAATTTTTACGGTACATGTCGTCGGAATCAACCCGCACAAAATATACATGCTTAAATCCTTCTAAGCAGTCCAGCACCCGCTTATCTCTGTCTGAGATTCGAACAAATTGTATATTGGAGGGAAGCTTCTTATAGCTGCGCAGCGCCCGGTGCACCAAAGATTCGGTCTGATCCGCATAATAAATAAAAGCTTTAAAGTTTTTGTTCGTTTGTTTCATCAAACATCTGCACGTATACATCATAAAAATCTTTATCCGATAATCGATCCATTTTTTTGTAAATCTTTCTTTTTTGAAACCGTAAGAATTAAAATGAATTTCTACGATCAAACATTTATTATCCAATGGTTGCACTGGCTGTACTGGTTGCTCCGACAGCACCGGCTGCACCGGTTGCACCGTAAGAACATCATTCGTAATCACATTTACAGCTTCAGAGAGGATTGAAATGAAGGTGTTGCTAGTCTCTTGATCCTGAGCTTCTTCTCCACTTGGATCTTCTGTAATCTCGGTGTCAGCGGTTTGATGCTCTTCATCCATAGGGTTAGAGAATGGACTCAAGAATTACCTCCTCCAAGTTTCACGATCTTCGCTTTGCCTGTTACACCTTTGGTCACATTCCGCGTGTCATATACGAGAGGCACATGTTCCAGTATGAGCTCCAGGGGCATGGAAGAATGATCGGTAGCGATTACGACGCAGTCCATTTTCTTTAACGTTTCTTCGGTAAGCTCTAAGCTCTCATATTTGTTATCGCCAAGCCGCAGAGAAGGAATGTACGGATCATGATAGAACACGTCTGCCCCTTCTATCTGAAACATATGAATAAGTTCAAGCGAAGCTGATTCACGGAAGTCGGCTATATCCCGTTTATAAGCAGCTCCATAAATTAATATGCTGGAGCCCGTCAGCGACTTCTGTGCCAGATACTGTTTGAGCTGCTGCGTGATATATACAGGCATCGTATGATTAACTGCATTCGAAATTTGAATGAAATCAGAATTAATACCGAACTGTTTAATTTTCCAAAGTAAATAAGAAGGATCTACTGGAATACAATGCCCGCCTATTCCCGGACCGGGATAAAAGGCTTTGAAGCCGAATGGCTTGCTGCTTGCCGCTTCGATAATCTCCCATAAATTCAGGTTAAGAACATCGCAAATCATGGCTAATTCATTGATAAACGATATGTTGATCAGTCTATATGAGTTTTCCAATAGTTTCGTCATTTCGGCTGCGTCTGTTGAAGAAATGGGACGGACTTGAATGAATAGCTGCCCGTATAATTCTTCTACTCTGCTAAGGCAAGCAGGCGTGATCCCGCTAACTACTTTCGGAATTTTCTCAACCGGATACTCTTCATTACCTGGATCCACCCGCTCCGGTGAATAAGCCACAAAGAAGTCTGAACCTGCCTGTAATCCCGTTTTATTCAGTACAGGCAGCAGCACCTCTCTGGTCGTACCCGGATAAGTAGAGCTCTCTAATATGACCAGCTGACCCTTCTTCAATCTGCCGCCAATTTCCGCCGCCGCTTGGGTCAGATAACTCAAATCTGGCGTTCCATACGAGGTCAGCGGTGTTGGAACACAAATAACGATCGCTTCGGCAGCTTCCATAAAGCTAAACTGATCGGTTGGCGTATATCTTGCAGTTGCTATGGCTTCTTGAATATCACGGTCCGGTATTTCAGTAATATAGCTCTTTCCATTGTTAAGCATTTCAATTTTCCGACGATCTAAATCGATACCCAATACATGAAATCCCTTTTTTACAAAGAGAAGCGCCAATGGAAGGCCGACATAACCCTGGCCTATTATTGCTACCGTCCGCTGCCCTTTATTGGTGGTTTTAGGTTTTAAGTCATCACTCATATCCTATTATCTCGCCTTCTTTCTAGTTTGTTACTAAGCTAAATTAGTATATGAAGAGATTCAAAATGCGGATTGGACGTTCTACTACTACTAAGTAGAGAAAGCGTGGAAATTTTTAAAAATAAGAATGGCTGCACGAAGGCTATATATTGTAAATAAATAGGCACCTACACGATGGTAGATGCCTAATTTGCGCATTTTTAAACACTTTACTAACCTCTTAGACGGATACTCTTTTTTCGGCTAGCGTTTATTTTTCTGCGCGCTGCTTTTGTTCTATTAACTTGAATAGCCCGGTTCTGTTTATGTCTGATCTTCTGAGACTGAAGTGGATTTGGTATATTGTTGATCCTTTGATTATCCTGCTCATTATTGAAATATGCATTTGACAACAAAAAAGGATTTTCAATTTCCGGATTTTCAATATAGTTTTTGAGAAAAATCCTTTTCGTCTCATCGCTGATCGGTTCCCCGCTTAAGAAGAGGCTGTAGCTCCACGGTTTTTTATTTATATTACTTAGTCCCAGCTCGTTTACATGGTTTATATATTGGTTATATAGATCGCTATAAATTTGCCCCTTTTCCGGCTCGATCCAAGATGATGCCAGTAAAAGATCAGGCGAAAGTTGAAGGCATCGCAGAGGTTGATCGTTAATAACGTATATATCCTCGCCAATCCGCTCAATATTCCATCGTTCGATTAAGTTCAAGGAAGAAACATTATAGCCGGCATGCCGCAGTGAATAAACTTCATCAAAAAAAAGATGGGACAGATCCAGCCAATCTTGATCAGCGAAGCGTTTTTTTTCATGATCGTAATATCCATGATGATCGCTAAGCTTCGACCACCAAAGCACATACTTCTCTGCTACCGGGTGCCTGTTTAATGCAACGAATCCCGGATGATGTAAGCCTGATTTCCGGATTTCTGCCATACCATCCGGATCGAATGTTTCAGGATATATGAAATGCCCCGTAACCGTAATAGGATGTTCCTTCACAATTGCTGGCAGCTCATCAAAAGGACCTAGTACTTTCATATCAGCATCCAAATAGACCATAATATCCTCATCTTTATATTTATAGTAGATATATTTCATTAATGGCGCTTTGCAAGAGCGCAGCGCTTCCTGCAACGTGTATTGAAAGAAAAATTTATGATAAATGGAATACGTAGTAATATGTTTCATTAAAATAACTTCATTGAAATATGGAAAGCGGAGCGCTGAATCTGGTATCTTATCTTCAATAATACCAACGACAACTTTGCTTCTAGGCATATATTTTTTGACTGATCTCGCCATGATCATTGCTTTCGGCAAACCGCTTGCGCTTGTAACCGTTCCAAATATCATGCTGCTCCTCCCAGTCTAATTAAAGGTATGCCTTATCCTATGAATGTCTAAATTCATGGGAAACCCCTATTTATGCCTATTTACACAAAAAAACCGATTTAGAGAGTGGCAGCTCACTATACCGGTTTGTTTTTCTATTTTTTGATAATACCGAATCAGTCGTAAATCATACGTTTGTTTTTTATACTAGTGCTTTTGAGTTCGTTGTCGCTGGATTTTGCAGGGAACACCCGTTCAGCCATAGCGTTAAATTCCGCAATAAAACCTTGAATAGGATGGCCCAGCTTCACATCGTTCATGTAGCTGTTCAAGCGTCCGACAAAATCCGGATTTGCAGATACGTATACATTCTCCACGCTTGGCCTCAAACGTTTGACCTCATTTGCGATCTCGTCTTTTATTTGATCCGTAAGCATATGCTGTCCTGTTGACAGGGTGCTTATTCGTCTGCTCACTCTAACGCCCTCTTTGCCCATATATCCGCTGTTTGTACGGCTCATCATTTTCGAATCGCCTGTAGGTTCTTCATCCAGGGATACCGCAACATACGCGTTATGGTCTGTCAGTAAGACGTATGATAATTTGACAGCATCCATTTTCGTTACGCTCTCGGCAATTTTTTCGCTCATTTCCATCCGATAATTTTTATGTGATCCGATAATATTATTGCTGTTCAACCTACGGCCGTTAACACGGTTCATTTCATTCATCTGATCATTAGCAAAGCGCTTGTCCTTCAGTAAATTACCATTTGCATCATATCTTATGCTGTTTGAACGGATATTTTTGTTGCCTAAATCCCCCTGTTTCTCCATGCAGCCCGCAAGCATTGTGCTAAGCAGCACGCCAGCAGATAAAGCAATGATTCTTTTGTGCATTTAGCCATCCTCCAATTCGGTTTGATCAGGCTTCAGGCCCTTTCTTAGCGTTCACCAATCACTTTCAAACTATGCAGCTCCATTTCATTCATGAAACAGCTTAATGCCAATCTACACCTTGTTTCTGTGCACGAAATATCTTTGCCCGAAATGGGAAAACTAATGGCAATAAATTAAAAAAGCCGCATGATATGCGACTTTTAACGGGTTAATGTTTTTGACTTCTGAACCGCAGTTATAGGTCAGAACAGTTTATATATTTTCACTTTATAGGGCAGCTCGGTCTCTCCATGACAAAAAAAGGATAATCCCAATGCGTTTGAGGATGGATAGATTAATTCTGTAATCACTTTATGACCTTCGTTCGCAAAAACCTCTACTGATGACCGGTCTACAAAAAGATGCAGCTGCACACATTGATGATTCGGCTGTAAGATCGCTTGATGTCTACCTGAGAAGTCCTCTTGAAAATCAATAACTCCTGAACGAGTGCGGTCTACGAAAACTTCCTTGTCCTTCACGGAGTAGCCTACGACTGTTTCTTCCTGTGTAGAGGTTCTTATCTTGAAACCAAAGGATTCCACATCTTCCACAAGTTCGAATTCGGCTACAATTTCATACGTCTCTAATTGGAGATCTTTGCATTTCGATTTTAGTTCGCTTGAAGCTTTCCCCTCTACCTCTAAAAGAGGAACCCTGATCGCTTCCATTTCCTTCACAGGTCGTTGAATTAATACGATTTCTCCATTCCTAGTTTCCAGTGTCAGCTCTCTTGGAATCGTCATGGCGCTTCTCCAGCCTTCGGTAGGAGTCACGTTCGCATATTTCCAATTGCTCATCCAGCCGATATAAATTCGGCGTCCATCTGACTCTGGAACATCCGACCAGCTGACACCTGCGTAATTATCTCTTCCATAATCGATCCAGCGAATCGTCTGAGAAGCTTCATCGGGCACAAAGGTACATCCATCGAATTGTCCGGTAAAATACTGGGTTCTGGAGCCTTCCTTGATTCCAGGCTCGTTTGCAATGCTAATAAGCATGACCCATTTAAGTTTCGTTCCATCTCCATCCACGGGTAGTGCGAACAAATCCGGACATTCCCAAACGCCATCATGGGAACCGATTCCTTGACCAAACTCGCTGCCAAAGCTCCATTCCTTTAAATTCGAGGAATAATAGAGGCAAACCGTCTGACCGCAAGCTAGAATCATAACCCACTGCTTCGTTTCCTTATGCCAGAACACCTTCGGATCCCGAAAATCGATAAATTTGTCAGAGGTTAGAACTGGATTGCCCTCGTATTTAACCCAGGTTCTTCCCGAATCTTTACTATAAGCAATACTTTGACTTTCTTTCGGCGCCTGATCTGGTGGATGATCATGATGCGTAAAAATAGCTACAAGTCCAGGTTTTCCATCAAAAAAACCGGCAGTATCGTTCCAATCAACCACGGCACTGCCCGAAAAAATCATGCCCTGCTCATCAGGTGCAAGTGCTATGGGAAGATGCTCCCATGTAATGAGGTCTCTGCTTACGGCATGCCCCCAGTGCATGGGTCCCCATGTTGTTCCGTTCGGATGGTACTGATAGAAAAGATGATATTCTTCATTAAAATAAACCAGACCATTCGGGTCATTCATCCAATTCGCTTTAGGAGTAAAATGAAACTTGGGGCGGTACTTCTCTACATTAATCACAGTAGACATTTCTCTCTCTCTTCCTTCCATATTAGAGAATCCAAACGTGAGATGAAATTAGGGTTAATAATGGGTTCTGTCAAAGACAGAACCCATTATTTCCTTTATTGATTTAATGAGCTTTGAATTTCTTTCGTTATTTGGGCACCGCCCTCATCGTTCCATTTTTTCACAAATGCATCAAAGGTGCTGATTGGCTCTTGACCTACGATGATTTTGGAGAAAGTTTCATACTCAAGCTTGCTTAAGTTGGCCCAGCGCTTATCCATCGTTTTTGTTCTCTCGTAAGTCAAGGAATTAACGAACTTGAATTTGCCTTCCACATATGGCTTCAGGCCTACACCAAAGGACCAAACCCAACCAAATTCATTCGCTTTATCCCCGGAGAAATCCCAGCCTGCAATGTTCAGATTGCTGTAAGGCTCTGTTTTGGAAGCCGTAATTTTATCGAATGCCTGGTTTTGGTAAGCATCATAGTTATTGAAGTAAGAATGAACCTCATCGGCAGTCTTCTTTCCTTCGAAATAGTTGTTTACTTCCTGTAGAACCATGGCAGGACCATCTGCAATTGAGAAGGTTTGGTACATCGGGAATGCGGCATCTCCTAATACCGTTTGGTCTTTTTCATCCACGTAGTTTTTTAGACCCGCTTTGAAAATGTTGAGCATTTTAATAACAGCTTCAGGGTTTTTGCAGTCTTCGCTGATTACAGTGAAGGTCTGAGCTGCGTTTCCACCTTTCGCCAGGTAGATTCCGTCGGAGCTGGATGGAAGAAGATAAGGCTGCCAGTTCGCATTTTTATCGTTTTTCCAGCTGTTTCCGATATCAGCAAACGGGCTCCACCATGTACCGAAGAACAAACCAGCCTTGTTGTTTGCAATCAATTCTTCTGTCTTGGTCGTTAACATACCTGGAGAAATTAGACCTTTTTTGTACATATCAGCCAATTTTTGAAGAGCTGTCTTCGTTTCAGGCAGAATAGAGCCATAAATCGCTTTACCTTCGCTATCCTTTACCCATATTCCAGGGAAGGCATTCGAGGATGCGAAGATCGGGTCAAAATGGAAGTTGATGTTCGTATTGGTCAGATCCTGGTACAGCTTTCCGTCTTTAGATGGACCAACAAGTCCAACTGTATCCGCTGAACCGTTTCCATCCGGATCTTTCTCAATGAACG
The DNA here is from genome assembly GCF_056269405.1 of Paenibacillus sp. J2L1-98. NCBI lineage: Bacteria > Bacillati > Bacillota > Bacilli > Caryophanales > Paenibacillaceae > Paenibacillus > Paenibacillus sp. J2L1-98. The sequence continues at coordinate 7,959 of NZ_JBWDNW010000007.1, read as the reverse complement.
CTTGCGCAATTTTTTCAAGCTCTTCCACATTTACAGGAGCCTTCAAGTTCAATTTATCTAACCAGTCTTGACGAATCCACACGACAGACAACAGATCCGGCAAAGGGTTGGAGGAAGGAATACCGTACATTTTTCCATCCTTCGTTACTAAGCTGTCGAATAGAGCTTTGTTGGAGTTGTAAACTTCCTTCGTGACTGGACTTGCATAGTCGTTCCAAACGCCGGAGATGTCTTTGGCCAAGCCTGCTTTTACAATCGCTTTGTATTGCGCATAAGTTAAGCCGGTCAAGTAATCTGGGATTTTACCGCTTGCGATCGCTAAATCTACCTTTTGAGCATAGTTCACGCCAGATGCAGAGAAAGCATTCTCTACTTGAATGTTAAACTTATCCTTTAGCATTCTAGTATACGCATTGTCGTCCAAGTTTTGATTCTCAGGGAATTTCTGATTCGGGTCAGTCCCGGCCCCTCTTGTAATGGTAATCAGCTCGGATTGTTTACCTAGCGGGTCTGCTTTTGACGTTGCAGAGGGCGCATTACTCGTTTCGGCAGCAGTTGGGGCTTTGCTATCTTGCCCGGTACATCCCGCGAGTAAGGCCATGCTAAGCGACAATACTAATGACAAGGATACTGCAGGCACTTTTCTCATGTTGAGTTTCTTCATGCTTTTATTCCCCTTTTTATAATATTTATGTTAAAGGATGTTCTCCTCAAACATCGAAACTACCGGAAAGCAGATTAGCCCTTTACAGATCCAAGTGTAATTCCTTTGACAAAATATCTCTGTAAGAACGGATAGATAAGCAGAACAGGAATCATCGCTACAAAAATCTTGGCTGCATTTAAAGAATCGTTATTCAATATGGACATACGATTTAATTGTTCAACGGTCATTGTAGCCATATTCTCCAGACTTGTCGCAACCACCAGCTGTTGGATGTATGTTTGTAACGGATAGCTCTCCGCTTGAGTGGATAAAACCATCCCTTGGAAGAAATCATTCCAATACGTCACCATCGTGAACAATAGAACAGTAGCTAATACGGGCTTTAAGAGAGGCAGCAATATGCTGAACATGTATCGCCATGGACCCGCTCCATCCATTTTCGCCGCCTCTTCCAACTCTTCCGGCAAATTTTTAATGAAGTTAGTAATCAAAATTAAATTAAAGATGGGAACCCCGCCGCATAAAACCAAGCCCCAGATGCTGTCTAACTGGTTGTAAGTTTTCAATGTGATAAACCAAGGAATCAAGCCGCCGTTAAACAACATACAGAATACGAATAACCACATCAGAAGATTACGACCCGGCAATTGCTTGCCCGTCTTTGACAAAGGATAAGCAGCTACTACCAGCACCAGCATCGTAAACGCAGATCCCAGAACGACACGCTCTACAGACACCCACAGCGCCTTGAAAAATTTAGGATCCGACAAAATCGCTTTAAATGAATATAAGTTAAAGCCAATCGGATAAAAGGATACAATTCCCGCCTGCACTGCAGCTTTTTCACTTAACGCAATCATTAAGCAGTACCAGAGCGGCAGCAAACATAGTAATGTCATGACGACGAGAATAATTAAATTGGATATATCAAACACTTTTGACCCTAATGATCTGTTCTCAACCACTTTGCTTCCTCCAATTTTAGAAGATTCGGTAGCCCACAAGCTTTTTGGCAACCCAATACCCAATCGTAATAAGAATAAAGCTGACGACCGATTTCAATAAACCTACCGCTGTACCAAAGCTGAAATCCAGTTGCTGTAAGCCTGCACGATAAACATAGGTATCAATGATATCTCCCGTGCTGTATACGAGCGGATTGTACATATTGAACACTTGGTCAAAGCCTGCGTCCAGAATACCGCCAAGCGATAAAATAGCTAGAAGAGCAATGGTGGTACGAATTCCAGGCAAGGTTACGTGCCACAATTTTCGTAGGCGGCTCGCCCCGTCAATATCCGCCGCTTCATACAGAGATTGGTCTATGCCGGTTAAGGCAGCCAAATAAATGATAGAATTGAAGCCAAAGTTTTTCCAAACATCCGAACCGACAATGAATCCCCTGAATAAATCCGCTTGTTGGAAAAATTGAACAGACTCCATTCCTAGAAATTCAAATATTCTATTAACTGGACCATTAAATGCAAAGATTTGAAGCATGATGCCGGATAAAATAACCCATGACAGGAAGTGCGGCAAATATACACTTGTTTGGATTATTTTAACCAAGTACTTTTGCCTTAGTTCATTAAGCAGCAAAGCGAACACAAGCGGAACGAACAAATTCCCGATGATTTTGCCAAAAGCAATGACCAGCGTATTCCATAAGACAACGCGTACATCGCTAAGCTCCATCATGTATTGAAAATTTTCAAGACCAATAAATTCTGACTTTAGAAACCCTTCTCCCGGATTAAAATCTTGGAACGCCATTACTACACCGAACATCGGCACGATTTGGAACATAATCAACCAAATTAAAGCCGGAATCAACATGATCCAAAAATGTTTAATATCAGTATTCTTCTTTGGCTTTAACATAGGATTTAATAGGAACTGGCTTCGTTTTAAGTCTACTTTCTCATTCTTCAGCTTAGCTTCCACTACAAATAATTCCTCCTTGTTCCTTTTTTTACAAAGTAAGTGTTTACTTAAAACTAAGGAAAACGCTTATATGCAACGTTTTCTTCATACTAATTTTCTAAGTCGTCCCGCCCTTTTTGAATTCAACGGGTAAGCGATATGTTTTCTGCTCTATCTCCTCGCCCTCGATCCTTTGAATAAGAAGCTGTACCGACGTTCTGGCCATTTCTTCAATAGGCTGTTTAATCGTAGATAAGTAGGGATGAAACAATTCGTCTTTCTGAATTCCATCGTAGCCTACGACCTTCACATCTTCAGGAACACGAATTTGATATTCTCGGGCTCGCTTAATATATTCAGCAGCAAGCAAGTCGCCATTTGCAAAAACACCATCTATGCTTTTATTCTCTTCAGAGGAAAATAAGGTTTTAAAATAAGGATCTACATGTTCATCATCAGGAATCTCATAAATAATATAAGGAATTCCGCTCTCTTCGGCTTCATCAATAAAGCCTTGTTTCCTTAAACCCAATTCATCATATACAGTCTTATATGATATAGACGAGTTTGGAACGTATCCTAAGTATGCCGGTTTCTTGGCACCTGCTTTGATCAATTCACTTAGCGCGATACGTCCCCCCGTGTAGTTATCTGAGGTTACACAGGAAATCTCCTCTTTGAAATGCCGGTCTATTGTAACCATTGGGATATCTTTCATGACCCTATGTTCAATATCGTTGTACGTAATCGCAACTATACCAGCAACCTTATTCTGGTTTAACATATCAAAATAATATAGTTCTTTCTCGGGTTTGCCCGCACTATTGCAAAGAATTAATTTATAGCCGCTTTGATCCAACTCATCCTCGATATAATACGCAAGTTCTGAGAAAAAAGGATGCCAGATCGTTGGAAGCAAGAGAGCTACCATCTTTGACTTTTGCATTTTAAAATTTCTTGCAACTTCATTCGGAACATAATTTAGTTTCTGAATAGCATCTAATACCTTGTCCCGTGTTTCAAGCTTGACGGCAGGATGATTGTTAATCACTCGTGAAACCGTTCCAACCGCTACCCCTGCTAAATCAGCAACCTTCTTAATGCTAGACATGGCGAACCTCCAAGTAATCATACTTGTATATTTGGAAACGTTTCATTTCGGAATCGTATTTTTGGAAACGTTTCATTTGAATAAATTTATTATATCAAAGGTTTGGAAACGTTTCAATATGAATTTATATTTTTTTCGTCATGGAACAATTGAAATAAATTTTGTCCAGGATCGGTCATATTTATCCATTGGTTAAAATCGGCAGGCCTTCCTATGGAGTGATCTTCATTCTGGGACATTCATCAAACGATACACACATGACGTTGACAAGAGCGCATCAATGAAGTAAATTAGCATCAGGTACTAGTACTTGATACTAATTTTGTGGGAGGTACTGAAGGTAATGAACGATTCCATCCAATCCGTTATTCGCTCCAATGCCGCAATTACCGCTATCGGCACTTATGTTCCAGAACGAATTTTAACGAATGCCGACTTAGAGAAGCTGGTTGATACGAATGACGAGTGGATCGTGCAGCGGACCGGCATACAGGAGCGTCATATTGCGGCCGATCATCAATTCACGAGCCATCTTTGTTTCGCAGCTGTCCAAAATATGATTGAACGATACAATATTGTCGTGAACGATATCGACTATATCATTGTCGCTACCTCTACACCTGATGCCGTATTTCCAAGCGTAGCTTCACAGGTTCAAGCTCATTTTGACATTGAGAACTGCGGGGCTGTTGACTTACAAGCCGCATGCGCCGGATTTGCCGCTGCCATTCAGCTTGCTAACGGATTGCTGCTTTCCGGTGCTTACCGCAAGGTGCTCGTTATAGGAGCGGAAACGTTATCCAAAATTACCGATTATTCAGACCGAACCACCTGTATATTGTTTGGAGATGGAGCTGGGGCATTCCTTATGGAGTCGTCGGATGACGGAAGCGGAGATGTGATGTCTATGTATTCCATAACGGATGGCGCGCGCGGACATCAGCTTTATCGCAGCAGCTTAGCTTCTGCCATAGGAGATCATGCTATTCATGCAAACGGATTAATTGTACAAAATGGCCGTGAAGTGTACCGGTGGGTTGTCAGTCATGTTGCAGCAGGTGTAAAGCAGCTCATGACACGAAGCAATCTCTCAGCTGCTGACATCGATTGGTTCGTTCCACACAGCGCGAATATGCGTATTATTGAAGCACTTTGCGAAAGAACCGGCTTCACTCTTGACCAAACTTTGTCCAGCATCCAAAGGTTCGGCAATACTTCCGCCGCTTCGATTCCGCTTGCTATAGACGAAGCAGTCAAAGCTGGCACATTGAAGCAAGATCAGCTCATGCTTCTTTATGGGTTTGGAGGCGGCTTAACGCAAGCCGGTATCATTATCCGTTGGTCATTGTAACCAAGTCAAAAAAGCCCAATATGCTATCGTTTCATCTCCTGACGAAACGATAGCATATTGGGCTCAGCATGCCGATTTTATTATGGCTGTTGTTCATAGGCCAATTGATGACCATCTTCAAAACCTTTTGCAAACCCCGTATTGTAACCATCGTTGAACACTTGACCTAATTTTACGCGCTCGTTATTTTTCTGAGTTAGACGCTTTCTTTGTACGGACTTTCTGCGCTGTAACGTCTTTTTTTTACTTATTGCCATCCATTTTGCCTCCTAACCATTCACTCGAATAGAGTTTACAATGCTTGCCAAAGGCTGACCGGTCCTATTATAGGCAGACCATCGGGAACATCTTGAAGCTGTGAGTCAGACAAACTGATTTGTGAACGCATATTCATGCACCATGCCTTGGCTGCTAAAGGACTAACGACAGCTCGTTTCATGCCCTTTTCCATATAATACATACCGCCATCCGCCTTGATGCAAATGGATCCATGGAGATCGGTGTTTTGTCCATCTCCCTGAACAATATCCAATTTAAGCAGCGCTTCCTCCTCAGTCAATACGGGCCCGAACAACCATCGTTTTAAATCAATTTGGGACAACTGAATGACAGGTCCATCCCATATCCCTTCAATAGGCCTGCGAACATCATCTTCAATCCAGAAAATGGTATCCGTTAACCCTTTTACTGCAATCGCTTGCGGGTAAAACGTCGTTTCGCCGAGGTTTCGTTCATGCAACCGATCCTGTCGATAAGCGTCTATCCGGCGTAATAATTTGTTGATTACACTTTTATACGAATTCTCATTCCATTTATCCGTATAGTATCGTATTGCTTTCTCGCTTACCGCTCCCGCTTTACGGGCTGGAATCACCTTATTATCCTTTGCGATATGAACGAAGGCGTCTCCAGCATACACGAAAGAAAGTCCTTGGAGTTTTACTCTAATGCAATAATCTTCTATAACGTATGATCCTTCGGAGCAGCCTTCGTCCAAAAACCCTACCTTCTCTAGCAAATCGCGCCGAAACAACAAACACTTTTGGGACAAATTCTCTGCATCGCTCCATTTGGTAGAATCACTCTGATTGCTTAATGTTGTTTGCAGATCATCCATACTGCTGTAATTCATATCAATCAGCTCGCTGACGTTCATTTCATTCAGCACCGGTCCTACCATACCGATGTTAGAATTACTTTGTAAGCAAATAAGCATATTGCTCAGCCAATTGTCGGTACAAACAGCATGATTGCTTAACAATAGAATCGTCGTTCCTTTGGCCATCATTAAGCCCCTGTTCACCGCTCCTGCAAAACCATGATTATGCGATAAAATTTGATATCTCACAAAACCGTCCAGCTGCTTCAAATAATGCTTAATTCCATCTGAGGAGTTGTTATCTACTACGATTATTTCGTAGGACAAATCCGTATGATAGATGATACTTTCAATGCATCTCTTAACGTATTCGACCTCGTTATCGCTCGGAATGATAATACTTGTTCCTTCAAAATGCGATTCAAAGCTTTTATATCCTGCTTCTAAACCCTGCTGGTAGCCTTCATCCAAGCCGCGTTTGTAACGATCAACGCGTTTGTTCATATTGGTTTTCAAATCAGATTTGTTTTTGAGACGTTGGTCATTCTTTTTTTTTCGTCTCATTAGCGATCTCTCCAATCCTTAATATGATCGATCGGTATAACACCATAACACCATATTGTATGTAGGACTTCCTGTACCGTAACGGCATCCGTGTAATTTTCGAAATTATACCGTCTTCCGTATATTATAAAAAAAGAGGATTTTGACGCTTTTCGCGTACAAAATCCTCTTATCGTATCTAGGCTCTACCGATTGCAATCCAGTTAATATCACCTCTAGGATCTTGACTGATGCGGGTACGGATAACGGTAATCTTTGCTTGTTCGGCCGTTTTTGATTGTATCACTGCATAACAAGCGGGATTATCAATCGTCGCCGTTAGTACGTAACGATTATCCGAGAAAGGCTCTTCGAAAGCAATGACGACTTCAATCTGCTCTTCTTGAAAAGTGAAGCTAAAGGGCGACAATCCGAACTGCTGCTTAGTAACTCCGCTGCTTGCAGTCGATATTACAGGCGTAAAACTTAATGAAGAAAGTTCAATCGTCTTTTGCTGCAAGGACAGAATCGTTTCATTTTCAGCAATATACGCTTGCAGCATGCCTGGCGCGAGCTTATCGGCTGTTACGCTGCCTGCCGAAAGCTGTTCTGCTCCTACGCTGCCGTTTTCCAATTGTTCCGGGCCTACGCTTCCGTATGCCAGCTTTTCTCTCGTTACGCTGCCTGCCGAAAGCTGCTCTGAGCCTACGCTGCCGCTTTCCAATTGTTCGGAGCCTACGCTTCCATATGCCAGCTTTTCTCTCGTTACGCTGCCTGCCGAAAGCTGCTCTGCTCCTACGCTGCCGCTTTCCAATTGTTCCGGGCCTACGCTTCCGTATGCCAGCTTTTCTCTCGTTACGCTGCCTGCCGAAAGCTGCTCTGAGCCTACGCTGCCGCTTTCCAATTGTTCGGAGCCTACGCTTCCATATGCCAGCTTTTCTCTCGTTACGCTGCCTGCCGAAAGCTGCTCTGCTCCTACGCTGCCGCTTTCCAATTGTTCCGGGCCTACGCTTCCGTATGCCAGCTTTTCTCTCGTTACGCTGCCTGCCGAAAGCTGCTCTGAGCCTACGCTGCCGCTTTCCAATTGTTCGGAGCCTACGCTTCCATATGCCAGCTTTTCTCTCGTTACGCTGCCTGCCGAAAGCTGCTCTGAGCCTACGCTGCCGCTTTCCAATTGTTCCGGGCCTACGCTTCCGTATGCCAGCTTTTCTCTCGTTACGCTGCCTGCCGAAAGCTGCTCTGAGCCTACGCTGCCGCTTTCCAAT